>JBFFOM010000039.1:0-28860 GCA_041574455.1 Woeseiaceae bacterium | reverse complement strand
ACATAGAAGTAGGCCGCGTTGACCATCATGTAGAGCGCGATAACGGTCAGCGTGCCGCCGATGAGCGCGCGCGGCATCGTGCGGCCCGGATTTTTGATCTCTCCGCCCAGCGCCGCAATGATCGCCCATCCGTTGTAGCCCCACAGGGCGCCGAGCATGGCAGCGCCGAAACCGTTCAGGCCCAGCTTCGCGGAGTCGGGCACGCCTTCACAGGTTCCCCCCGAGTTGTTGAGCGAAAAGTTCTGCCACTCGCCGCCAAAGAGCGCGAAGCTGCCAATGCCGACGAGAACGACGAGACCGACCTTGATGCTGGTCAGGAATGTTGCCATGTTGCCGCCCGAGCGTACGGAAGCGAGATTGAAGGCGGAGGCGATGATGATGATCAGGGCGGGTAGCACACTGACGGCCAGTGGCGGCAGTGAGCCGCCGGTCATGTCATTGAGAAAAATGACACAGATGATCGCCGCGGCGGCGGCCGATGCGCCCAGGGCGATGGTCTTGGTCCAGCCATAGAGGAAGGCCCAGCGCTGGCCGAAGGCGGCGTTCAGAAAATGATACTCGCCGCCGCAGCGCGGCATCATGGCGCCGAGTTCGGCATAGATCAGCGCGCCGGTAAGCGTCAGCAGCCCGGCGACGAGCCACACGACGAGGACCATTTCCGGCGTGCCGACGTTGCAGGTCATGACCCGCGCCTTGACGAAGACGCCGGTGCCAATGATGTTGGCGAGGATGATCGCCGCCGCCGGGATGACGGTCAGGGCACGAACGAGCTGTCGTTCGGCGGCGTTCAAAAGCTTTGTGGATTGAACGTGTAGTGCAGCACGATGCCGATGAAGATCACCATGCCGATGTAGTGGTTCTTGAGGAAGGCCTCGAAGCAGGCTTCGGGCTTGCGTTCCCGGGCGAGCCAGAGATGGTAAGCCATCAGGCCGGCCGCGATGGCAACGGACGCGTAGTACCAGTTGCTGAGTCCGGCCCGGTAGCCGACCAGGAGCAGGGCGAGAACCATGAGGCCCTGCAATCCCGCGATGACGAAGAGGTCGACGTCACCGAACAGCAGGGCCGTCGACTTGACGCCGAGCTTCCTGTCGTCCTCGCGATCGACCATGGCGTAGAAGGTGTCGTAGATGACGGCCCAGATCAGCGCCGTGCCGAAGACGAGCCAGGCGAGTTCGGGTGTCTGGCCGGTCTGGGCGGCGAAGGCCATCGGGCAGGCCCAGCCGAAGGCGGCGCCGAGGACGAACTGCGGGATCGATACGTAGCGCTTGATGAAGGGATACGCGACGGCCAGTGCCGCCGCCACGACCGCGAGAATCTGCGCCGGTTTGTTAAGCATGGTCGCGAGGCCGATCGCGATCAGCGCCAGGGCGACGAACAGGGTCAAAGCTTCGTACGGGGCGACTGCACCGGTTGCGAGCGGGCGCGCACGTGTGCGTTCGACGTAGGGGTCGATCTTGCGGTCGACGAAGTCGTTCAGCACGCAGCCGGCCGAGCGCATGACGAATACGCCGGCCATGAAGACCAGGAACAGGCCCTGGTCCGGGGCGCCCTCGCCGGCAAGCCACAGTGCCCACAACGTCGGCCACATCAGCAGCCAGATGCCGATCGGCTTGTCGATGCGCATCAGCTTGCCGTAGTTGCGGACCTGGCTGACGATCTCGGGCGCGAACGTGGCAAAGACGGAGGCTTTCATGCGCTGGATTCTACACTTTGCCGTAACGCCCGGCATCGCCGAGCCAGCGACGCACAATGGTGGCCGCGCGTTGCGGGGAGGCGCGGCGGATATCCTCGGCGGCGATCTGAACCTGCGGCATCAGGTCGGCGTCACGCAGGAGGTTGGCGACACGATAATCGGGCAGGCCGGTCTGGCGGGTGCCGAGCAACTCGCCGGGACCACGCAGTTCGAGGTCACGCTGGGCGACGACGAAACCGTCATTCGTGTTACGCAGCACTGCAAGCCGTTCCCTGGCGAGCTGTCCGAGCGGTCCTTTATAGAGCAACACGCAGTGACTTTGCGCGGCGCCGCGACCGACGCGGCCGCGCAACTGGTGCAGCTGCGATAGTCCCATGCGCTCTGCGTTCTCGATGATCATGAGGCTGGCGTTGGGCACATCGACGCCGACCTCGATGACCGTGGTGGCGACGAGCACCTGGATCAGGCCCTCCTTGAAGGCCTGCATGCCCTTGTCTTTCTCGGCGGGGCGCATGCGTCCGTGGACAAGACCGACGCGCAGCTCGGGCAAGGCCTCGGTCAGCATCTCCCAGGTCTTCTCGGCCGCCTGGTGATCCAGTACTTCGGACTCCTCGATCAGGGGGCAGACCCAGTAGGCCTGTTGCCCTGAAGCGACGGCCGCGCGGACCCGTTCGACGATCTCGCCGCGGCGCGTGTCGCGCACGGCGATCGTGGATACCGGCTGGCGCCCCGGTGGGAGTTCATCGATCACCGAGGTATCGAGGTCTGCATAGGCGGCCATGGCCAGCGTCCTCGGAATCGGTGTCGCCGTCATGACGAGCTGGTGCGGATGCCCGTACTCGCCAACGCCCTTGTCGCGTAAAGCCATGCGCTGGTGCACGCCGAAGCGATGCTGTTCGTCGATGACGACGAGTGCGAGCCGGTCGAACTCGACACCCTCCTGGAACAGGGCGTGAGTCCCGACGACGAGTGGTGCGCTGCCGTCTGCGATGGCCTCGAGTGCGGCACGTCGGGCAGCGGCTTTCTGGCTGCCGCTGAGCCAGGCGGGCTCGATGCCGAGGGGCGTGAACCAGGAAGAGAAATTACGCCAGTGCTGTTCGGCGAGAATCTCGGTCGGCGCCATGATCGCAACCTGCACACCGCAGGCGATTGCCTTGAGGCAGGCGATGGCGGCAACGACGGTTTTGCCTGAGCCGACATCACCCTGCACGAGACGCATCATCGGGTGTGGTGCGGCAAGATCGTCCAGGATCTCGGCGACGACGCGCGCCTGGGCCCCGGTGAGTGTGAATGGCAACCGGTCAACGAACTTATCGACCTGTTCCTGCCCGCCGGTCAGGGCCGGCGCATGCTCGGTTTCGGCGAGTGCGCGCAGGTTCCGGAGACTGAGGTAATGCGCCAGCAGCTCTTCGAAAGCGAGTCGTTGCTGGCAGGGATGCCGACCGTCGACCAGCAGCTCGACGGCAGCGTCGGGCGGCGGCCGATGCAGGTAACGAATGGCGTCCGCAAGCGATGGCATGCCGAGCCTCTTCGTGATGTCTGCCGGCAACAGTTCTTCCGGCGGTTCCTTCTGCATCGCCAGCAATGCCTGGTCGGTCAGGTTGCGCAAGCGGCCCTGCTGCACGCCTTCGGTGGCCGGATAGATTGGCGTGAGCGCGTCGTTCATAGCCGCTTCCTGCTCGGGTCGCAGCAGCCGGTATTCGGGATGGATCATCTCGAAGCCGGCGCTGCCCTTGCGCACTTCGCCGAAACAACTGACCTGCACGCCCGGCTGAAACTGCGCCTGCTGCTGGCGTGAAAAGTGGAAGAACCTGAGCGTCAGCTGGCCACTGCCGTCGCTGATCCGCACCAGCAGGTTGCGGCGTCCTCGATACGCAACTTCCGATAACAGGACCTCACCGGACACGAGGCAGCGCGTGCCCGCAACGAGTGCACCGACCCTGACGAGCTGAGTGCGATCTTCATATCGGAGCGGCAGCAGGAACAGCAGATCCTCGACGACGTGGAGTCCGAGTTTCTCGAGCTTCGCTGCAAGCGTCGGGCCGACGCCTTTGAGATTTGTCAGGGGTGTCGCCGGCAAGCCGCCTCCCACCAAGCGGTTAAAGCGAGAGTATCGCGTCTACCTCGACGTCGACACCCTTTGGAAGCGCGGCGACCTGCACGGCGGCGCGGGCCGGGTACGGTTTGTCGAAATACCCGGCCATGACTTCGTTGACCGTCGCGAAGCTGTCGAGATCAGTCAGGTAGACGGTCACTTTGACGGCATCGTTGAGGCTGCCGCCCGACGCTGCCGCGATGGCCTGCAGGTTGTCGAACACCTGCCGGGCGCGGGCGGCAAAATCGCCGTCCACGATTTCCATGGTCGCGGGTACGAGCGGAATCTGCCCCGAGATGAATACGAGGTTGCCAACCCTGGTTGCCTGCGAATAGGTGCCGATCGCGGCAGGTGCATTGTCAGTGTGAAGCGTTTTTCTGGTCATTGTTAATCGCGCGCAAGGCGCGCCTCCACATTGATTGATGGGTCACGCGCAGTCGCGCGAGACCTTGAGGACGTTCGGCATCTTGCGCACATTGCGCATGATGCGGGCAAGGTGGATGCGGTCCTTGACCTGCAGCAGGAACGTCAGGACCGAGACATCTTCGTGCCGGGATATCACTTCGACCTGCTCGATGTTCGAGCCGCAGTCCGCGATCGTCGCAGCGACCTCGGCGAGTACGCCCGTGCGATTGTGTGTCTCGCACTGGATCTGGCAATGAAAATCACGATCGATGTTCTTTTCCCAGGACACGGCGATCCACTTTTCGGGCTGCTTGCGAAAGTTCGACAGGTTACCGCACTGGTTGCGGTGGATGACCACGCCGCGGCCCGCGGTCAGGTAGCCCATGACGTCATCACCGGGCAGTGGGTAGCAGCACTTCGCGTAGCTGACGACCATGCCCTCGGTGCCGGCGATGACCAGGCTGGCGACATCCTTTTTGGTCTCTGCGTCGTCGTTCGCGCCGATCAGGTACCGCGCAGTCAGCGGCGCCAGGCGCTCGCCGAGCCCGAGCTGTTCGAACAGTTCCTCGGTGCGATTGAGCCCGAGTTCCTTGAGTGCCTCGTTCATGCGCACCTTGCCGACCTTGCGCAGGCTCGAGCCGAGGTCCTTGAGGGTCTTGTCGAGCAGGCGTTTGCCGAGGTCCACCGATTCCGTGGTGCGCAGGTTTTTCATGTGCTGGCGAATGGCGGTACGCGCTTTCGCGGTGCGCACGAAAGTCAGCCAGTTCGGGTTCGGCTTGGCGCCGCGCGCCGTGACGATTTCGACAGTCTGGCCGTTCTGCAGCGGCGTGCGCAAAGGCACAAGCTGGCGATTGACCTTGGCGGCGACGGTGCGGTTGCCGATATCGGTGTGCACCGCGTACGCGAAGTCGACGGTCGTTGCGCCCTTGGGCAGGGGCATGATGTCGCCCTTGGGCGTGAACACGTAAATCTTGTCAGGGAACAGGTCGACCTTGACGCTCTCGAGAAACTCTTCGGATGTCCCGGACCGCTGCAGTTCAGCAAGCTTGGACAGCCACTCGCGCGCACGACGCTGCGGCGTTGCGTCCTCCTTGTCATTGGCTTTGTAGATCCAGTGTGCGGCGACACCGGATTCGGCAACGCGGTCCATATCGCGCGTGCGAATCTGCACTTCCAGCGGCAGGCCCTTCGGGCCAAACAGTGTCGTGTGCAGCGACTGGTACCCGTTGATGCGCGGAATGGCGATGTAATCCTTGAAGCGGCCGGGCATCGGCTTGTACAGCTGGTGCACAAGGCCGAGCGTCTGGTAACAGGTTTTCACGTCGTCGACGATGATGCGAAAACCGTATACGTCGACGACATCCGAGAGCACCCGCTTTTTCTCGGCCATCTTCTTGTAAATGCTGTAGAGGTGCTTCTCGCGGCCAATGATCTCGCCCTCGATACCATCCTCGGCCATGGCTTTGCCGAGCTGGTCGGAGATGCGCTTGACGATCTGTCGCTGGCTGCCCTTGCTCTTCTTGAGCGTGGCCTCGAGCACGCGATAACGGAACGGGTGCATGTGCATGAAGCCGAGATCTTCGAGCTGCACCTTGAGACGATTGATGCCGAGCCGGTTGGCAATCGGTGCGTAAATGTCGAGTGTCTCGCGCGCGATGCGCTTCTTCTTGGCCGCAGGCATTGCGCCCAGCGTCTGCATGTTGTGCAGACGATCGGAGAGCTTGACGAGGATTACGCGAATGTCTTCGATCATCGCGAGCATCATCTTGCGGAAGCTCTCGGCCTGCGCTTCGGCGCGACTGCGGAACTGGATCTGGTCGAGCTTGCTGACACCATCGACGATCAGCGCCACGTCCTCGCCGAACTTCTCGCGGATCTGGTCGAGCGAGGCCTCGGTGTCTTCCACGACGTCGTGGAGAATCGCCGCGCAAATCGCTTCGGCATCGAGATGCATCTCGGCGAGTTCCTGGGCGACCGCGACGGGGTGCGTGATGTAGGGCTCGCCCGACTTGCGGGACTGCCCTTCATGATGCTCGGCGCCGAACTGGTAGGCAGCGAGGATGGTGCCGATCTGCTCTTTCGGCAGGTAGGATTCGAGCGTGTCGACGAGCTTGCGCACGCCATTGTCCCGACGCGCTGCGCCAGGTAATCGGGACAAGAGTGTTGCCGCGTAATCCATGCCCCAATCTTAACGGGGCTGCAGCGAATGTGGAGAGCTAATCGCCGATCGAGATGCCGCGCATCGGCAGGGGGTCTTCGAGCGCTTCAGGCTGCAGCAGGTCTTCGGTCGGTGGCTGCTCGATCTCCTCGAGGATCGCCGGTGTGACGAGCCCGCCAGCGATCTCGCGCAGGGCCAGCACGGTCGGCTTGTCATTCTCGAGCTCGACCATCGGGTCGGCTCCGTGGGCGATGCGCCGCGCGCGCCTGGCGGCGACCAGCACCATCTCGAAAATGTTGTCGATGTTCTCGAGGCAGTCTTCTACGGTAATGCGAGCCATATCATTCCTTAAAAGGTGTCAGTCACCTTATATGCATCGCAGCATAGCGAGCGGCTGCCAGGGCGCCAGACCTTATAACTAATTGTTATTAAGATTCAGCCGAGAATCTCGGCAACTGCTTGTCGCAATTCGGGATTTGCGGTCGATGAGGCCTCACCCTCGTCCGTCAGCACGGCCTCGAGATCGCTGACGGCGCGGTCGAGATCATCGTTGATGATGACGTAATCGAACTCGTCCCAGTGCGACATGTCGGACAGCGCATCACGCAGGCGCCGCGCGATGACCTCCGGGCTGTCGGTGCGTCGATCGCGCAGCCGGCGTTCGAGCTCCTCGACCGATGGCGGAAGGATGAAGATCGTCACGCATTCCGGCATCGACTCGCGAACCTGGCGTGCACCCTGCCAGTCGATCTCGAGAATCACGTTGCGATGATCGGTGAGGTGTTTCTCGACCTGGCTGCGACTGGTTGCGTAGTAGTGATCGAAAACCTCGGCGTACTCGAGCAGCTCGCCCTGGTCGCGCAGCCGCATGAATTCCGCCTCATCGACGAACAGGTAGTCGACGCCGTTCGCTTCATTGGGCCGCGGTTTGCGCGTCGTGTAGGAGATCGAGAACCGCAGCTCCGGGTGCTTCGTCACCACGGCATGCACGAGCGTGGTCTTGCCGGCGCCTGATGGCGCGGCAAAGACCAACAGTTTTCCTCGCACTTCCCTGCTCATTGATCGACGTTCCCCGGCGTGGACGCAGCGCAATCGTGCGATGCGATTCGCGATTGATCGCAGCGGACAATAACTGATTGTAGCGCCGGAGCCTAACGGCCCCCAGCGGCCCCCGCGAAGGCGAGACCGTGTAATTGCGTATACCGCCAGCGCTGAAACTGTTGCAAGTTGACCCGGAAGGGGTTTAACCGCGGATGTCAGGATGAAGCGATGCAGCGTTTGTTGTTAGGCATCGACGTAGGATCGACGACGGCGAAGATCGCGGTCGTCGACGCCGACAAGCGCCTGTGCTTCAACGAATACCGGCGGCACCATGCCGAACAGGCGGCGTGTGTCCGTCAGCTCCTCGAACTGGTGGCCCGCAGATTTCCCGAGGCCGTCTTCAAGGTGGCTGTCTGCGGCAGCGGCGCGAGGCCGGTCGCGGACCAGCTCGGTGTTGCCTTCGTGCAGGAGGTGGTCGCCAATTCGATTGCGATCCGGCACCTGCATCCTGCCGCGCGGACGGCGATCGAGCTTGGCGGCCAGGACGCCAAGGTCATCTTCTTTCATTTCGACCGTACATCGCGTCAGCTGATCGCTTCGGATATGCGCATGAACGGTGTCTGCGCAGGCGGGACCGGCGCGTTCATCGATGAGATCGCGCAGCTGCTGCGGATCCCGGTCGAGGAGTTCAACGCGCATGCGGCGAGCGCCAAGCGTTCACACCAGGTCAGCGGTCGCTGTGGCGTATTCGCCAAGACCGATATTCAACCACTGCTGAACCAGGGCATACCGAGGGAGGAGCTGGCGCTGTCGACGCTCTACGCGGTGGCCAGGCAGACGATCGGCGGACTCGCCCAGGGGACCACGATCCGCGCACCCGTCGTCTTCGAGGGTGGGCCACTGACCTTCAATCCCCGGCTGGTGCAGGCGTTTGCCGAACTGCTCGGCCTGCAGGGCAACGACATCATCGTCCCGGAGCGACCCGAGGTGACCGTCGCCTATGGCTGCGCGCTCGCGACGGAATCATTACTGCGGGATCAGCCCGGCGCGATCAGCGCGAGCGCATTGTTGCAGCGATTTTGCCGCAGGCGGGCCGCTTCCGCGGCGCGCCCGGACGAACTCTCCCGTCCATTCTTTGCCACGGCGACAGAGCGCGACGACTTCTACGCACGCCAGCTCCCGGCGCAGGAGATACGCAACATACCGCCGGGTCGTGATCGCCTCGACGTTTACCTCGGCATCGACTCGGGATCGACGACCAGCAAGTTCGTCTTTCTCGATGACGACGACAACATCGTCTACTCGTTTTACGCGAACAACCAGGGTTCACCGCTCAAGGTCCTGCGCGGCGCCCTGATCGAGGCGCGCGAGCATGCGCGGCAGTGCGGCACCGCCCTGAACATCCTCGGTGTCGGCACCACCGGCTACGGCGAAGAGCTGGCAGCTGCTGCGTTCCACGCCGACTTCCACACGGTCGAGACCGTGGCGCACGCGCGCGCGGCGCTGAAATATCAGCCGGCGGCGTCATTCGTGCTCGACATTGGCGGGCAGGACATGAAAGCCATTTTCGTCAACCACGGCATCATCACGGGCATCACGCTCAACGAGGCGTGCTCGAGTGGTTGCGGAGCGTTCATCGAGACATTCGCGCAGAGTCTCGGCGTGCCCATGGAGGAGATCGCGGAGCGGGCATTCCGCAGCGCCCTGCCCGCCGACCTGGGCAGTCGCTGCACGGTGTTCATGCGCAGCAAGGTGATTACCGAGCTCAGGAACGGCAAATCCCCTGACGACATCCTTGCGGGCCTCTGCTTCAGCATCATCCGGAATGTATTTACCAAGGTCATTCGCCTGCACAATCTCGAGGCGCTTGGCGAGCACATCGTCGTCCAGGGCGGAACGTTCCGCAATGACGCCATTCTGCGGGCAATGGAGCTGCACACGGGCAAGGAGATCACTCGCGCGCCTTACAGTGAGCTGATGGGCGCCATCGGCGCTGCGCTGCTTACTCGAGAGAAGCACACAGCTGCGTCGCCCAGCACCTTCATCGGCCTGGAGCGCCTCGAGACGCTCGACTATCACGAGCAGTCGGGACAGCACTGTCCCTTCTGCGCCAACCATTGCAACCGGACGATCGTGCATTTCGCCGACGGCACGCATTACGTGCAGGGCAACCGCTGTGAGCGTGGCGAGATTGTCGGCGACCCCAACGACCATGAAATCAAGCAGCGGGCCATGGCCGCAACGCGGCGCATCATGAGCGTCCCGAACCTCATCGAGGAACGCGAACGGCTGGTACTGAAGAAATACCCGGTCGAGCCGCTCTGCGACCCGCGGGACATTACGATCGGCATCCCGCGCGCGCTCGATACCTGGAACCGCCTGCCGTTCTGGCGCGGCCTGTTCAACACGCTCGGCTTCGAGGTGCGTGTTTCCGAGAAAAGCAGCTACGCCCTTTACGAAAGCGCCCTCTCGACCATCCCGTCGGACACCGTGTGCTTCCCGGCCAAGCTCGCTCATGGCCATGTGATGGCGCTTCGGCGCAGCGATGTCGACCGCATCTTCACGCCGATCATCATCAGCGGCCTGCCGAAGTTCGACGCCCTCGACCGCGACTACACCTGTGCCGTGCTGCACGGCTATGGTCTCGTCCTGAAGAACAACACGGATGCGGGCGTCGTGCACGATCGGCCGACCTTCGTGTGGAATAGCGGGCGCATGCGCGAGAAGCAGCTCGCCCGCTATTTCGGCGACACGTTTGGCATCGACGCGCGCCTCGTGCGCGCCGCGCTCACGCAGGCCGATGCCTGTCAGGCGGCCTTCGAGGAAGCCCTGCGTGCAAGGGCGGCCACGGTCATTGCTGACGTCAAAGCGGCCGGGACCTTCGCGGTCGTAATGAGCATGCGCCCGTACCAGACCGACCCGCTCATCAATCACTTCATCGGCAAGTACTTCGTGCGCCTCGGCGTACCCGTGATCCCGGCCGACGCATTGCCCGGCCTCGACGAAGTCGACCTCAGTGACCTGCAGGTGCGCCTGCGCAGCAACTCGCAGGCCGTGTTGTATGCGGCAGCCAGGACCGTCGCCGACAATCCGCATCTCGAGCTCGGCCACATTGCGAGTTTTGGCTGCGGGCACGACGCCGTCGTCTGCGACGAGCTGGAACGCATCGCGGGGCAGGCCGGCAAGCAGGTGCTGCTGCTCAAGCTGGACGAGAGCGACGTCCGCGGGCCACTGCGCATCCGTATCACGTCGTTCGTCGAGACGGTGCGCCAGGAGCGGCGGCGCATCCGGGCGAAAAGCAACGGGTCCGGCTTCCACTGGCCGACGTTCTCGAAAGAGGACGGGTGCAGGCGCACCGTGTACGTACCCAATCTCAGCGTTGCCTTTTCGCGTGTCATCGGTGCTGCCATCGAGGGCAGCGGCGTTCGTGTCAAGGTCATGCCGCTCGCGGATGAGCGTGCCATCGAACTCGGCAAGCTCCACCTGCACAACGACATCTGCTTCCCGGCACAAATCAACGTCGGCGAATTCCTGCGGGCCCTGGAACATGACCAGCCCGACCTCGACACCATCGCCCTCGGCATGCAGCAGACCTGCGGCTCCTGCCGCGCCGGGCAGTACGCGATGCTGGCGCGCAAGGCGCTTGATCATGCCGGGCTGGCGAGCGTACCAATCGTCACATCCGGTCGTGAGCTGCTGCATCTGCACCCGGGCTTTGACATCGATACCAAGATGCAGGTGAAGCTGGTCAACGGCTTCGCCGTGATGGACGCGCTCGAGGACCTGCGGCGCAGCACCCGTCCTTACGAGCGCAACAGCGGTGAGACGGAGGCCGCTTTCGAAACGGCGCTGAGCGCACTCTGCGGCAAGGTCAATTATGGCAGGCAGGCGATGCTGGATGTCCTCGAGGATGCCGTGGCGGCGTTCAACCGCATCCCGCTCTCGGATGAGGCGCCGCGACCCACCGTGCTTGTGCTCGGCGAGATCCTGCTCGCCGTGCACCCGAGCTCGAACTACAGGCTGGAGGCCTACCTCGAGAGGCATGGCCTTGAAGTCATCGGCACGCGCCTGTCCGATTTCTTCCACAGCAAGTCGATGGTTACTCGCGCGGAGGCGCAGCTGTGGTTCGAGAGGAGATCCCTGCTTACGATCCTGGCCGACAAGACGCGCGAGGCGCTGTTCATGCGCGCTTTCGAATCGGCCGAAGACATCATGGCGGGCTACTCGCGCTATCGGCCGCGCGTCAGCGCACGCCAGATCTATGCCGAGATATCACCCTGGATCGACAAGGTCCATGCGGCCGGCGAAGGCTGGCTGATCCTCGGCGAGATCATGCACGCTGCCGAGCACGGGGTGAACAGCTTCGTCATCGTCCAGCCGTTCGGGTGTATGCCGAATCACATCTTCGGCAGGGGCGTTACCGGGATCATCAAGGAGAAGTACCCTCACACGCAGATCCTGGCGCTGGATTTCGATCCCGACACGAGTATGGGAAACATCGAGAACCGCCTGCAGATGCTGATCATGAACGCCCGGGAGCTGGAGAAAGTCGCTCCGTCGACGCGACTGATGCGCGAGGCGCACGGGGTGAGCGGCAGCTGGATTACTCGACGTTCTGAATCTGCTCACGCATCTGCTCGATCAGGACCTTGAGCTCGACGGCGGCTTTGGTCGTCTCGGCATCGGCGGACTTCGAACCAAGCGTGTTCGCTTCGCGATTGAGTTCCTGCATCAGGAAATCGAGGCGGCGACCGACAGGCTTGTCAGCGCCGATGGCCTCGCGAATCTCGACGACATGGCTCTCGAGACGATCGAGCTCTTCGTCGACGTCCAGCTTGGTCGCGATGAGCGCGAGCTCGACCTCGAGTCTCGCCGGGTCCGCCTCGACATCGAGTGCGTCGATGCGTTCCTGCTGTCTGGCCCTGGCCGCGGCGAGTACTTCAGGCATACGCGCCCGGACGGATTTGGCGAGCTTGCCGATGTCGGCACAGCGCGACGCGAGCATTTCCTCGATGCGCGCGCCCTCGCTGGCACGCATTTCACCGACGGATGCGAGCGCTTTGTCGAGCAGCGCCGTTGCTTCGGTGAGCAGCGGTTCCACGTCGATTTCGGACTGCTTGATGACACCGGGCCAACGCAGGATCTCGATCGGGTTGACCGCGGCCACGTTCGGCAGCTTTACCGTGATGTCCGAGATGCGATGACCAATGAGCTTGACGAGGTTCGTATCGACCCGCATGTCGCTGTCCTGGTCGAACGCGCGGCGAAAAAAGAATGCACATTCGACCTTGCCGCGGCCGAGCGCGCCACTCACACGCTGCCGAAACGCCTGCTCATGTGGACGCAACTCGTCGGGCAGCTTGAACTGCAGGTCGAGATAGCGGTGATTGACCGCACGAATCTCCCACGTGAGCGTACCGTGATTTGATTCCGCGGACTCTCGCGCGAAGCCTGTCATACTGTGTAACATAGGCCCGACATTCTAAGCTGCGGTCGCAGCGGATAGCCACTTAACTTTCTATGCAAATCGAATACGCCAAGGTCTCCGCGCTCGGAGACCGTGAGGATAACCAGGACCGTGCCGCGGTCGTCGTATCGGACGACGCTGCCCTGTTGCTCGTGTTTGACGGCATGGGCGGCCACTCGGATGGCGCACGGGCAGCCGAGACCGGCATCCGGGTCGTGCAGGACCTGTTCATGTCCGAAAAGCAGCCGATCTTCGATCCGCAGGGTTTCCTGTACATGGCGCTGTCGAGGGCGCACGACGAGGTCGTCGCTCTCGGTATGGATCTCGACGTCGATTTTCGTCCGCGCGCGACCTGCGCCATCTGTCTCGTGCAGGAGGGCCTGGCATTCTGGGCACACATTGGCGACAGCCGCATCTACCAGGTGCGCAATCAAACAGTGCTGACCCGCTCGCGCGACCACAGTCACGTCGAAGTGCTGATCCAGGAAGGCGCCATCACCGAAGAGGAAGCGCAGGATCATCCAATGCGAAACTTCGTCGAGTGCTGCATCGGCGGTGACGCGCCGGTGCCCGACATGACCGTCACGGCCGGCAAGCGGCTCGAGCCGGGTGACGTGCTGCTGGCGTGCTCGGATGGCCTGTGGTCGGGTCTCAGCGACGACGACATGGCGGGGATCGGCAAGCCGGGCGAGGACAACCTGGTCGACAATCTCAAGACCCTCAGCATGAAAGCGCTGAGCGTCAATTCTCCCTATAGCGACAATACGACAGGCACGGCACTACGCTGGAACGGCTGACATGCCTTGGGCCTGAAGGAGAACAGTATGCGCCCGAGCGGCCGCAAACCTGACGAGATGCGCGTCCTGCGCTTCACCCCCGACTACACGACGCACGCCGAAGGCAGCGTACTCGCCGCGTTTGGTGACACGCGCGTCCTGTGCACGGCGAGCGTCGAGGACCGCGTGCCGGGGTGGCTGAGAAACTCCGGTAAGGGCTGGGTCACCGGCGAGTACGGCATGTTGCCGCGCTCGACGCACACGCGGTCCGGGCGCGAAGCTGCCCGCGGCAAACAGGGTGGTCGAACGCTCGAGATCCAGCGCCTGATCGGCCGCTCGCTGCGCGCCGTGAGCGATCTCGGCGCGTTGGGTGAGCGCTGCATCACGCTCGACTGCGACGTGATCCAGGCCGATGGTGGCACCCGTACCGCATCGATCAGCGGCGCGTACGTGGCGCTGGCGATCGCGATGCAACGCATGACAAAGGCAGGAGCGCTGCGCAGCAACCCGCTCCACGGACAAGTTGCAGCCGTGTCGGTCGGCATCTACGGGGGCACGCCGGTGCTCGATCTCGACTACGTCGAGGACTCCGAGGCCGAAACCGATATGAACGTCGTCATGAACGATGCCGGGCACTTCATCGAAGTGCAGGGCACGGCGGAGGGCCACGCGTTCACGGGCGACGAACTCACGGCAATGCTCGACCTCGCCAAAGCGGGTATCGGCGCGATCATCGAGGCCCAGAACGAGGCGATCAAAGCCGCACAGTCGTGAGCCGGCGTCCCGAGAAGATCGTTATGGCAACGGGCAACCCGGGCAAGATCCGGGAGATCGCCCGCCTGCTCGAAGGGCTGGGTATCGACGTCATCGCGCAGTCCGAGTTTGGCGTCGGCGACGCCGACGAGACCGGCATGACCTTTGCAGAAAATTCGCTGCTCAAGGCGCAGCACGCGGCAGATGCCACGGGCCTGCCTGCGATCGCGGACGACTCGGGGCTTGCGGTCGATGCGCTCGGCGGTGCACCCGGTGTGCACTCGGCTCGCTACGCCGATGGTGCCGGCGACGAGGCCAACAACGACAAGTTGCTGGCAGCCCTGGAAGGCATCGAAGATCGTGGCGCTGCGTTTCATTGTGTCGCCACCTTTGTCGCGCCGGGCGAGGCGCCGCTGGTTGCGGCAGGTGAGTGGCGGGGCACGATCCTGCATGAGCGCCAGGGCGAAGGCGGGTTCGGCTACGATCCGCTGTTCTATGTGCCCGAATGCGGCTGCAGCTCCGCCGAGCTGCAGCCCGACGAGAAGAACGCCCGCAGTCACCGCGGCCAGGCACTTCGCAAACTGGTCGCGCTGCTCGAACAGAAATACGCATGAAGAAACCGCCGCTCTCGCTGTACGTGCATCTGCCCTGGTGCGTGCGCAAGTGCCCTTATTGCGATTTCAATTCCCATTCGGCCGGTGGAGATGCGCCGGTATCTCGTTATGTCGACGCGCTGCTGGTCGATATCGAGCGTGAGGCGACGCGGGCGGAAGATCGGGACGTGGAAACGATCTTCCTCGGTGGCGGCACGCCGAGCCTGTTTCCTCCGGACGAGATCGGCCGTCTGCTCGAAGGCGCTGCGCAACAGCTGTCGATTCCGGGCGACGCCGAAATCACGATGGAAGCGAACCCCGGCACAATCGAGTGCGGTTCGCCACGGGGTTACCGCGATGCGGGCATTACGCGTATCTCGCTCGGCGCCCAGAGCTTCGACGATGTCTCGCTGCAGCGACTCGGGCGGATTCACTCGAGCGACGATATCCGGCGCAGTGTTGCGGAGGTCGTCGCGGCGGGCTTCGACAACTTCAACCTCGACCTGATGCACGGCTTGCCACGACAGACCGTCGAGATGGCTGCAGCGGATATCCATGCGGCCCTCGAGCTCGGTCCGGCCCACATTTCCTGGTACGAGCTCACCCTCGAACCCAACACCGTGTTCCACGCCCGCCCGCCCTCGGGTCTGCCCGACGATGATCTCGCCTGGGCCATCCAGGATACGGGTGCCGGGCTGCTTGCCGAGGCCGGCTTCGAGCAGTACGAGGTGTCAGCCTGGGCCCGACCGGGTCGGCACTGCCGGCATAACCTCAACTACTGGCAATTCGGCGACTACCTGGCTGCAGGCGCCGGGGCCCACGGCAAGATAACGAGTGACGGATCAGTCCTGCGTTACGGCAAGGTTGCCAACCCACTGCAGTACATGCAGATGATGGAAGCGGGCGACCATGGGGCGAGGGCCGAAGTGCCCGGCGAAGCCGACCTCCTGTTCGAGTTCATGCTGAACGCCCTGCGACTGGCCGACGGCTTCAAAGAGGAACTGTTCGAGGCGCGTACCGGCCTCGGCGTCGACTATCTTTTCGAGATGGCCGCCGAGGCGCTCGCCGACGGCCTGATCGAACGGTCGGGAACCGGAACCTGGCGCCCGACCGCGCTCGGCAAACGCTTTTTGAACGACCTCCAGGCGGCTTTTTTGCCCGCTCCGTGACTTGTCCAATTATGCACAACACGTCGGGCACCACTGTATTTTCAGTGTATGAAGGGCCTCATTTCATTCTGAGTGTCGAAAAACACATGTAACACATTGAATTAAATAGAGTTATAAAAATGGACACAAAATAGGCATATTGACTGGGCGTTTTAAAAAACCGCAGCTTACGGCACCCGTTCAATTTTCTTCCACAAACTTATCCACAGCTTCTGTGGATAAAAACCGGGGGCTTGCGGAGACTGCATCTTCGCTTTATATTACGCGACCTTTTCGCATATTAGCGCGCTCCGGAGAGCAACATGAAAGCCGATATTCATCCCAATTACGACACCATCAAGGTCACTTGTAGTTGCGGTAACGAATTTGAAACGCGCTCCACGCTCGGCGAGGACCTCCTCATCGAGGTTTGCTCCTCGTGCCACCCGTTTTACACGGGCAAGCAGAAGATCGTCGACACTGGCGGTCGCGTCGACAAGTTCCGCCGCAAGTACGGTATGAGCTGAAGCCGGGCCGGTGTCCGACCCCCGTCCGGCGCCCTGCGCTGACACAATAAACTACGTATTACCACGACTCCCCGGAGTCGTGGTCTCTGCTATGCTCGGTGGGCTAAAAAGAACAGAAAATCGAGGATTCTCATGAGCCAGGACGCCTATCGCCTTATCAGCCCCGACGGTAAGGAAATGGAGCTGCCGGCCCACGTCGGCACGACGGGCCCGCACGTAATAGACATTGCCGCGCTCTACCAAGAGCACGGAGTATTCACCTACGACCCGGGCTTCGTGGCCACGGGCAGCTGCAAGTCCGATATCACTTTCATCGACGGTGAGAAGGGCATCCTCATGTATCGCGGATACCCGGTCGAGCAGCTGGCCAAGCACTCGAGCTTCATGGAGGTCTGCTGGCTGCTGCTGTACGGGGAACTCCCCACGGCTGACGAGCTCGCGCAGTTCGAAGAGACGATCCGTCGCCACACCATGCTCAACGAGGGCATGCTGAACTTCTTCAAGGGCTTCCGCTACGACGCCCACCCGATGGCGCAGCTGTCGGCCGTCGTCGGTTCCATGTCGGCGTACTACCATGCGGAGATGGATGCATCGAACCCGGTGCACCGCGACATCTTCGCGCATCGCATCATCGCCAAGCTGCCGACGATTGCCGCCGCGGCTTACAAGCTGAATGTCGGCCAGCCGTTCATCTATCCGCGCAACGATCTCAACTACTCCGATAACCTGCTGCGCATGTTGTTCGCTGTGCCGGCAGAGCCGTACGAGATCAACCCGGTTGCATCGGAGGCGCTCGACCTGTTGTTCATTCTGCACGCCGATCACGAGCAGAACTGCTCGACGTCGACAGTCCGCATGGCCGGCAGTTCAGGAGCCAACCCTTACTCGGCCATTGCCGCGGGCATCTCCGCCCTGTGGGGTCCGGCGCACGGCGGTGCGAACGAAGCAGTGCTGGCAATGCTGCGGGAGATTGGTGACGTCAGCCAGATTCCGAAGTACGTCGAGAAAGCCAAGGACAAGAACGATCCGTTCCGCCTCATGGGCTTCGGTCACCGCGTTTACAAGAACTTCGATCCGCGCGCGATGATCATTCGTGAGATGTGCCACAAGGTTCTCGACGAACTCGATCCTGCGGACAAGCCGCTGTTCGACCTTGCCCGCGAACTCGAGCAGGTTGCGCTGAGCGACGACTACTTCAAGGAGAAGAATCTCTACCCGAACGTCGACTTCTACTCCGGCATTATTTACCGGGCACTCGGTATCCCGAGATCGATGTTTACGGTGATGTTCGCGCTTGGCCGCTCGGTCGGCTGGGTCGCGCACTGGCGCGAGATGATCTCGGATCCGAAGGGCAAGATCGCACGGCCGCGGCAGCTCTACATTGGTGCGGACAAGCGCGATTACGTGCCGATTGAAAAGCGCTGATACGCGCCTACAGCCATCGCTTCCAGTGGAAGAACACGAGCATAGCGATGGCGGCGACGAGCATGATGACCGCTGAGCCGGCGAAGCCATTGGGGCTGTCGAGGCCGGGCAGGCCGCCCACGTTCATGCCGAGCAGTCCGGTGACAAACGTCAGCGGCAGGAAGATCGCCGCTACCACGGATAGCACGTACATCCGCGAATTTTGTTCCTGGGCCAGCAGGCTGAGCAGTTCTTCCTGTAGTACCACGAGCCGCTCGCGGGCGAGGTCAATGTCCTCGAGGTAGCGCGTCAAACGGTCGGTTTCGTCACGCAACTCATGTGTTGCACTGTCGGTCAGGAGCGTCCCGGCGTTGCGATACAGTCGGTCGAGCGCGTCGCGCTGTGGTGCGAGGAAACGCCTCACCGCCGCGACCTGGCGGCGCAACACCGTGATTGACTGCCGCAGTGTCGCCGGGCCATCGTTACCGCTGCGGTCTTCGATGTCCCCGATCTGCTCCTCGATGCTGTCGACAAAGTCCCCTATCCGGTCTGTGAGTCGCGCGACAAGTACGGCGAGGAACTCACCCGTGCTCCTCGGGCCCTGGCCATCGTCCAGCGCATTGCGCACGTCCTGCACCGACAGCAGGCGCCGCCGCCGTGCGCTGAAGATGCGGTCTCGCTCGATCCAGATGCGCACCGATACCATGTCTTCAGGATTGCCACCCGGATTCGTATTTACGCCGCGTAATACGACCAGGCCACCGTCCTCGCTGACGTGAGACCGAGGTCGAGTCTCGCCGGCAAGTAACGTATCAACAACATTTGCGGGAAGCTTGCTCTTCTCCGTAAGCCAGCGGCGCGACGCTTCGTTATTGACGTCGAGATGTACCCACAAGATCCCTGCTTCCGGCGTCCATTTCGAAACCTCATCAGGGCCAATGACCTGCCGACCACCGCGACGATCAAGGACGTAGCTGTGCAAAAACTCAGCGGTCATCGCCGGCCGTCTCTGTATTCAGGGGATTCTGTTGCGGCAGCATGCGGAACTCCAGGGGACTGCTGGTATCGAGGTGAACGTCGCGCTGCGGGAAAGCCACGACGATGTTGTGTTCCTCGAACAGCTCCGCGATCCGAAAACGCAGGTCACTGCGAATCTCACGCAGGACCCTTTCGCCACCGACATCGCACCAGAAAAAGGCATCGAATACGAGCGCGTTATCGCCAAAGTCCTCGAATACGACAGATGGAGCCGGTAACTTCTTGATCAGCGGCTGTTTGGAAACAGCGCGCATGATCAGGTCCGAGACCAGTCGAACAGGCGATCCATACTCGACGCCGACACGTACGACGGTACGAATCTCCCTGTCGACGAGCGTCCAGTTCACGACGGTGCGCTCCAGCAACTGGCTGTTGGGAACAAGGAGATGGACCCCGTCGGTGCGGCGAATTCGGGTCGAACGCGTACCGACCGCTTCTACAACACCTTGCCAGTTGTCTATTTCTATGAAGTCGCCAATCCGGATGGGGCGTTCTGCCATCAGGATCCAGCCACTGATGAAATTGTTGATGATGTTCTGGGCCCCGAAACCCACACCGATGGCGATGGCACCAGTCGCGAAAGCGAATGCAGTCAACGGTATGCCGAGAAGACTCAGGGCAGTAAGGCCAACGACTACCAGCGCCATGACGAAGAGGATGCGTTTGACAACGTGAGCGACGTCCGGTCGCACCTCCGCCTTGCTCATGCGCCGTCCCAGCAGGAATACAACGAGGCGACTGCCGTAATAGCCGGCCACTAACAATACAACGACTGATAAGACCTGCCCGACGGTGATCGACTGGCCGCCTGGTGCCGTTGCCAGCGTGAAACTCAAGAATTCCCGAATACTGTCAATCACCGTGCGTGACCTCTGTGCCGCATGCCTGGCATCGACACCATATTACGTGACAGTCACCCCTCGTGGGTGAGCAAAGCCTGCACCGCCCCGGCGTCCGCTCGCCGCATCGGTTTGCCGTCGATCGGGCTCATCGGCGCCTGGCGGATGCCATCGACCGGAAACACCGTGGCATGGATGGCATTGCTGCCATGATTGAACTCGAATCCTGAGTAGGAGTCCACCTGGTTGCGGCGGCTCTTGAGCCGGCGTTCGCAGGTTCGGTAACTGACGCCGAGCTGTTCGAGCTCGAGGGCCACCGACTCGGCACTGTCGGCAAACAGGTGCAGATTGACGACCGAGTTTTCGTCCGCCGTGCCGGTCAGGACCGGCCCGACCAGGCGCGGCGTGAATGCCGCGAGCAGCTCCATCGCGGACAGCGCCGCGACCCGCATCACGCGCAAACGATCCTCGTGTGCCCCGCCCCCGAAGATCTGCAGGTGCTCGGCGACCGCGGCTTCGATCTCAGCGTTGCCCGGCAGTGAGCCGCGCGAGTTTACACCGAGGCGTTCCGCGGCCTTCTGCTTGGCGACACGATAGTCGCGGACGCCGTGATTGACGATGATGCGCGCCGCCTCCTGCGCAATCACCTGGCGGGCGCGTTCGGTTCCGTTGTTATGTTTGCGTGGCATGACTCAGAATAGCGGCCCGGCCTCCTCTTCATCGGCCTCTTCATCGGGCCCCGGGTCCAGGCCGGACGCATCATTGAACGGGTCGATGATTTCTTCGACGACCTCGCACTCGGGAACGTGTCCCTCGCGAAACACCTCAAATATCGCGTTCAGCTGGCCGGCGCGGGCGGGGCAGCCGGTCTCGCGATCGATGCGCACCGAGACGATGCCTTCGGGCATTGGCATCTGGTTCTCGGGCACGCCGTCGAGCGCAATACGCGCAAAGTCGATCCACACGGGTAAAGCCGTGCGCGAGCCTTCCTCGCCGGGGCCGAGCGGCAGGTCATCGTCGTAGCCGACCCAGACGATGGCAGCGAGATCGCCGTTGAAACCACCGAACCAGGCATCGCGTCGATCGTTCGAGGTGCCCGTCTTGCCCGACAGGTCGCGGCGTCCGAGCACAAGCGCCTTGCGGCCGGTGCCGCGACGGATCACGTCGCGCATCATGTCCTGCACGAGGAACGCGTTCTGCGGGGTAATCGCTTGCGGGGCGAGCCGCACATCCTTGTAGAGTTCGGGATCCGCCGTCGCGTCGGGCCGGTAGACATCGGCTATTTCGGCCATCTCCTCGTAGGTCATCACGTTGCCGGGCCGTGCGCCGAACGCCCGGTCGATACCGAGTTCGTCCTGGTACACATAAGACATGCGTTCGCTTTCGTCGTCGCCGGGTTCGCAGGCGTCACAAACGATCGCGGGCTGGGCACGGTAAAGCGTTTCACCGTCGGGTCCGTAGATCGCGTCGATCACGTACGGCTGGACGGCGTGACCACCATTGGCGAGTACGGCGTAGCCCTGGGCCATGTCGAGCGGCGACGCAGCACCACCACCAAGAGCGAGTGAGCCGTTGTGTGGCAGGGCGGCACCGCCAAAGCCGAACTTGCCGATGTGTCGTACGGCATTGCCAATCCCCGTCTCGAACAACAACAGGCGCACCGACACGAGGTTCATCGAGCGCACGAGCGCCTCGCGCATGCGCGTCGGGCCATAAAAGCGGCCGCTGTAATTAATGGGTCGCCACACGGCCTCGAGCTCTGAAGAATTGATGACCACCGGAGCGTCGAGTACGACCGTTGCGGGGGTGTTACCGTGCTCGAGTGCCGCCGAGTAGATGAACGGCTTGAACGACGAACCCGGCTGGCGGAATGCCTGGCGCGCGCGGTTGAACTTGCTGGTCGTGAAGTCGAAACCCCCGGTCAGCGCCGACACCGCGCCGTCGAACGGGTCGAGCGATACGATTGCACCCTGGGCCTCGGGCACCTGCGCGAGGGCCCAGTCACCGCTGGCGGTCGGCATCACATATATAAGGTCACCGGCGGCGAGCACATCAGCCGCCGTTTCAGGAGCCTCGCCGGTTGTTTCACGATCGATAAACGGTCTGGCCCAGCGCATACCTTTCCATGGCAGGGTCAAAGTCTCGCCATTGCGGAAGATGATCGATGCGGTGTTGTTCTCGTGCACGGCGGTAACGAGCGCGACCGACAGGCCGCCCGGCGCGTACTGGTCAAGAGGTTCACGGCTCTCGATCGGCCATTCTTCGAACGGTATCGCAAGGAGATCCTCGGACAGTTCAATCGTACCGATCGGCCCACGGTAACCGCGGCGGCGCGTAAACTCGAGCAGCCCGTTGCGCAACGCATAATTGGCCGCAAGCTGCTGCCGCGAATCGAGCGACGTCACGACCTGGTAACCGTTGGTATAGGTACTCTCGCCGTAGCGTCGCAGCATCTCGCTGCGCACCATCTCGGCAACGTAAGGCGCGTTGAGTTCGACGGCCGCGCCATGGAGGCGTGATTCCATCGGGAACGCCATTGCCTCTTCATAGGCCGGCGCGTCGATATAGCCGAGATCGAACATCCGTGTGAGTACATAACCGCGGCGCATTTTCGCGTTAGCGGCGCTGAATACCGGGTTATAACGTGAAGGCGCGGGCAGCACGCCTGCCAGTGTCGCGGCCTCTGCCGGGTTGATTTGGGCAAGGTCCTTGTTGAAGTAGACGCGGGCCGCGGCCGCGACGCCGTAAGCGCGCTGGCCGAAGAACATCTTGTTGAGGAACAGCGCCATGATCTGTTCCTTGCTGAACTCCTGTTCGATCTTCCATGCCAGGAAGCCTTCGCGCAGTTTGCGGGCGACCTTGCGCTCGCGCGTCAGGAAGTAGTCGCGGGCAAGCTGCTGGGTAAGTGTCGAGCCGCCGGTCGGATCGCCCGTCGTAACGAACTCGAAGAACACGCGCAGCAGGCCGCGATAGTCGATGCCCGGGTGTTCGAAGAAACGCTGGTCCTCTGCGGCGACGAACGCGTGCACGACATGCGGCGGCAACTCGTTCCAGGTGACGAGGATGCGCCGCCGCTCTCCGATCTCCGAAATCAAACGACCGTCGCGGCTGTAGATTCTGAGCGGAATCTGCAGCGGAATGTCGCGAATTGTCTCGGCGGCGGGCAGTCCGGGCTGGACGAAGTACCAGGCGCCGATGAGGCCGGCGACGAGGCCGACCCCGCCAAGACCGCCGAGCGCAAAAAGCACGAGCAAAGCCCGCATCAGCTTATGTCGTCTAATGTGACGTGTGTTGGCTTTTTTTTCCGTTGGATTATGCATAGTTACAGGTGTTTTCGGCCGAACAGCCCGGAATCAAAGGCGTTGCACCGCCTAATTGAAGGGTAACGTGGTGTTCGGGCCGTGACGGAAATGTGGCTTTTTCGGGGCAACGCCTCTTGGACGCAACATCTGCCGGCGATGATAGTCATTCCGGCCTGAATGTCGCAATAACAGTTCCTGGCGAGGGTGGGGGACTGGTTCACGGTAACTGCTTTCGAAGGCCCATAACATAGGGATGATCGGATCGTGAACAAAGTCACGTTTTATTTAACATTTTCTTGATATATAGTTAAATCGCTTTGCTCAGTTTCGACTTATATTTGACTCGCAACTTACCGACTTAGAAGGAAATTTACGTGCTTTTCGGCAAGAAACAACAGCCATTGCTGGGTCTCGATATCACGACCTCGTCGGTCAAGCTGATAGAGCTGTCGCAAAGCGGCAAGCGCTATCGTGTCGAGTCCTATTCAGCAGAGCCAACCCCTCCCAGCTCGGTGAGCGAAAAAGCCATCGTCGACGCGAAAGCGGTCGGCGAGGCGATTCGCCGCGCCGTGAAACGCGCGGGAGCCAAGGCAACCGATGTCGCCGTCGCCATCTCAGGTGATGCGGCGATTACTAAAGTCATCCAGATGCCTGCGAGCCTGTCGGACCGAGACCTCGAAGGCCAGGTCGAGATTCAGGCCGACCAGTACATCCCCTTCCCGATGGAAGAGGTGAGCTTCGACTACGAAGTTATTGGCCCGAACGAAAAGGACCCGGAACTCAGGGACGTGTTGCTCGTGGCAACGCGTACCGAAAATGTGGAGCAGCGCCAGGCCGCTGTGAACGCTGCCGGTCTGACCTCGCAAATCGTGGACGTCGAGGCGTTCGCACTGGAAAATGCCTGTCGCCTGCTGAGCCACCAGATACCCGATGGCGGTATGGGCCAGTCCGTCGCTGTCGTCGACATCGGCGCATCGAGCACGACGTTCAGTGTGCTGCAGGATCTCAAGGTCATCTACACGCGTGACTTCAACTTCGGCGGCCAGCAGCTGACCGAAGAAATCATGCGTACCTACGGCCTGTCGATGGAAGACGCCGGGCGCGCCAAGAAGCAGGGTGGCCTGCCGTCGAACTATCAGCCCGAAGTGCTCGAGCCGTTCATCGACGACATGACGCAGCAGGTCAGTCGTTCGCTGCAGTTCTACCTTGCGTCGGGCGGCGGTCGCGAACAGCCGGACATGATTCTCGTCTGCGGTGGCTGCGCCAACATCCCGGGTATCGCGGACGTCATCTCGAGCCGCGTAGGTATCCCGACCGAAGTCGGCGATCCGCTCGGCCAGATGAAGATTTCATCCAAGGCCAAATCACAGGGCGTGCATAAAGATGCAACAGCACTTCTTACAGCATGCGGCCTCGCACTCAGGAGCTTTGACTAATGCCTAGTATTAATCTTCTCCCCTGGCGCGAGGCGGAACGCAAGAAACGTCAACGCGACTTCGGCGTTGCATTGGGTGGAGCACTCGTTGCGGCAATCGCGGTCGTGATGCTGACCATACTCGCATACAACCAGATGATTTCCGGTCAGAAGGAACGCAACCAGCGCCTGACGGACGAGATCGTGGAGCTCGAGAGGAGCATCACCGAAATCGACGGACTCGAGCGGCAGAAGGAACGCCTGCTCGCCCGCATGGAGATCATCGACGAGCTGCAGAAGAGCCGACCCGAGATCGTGCATCTCTTCGACGAGATGGTTCGCCAGTTGCCTGAAGGTGTCTACCTGACGGGCATGAAGCAGACCGGTACGCGCGTGGAGATTCGCGGTGTGGCCCAGTCGAGCACGCGTGTATCCGCGCTGATGCGCCAGATCGATGCATCGGACTGGATGACGGACCCGGAGGTCGAACGCGTCGAGACCAAGCAGTCAGGTAATTCACGCCAGTCGGAGTTCGTGGTGTACCTGAGACAGAAGCGCGAAGGCGTGGACGAGGAGGATACCTGATGAATCTTGTTGAAGAACTCCAAAGCCTCGACGCGAATGATGTAGGTCGATGGCCACTGCCGTTCCGCATCGCGGTAATCGTGCTGGTATTCATCATCGCAAGCGGCCTCGGTATTTACTTCTTTATCGTCAAGGACAAGGCGCCCTTGCTCGAGCGTGCACAGGCAGAGGAACAGGAGCTCCGTACGACGTTTGAAAACAAGCAGCGCAAGGCCGCAAACTACGACGCCTACAAGGCGCAGCTTGCCCAGATCGAACAGTCGTTCGGCACGATGTTGCGGCAGCTGCCGGGCGAGACCGAGATTCCGAACCTGATCGTCGATATTTCGCAGACCGGCCTCGCCGCGGGCCTGCAGGAAAAACTGTTCGTACCGCAGGCAGAGATCCCGAAAGATTTCTATGCCGAGAAGCCGATCAAGATTCGCCTGACCGGTGGCTACCACGAGATCGGCAACTTCGTCAGCGGCATCGCGGCGCTGCCGCGAATCGTGACCCTGCACGACATCAATATCGTGCCGGAGGGCCAGGGCACGTACGACGAGCTGAGCATGGAAGTGACGGCCCAGACATATCGCTACATCGATGAGGGGGCAGACTGATAATGCGCGCTTCTTTCATTAAACACGGACTCGTACTGGTCGCCGCCCTGAGCGTAGCTGCCTGTGGCGAGGACATGGACGACCTCGATACGTACATCAACCAGGTGAAGGCGCGTCCGGGTGGCCGCATCGAGCCGTTGCCCGAAGTGACGCCTTACGAAGTCTTCACGTATGTTGCCGACGCACAGGGACTGCGCTCCCCGTTTCGACCGGACACGCCCCAGGCTACTGGTACAGCAGCCGGCGGCGCGCGTCCCGACCCCGAGCGCAGCCGCGAATACCTCGAGGGTTTCCCTCTCGACACGCTCGGCATGGTCGGCACGCTGTACATCGGCGAGACGATGTACGCACTCGTACAAACTTCAGACGGCCTGATTCACCGCGTCGTTCCCGGGAATTACATGGGACAGAACGACGGACGAATCACGGATATTTCGGAATCGGAAGTTTCGCTCGTGGAAATAATTTCTGACGGGATTGGCGGTTACATCGAACGTGACGCAGCCATAAGTCTTACGGACTGAGCCTGAATGGAACTGGGAGTAATGGGAATGATGCTCAAGACTAAACCGACGGCTAAACATCGCGTAGCGAAGTTCGCCGCATTGGCACAGGCAGCACTGCTGCTCTTCTGGGGTGCGACAGCAAGCGCCCAGGAAGGTAACAGGCTGCAGGACATTCAGGTGCAGAGCCTGCCCGGCGATCGTGTCGAGCTCACGCTGATCATGAGCGACACGGCTCCGGAGCCGCTGGATTTCACGATCGAGAACCCTGCGCGCATCGCACTCGACCTGCCGAACACGGCCCTCGGCCTGTCGCAGCGTCGTCGTGATGTCAACATGGGTCCGCTCGATACGGTCCTGACGGCAGAGGCCAACGGCCGCACACGCGTCGTGCTGAATCTCGGCACCATGGTCGAATACGACACACGCCTCAGCGGGAACACGGTCGTCGTCACCCTCGGCGACAGCGACAGCTACAGCGCAGGTACCACCCAGTTCGCCAGCGCTCCGTCGTCGAACACCGCTTCCTACGCCGCTCCGGGCAGCCGCGCGATTTCTGCCGTAGACTTCCGTCGCACGCGTGACGGTGGTGGTCGTATCATAGTGAACCTGACGGAACCGTCCACGCCGGTCGATATTCGCCAGGAAGGCGGGCGTGTCGTGGCTGTGTTCAAGGACACGAGCCTGCCGGCAGAGTTGATGCGTCGCCTCGACGTGAACGATTTCGCGACGCCGGTTACGACTGTGGACACGCTGCGCACGAACCTCGATACGCGCATCGTGATTTCGGCCGAAGGCAAGTACGAGCAGCTTGCCTACCAGTCGGACAACGAGTTCACGATCGAAATCAACCCGGCGCCCGAGAAAGCCGATGCCGAGTCGAGCCTGTTTTCGGAATCCAAGGAATACGAAGGTCAGCGCCTGACCCTGAACTTCCAGGACATCGAGACGCGTGCCGTACTGCAGCTGCTGGCTGAAACCTCAGGTCGCAATATCGTTGTTTCCGATACGGTTCAGGGCAACGTCACGCTGCGCCTGAGAAACGTACCGTGGGACCAGGCCCTCGACATCGTCATGACGACGAAGGGCCTGGACATGCGCCAGAACGGCAATGTCATCCTCGTTGCTCCGGCTGAGGAAATCGCCGCTCGCGAGACGGCCGACCTCGAAGCCAGGCTGGCTATCGCCGAGCTGGAGCCGGTTTATTCCGAGTTCCTGCAGGTCAACTATGCGAAGGCAGCTGATCTCGCCACGCTGATTGCGGGCGTAGGCGAAGGCTCCATGCTGGGTGAGCGTGGCTCTATCGCGGTCGATGACCGTACGAACACACTGCTGATCCAGGACACGGCAGAGCGCCTCCAGAACATCCGTCGTATGGTGCGCACGCTCGATATCCCGATCAAGCAGGTCCTGATCGAGTCGCGCATCGTGGTCGTCAATGACGACTTCAGCCGCGATATCGGCGTTCGCTTCGGCGTAACCTCGGAGAGTGTTTCGCCGGATGGAGAAGGCGTAGTCGTCACCGGATCCGGCGAGGGCGCGAACAATTACCTGTCGTCGATCGTTGACGCGCTCAACGACCCGAGCGGTGCGACGCTGGCCGAATACCCGACGCTGCAGGATCGCTACAACGTCAGTTTGCCGATTGGCAATCCTGCCGGGCGCTTTGCGCTGGCGGTGCTGAACGATGATTTCCTGGTCGACCTCGAGCTGACGGCGATGGAGGCCGAAGGCCGGGGCGAGATCGTTTCGACGCCGCGCGTGATTACGGCCAACCAGAAAGAGGCTTCGATCAAGCAGGGTGTCGAGATTCCGTACCAGCAGTCGGCATCGTCGGGCGCCACGACGATCCAGTTCAAGGAAGCCGTCCTCGAGCTGACCGTCACGCCGCAGGTCACACCGGATAACAACATCATCATGGATCTCATGGTGAGCAAGGACAACGTCGGCGACATCATCTCGACGGGTGGCCTGGGCGGCACGGTACCGAGTATCGACACACGCTCCGTGGAAACGCAGGTACTCGTCAAGGACGGACAGACGGTGGTTCTTGGCGGTATCTACGAGACCGAGCGCCGCGAGACGATCAGCAAGGTTCCGGTACTGGGCGATATTCCGTTCGTCGGTGCAGCGTTCCGCAGCAAGCAGGTCACCAACAACAAGGCTGAGCTGCTGATCTTCGTGACGCCGCGCATTCTTGAGGAAGGTTCATCCATCTACTAGAGGCGACGGGCTTTGACAGACACGGAAGGCCAACCTTCGGGTTGGCTTTCTGTTGTCTTGCTGTGGCAATCCTTAGTAGATCGTGGTGCCTTCCTCGAGGATGCGCGGCGTCACGAAGATCAGCAGCTCAGCCTTGTTGTTCTCGAACTCGCGGTTGCGGAAGAGGTTGCCCGCAAACGGGATGTCGCCGAGGAACGGAACCTTGTTGATCGTTTCGCGACGCTCGGTTTCGTAGATGCCACCGAGTACCACCGTCTGACCGTCGGCTACGAGTACCTGGGTTTCGACATTACGTGT
>JBFFOM010000038.1:0-29097 GCA_041574455.1 Woeseiaceae bacterium | reverse complement strand
CAATCCGAACTCTGGCTAAAGGATTGAATGAGTAAACGTTACGATGCTGCGGACATCGAGGTCCTCAGCGGTCTCGAACCTGTCCGGCGGCGGCCGGGCATGTATACCGACACTTCGCGGCCAAATCACCTGGCGCACGAGGTCGTCGACAACTCTGTCGACGAAGCACTGGCCGGTCACTGCAAGAAGATCGACGTCACGATCTACAAGGACGGTTCCCTCGAAGTTAATGACGACGGCCGCGGCATGCCGGTCGACAAGCACCCGAAGGAAAAGATCCCGGGCGTCGAGCTGATCCTCACGCGCCTGCACGCGGGCGGCAAATTCTCCAACAAGAACTACGAGTACTCGGGTGGCCTGCACGGCGTCGGCGTCTCCGTCGTCAATGCACTGTCGAAGAACCTCGAAGTCTGGATCCGGCGCGGCGGCAAGGAATACAACATGAGCTTCGCCGGCGGCAAGAAGCGCGGCAAGCTCGAGGAGGTCGGCAAGGTCGGCAAGGCCAATACCGGCACGACGCTGCGCTTCTGGCCCGACGAGCAGTATTTCGACACGACCAAGTTCGGCCTCAAGGCACTCAAGCACGCGCTGCGAGCCAAGGCCGTGCTCTGTCCCGGACTCAAGGTCACCCTCAAGGTCGAGAAACCGAAAGAGAAAGTCGAGTGGCAGTACTCGGGCGGTCTCGAGGAATACCTGCTCGAAGCCGTCGGCGGCGGCGAGACCCTGCCGGCCAAATCGTTCTCCGGGAGTATCGCGGGTAACAACGAGGCCGTCGACTGGGCGCTGGTCTGGACTACCGATGGCGGCCCGAGCGTCACCGAGAGCTACGTCAACCTGATCCCGACCCCGCAGGGTGGTACACACGTCAATGGTTTGCGCACTGGCCTGACTAACTCGTTACGAGAATTCTGCGAATTCAGGAACCTGCTGCCGCGCGGCGTCAGCATCGCGCCCGAGGATGTCTGGGACGGGCTGAGTTTCGTGCTCAGCACCAAGCTCCAGGATCCGCAGTTCTCCGGGCAGACCAAGGAACGCCTGTCGTCACGGGAGTCGGCGGCGTTCGTCGCCGGCGTGGTCAAGGACAACTTCTCCCTGTGGCTGAACCAGCACCCCGAAACCGGCGACCTGATCGCACAGCTCGCTATAGCCAAGGCACAGAAACGCCTGAAGTCGGCGAAGAAAGTCGTGCGCAAGAAAATCGTCCAGGGGCCGGCACTCCCTGGCAAGCTCGCCGACTGCACGTCGCAGGAGCCCGAGTTGTGCGAAATCTTCCTCGTCGAAGGCGACTCGGCCGGCGGCTCGGCCAAGCAGGCACGCGACCGCAATACGCAGGCGATCATGCCGCTCAGGGGCAAGATCCTGAACACCTGGGAGGTCGACACCAACGAGATCCTTGCATCACAGGAAGTGCATGATATTTCCGTCGCGCTTGGCGTCGATCCGGGCAGCAGCGACATCAGTGGTCTCAGGTATCACAAGATCTGCATCCTCGCCGACGCCGACTCGGACGGTCTGCACATCGCGACGCTGCTGTGCGCGCTGTTCCTGCGCCATTTCCGTGAGCTGATTCTCGCGGGCCACGTCTATGTCGCCATGCCGCCGCTGTATCGCATCGACGCGGGCAAGGAAGTCTTCTACGCGCTCGACGAAGGTGAGCGCACCGGCATAATCGATCGTATCGAGGCCGAGAAGAAGAAGGGCAAGATCACCGTTACGCGCTTTAAGGGTCTCGGTGAAATGGACCCCGAGCAGCTGCGCGAAACAACCATGAACCGTGACACCCGGAGACTCGTGCAGCTGACGATCAGTGGTCACGACAAGACCGACCAGATGATGGACATGATGCTCGCCAAGAAGCGCGCGAAGGATCGCCGCAACTGGCTGGAAACCAAGGGCAACCTCGCGGAAATCTGATATGCAAAATAGTCTTAATCTCGAAGGCGTCGAACAACAGCCCCTCAAGGAATACACCGAGCGGGCCTACCTCGACTACTCGATGTACGTCATCCTCGACCGCGCGCTGCCGCAGGTCGGCGACGGACTGAAGCCCGTGCAGCGCCGCATCATCTACGCGATGAGCGAGCTCGGGCTGTCTGCGTCGTCGAAACCGAAGAAATCGGCGCGCACGGTCGGCGACGTCATCGGCAAGTTTCATCCCCACGGCGACTCGGCCTGCTACGAAGCCATGGTACTCATGGCACAGAATTTCTCCTACCGTTACCCGATCGTGATCGGGCAGGGCAACTGGGGCTCGACCGACGATCCCAAGTCGTTCGCCGCCATGCGTTATACGGAGTCGCGGCTCGCGCCATATGCGAAGTCGCTGCTGCAGGAACTGGGGCAGGGCACGGTCGACTGGGTTCCGAACTTCGACGGCACGCTCAAGGAACCGGTTGTCTTGCCCGCGCGCCTGCCCAACCTGCTGCTCAACGGCACCACCGGAATTGCTGTCGGTATGTCGACCGACGTACCGCCGCACAATCTCAACGAAGTCGCGAGCGCGCTCGTGCATCTCATCGACAACCCGAAGGCGACGGTGGCCCAGCTCATGAAGCACATCAAGGGCCCGGATTTCCCGACGGGTGGTGAACTCGTCTCGCCGGCTGCTGACGTCAGGGAAATTTACACGACCGGCAGTGGCACCCTGCGCTTGCGTGCGGCCTACAAGATGGAAGGCACGGACATCGTCATCACGTCGCTGCCGCACCAGATCTCGGGCGCCAAGGTGCAGGAGCAGATCGCGACGCAGATGCGCAACAGGAAACTGCCGCAAGTGGATGACCTGCGCGACGAGTCGGACCACGAGGAGCCGACGCGCATCGTGATCAGCAAGAAGCGCGGCGTTGACGTCGACCAACTCATGTCGCACCTGTTCTCGACGACGTCGCTCGAACGCACGCTGCGCGTGAACATGAACGTCATCGGCCTCGACGGCCGCCCGCGCATGTTCAATCTCGTTGAGTTGCTCAAGGAATGGCTTAAATTCCGCAAGGAGACGGTCAAGAACCGCCTCAGCCATCGTCTGCAGATCGTCAATGACCGCTTGCACATACTTGATGGCCTGCTCGTCGCATACCTGAACATCGACGAGGTCATCAAGATCATCCGCGAGGAGGACGAGCCGAAGCCTGTTCTGATGAAGCGCTTCAAGCTCACGGACATCCAGGCAGAAGCCATTCTCAACCTGCGTCTGCGGAATCTCGCCAGGCTCGAGGAGATGAAGATCAAAGGCGAGCAGGACGAGCTTAGCGAGGAGCGCGACCTGCTCGAGAAGACGCTCGGTAGCGCCGCCCGTCTGAAGACGTTGATCAAGAAAGAGATTCTCGAGGATGCGGAGGCCTACGGTGACGTGCGCCGTACCCAGATCGTGGAACGCGAAGCGGCACAGGCACTCGACGAGACCCAGCTGGTCGCGAGCGAGCCCGTGACCGTGGTGCTCTCACAGGCGGGCTATGCGCGCGCCGCTAAAGGCCATGAGATTGACCCGGCCGCGCTCAGCTATCGTTCCGGCGACAATTACCTGGCATCAGCCCAGGGCCGGAGCAACCAGCTCGCGATGTTCATCGACAGCACGGGCCGCGTGTACAGCGTCATCGCCGGCACGCTGCCGTCCGCCCGCGGGCAGGGCGAGCCGCTGTCGAGTCGCTTCAAGCCGCCCGATGGTGCGGCGTTCTGCGGCGCGATGATCGGCGACACTGACCAGAAATATGTGCTCGCCAGTGACGCGGGCTATGGTTTCATCGCGGCACTCCCGGATCTCGTGTCGCGCAACAAGGCCGGCAAGGCGATCCTGCGTGTGCCGCCGGGCGGCAAGGCCGTGGTCCCGGCGCCAGTGCCAAAAGACACGGAGTGCCTGATCGCGGCCGTCAGTTCGATCGGTCGCTTGCTGTTGTTCGAAATGGACGAGCTGCCCGAGCTTGCGAAAGGCAAGGGCAACAAGCTGATCAATATCCCGGGGCCCAAGTACAAGAGCGGCGAAGAGAAGATGATCGCCATGGCCGTTGTGCCCGAGGACGGCAGCCTCGAGATCCACACGGCGTCGCGTAAAATGACGCTCAGGTGGCACGACCTCGATGACTACTACGGCGACCGCGCGCTGCGCGGCAGCCTGCTTCCCAAGGGCTGGCGCAAGGTGGAGAGGCTGGCCGGGATCGCGTAGAAACCAGGTACCGGACACCATATTTCCCGGTGCAATTTAGTGGCTTGTTCTGGACTCCAGGGAAATATGGTGTCCGGTACCAGATTACGACTTGGTATCCACCTTACCGCCGCTGATCTCCATCTCGGCGGTTTCATCGTCGTTGGCCACCGGCAGTTCGGCCGTCCTGTCTTCGCCCGACATGTTGACCGTTACGGCATTCGTGTCATTCGGATCGAATGACGCCTCGAACTCGGCTGTCTTTTCTTCCGCTGCGCTGGCAGCAGGCAGCTCGGCTGTCTGATCGATCTCCGTGACCGTCGCCGATGCTATCTTCGACGTGTCGTCGGCGTCGTCCAGTTCCTCGCTGAGATCATCGACAAGGGCAGCCGCGGCGCGCTCGATCTCCTGGTTCAATGCCTGGGTAGCCGTCAGCTCGTCCTCGTAATCCTGCTCCAGGATGTCATACGCGGCTTCCTGGTTGACCGTGAAATCTTCAACCTGGACCGCCTGGAGGTCGCGTTCGGTAGCTTCCTCGTGCCGCGGCATCTGCGTGGCGTCGATGATAACCGACATGTCGTAGTCGTCTGCGTTCTCCTCTGGCAGAACTTCGCTTTCCAGGATCGATTCCACGTCAGCGTACATGGGCGCGATGATGTTCGTGGTGTTGTCGTCCGCAGAAGCTTCCGGCTCGAACGGCAGTTCGAGATCGAGCTCCGTCGTCTGCGCGAAGCCGAAATCGTGCGCGACGTCGACATCGACGCCTTCTTCAAGACCGCTACCGATGGTGAGATCGGCATCGAGCGCGAGATTCTCCGAGGTCGGCGAGTCGTCGTCGATGTCGTAATCGTCGAACGTGTCGGCATCAAGCGCATCTGCCTCCGCGGAATGCGACGAAGGTACGGCGGCCGGTTTTTCGGGCGCCGGCTCAAATACCCGGCGGACGCGACGACCGAACAGAACCAATGCGCCGATGATCGCGAGACCACCGCCGATCAGCCACATCAGTGTCGATGTCGATTCGCTGCGTGCACCCGTGCTGACGATAGCCGTCGGAACGTTGGGCGAGGTCGAGGTCGTTTGCGGGCCTTCCAGCTCAGTATCGGTGATCACCACCGCCTGCGCAGACTCGGGTAATGCGCCTTCGGGCACAAAGTCACCGGGCTTCAGGTCGACGGTCGAGTCCATAACCGCGGGCTCCTGCATAACTGGCTCATTCGCTTCGACACCGGCGTCGACCGATCCAGCAGGTTCATCAAACGTTTCGGGTTCGTAGGCCGTAGTGGTTTCCACCGAGCCTGTCGTTGCTGCAGGCGTGGCAACAGTCTCAGCGATGGCCGCAGGTATGCCGGCGGGTGCTGCCGAGACCACTGGCGCCGTACCGTCGAGAGTCGGGATGGTCAGCCACGCGCCGGCCTTCAGCCTGTTCGGGTCGTTGTCGATGAATGCGTCGGGGTTCGCGGTAAAGACCGCGTTGACCGCAGGCCACAGGCTCAGCGCACGATTCTCGATGCGACCCACGATCTCCGAGAGCGACTCGCCGGGCTGTACCTGGTAGCGCGTCGACTGGCCGATCGGTGTATCGATGCGCGGTGCCAGCGCTGCCGCTGCCGGCGCGGGAGCGTCCTGGAGAACAGGCGCTTCTTCGGGACGCGCCACGGGTGCGGTCTCCGAAGGATCGACGAACAGCATGTACTCGCGGCTCAGGTTTGGCGTGTACGGGCAGTTGATCGTCACGCGGGTACCGAGCATTGGTTCGCGCATGGCCGAGCGTCCCGTGATGACAATGGCGTTTTCCGTGATACTGACCGTGCTGGGGCCGATGCCGGGCAGGCCGCCCGTTGAACGACCGCCTCCCACGGAGACGCAGGTGTCCATGAGCATTTCGTTCGGCGCAAGGGCATAGGCGATGCTCGCGCGCAGCGGCTGGCCGAGGCTGGACTCGACGGTGAGTTCACCGAGTTCAAGTGCCATGGCCGGGCCTGCAGCGAGACCGCCGCCGAGGGCGACGAGTGGCAGGAGATGACGATTGGTTGCGCGATCCTTCGCGTCGACTTGCTGTGCCTTCTTCACGATGTACCCCTGTAAAGCAATATGCACCTCATTTGCATAAGGTGTGCCTGTAGCAACCACCTTATTTTAGGTTTTGGCAGCGTGGCATCGTTAACGGGTGGTTCCACGCATAGGGTGTGATGCGCGTCACATTTCCCTGGCGCTCAGGTGGCCTGGGCTGCCGCCAGGTCGTCGAGCGTATTGATTACGCCTCTATCAGCGTCTGCGAGAACGACTTCGGGCTCATGAACATAATGCCCTTGCATGAAGTCGAGTCCGAGTTGGAACAGGACGGCCATCGCGTTCGCATTCTCGACGCGCTCGGCAATCGTTTTGATCTTGCGCTTGTTGGCGGCTTCGACGATCTTGCGGACCGCACCCTGCATCGTCTTGTCGGTCATGAGCGTATGCATGAGCTCGCCGTCGATCTTGATATAGTCGGGTTTCAGCAGATCGAGAATCTGGAATCGCTCACGGTCAACGCTGTAATGCTCGATGGCGAAGCCGATGCCGAGCTTGCGCAGGTGCTTGACCAGCGATTTGGTTTGCTTGATGTGCTTGGCAGCGTCGCGTTCGGGAACCTGCACTACGAGACGCGAGCAGTCGAACCCGTCCCCGTCGAGCTTCTGTTCCATCCAGCCGGCTGTCGTGTTGTCGGTGATCGACTGGCGCGAAATGCGCACGAAGACACGATCTGCTTCGTTGCGCATGCAGAACCTCATCGCCGCCGTCAGCATCCAGCGGTCGATGTTCTTCATCATGTTGTTGCGCTCGGCGGCCGGCAGGAATTCAGAGGGCAGCACCGAGTTGCCCTGCTCGTCGAGCATGCGCACGAGCAGGTCGTACATCTGGATCGTGTCGCTGCGCAGGCCCGCAATCGGTAATTGTGCGAGACGGAAGCGATCGTCCATGAGTGCCGCCTTCAGGTGCTTGGCCCAGATGGCATCGAATTCCTTCTGCTTGGTGTCTACGTCGTCCTGTTCGTCGAGGACAGACGCGTTGCCACCTTCGGCCTTGCCCTGTTCATAGGCACGTATGGTGGCCGCAATAAACTCCTCGAGCGACGCATAGACTTCACTCGCGCCGCAAGCGCCAACCGTACAGGTCATGTGCGTCGATGTTGCGCCCACCTCGAACGTCGTCGTCGCGAGTCTGTCGATGAGTTGCTGACCCCACATCTGGGCATCGCGCGCGTTGCCGCGCTCGAGCAGTGCCATGAACGAGGTGCCTTCGAAACGGCCGACAACGTCGCGCGGGTGCATGCGCTTGCGGATAAACTCCGCAAACTGGGCAAGCACTTCCTCCGACTGGATGATGCCGACCTTGTCGCGTATCTCCCCAAACTTGTCAGGCTTGATGTACACGAGACAATGCGTACCGGAAGCGGGTTTGCGATTCAGTCTTTTCGCAATGCGTTCGAGAAACTGCCCCCGATGGAAGAGCAGCGTGCTCGGGTCCCGCTGCAGCGCGTCATGAATGAGCTTGGTTGGCTCCTCGGCCGCCTTTAGCTGTGGCGCAATGCGAATCTGGACGCTGGGCCCGTCGTCGAGGTCGATCTTGCGAAACTCGAGGTGCAGTTCCTCGGCATCGCCCGTGTCGATATGGGCTTTGACGATCAGCTTCTCGTCCTTTTGCCACTTGCCCGCGATGGTGGCAACGAGGGCACCCTTTAGTGCGGCGCGGCTGTCCGGCTCGAAGCTGTCCATGATCGGCAAGCCGATCAGTTCGTCCTTTTTTGCCACTTTGAATTTTTCGATCCAGGCATCGTTGACGTCCGTGAAGATGCCTTCCTGGACGAGCGCGTAGGAGCTCGCGGAGACTGCCATGTGATCTTTCAGGTGGCGCTTGTATTCGGTCGCCGACTGGATCGTGGAGTTGAGTGCGCGTTCGACCCGAAGTGCACGCAGTTCACGCGACACGACCGACTGCAGGCGCGACTTGAGACCCATCGACACGAGATCGCAGGCGCCGGCGCGCATTGCGGCTTCGATGGCCGACTCATCGGCCGATTCCTGCATCGCGATCACCGGTAATTCGGGATTGTAGCGGTCTTTCTGCTTGACGACCTGGCGGATCGATTCGGAGTAGCTGTCGCAGTTGAGAACCAGGAGTTCGACCTGCTCGGAGCCGAGCGTGTCAGCGAGCGAACTGGGCGAAGCAATCCAGTGGCAGTGCGCCGCGAGTCCCGCGTCACGCAATGCCCCGTTGATCAGTTCCACGTCGTCCTGATTGGTGCTCAGGACAGCTATCGAAATGCTGTTGCGCCCTTCCAAATCCTGTTCCCTGGCTACTGGGGGGTGAGCCCCCGTGATATCCATATTCTGTTAACAGGTACCGAGTCTAGACGTGCCGGGCAGGGGAGTCCCAATTGGGAGCGCAAAACCGTGACCTACATCAAATTTCGGCCGGAATCTGTGTCTATTCGGGCGCAAATTTCGACTGGAACGGCGCGGGGAACCCGGTATCATAGCGCCTCGCCACCCCCGGCGGATCGACCGCAAAGAGCGATAATCATGGCAAATTACAGCACCAACGAATTCCGGTCCGGGCTGCGGATCATCATCGACAACGACCCCTGCGTCATCGTCGAGAACGAGTTCGTCAAACCCGGCAAGGGCCAGGCCTTTAACCGTGTGCGCATCAAGAACCTGAAGACTGGCAAGACGGTCGACAAGACCTTCAAGTCGGGCGAGTCGGTCGAGGCCGCGGATGTCATGGATAAGGAAATGCAGTTCCTCTACGCGGACGGCGAGTTCTGGCATTTCATGGAGCCCGATACGTTCGAGCAGTTTGCAGCCGACGCCAAGGCGACGGGCGATGCCAGGGACTGGATCACTGACGGCGATGTCTGCGGCATCACGCTCTGGAACAACGAACCGCTGATAGTCTCCGCGCCGAATTTCGTGGAGCTCGAGATCACCGAGACCGACCCGGGCGTCAAGGGCGATACCGCGAGCGGTGGCGTGAAGCCGGCGACGTTGTCCACGGGTGCGGTTGTGCGGGTGCCCCTGTTCGTTGACCAGGGCGAAGTCATCAAGGTGGATACCCGCTCGCGCGAGTACGTGTCGCGCGTCAAATAAAGTACTTGCGCTGTTCCTGCAGCGCGCAGAACGACGCACACAGGTCTTCGACGCCTTCCTGGTCGACCTCTGAGAACCGCCGGGTCGTCGGGCTGTCGATGTCTAGCACCCCGATCAGTTTGCCGTTCGCGATCAGCGGCACGACGAGTTCCGAACGTGAGTCCGGGTCGCAGACGATGTGGCCGGGAAACGCATGCACGTCAGCGACGCGTTGGGTCTCGAGCGTCGCGGCAGCAGTGCCGCAGACTCCTTCATCGAGTGCAATGTGCACGCAGGCTGGCTTGCCCTGGAACGGGCCGAGCACCAGCTCGTTGCCGCGCAGGACATAGATGCCCAACCAGTTGATGTCGTCGATCGCGTTGTACAGTAACGCAACGAAGTTGCTCGCGGCCGCCAGTGCATCCGCCTCGTCGTCGAGCAGGGCATGCAGCTGGGAATCGAGCAGTCTGTAGTCAGTCTCGTTCATGCGTCGTCCCGGAAAGTAAACGTGATGACATTGCCGATGTCATCTGTCTTGTCGAACAGCATCTGCAGGCGCTCGAGCCCCAGGGCAACGCCGGCGCATTCGGGCAGACCGGATTCCATCGCCGCGAGCAGCAGTTTGTCAACAGGCCGCACGGAGCGGCCGCGAAACCGGCGTGCCTCATTGTCGGCCGCGATGCGTCGCGCCTGCTCGGCGGCGTCGGTCAGCTCGACGTAGCCATTCGCGAGTTCGACGGGGCCCAGGAACACCTCGAAGCGGTCCGCTACCCCGCTGTCGGCTGGACACAGGCGTGCCAGGGCCGCCTGGCTGGCGGGGTAATGGCGCAGCACGGTCAGCTGACCCGGCGTGAAACCCGGAATGACACGCGTTGCCAGCAGCAGGTTCAGCCAGTCGTCCCTCTCCGCCCCAACTGCGGCTCTCAATTCGTCGTCAGCCGCCGCCGCATCGCTGAGTTCGCCGATGTCTGCGATCAGCGGGTCGACGTCGCAGGCCGCCATGAACGCATCGCGGTAGTCCAGCTCGCTGACCTCGATCACCGCATCGAGGGCAGCCCGGATTACGCCGAGCGTATCGGCGACAATCTCATCGAGTCCCATGCCGAGCCGGTACCACTCGACCATTGTGAATTCAGGCTGATGCAGGCGACCTGATTCGCCGTCGCGAAACACGCGACACATTGAATAGATGTCCGGGTAGTCGGCGGCGAGCAGTCGCTTCATGTAAAACTCGGGCGACGTGTGCAGATAGAGCGGCTCCCTCGATACCTGGCAGCTCGAGACCTCGAGACTCTCGATCTGGGGATCGCTTACTGCATACGGACTCAACGCCGGCGTGTCGACCTCGAGAACGTGCGTACTTTCGAAATACCTGCGAATGCGGCGCTTCATTGCGGCGCGACGGGCCGCAGCCTCGGGCCCCGCAGCGGGCTGCCAGTCTCTCATGACGGCGTGTCTGCGAGCTCGCCGATCTCTTCACCCATGCGCAGCGTCTCGCCGGGTTCGAGATCGTCGTCCCATGCGCACGCACCGGCAGGCAGCAACAGGATCACGGTCGACCCCATGTTGAACCAGCCGAGAAGATCACCTTTCTCCACCATGGTCGGGTAGCCGGAGATGTCGAGCACTTCGACGACGCCGCTCTTGCGCGGCCGGATTTCCCCGGTCCAGGGCGTGGAGATGCTGCCGACATTCATCGCGCCGACGAAGATCAGTACGGCCGGCCCAGCGGCGGTTCGGAAATGCATGATGAGTCGTTCGTTGCGCCGGAACAGGCCGTTCAGTGCCGATACCGTCCTTGCGTCCACGCTGAACAGGTCGCCGGGCACGTAACGTGCCGCGATGAGTTCGCCGGCGAGCGGCGCGTGTACGCGGTGGTAGTTGTAGGGCGCAAGGTAGATCGTCGCGAACTGCCCGTCGACATACTGCGCCGCTTCGTCGAGATCCGTCGCGAGGAGATCGTCGAGCGTGTAGTCGAAGCCCTTGGCCTGGAAGATCGTGCTGCCGCGAATCGCGCCGGCGACACTCACTGTGCCGTCGACTGGCGAAATGATGGCATCGGCGTCGTCGTCGATCTCGCGCACGCCGTCTTTCAGCTCACGAACAAAGAAGTCGTTGAAGGTCGCGAAGCCTTCCGGTACCTCGAGCTTCACTTCCTCGAGGTCGACATCGAAGGCCTTGGCGAAACGCGTTATCAGGAAATCCTTGGTTGCGACATGGCGCATACGCGCGATGCGCCAGACAATTTTCGTCAGCAGGTGTTTCGGCAGCAGGTACTGCAGGATGACGAACAGTCGCGCAAGCATCACTCGCTCTCCTCGGGATACGTGTACTCAATCGACAGCACCGGCTCGCCATCGCTCAGCAATTGCAGAGAAACCGCAGCGCTGGTGCTCTCGCCACGCATCAGCATCAGGTGTTTGCCGCCGCGTTCCAGGGTCACCGAGCCCTGCGCCGGGACAACCAGCGCCTCGAGTTTGCGCATGCGCGAGACGCCGTCCTCGATGGTCGTTTCGTGAATCTCGACGACACCGAATTGCGGGCTGGTCACGCCCGTGATGCGGATGTCTGTGCCGGTATTGTTCTCGAGCACGAAAAAGCCGGCGCTCATGGGGCGTCCCGGAATCGGGCGCGTGATCTCGACGTCACTGGCAACCAGCGGCGGTTGCGGCGCGCCGCAGGCTGCCAGCAGGACCAGCGCCGCAAGGAACCCCTTATGGCCGCCCCGGGACAGGCAGCCGAACACGCCTGCGGCTATGGATTCGGCTACCAGTCCCGAGCCGTCCGTAACCGAGCCGCCTCGCGCCCCTGTGAACACTGGCATCATGGCTGCACCATCAAAAGCGGCAGGTCGTGGACAAAATTTTCCGCTTTGTGGGTACCGCCAAACACGGCGCTGAAGCCGCCGTCCGGGTCGATCACGAGGACGGCCGTGAAATGATCGACGCTGTAGAACTCGTCACCTGTCTCCTGTTTCTGGAAATAGATGCCAAGGCCTGATGTCAGCTTCCGGATTTCCTCGAGCGTCCCCGTGATGCCGAGGTTGCCCTCGCCGAAGTAGTCGACGTACTGACTCATTATTTCTGGTGTGTCGCGCTCGGGATCTACCGAAACGAGCACGATGCGCGGTAACGGCGACTGGCCCTGTTCGGCGAGTTCCGCCTTGGCCGCGGCGAGCACCTGCATCGTCGTCGGGCAGACATCGGGGCAGTGCGTAAAGCCGAAGAACACGAGGTCCCACTGGCCACGGAATACAGACTCGTCGATCGCACTGCCATGCTGGTCGAGCAGTGCGAACTCGGGCACGGGATTCGGATCGGGGAGCACGGTCGCTGTGCGAGGCGGCGCGGGTGCGCGCTCGCAGGACGCCAGGGCCAGGCTGGTAGCCAGCACGACGGCGATGAAGTGGTTTCTCATGAAAGTCTTGCCAACAATATCAACCCGCAATTCTACAGGCATACGGTCACGCAAGGTGATAGATTCCCGCGGCATGACGGTCGAGCAACTGATTCGCGAGATCGCCGTGCAATTCGAAGCGGCGGATCTCACCTACGGACACGGCACAGACAATGCCGTGGACGAGGCGGCGTGGCTCGTCTTCGCAAAGCTCGGTCTGCCGCACGACGATGCCGAGACAGCCTATGCGCGAGCGATTGCCGACGATGCGGCCGCGCAAATCCGGGCGTTAGCCAGGCGCAGGATCGATGAGCGCATCCCGCTTGCGTACCTGCTCAACGAGGCGTGGTTCTGTGGCCTGCCGTTCTTCGTCGATGAGCGCGTACTGGTGCCGCGTTCGCCCTTTGCTGAGCTGATCCTGAACCGGTTCGAGCCGTGGCTCGGCGGTGTCGAGGTCCGGCGGGCCGTCGATCTCGGCACCGGTAGCGGCTGTATCGCGATAGCGACCGCGCTGGCGTTTCCCGCAGCACAGGTCGACGCGGTCGATATCTCTGCGGACGCGCTCGATGTCACACGGATCAACATCGAACGGCATGGTCTCGAGGGTCGCGTGCGCCCCGTGTTATCCGACTTTTTCCATGCCCTCGGCGAGTCACAGTACGAACTGATCCTCAGCAATCCGCCGTACGTCGACCAGGCCGACATGGAATCGCGCCCGCAGGAGTTTCGGCACGAACCGGAGCTGGGGCTGGCCGCCGGCCGTGACGGCCTGGATTCGGTGCACCAGATTCTGCAAGATGCCTCGCGATTTCTGGCGGACAATGGAATACTCGTCTGCGAGGTCGGCAACAGCCAGGCAGCACTCGAAGCTGCCTACCCGGAACTGCCTTTCGTCTGGCTCGAGTTCGAGCAGGGCGGCTCGGGCGTGTTCCTGCTGACCCGGGAAGATCTGGAGAAATAGGGTGTCAGGCAACTCATTTGGCAAGTCGTTCGTCGTCACGACCTTTGGTGAAAGCCACGGGGTCGCGCTCGGCTGTGTCGTCGACGGATGTCCGCCTGGCATGGAGCTGTCCGAGGCCGACATCCAGCTCGACCTCGACCGACGTCGGCCGGGCCGCAACAAGCACACGACCCAGCGCAACGAACCGGACCAGGTCAAGATCCTGTCGGGGGTATTCGAAGGCAAGACCACGGGCACGCCGATCGGCCTGCTGATCGAGAACAAGGACCAGCGCTCGAAGGACTACGGCGACATCAAGGACAAGTTCCGGCCCGGTCACGCCGACTACACCTACCACCAGAAATACGGCATTCGCGATTATCGCGGCGGTGGCCGCTCGTCGGCACGCGAGACCGCCATGCGCGTTGCCGCTGGCGCTATCGCGCGCAAGTACCTCCACGAGAGAGCGGGCATCGAGATCACGGGTTACCTGTCGCAGCTCGGCGATATGCAGCTCGAGGCAAAGGACCTCTCGATCACGAATGACAACGCCTTCTTCTGTGCCGATCCGGAGCGCCTCGATGAACTCGATACGTTCATGACGCAGCTGCGCGAGGAGGGTGACTCGATCGGTGCCAAGATCAGCGTGCTCGTGCGCAACATGCCGGTCGGGCTCGGTGAACCCGTGTTCGACAAGCTCGAAGCCGACCTCGCGCATGGCCTGATGAGCATCAACGCGGTGAAGGGCGTTGAAGTCGGTGCCGGGTTCGCGGCCGTGTCGCAGCGCGGCAGCCAGCATCGTGACGAGCTGTCACCGGATGGCTTCAACAAGAACGATGCAGGAGGAACGCTCGGCGGCATCTCGTCGGGACAGGACCTGCTGACGAGCATTGCCTTGAAGCCGACCTCGAGCATCACGAAGGCGGGTAAGACCGTCGACAAGGCAGGCAAGGAGACCGAGATCGTAACGAAAGGCCGCCACGACCCGTGCGTCGGCCTGCGCGCTACGCCGATTGCCGAAGCCATGGTCGCACTGGTGCTTATGGATCACTACCTGCGCCATCGAGCACAAAATGCCGACGTCTCGTCGGAGACCCCCACAATTTGAATGTAGGAGCCCGCCATGCGGGCGATGAGAGAGAATGAGCAAGACCTTTGACGTAGCCGTCGTCGGCGCCACCGGTGTCGTCGGCGAAGCCATGCTCGAGATCCTGAGCGAGCGCAATTTCCCTGTCGGCAACATCTGGGCATTGGCCAGCGAACGTTCGGTCGGCAAGAGAGTCGCGTTCGGGAATCGCGAACTGACGGTCGGGAACCTCGCCGAGTTCGATTTTTCGGAGGCGCAGATCGGCCTGTTTTCGGCCGGCGGTTCGATCTCGGCCGAGTTTGCGCCGCAGGCGGCCGCAGCCGGTTGCGTCGTGATCGATAACACGTCGCACTTCCGTTACGACGACGACATTCCGCTCGTCGTCCCCGAAGTCAACGAAGACGCGATCGCCGGGTACACGACACGCGGCATCATCGCCAACCCGAACTGCTCGACGATCCAGATGGTCGTGGCGCTGAAGCCCATCTACGACGCCGCCGGCATCGAGCGTATCAATGTCTGCACTTACCAGGCCGTGTCCGGCGCCGGGCGTGACGCCATGGAGGAGCTCGTGCGCCAGACGACTTTGTTGCTGAACGGTCGTCCGCTCGAGATTGAAGGCGACGCCAAGCAAATTGCGTTCAACTGTATCCCCCACATCGATGTCTTCGAGGACAATCGCTACACCAAAGAAGAGATGAAGATGGTGTGGGAGACCCGCAAGATCCTGGGCGACGACGAGATTCTCGTAAACCCGACGGCGGTGCGCATTCCTGCATTCTATGGGCACTCCGAAGCCGTTCACATCGAGACGCGCGACAAGATTTCGGCCGGGAAAGTGGCCGAAATCCTCGCCGCCGCACCCGGTGTCGAGGTCCTCGACGGGGTTGCGACCGGCGCGTATCCGACTGCCGTGACCGAAAGTTCGGGTGCGGACCCGGTTTTCGTCGGCAGGATCCGCGAAGACATTTCTCACCCGCGTGGAATCAACCTCTGGGTGGTTGCCGACAACATACGTAAGGGCGCGGCTCTAAATAGCGTCCAAATTGCTGAAAAATTGGCAAAAAACTTCCTTTAGGCTATAGTTCGCAGGCATGCAACGGCCCTGACTGGATGTCACTTAAAGGGGCCTCGTAGGGTTTGGAGAAATACATTATGTCGCGACGTCTTACGCGTATCTCGCTTGCACTCGTGTTTTTGCTCTCGAGCGAGGTCTGGGCCATCGGACTGGGTGACATTCAACTCGATTCAGCGTTGAACGAACCGCTGCGAGCGGAAATCGAGTTGTTGTCGGCAACACCCGAAGAACTGGCCAACCTGACGGTTACCCTCGCCTCGCCAGACACGTTCGCACGTTATGGTATCGATCGTCCGTTCTATCTTCAGGAACTGACTTTCAATGTCGCGACGGGCCCCGACGGTGCAGTTATACAAGTTCGCTCCCCGGCACCGATTACGGAACCCTTCCTGACCTTCCTCGTCGAAGCGACCTGGTCTGCCGGCCGCCTGCTGCGCGAATACACCGTGCTGCTCGATCCGCCGACCTATTCGCCGCCGGCCATTCAGCAGACACCGGCGATCGAAGCGCCGCGCCGTGCCACGACCACCGACAGTGCGCGCATCGAGCGACAGCCTCCGGCGCAGGAGCCGCAACCTACGTATACGCCGCCATCGCGCCAGGCCGAACCGCCGCCGCCGATCGTGGATGAGACGCCGTCTTATGATGCGCCTTCCTACGAGGCGCCGTCGTACGAAGAGCCGACGTATCAGGAACCGTATTCGACCACGACAGGTGGGGATTACTACGTCAACCGCGGCGACACGCTTTGGGGCATCACGACGCGCCTGATGCCCGACGGCCGCCTGACCATCAACCAGACCATGGTCGCAATATTCGAAGCCAATCCGGATGCGTTTGTCGGCAATATCAATCGGCTGAAAGCCGGGGCGACGCTGCGTATTCCGAGCGCCGACCAGGTCTTCCAGATCGAACGCGCTATGGCATTCAGCGAAGTCAAGCGCATGAACGACGAATGGCGTGGCGGAACGCCGGTCGAAGATGCGACCGTGGCCGATACGACGTTCGACGATACGAGCTACGATGAACCCTCTTACGACGAGCCGACGTACGACGAGCCGACGTATGCAGATACGACCGACTACGAAGACACGACGTTCGACGACACAGCGGACACCACCGCTACGACGGCCGACACAACGTATGACTCGACCTACGAGTTTGACACGACGGAACCGGAGGTCGCCGAGACCGAGACGGAAACCAGCCTGACACTGGTACCGCCGGACGAAGACCCGACGGGCGTCGAATTCGATGACCAGCTTGACGCGACCGATACCTCCGAGCGCGAGGCGCAAATCCTCGAAGAGATCAGCGCGCTTGAGGCGGCCGACGTTCCGCAACAAGAGTCGCTGATCGAAATTCGCGATAACCGCCTGGCCGAACTGCGGCAGGAACTCGCCGAAATTCGTGGCGAGGTACCGGCAGACGATGTCATGGCCGATGAGCCGGAGGCCGAGCCGACACCGCCGAGCAGTGTCATCCAGACCCCGCGCGCAGCCGAGCCGGGCATCATGGAGCGCATCCTCGACATCCTGGGTCACTGGATGGTCAAAGTTGCCGCCGCGATCATCCTCGCAGCGGGCGTGCTTTTATGGTTCCTGAAGCGGAGCTCGGATGAGGACGACGGCTCCTGGGAGACGCTCGACAGCGACGAGATCGCGGCCGGTGCTTTGTCAGCAACCGAGACCCTGCAGGCGCCGATTCCAGAGGAGTCGATCGTCGTCGTGGAACAGGGCTCGGGGATCCGTCCGCTCGACGACACGATCGAAGCGCCGGAGCCCGGGCCGGCAGCCGTTGATTTCGAAACGGAAGAAACAGTCGAGGCGCCGGCAGCCACAGGCGACACGGGGCAGTTCGATTCGCTCGAGGACACGTTCAGCAGCGAAACGGCGGTCAACCTCGACCAGACCGACCCGCTCGCCGAAGCCGATTTCCACATGGCCTATGGACTGTACGATCAGGCAGCCGATCTCATCAACGGTGCGCTCGAGACCGACCCGGGTGACCGGACGCTGATGTCGAAGCTCTGCGAAATATACTTCGTGTGGGGCAACCGGGACGCCTTCGTCGATGCGGCCAGCAATCTCAAAAATGCGGACGGTGAGGGCGATTCGTCCGAATGGGACAAGATCGTCATCATGGGCCAGCAGATCGCAGGTGACCATGAACTGTTCGCCGGCGCCGGTGTGGCCGGCGCGACAAAGGCGGTCGATCTCTCATTCGAAGCCGAAATGGACGAAGCGGCCGAACTCGACATGGACTTTGGTGGCCAGTCAAGCAGTGAGTCCGAAGTCTTCGATTTAGGTGCTGCTGATCAGGATACGGATCTCGAGGCGAGTGCCGTCGACTTCGATTTCGGCGGTGACGACGACACGGTCGAGGCGTCCACGGCCGAAATGTCGGCCGAAGAAGAGACCGCCGAGATGCCTTGGGATGCGCTCGAGAAGACGGCAGAGATGCCGGCGGTAGTCGAGCCGACCGTCGAGACGCCGACGATCGAGGAGCAGTTCTCGGGCCTGGACACGTCAGAACTGCCGTCCCTCGATGAGTCGCTTGGCGATGCCATCGCCGAAAGCGGCCAGGAATCGGAAGCAACGGCCGAGATCAATCTCGATGAACTCGACCTCGAAGTCGACGGCCTCGCCGAGACCGAGCTCGCGTCCTTCGACGACCTCGATGCGACCGGCACCAATGAAGCTCTGACAGACCTGTCCGAGATAACGGGCAAGAACCCCGAAATCGATCCTGATGCCACGGGCGTGCAGGAGGCACTCGATGCTGCTATCGCCGATGTCGATGTCGATGTCGATGTCGATGACGACGACGAGACCCTGAAGGTCGACGACCTGGACGATGCCGTCGACGGCCTCGCCGCCACCGGCCTGCACCTGGCACCGGACGAGACCGGCCGTATGCCGACGCTGGATGCGCTCGAGGAAACCGATACCTCGATCGAGTCCGAGCTGCTCGATGCGACCGGCAAGACCCAGGTTCTCAGCGAGGACTATGCCGTCGCGACCGGCACCTCGATCGACGCGGACCTTGGCGATGACGAAGCGACGCTGCTCGCGCCTGATTACGGCGACGACGCCGATGAAGACACGGAAGTGGCGGGTGACGCGGAGACGCTGCTGGCGTCAATGGATGAGGACGAGGACGAGGACGACTTCGACTTCGCCAAGACCGAAGCGCTGCCGCCCGAAGCCTTTACGGGCAATGATTCGCTCGACGAGACCGGCGAAATGCCGGCTGTCGCAGAGACCGATGTGGATCTCGATCTTGACGACCTGACGGCTGCGCTGAAGGTGAGCGAGGTTGGCGACACGGTCGAACAGCCGCGCGACGATGCCACGGTAGAGCAGCCACGACCGTCGCTGCCCGAGGACACGACCGAAGTACCCACGATGTCGATCGGCCCCGACGAAATGAGCGACGACCTGCACGAGGCGCGCACGATGACCGAGGTGGGCACCAAGCTCGACCTGGCACGCGCCTATGTTGACATGGGCGATCCGGCCGGCGCGCGCAGCATCCTCGAGGAAGTTCTCGACGAAGGTGACGAAGGCCAGCGCCAGCAGGCACAGCAGCTGCTCGACTCGCTGCCCAGCTAGGGCATTTCGGGGCAGCATTCCTCGGTCGTCATGCGCATTGCGCTCGGCATCGAATACGACGGCACGTCGTACAATGGCTGGCAGCGCCAGAAGAACGGCATCGGCGTACAGCAGCGACTAGAGGAGGCGCTTGCTGTCGTGGCCAACGAGAACCTCGAAGTCACCTGTGCCGGCAGAACGGATACGGGTGTCCACGCGTCCGGGCAGGTCGTCCATTTCGACACGGTGGCGGATCGCAGCGACCGCGGCTGGCTGCTCGGCGTCAATACCAACCTCCCGCCTGATATCAGCGTGTCCTGGGCGACGCGGGTCAGCGACGAGTTTCATGCGCGCTTTTCTGCGACCGGCAGAAGCTACCGCTACCGGATTCTCAATCGCCTGCAGCGCTCGGCACTTTACCGCGAGCGCGCCTGGTGGGTGCACCAGCCGCTCGACGCCAGGCTCATGCACGAGGCGGCCCAGCAGGTAATCGGTGAGCACGATTTTTCGGCGTTTCGTGCTGCCGGCTGCCAGGCGAAATCGGCCATGCGCGAGGTGACGTCGATCAGTGTCGAGCGTGACGGTGACTGGGTCACAGTGGACGTCTCCGCCAACGCCTTCCTCATGCACATGGTCCGCAACATCACGGGGACGCTGGCTGCAATCGGGCAGGGCGAGCAGCCGCCCGGCTGGATTGGCGAGGTCCTGGAGAGCCGGGACCGCACGCTGGGCGGCGTAACGGCGCCACCGCAAGGCCTGACGCTTGTCCGCGTCGAGTACCCCGCGGAGTTCGGCATTCCGGCCGCTTGCTGATACCATTTGCCCATGAGTTGGTTCGAGAAATTGATGCCTTCGCGCATCAGCACCGAGAAGCGCACCAAGTCCGTTCCCGAGGGAGTCTGGATCAAGTGTCAGGCCTGTGATGCGCAGCTCTATCGCAACGAGCTCGAACGCAATCTGCACGTCTGCCCGAAGTGCAACTTTCATATGCGTATCGGCGCTCGCAAGCGTCTCAGCACTTTTCTCGATCCGCACTCTCAGCAGGAACTCTCGTCGGGGCTCGAGCCCGAAGATCCGCTCAAATTCCGCGACAGCAAGAGGTACCGCGACCGCATCGTGCAGGCACAGAAGAAGACGGGAGAGAAGGACGCCCTGGTCAGTGCCAGCGGCACTCTCTATGGACGCCCGATTGTCGTCTGCGCATTCGAATTCTCGTTCATGGGCGGCTCGATGGGGTCGGTCGTCGGCGAACGCTTCGCGCGTGCCGCACGTCATGCCGCCGACAACAATACGCCACTCGTGTCGTTCGCGGCCAGCGGCGGGGCCCGCATGCAGGAGGCACTGTTCTCGCTGTTGCAGATGGCCAAGACCTCGGCGGCGCTGGCAGCGCTTGGACAAAAGGGCATCCCTTACGTGTCCGTGCTGACCGATCCGACGACCGGTGGCGTGTCAGCCAGTCTGGCGATGCTCGGCGACGTCAATATCGGCGAGCCGGGTGCGCTGATCGGTTTCGCCGGTCCGCGTGTTATCGAGCAGACGGTTCGTGAGCGTCTGCCTGAAGGTTTCCAGCGCAGCGAATTCCTGCTCGACCATGGTGCGATCGACATGATCGTCGACCGCCGCAAGATGCGTAAGGAAATCGCCAACCTGCTCGCCAAGTTCGAAAACCGACCGAGCCCCGTTCCCGTCACCTGAGGTCACCATGCCGCCCCCGGGTTCGCCGCTTTCTGACTGGCTGACGTGGCTCGAATCACTGCATCCCGATGAGATCGAACTGGGGCTCGACCGCGTTCGCGCGGTACTCGACCGGCTGGAGCTCAAGCTGCCCGAGCACGTGCTGACGATCGCCGGCACCAACGGCAAGGGCTCGAGCGTTGCGATGGCCGACGCCTTGTTGCGCGCGGCCGGCTACAGCGTCGGCGCCTACACTTCGCCGCACATCGTCAACTACAACGAGAGAATCTGTGTCGGAGCTCGCTTTGTCGGCGACAAAAAGATCATCGCTGCCTTCGAACGCATCGAAGCCGTCCGCAACGACACGCCGTTAACCTACTTCGAGTTCGGCACCCTGGCTGCCTTCGTCATTTTCTCCGATGCCGATCTCGACGTCTGGATCCTCGAGGTCGGCATGGGCGGGCGCCTCGACGCGAGCAATGCGATCGATCCGACCGCCGCCCTGATCACCAACGTCGCGCTCGATCACTGCGACTGGCTCGGTGAGGACATCGAGACGATCGCGCGCGAGAAGGCTGGCGTCATGCGTGCTGGGATCCCGGTAGTGTTCGGCGGCCCCGTCGTACCTCAGTCGATTGTCGAACATGCGGAATCGATCGGCGCGCAGCTCCTGCTGCGCGACCGGGATTACTCGCTCGACGGTGTGCCGCAACCCGGCCTGCAGGGCGCTTTCCAGATCGGCAACGCTGCGGCCATTCTCGCACTACTATCTGCCGCCGGGCTCGATGAAGCGACCGGCCCGGACCACGTTGCGGCCGTATTGCCCGACGTGCATCTCACGGGGCGCGGGCAACGTATCGGGCAGGACGGCGTCGAGTGGCTGCTCGACGTCGCGCACAACCCGGCCGCGGCCGCGGAACTCGGGGCAATGCTTCGGGCGGGCGGCAGGCCGGGCAAAACGATCGCAATACTCGGGGCGCTGGCCGACAAGGAGATCGAAGGCATTGTCGGCCCGCTCGACGAGCATATCGACATGTGGATTGCGGTGATGGCCGACAGTCACCGAGGGCTGCCGGCAGCGGAGTTGTCACGACGTGTCGCCAACGCGACAGGCCGCCCGTGCCTGATCGCCGGTTCAATCGACGTCGCCATGGCCGAGGCGCGACAGGAGGCGGCCGATGGTGACCGAATACTGGTCACGGGATCGTTTTATATCGTCGGTCCCGTGCTGCGGTCCCTTGGGCTATACTCGCCACCCGTAACATGATGGAACGTGCCTTGAAAGAACGAATTATCGGCGCCGTGGTGCTCGTCGTCTTTGTCGTCCTCGTCGTACCGATCTTCCTCGACGGACCGCCCGAGGGGGGCGACGTCGTGACCGAGCGTGTCCTGCTGCCGGGGCAGGACGGTCAGAAGACGCAGACGGTTGTCCTCGACCGCGACCGGACCGACCCGGTCCCGGCGGCTAACACACCGCAACAGGTAACCGAGGCAGCGCGGGAAGAGCCCGCGCAGCAAGAGGAAGAGCAGCCCGTCGTCCAGCGCCAGGAGCCGCTCCGCGTCCCGCCGAAGCCGCAGCCGGAACCCGAAGAAGAGCAGCCAGCCAGCAGTCCGTCGGCGACCTCGACGACCGGCATGTGGGCCGTGCAGGTCGGCAGCTTTGGGAGCAAGGAGAATGCCGACAAGTTGTACAGGCGGTTGCGCGCCGAGGGGTACCTGCCGGGCATCAGCACAGTCCAGACCTCGTCCGGAACAATGTACCGCGTTCGTATCGGCCCGCAGGCCACGCGCGAGGGCGCCGAAGAAACGGCAGCACGATTGGTCAGGGCGGGTGAAAAGGACGCACGAGTCGTGCCGCACCCGTGATATGATCGCGTCCATTCCTCGTGCCTGGTGTGCCGATTCGTACCGACATCTCTGATGCCGATCATCGACATAATCATCACTGTCGCCATAGCCATTTCCATTGGCATCGGATTGTGGCGCGGCTTTGTCAAAGAAGCGATTTCAATTGCGGCCCTGCTGGTCGCGATCTGGGCTGCGTTGTATTTCGGGCCTGCGGTGGGCACGGTTTCCGACAGCTGGCTCAGCTCCGAGGAACTGCAAAAGTGGTTCGGTCGCATCCTCGTGTTCGCCGTTATACTGTCGCTCGGCGGGCTGCTGGGATGGGGTCTGTCCAAGATTATTCGCATGTCGGCGCTGAGCGGCATGGACCGCTTCCTGGGCGCGCTGTTCGGCACGGCCCGTGGCGTCCTGCTCGTTGCGGTCGCCATGATTGGTGCCGAGTTCGCGGGATTCACCAACGACGACTGGTGGGAAGATTCGAGGTTGATCCCGCATCTCCAGGTGGTTGCGGACTGGATCAAGATCATCGCCCCCGAGGGGCTGGAGTTGATCATTCCTGAAGAAGAAGCGGACGGGCTTCCCGTGCCGATTGAGGTCTGAGAGAGACATCGAAATATGTGTGGCGTAGTTGGAATTGTCAGTACGAAACCGGTCGCCCAGGGGCTCTACAACGCGCTGACCGTTCTGCAGCACCGTGGCCAGGATGCGGCCGGGATCGTGACGTGGGGCGAAGACGCCGGCCTCAAGCAGCGCAAGAGCAACGGGCTGGTACGGGACGTGTTCCGGCAGCGGCACATGACGCGACTGACCGGACGCATCGGGCTTGGCCACGTACGCTACCCGACGGCGGGCGGGTCGAAGTCGTCCGAGGCGCAGCCGTTCTACGTCAATTCGCCCTACGGCATCTGCCTCGCACACAACGGCAACCTCACCAACTACGATGAACTTGCGAAGCTCCTGACTCGCGAGGATCGTCGGCACCTGTCGACCAATTCCGACTCTGAGGTTCTGCTCAATGTCTTTGCGCACGAGCTGCAGAGTCGTGTCAACGGCTGTCCGACGCCGGAGAACGTCTTCGACGCGGTCCGGGCCGTGCATGCGCGTTGTACCGGAGGCTATGCGGTTGTCGCAATGATCATCGGTTTCGGCATCGTGGCATTCCGGGACCCGCATGGCATTCGTCCACTTGTCATAGGCGAGCGCAAGGGCGACGCGCAGATGGATTACATGGTCGCATCCGAGAGCGTCGCGATCGATGCGCTGCAATTCCAGCGCATGCGTGACGTGCGGCCCGGCGAGTGCGTTTACATCGAGAACGACGGCACGCTGAACATGCGTGACTATCCGGGCGAAACCAAGCACACGCCGTGTATTTTCGAGCATGTGTATTTTGCGCGTCCGGATTCGATGCTGGACGGCATCTCGGTCTACAAGGCGCGCCTGCGTATGGGTGAGCAGCTCGCCGGCAAGATCGTCAGGGATTTCCCGGACCACGATATTGACGTCGTCATCCCGATTCCCGATACGAGCCGCACGGCCGCGCTGCAGGTGGCCTACCACCTGGGTGTCAAATACCGTGAGGGCTTCGTCAAGAACCGCTACATCGGTCGCACCTTCATCATGCCGGGGCAGGCCGAGCGCGCGGAGTCCGTGCGCCGCAAACTCAACGCGATTGGGCTGGAGTTCCGCAAGAAAAACGTGTTGCTGATCGACGACTCCATCGTACGCGGCACGACCTCGAAGCAGATCATCCGGCTGGCCCGCGAAGCCGGTGCCAACAAGGTCTATTTCGCCTCGGCGGCACCACCGGTGCGTTACCCCAACGTGTACGGCATCGACATGCCGGCGGCATCGGAACTGATCGCGAACGGCCGCGACATCGACGAGATAGAGAAGCTGATTGGCGCGGACCGCCTGATCTACCAGGACCTGCACGGCCTGATTCGCTCGGTGCGCTACGACCAGTCCGGGATCACCGAGTTCGACACCTCGTGTTTCTCGGGCGAATACGTTACCGGCGATGTCACCCCGGAATACCTGGTCGAACTCGAGTCCCGCCGTAACGACGCTGCCAAGCAGGCCCGCAACAAGAAGCGCCACGCCAAAAAAGCCAAGGTCGTTTCCTTCCAAAGTTGAGCATCAAGGTCATGATCATCGATGAGCAGGCGGACTTCCGCACGCTGCTCATGCATCACGTCACGACGCACTGGCCTGATGCGATCATCTCGGCGTACGACCCGACCGAGGCCGGGCACCTTCCCGACGAGTTCTCGGGTGCCGGCAACGACCTGATCCTGCTCGGCAGCCGGCATGGCGACGATCGTGAGGGCGTCGAGGTGCTACGCCGGTTCGTCGGCAAAAAGAACTTCCCGCCGGTCATCTACTTTGGTACTGAGGAAGACGAGGATGAGGCAAGCAGCCTGAGACCTGATGCACATTTCATCCGCGATCACGTCAACCACGACTCGCTGATCGTCGGCTTGACCGACGTGCTCTTGGCACGTGAGCGGGTGGCGTCGACCAACTCGTTGTTCATGGGCGATATGCGTACCGGCATCCACCCGCTGATCAAGGGCTACCGGTTCATGCGGCGTCTCGGTTCGACAGCACACTCCGGCGTATACCTCGCCGAGCGTGAATCGACGCACCTGCAGGTCGTGCTCAAGGTCCTGCGGCAGCCGCCGGGACAGGGCGACAGCATCGAAGCCTTCGATCGGTTCCTGCAGGAATACGAGACGATTGCCGACATGAGTCACCCCAATATCGTGCGCATCTACGACCTGGGCGTCGGGGACGACCATGCGCACATCGCGATGGAGTACCTCGGTGGCGGGGACCTCAGGGCAAAGATCGAGGCCGGCATCGCCGAACGTCAGGCCGTGCAGTACCTGCGCCAGATCGCGGGCGCGTTGTCGGCCGTCCATGCCAAGGGTGTCCTGCATCGTGACCTCAAGCCCGGCAACATCATGCTGCGCAAGGACGGCTCGATCGCACTGATCGATTTCGGTCTCGCGAAATCCGCCAAGTCCGAGGCGGACATCTCGGACAGGGACGGGATCTTCGGCACGCCGTACTATATGAGCCCCGAACAGGGCCACGGCAACGGCGTCGACGAGCGCAGCGACATTTACAGCCTGGGCATCATCTTCTTCGAGATGCTGACCGGCCGGAAACCCTACCGTGCCGATACGGCCATGGGCATCATCTACCTGCACGCGAACGAGCCGATCCCGATGCTGCCGGCACGCTTCGGCAAGTACCAGGCCTTGCTCAACATGATGCTCGCCAAGTCGCCCGGTGACCGGCTGCAGTCTGCAGAAGAGATCGAAGAATGGCTGTAGATGCACCGGTTCCCGGGAACATCGCGGCGTTCCTCGATACGCCGACGCCGGACGCGTGGCTCGACGAGGCCTGCAACCGGCTGCCCGAAATGCTGCTCGATCACGCGAACTGCGAGCTCAAGGCGGCCTCGACGGCGCTCGGCTTTCTCTACCGCTACCCGGAGAGAACGGCGCTTGCACAGCGCATGTCGCGCCTGGCCCGCGAAGAGCTGCGGCACTTCGAACAGGTACGCTCGATCATGGACGACATGAACGTCGGTTTCGCGCGCCTGTCAGCCTCGCGCTACGCCGGCGGACTCCGCGACGCCGTGCGCCATGAGGAACCGTACAAGCTGCTCGACATGCTGCTGGTTGGTGCGCTGATCGAGGCACGCTCCTGCGAACGCTTCGCGAAGATCGCGCCGCGGCTGCCAGAGCGACTTGGCAAGTTCTACGGCGGGCTGCTGGCCTCCGAAGCCCGCCACTTCGAGCATTACATCGCGTTCGCGAAATCGGAATGCGGCATCGATGAAAACGAAGTCGATGCGCGTCTCGAGGAACTCAAGGCGATCGAGGCTTCGCTGATTACCGAACCGGACGACGAGTTCCGGTTTCACTCGGGGTCACCGCGGTAACTCCTCCAACCGCGGCCCGTCCTCGTCCCACTCCACCATGCTGCCTTGCTCGTACCAGTCGCCGAGCACGATCCGGTGCACGGGGCGCCCGTCCACGTGGAACGGGTGTACGGCAGGGCGGTGCGTATGGCCGTGCAGCAGGATGTCGCAGCCATGCTCTCGGATCATTGCTTCGACCGCGTCCTGGTTGACGTCGGTGATCTCCTCGTCGAGTGAGCCGTAGCGCGCCTGGCTTTGCTCGCGGGCGGCCTGCGCAAACGCGATGCGCTCCTCGAGTGGTTTGGCGAGCATCATGGCCTGCCATTCGGGGTTGCGCGTCATGGCACGCACCTGCTGGTATTCGACGTCGTCGGTGCAGAGGCTGTCGCCATGGACGAGAAGCACCTGCTCGCCGTGCAGCTCCAGCGGCGTCGGGTCGTTAAGCAGGGTCACGCCGGTTTCGCTCGCGAACTGCTCGCCGATCATGAAGTCGCGGTTGCCATGCATGAAATAGACGGGCACGCCGCTGTCGGCGAGCTCGCGCAGCGCGACTTTCATGCCCGCGTAATAGGGGCTCGGGTCGTCGTCGCCGACCCAGGACTCGAACAGGTCGCCGAGGATATAAAGCGCGTCAGCGGCGCGTGCCGGGCCCGCCAGAAAGGCCAGGAACTGCTCGCCGATCTCGGGGTGCTCGGCCTCGAGGTGCAGATCGGAGATGAACAGCGTCGCCATCTTACTGCGGCATCACCCGCGCCATACTCTCGATGATGACGGGAATGATGGGCGCCGGCGCGCCGCCCGGGCCGTTCGGCTCGGTCTCGTACTGGGCGATCAGGTCGACTGTCTCCATGCCCTCCACGACGTAGCCGAACACCGTGTAGCCCCAGCGGGCATCCGGTCCCGATTTGACCGGGTCCAGGTTGGCCGTGGCCGGGTTGTCGTTCACGTTGTCGACGACGTTGATGAAGAACTGCGTGCCGGCAGAGTGCGGATCGGGCGTCCGGGCCATCGCAATCGTGCCGCGCCGGTTGCCGAGCCCGTTACCGGATTCGTTCGCAATCGTCTCGCTGGTCTCGCGCAGGTTGAACGCCTCGTCGTAGCCGCCGCCCTGGATCATGAACCCGGGGATGATGCGGTGGAACACGGTGCCGACGTAGAAGCCCGAGTCGACGTTCTTTAGAAAGTGCGCAACGGTGATCGGTGCGGACCGGCCGTCGAGCTGCAGCGTGAATGCGCCTGCCGAGGTCGTCACCTTCACGAAAGCGGTCGCCGGCGCTGATCCCTCGGTCTTGAGTGTCTGCTCCGGGGGCGGCGCGTGATCGGCCGGACAGGCCGCGAGAAAGGACAGGGTGAACAGCAAAACTACGAGTCGGTATTTCATGGTCTTGGCCGGGCTCCGGGCTGGATGAAGACCGGCAATATACCCGAGCTAATTGCTTGATTGCCAACCGGTGTCCCCGTATTATCGCGCCTCGCGCGACCTGGGACGGCCCGGGCCACGTGGCGGAAAACCTGGCTAACGGGGCATGGCGCAGTCTGGTAGCGCAACTGCTTTGGGAGCAGTGGGTCGGCGGTTCGAATCCGTCTGCCCCGACCAGCCGGAATTCCGGTTAGACTAAAACTGTGCGCCCGTAGCTCAATTGGATAGAGCATCAGATTTCTAATCTGGCGGCTGCAGGTTCGAGTCCTGCCGGGCGCGCCACTGCCTCCCTGAGGTGGTGCAGATGCGGTGCAAGCCGCTTACAATTTGGTTTCCGTGGTGGCTGTAGCTCAGTTGGTAGAGCCCCGGGTTGTGATCCCGGTCGTCGTGGGTTCGAGTCCCATCAGCCACCCCACTTATTCTGGCGTGGGGCCTCTAGCTCAATTGGTAGAGCAGTGGACTCTTAATCCATTGGTTCGGGGTTCGAGTCCCCGGGGGCCCACCAATTCGACTATCTAATTTCTAGATAGTGGCTCGCATGGTGATTTCTTTCATATTCAAAGCAGGGACAAGAGCTTTTCGTTCGAGCAGTCGAACTCGTTTGTCGTTTGGTCTCGAAAGTCATCCACCACGAGTGGAAGATTTCCAATGCGAATCATCAGGTCGACCAGAAGTGGCTTAGCGTCATCCAGTGTCGCTATACCGGTCAGAATGAACATGTAATTGCCACCTGAATCCAACCGCATGACTATCCGTTGGTTTGCAATGTCCCAGGCAAATCGGTCTCGACTCGGTAGGCGGATGAACTCACAGTTGTATTGATTGGGATTCGGATTGAAGAACAAGACGGACAGTCCTGTACTACCGTCGGCAAGAGCGTT
>JBFFOM010000037.1:0-29931 GCA_041574455.1 Woeseiaceae bacterium | reverse complement strand
TGATAGCGGGCGGCATCGGGCGCGCCCTGGGCAAAGGCGCGCGCCGCTTTCATCGGCCCGACCGTATGCGAACTGGACGGGCCGATCCCTATCTTGAAGATATCGAAAACGCTGACACTGTCGGCCATCTTGTGTCAGTCGGAGCCCAGCGTCAGCAGGCTCGCGTTGCCCCCAACGGCCGAGATGTTGTTGCTCAGCGTGAACTCGGTGCCAAAGCGCTGCACGTAGTGCGGACCGCCCGCCTTGGGACCGGTGCCCGAGAGCCCGCGTCCGCCAAACGGCTGCACGCCGACGACTGCACCTATCATGTTGCGATTGACGTACAGGTTACCGGCGCCGGAGTCGGCGGCCAGCCCCCTGACGCGGGAATCGATACGGCTGTGCAGCCCCATCGTCAGGCCGAATCCCGTCGCGTTGACCTTGGCGACGGTCTTGTCGAGGTCGCGGCTCCGGAATTTGACGACGTGCAGGATCGGGCCGAACTGTTCCTCGGTCAGTGCGGCGATATCGTCGATCTCGACGAGCGTGGGGGCAAAGAATGTGCCCGCCTCGCTGCCGTCCGGCAGCGCACAGCGGTGGACGATCTTCTGTTCCCTGTCCATGCGCTCGACGTGGGCGGCAAGGATCTTACGCGACGGATCGTCGATGCACGGGCCGACGTCCGTAGCCAGGTGTCGCGGATCGCCGAGCGTGAGTTCTTCCATGTAGCCTTTGAGCAGGTCCAGCGTACGCGGTTCGATCTCTTGCTGGACACACAGCAGGCGCAGGGCCGAGCAGCGCTGCCCGGCACTGTTGAACGCCGAGTAGATGGCGTCATGCACCACCTGCTCGGGCAACGCGGAGCTGTCAACGAACATCGCATTCTGGCCGCCTGTCTCGGCGATGAGTGTGCCGATCGCACCGTCGCGATGCGCCAGGGTCTGGTTGATCGTCCGGGCAACCTCGGTCGAGCCCGTGAACACCACGCCCGCGATGCGCGGGTCGGCGACACCGGCCTCGCCGATCACCCGACCGCCACACGGCAGGTAGTGCAACACGTCATGCGGGACACCCGCTTCGTGCAGCAACCGGATGGCACGGTAGGCAACCAGCGGCGTCGGCGCTGCGGGTTTGGCGATGACGGCATTACCTGAAGCCAGAGCGGCCGTTACCTGGCCCGTGAAAATCGCCAGTGGGAAGTTCCACGGGCTGATTGCGATGAACACCCCCTTGCCGCGCATGCTGTAAGTGTTGCGCTCGCCCGTCGGGCCCGGCAGCAAAATGGGCTCACCGAAGTGCTTCTTCGCCTGCGCGCCGTAGTAGCGCATGAAATCGACTGCTTCGCGAAGCTCGGAAATGGCATCCGGGATCGTCCGGCCGCCCTCGCGCACCACGAGCCCGAGCAGTTCGTCACGATGCTTCTCGAAAAGGTCTGCTGCCTTGTTCAGGATCCGGTCGCGTTCTTCCGCACCGACGCGGTCCCACGACGGTTGCGCCGCAACCGACACGTCGATGGCTTTCCTGATGTCGGCCGCCCCGGCCTGGTGGCAGATGCCGACAATCTCGGAGGTATTGGTCGGGTTGACCGACGGCTCCTCGACGCCATCGATCTCCTTGCCACCGATGATCGGCCGGGCGGTTATTTCTCTCTTGCTTGCAGCCTCGAGCTCAGCCAGCAACTGTTGGCTGACGCTCCTGTTTGCGAGGTTTACCCCGCGCGAGTTGCTGCGCTCCGGCTGGAAGATGTCTGCCGGTGTCGGGATGCGATCATGAGCCGCGTAATCGTGGCCCGTCGCCGTCTCCAGCGGGTCGGCGATGATGTCTTCGACTGCAATCGACGCATCCGCAATCTTGTTGACAAACGACGTATTCGAGCCGTTCTCGAGCAGGCGGCGCACGAGGTACGGCAGCAAATCTTCGTGGTTGCCGACGGGTGCGTATACGCGGCACGGCCGGTCGTGCTTATCGGGATCGACGACCTCGGCATAGAGTTCCTCGCCCATACCATGCAGGCGCTGGAACTCGTAGTCACGACGTGAGCCTGCGTAGTGCAGGACACTGGCCAGCGTGTGCGCGTTGTGAGTCGCGAACTGCGCGTAGATCTTCTCGTCCGCAGCGAGAGCGGCACGGGCCACGGCCAGGTAGGAGATGTCGGAGTGCGACTTGCGCGTGAACACCGGGTAGCTCTCGATGCCCTGTTCCTGGGCCCACTTGACTTCGCTGTCCCAGTAAGCGCCCTTGACGAGACGAACCGGGATGCGCCGACCGACGTCCTCGGCCAGCTCGATCAGGAAACGCATACCATCACGGCCACGACGCTGATAGGTCTGCAGTGCGACGCCCAGGCCATCCCAGCCCTTGAGGGACGGGTCACGGTAGATGCGTGCGAAGATGTTCAGCCACATTTCGAAGCGATGTGCTTCTTCCGAGTCGATCGTCAGACCGATGCCGATGTCCTTCGCATGCTGCGCAAGTTGCAGTACCGAGGGCACGAGCTCGGTCATGACACGCTCTTCGTGAGAGTACTCATAGCGAGGGTGCAACGCCGACAGTTTGACCGAGATACCCGGTGCCGCGAACACGTCGGCCGACTCGACACTGGCCGCACCGATGCTCTTGATGCCCTCGTGGTAACTCTCGAGGTAGCGCCGGGCGTCGGCGGCTGTAAGCGCGGACTCGCCGAGCATGTCGAAAGAATAGCGGTACGGAAGATCTGTGCTCTTCATGGCACGGGTGAGCGCTTCCCTGATCGTGCGCCCCATGACGAACTGGTGCCCCATGATCTTCATAGCCTGGCGCATTGCCGTGCGAACTACCGGTTCGCCGGCACGGCTGACGAGCTTGCCGAGCATCTTCGTCGGATTACCTTTCGCAATCTCGTCGAGCGTGAGGATCTTGCCGGTCAGCATCAGGCCCCAGGTAGAAGCATTGACGAACAGCGAGCCACTCGCGCCGACGTAGTCTCCCCAGTTCGCCGACGTGATCTTGTCGGCAATCAGCTTATCTGCCGTATCGGCGTCAGGGATGCGCAGCAACGCCTCCGCGATACACATGAGCAGCACGCCCTCGTCGGAAGAGAGATCGTAGGTCTTGAGAAATGCCTCGATGCCGCCGTCGTTTTTCGTGTTTTTGCGAACTGCGCGCACCAGCTGTGCGGCAGTGTCCGCAATCTTGCCGCGCGTCGACTCCCCGGGGTCCGCTTCTGCGGCGAGTTGCCGGACGAGCGCCTGTTCGTCAGCCAGGTAGTTGTCATTGATGTAGGAAATGCTGCTTTCCCGGGCAGCCGGTTGGTCGACAAAACCCATTCTTGACTCCCGTCGTCCGCCTGTCGCGGATTCGAATTCGTGCCCCGGAACAGGGTGCTGGTGGCGGCGATGATAGCTCAATTGCTGCGAATTCACGATATAATTTCAGTTCCAACTATTTCGGGATTTCCCTGTGCCAGCATCATTTCTCGAGTCGCTTGCGACCCGGACCGAAGCGCTCAAATCCGAGGGTTTGTTCAAACAGGAACGACTGATCGCAGGGCCGCAGCAGGCGGCCATCAGCGTCAGATCCGATGGCGACACGACCGAGGTCCTGAACCTCTGCGCCAACAATTACCTCGGGCTGGCCAACCACCCTGAAGTCATTGCCGCCGCTCACAAGGCGCTCGATGAGTACGGCTACGGCATGGCCTCGGTCCGTTTCATCTGCGGCACCCAGACCATTCACAAGACGCTCGAAGAGCGTATCAGCGCGTTTCTCGGCACCGAGGACACGATCCTGTATCCGAGCTGTTTCGACGCCAACGGCGGCCTGTTCGAGACGCTGCTCGGGCCCCAGGATGCGGTCATTAGCGATGCCCTCAATCACGCGAGCATCATCGACGGTATCCGCCTGTGCAAAGCCGGGCGTTACCGCTACGCCAACAACGACATGGACGACCTGCGGGTGCAGCTCGAAGCCGCAACAGACGCCGACGCCCGGCTGATCGTCACCGACGGTGTGTTCTCGATGGACGGGACCATCGCCGACCTTGCCGGGATCTGCGAGCTCGCCGACGAATTCGACGCGTTGACGATGATCGACGACTGTCACGCCGCCGGTTTTCTCGGCGAGCACGGCCGCGGCACACACGAGTATCGCGGCGTCATGGGCCGCATCGATATCATCACGGGCACCCTCGGCAAGGCACTGGGCGGCGCCTCGGGCGGCTACACCTCCGGTCGCAGGGAAATCGTCGGCTGGCTGCGCCAGCGCTCGCGACCTTACCTGTTCTCGAATTCCGTAGCGCCCATGATTGCTGCGTCGTCAATCGCCGTGCTCGACCTGCTCGAGCGAGACAACTCGCTGCAACAACAGTTGCACGAGAACGCCGCCTATTTCCGGGCGCAAATGACCGAACGGGGTTTCGACCTGAAGCCCGGGGAGCACCCGATCATCCCGGTCATGCTCGGTGATGCAAAGCTGGCGACGGCAATGTCGGACAAGCTGCTCGAGCGTGGCATCTACGTTATCGGCTTCTCCTACCCGGTCGTGCCGAAGGGCCAGGCCCGTATCCGCACCCAGATGTCGGCCGGCCTCACGCGTGACCAACTCGACTTGGCGATCGATGCCTTTACCGACGTCGGTCGCGAACTCGGCGTAATTCACTAACCGGGAACTGTCATGAAAGCGCTGGTCAAAGCCAAACCCGAACGCGGCATCTGGATGGAAGACATCGAGACGCCGCACGTCGGCCACAACGACGTGCTGATCAAGGTCAATCGCACGGCGATCTGCGGCACCGACATCCACATCTTCAAGTGGGACGAGTGGGCCCAGGCGACGATCCCGGTACCGATGACCGTAGGGCACGAATTCAGTGGCGAAATCGTGGATCGCGGTGTCGAGGTGCACGGCTATCAGGTAGGCGACCGCGTGTCGGCCGAGGGTCACATTACCTGCGGCTATTGCCGCAACTGCCGTGCCGGCCGCCGTCACCTGTGCATGAACACGATCGGCGTCGGCGTCAATCGGCCGGGCGCCTTCGCCGAATACATCTCGGTGCCGGCGTTCAACGTGTTCAAGCTACCTGACGCCATCACGGACGACATGGCGTCCATTCTCGACCCGCTCGGCAATGCAACCCACACCGCCCTCTCCTTCGACCTGGTCGGTGAAGACGTCCTTATCACCGGCGCCGGGCCCATCGGCATCATGGCCGTCGCTATCGCGCGTTATGCCGGCGCACGTCACGTCGTGATCACAGACGTGAACGACTACCGCCTGGATCTGGCAAGAAAAATGGGGGCGACTCGAGCGATCAACGTAGCGCAAAAAACCATCGACGACACGATGAAGGAACTCGGCATGGTCGAGGGCTTCGACGTCGGCATGGAAATGTCGGGTAACCCGGATGCCTTCCGCGGCATGCTGCGGACCATGCATCATGGCGGCAAGATCGCTATCCTTGGCATACCGCCAGGCGACATGGCGGTTGACTGGAACGAAGTTATCTTCAAGGGATTGATCCTGAAAGGCGTTTACGGCCGCGAAATGTTCGAGACCTGGTACAAGATGTCGAGCATGCTGCAGAGCGGCCTGAACATGGACCCGATCATCACGCACCACTTCGATATCGACGAATTCCAGCCGGCGTTCGAACTGATGGAGTCGGGCCAGTCCGGCAAAGTCATTCTCCACTGGAACTGACCCATGGCAAACGCTGACCTCAAGCGCACAATACCGCCGCTTGTGACGCTTACCGAGGTGCCACCTTAGGTACATGCCAGAATTGACACCGATTCTCCAGGTCGGACAATGCACCTTGCGATAAAGGCAAATCTGCCGAAAGACAGAGACGCAAAGCCACGGGTCCTCGCTTCCTCCGCGACGTTCGTACGCCACGAAGGACCCCAAGATCGCCGGGCTGCCGCTTCTCGTTAATAACGGAAAGGAGATCGTTATGGGCAAAGTTGCCGCAGCAATCACATTCTTTGGTGCGCTGATGACATTCACCGTCGGTATCGCGTTCGGCGCTCAGGAGGTCTATGAGGAACACAACGCCAATCTGTGCTTCGACGAGACAGTCAAGGTCGCGACGGGCGCGGATCCGGAGTCATTGAGTACGTTTCGCTGCACGCAAGCCCTGAGAGTCGAGTTGCTTGGCCGGGAGAATGAGTCCGCGATTCTTTTCAACCGCGGAATCATTCAGAGGGCGAAGGGTGACCTGGTTGGGGCGCGGGCAAGTTTCGAAAAGGCTGTTCGCCTGTCGAGAACCGTTGACAGGCGCAACCTTGCGCTGGCTGAGGTCGCTCGGGAACTCGGTGACTATCGTGTCGCGGCGCGACACTATGAACTGGTGACCAGGTCTGACCTTGTTGCTGCTTCTGAAGGCCTTCGGGCCGCGGTATTCGCGCGGCTGGAGGATGCCGATACGGCGTACTTCGCCGGCATCGATGCAACACGGGCATGTGTCACCTGCCATGGCGCCAACGGTATCAGCGACAATCCGGAAATCCCCACGCTAGCTGGCCGAACCGAGGATCGTCTCGAGCACGCGTTGCACCAGTATATGAGCGGCGCACGCTACAACGCATTGATGACGTCCCAGGCACAGCAGATGTCCGATGAGGAAGCAGCCGTGTTCGCGCGATATTTCGCGAGACTCGACGGACCGGAAACGACGAGCGTCAATTAGGTTGAGCGACCGAAGCGCCTGAAGCGCCTGAAGCGCCTGAAGCGACAATACCGCAGCCAGCGGGCTGCATTCGGATGCTCGAGTGCCCCGCTCGCTGCCTGAACCGGCGGCACGGTCAGTCGTGTCCTGATGATACGCAGGTGGCCGAAAGCGACCGTTTAAGCGGTATGTGCTACATCGACTGGTTGGACTGCTGGAGCACTGCAAGGAACAGCAGGCCGTCCGGCGTCATCGCCCGCAAGGGCCGCTCCTATGGAATCTCGCAGAAGCAGTAAGTATAGCGGCCCAGTGGATCGTTGAACCGCGCGACGCGCGCCAACAACTCCTCGAACCGGTTGGCGAACACTTCGACCATCGTCGGCGGTGAGGTCAACGCCTGCAGATCGATGCCGGCACCGCGTACGATCGATAACAGGTCGAGTAGCAGCTTTTCGGTGGGTGACATCTCGATCTCGATCAGCTTCTCGCCGTAATGATCGAGACCGGCGAGTTCCGCCGCGCCGGCAATCGCCGCGTCGAGTCCGCCGAGTTCATCGACGAGGCCGTTGGCGAGCGCCTCTTCGCCAGTCCAGACCTGGCCTTGCCCGATCTGGTCGACATAGCCGACATCCAGGTCACGGCCGTTGGCAACGCCGGAGATAAAATCACGGTAGCCGTCATTGATCGAAATCTGGATAAGCTGCTTCATTTCCTCGCTCATCTCGCGATCCGGGCGCAGTTGCCCCGACCACGGTGTGGTGCCCACACCGTCGGTCGCGACCCCCACCATCGCCAGCGTTCGCTGGAAGGTCGGAAACATGCCGAAGATGCCAATCGAACCGGTAATCGTGGTCGGGCTGGCGTAGATTCTGTCGGCGTCCATGGAGATCCAGTAGCCACCGGACGCGGCGACGCTGCCCATCGAGGCGACGACGGGTTTGCCGGCGACCTGGAGTTTGCGAACCTCCTCCGCAATGACCTCCGAAGCAAACGCACTGCCTCCACCGCTGTCGACTCGCAGCACGACGGCCTTGACGGATTCGTCGTCCAGCGCCCGCTTTAGCAGGCTTGCGGTCGAATCCCCACCGATCGTACCCGGCGGCTGCGACCCGTCGAGAATACTGCCTGAAGCGACCACGATCGCGACGTTCTCCGCGCTTACCTTCGTCGCACGACGCAGCGCAAGCTGCGACAGGTACTCATACATCCAGACGCCGGAGTACGTCGCGTCATCGTCGTCCGACGTTCCCACATAGCCGATCAGCAGGTCGCGCAATTCCGTGCGACCGAGAAGATCATCGACGAGTCCACGATCACGCGCTGCGATCGCAAGATCACCACCGGCCGCTTCCGTGTGAGCAACGAGGTTTTGTGCGTAATCTTCGACCGCGCCGTCGGTAAGGCCACGCGCCTCGACAACGTGCCGTTCATACTCGCTCCAGAGATGCCGGACCAGCCGCAACCGGGATGCGCGATCCTCAGGCGACATGTCCATGCGCGTATACGGTTCAACGAATGACTTGTGTGTGCCGACCCTGAACACGTTCCAGTCGATGCGTAGCATTTCGATTGCGTCGGCGAAGTAGTCCCGGTACGAGCCGTAGCCTTGCAGGAATACGATACCCTCGGGGTTCAGATAGACCTCATCGGCATGAGCCGCCAGGAAGTAGCCCTGTTGTGTATAGAAATCCGCACTGGCCACTACCGGTTTGCCGGTATTCCGGAATGACTCGATCGCAGCCGCAACACGCTCCAGCTTGTCGACGCCTGCGGAGGTCAACGCTGACAGCTCGAGGTGTACGGCCGCGATTCGTGGATCGTCCTTCGCCTCCTCGAGCGCGTTGACCACGTCCTGCACAACCGTCTCAGGCTGTGTTTCGCCCAGCAGTTCCGCCAGGGCGCGATCGTAGGGGTTACCGCTGAGCTGTTCGACGAGCCTGCCCACCGGCTGGACCACCAGTGCTGCTTTCTGCGGCAGGATCGGCGGCGCCTCTCCCGACATCACGCCGAAGAACAACAGAAAGATGAACAGCAAGAGCAGGAGGTGCAGGATTTTGCGCAGGCCGTTGACGCCGCGCCAGACAGCGCTGAAGAAACGCACGATGAAATTACCACTGCTCATTTCAATTCCTTGTTACTGCCCACCCTGGTAGGTGATGCGATAAATCTTACCCGCGAGGTCGTCGCTGACAAGCAACGAGCCGTCAGCCTTGACCAGCAGGTCCACCGGCCGGCCCGAGACCTGCTCGTTCTCGAGCCAGCCCCAGGCGAACGGCTCATAACTCACTGCTTCGTTGCCGTCGAGCCTCACCAGCGTCACACGGTAGCCGATCTTCCTGGATCGATTCCATGAACCGTGTTCCGCAATGAAGAGCTGCCCCTGGTACTCGTCCGGGAACATGTCGCCGGTATAGAACTTAAGGCCCAGTGGCGCAACATGCGGGCCGAGGTTCTGCGCCGGCAGCGTGTAGTCGGCGCAGTCCCGCCCTTCGCCATACTCCGGGTCGAGCACATCGCTGCCATGGCAATACGGGTAGCCGAAGTGCTGGCCCTGCCGTTCGGCCCGATTGAGTTCGCACGGGGGAATGTTGTCGCCAAGCATGTCGCGCCCGTTGTCGGTGAACCACAACTCCTTCGTGTCCGGGTGCCAGGTGAAGCCGACCGAGTTGCGAATCCCCGATGCGTAGGTCTCTCTCCCGGTGCCGTCGGTATTCACGCGAATGATCTTTGCGAAGCCGGACTCGTTGCAGATGTTGCAGGGTGCACCGATCGAGATGTAGAGCTTGCCGTCGGGGCCGAAGCCGATATAGCGCCAGCCATGGTGTCTCTTATCCGGCAGCTCGATGTCGAGCAGCTCGCCCGGCGGCGGCGAATCGAGGTTGTCCTCGATACCGCGGTAGCGGTAGACGCGGTCGGTCTCCGCGACGTACAGATCGCCGTCACGAAACGCGATGCCGTTGGGCGAGCTCATGCCAGCGAGTAGCTCGATCGTATGCGTCGCACCGTCTTCGTCTTCGACGACGGCATAGACTTCGCCAGCCCTGCGCGTGGAGACGAACAAGGTGCCCCTGTCACCTATCGCCAGCGAGCGCGCATTAGGGACTTCGGCGTACTCCTCGATAATGAATCCCGGCGGCAGCCGCACGTCGCCGAGCGACGCTGATGCCAGCGGAATCCAGAGCATGCCTGCTAACAGGACGACGAATCTGCGCATAGCACTACACCCCTTATTAGCTGGAGGCCCGGACGAGCAACAGGGACAGGTCGGGCCAGAATGCTATCAGGATAACGGACAGTAGCAGAATCACAAGGAACGGGAAGGTCGCCGCGTACACATGCATGATCGACTTCTCGAACCGGTAGCTGGCGATGAACAGGTTGAGTCCGACCGGCGGTGTCAGATAGCCAAGCTGCATGGCAGCGAGGAACACGATACCGAGGTGCACTTCGTTCACTCCGAAGCCCGCGGCAATCGGCAGGATCAGCGGCACGACCAGGACGATCGCGGAAAAGATATCGAGGATCGCGCCGAGGATCAGCAGGAAGATCAGTAGCAGGATCAGGAACGATGTCGGCGAGCTTACCAGCTCGGCTACGAAGGCCAGAAGTTTCTGTGGCACCTCCGTATCGATCATGTAGTACGTCGAGGCCAGCGATACGCCGAGAATCATCAATATGCCGCCAACCAGCACCATCGAATCGCGCGTAATCCGGGGCAGGTCCCTGAAGGCGATCTCGCGATTGATCAGGACCTCGATAACAAACACATACAACGCTGTGATCGCGGCTGCCTCGGAGACGGCAAAGAAACCGGAATAAATGCCACCGAGCACGACGATGGGCAGCGGCAGTTCCCAGATCGCCTCACGCAGCGCGGCACCGACCTCGCGCCACGAAAACGCACTGACGGGTTTGCGATTGTGCCGATTCACCCAGATGCTGTAACCAGACAGCATCACGAGCATGACGATGCCCGGGAGAACGCCGGCGCGGAACAGGTCGTCGATGCTTATTTCGGCGACGACGCCGTAAAGGATCAGCGGCAGCGACGGCGCAAACAACAGTCCGAGGCTGCCGGAAGAAGTAACGAGTCCGAGGTTGAAGCGGTCGCTGTAGCCGTCCTGCTTCAAAGCCGGGTACAGAATCGCACCCAGTGCGATGATCGTGACGCCCGAAGCGCCCGTAAATGCGGTGAAGAACGCGCAGGCGGCGAGACATACGAGCGCCAGGCCGCCGGGCATCCAGCCGAACATCGCGCTGGTCAGGCGCACGAGTCGATGCGGCGCGTTACTCTCACTCAGGACGTAACCTGCAAACGTGAACAACGGAATCGCCGTCAGTATCGGCATGTCCGCGATGCTCATGAGTTCGAGCGCAATGATCATCAGCTCGTTATCGCTGTTGTGAAAGCCGACCATGGCGCTGGTCGCAATAATCGTGAACAGTGGCGCGCCCAGGACGGCCAGGATCACCAGGATAATGCTGACGAGAATCACTCGGTTGCCTCTGCGGGACTACGCAGGCTGTGCACGAGTCTCAGGACACGGACGAGGAACTGGTAGCTGACCAGTACAAACGCGAGCGGCACGATGGCATGCATAAGCCACAAGGGCACGTTACCGAGTACCGTGTCGCCCCAGCTCATCTCCTCCTTGATCAGACGCCACGCTTGCCAGCCGATCATGGCGCACACGCCGGCGGCAAAAAGGTCGACGAGAATCTTGATCCAGGTGATCACGGATCCGGTCAGGATGTGCGTGATCAGGTCGATGCGAATGTGCTTGTTGTCGCGGCAGGCGGCGATCGAGCCGACCATGGCAAGCCACAGCACGATCAACCTGACCAGTTCGTCTGCCCAGGCCAGCGTAAACATTCCGCCGAGTATCTGTCGATTGACAATCTGGAAGACGGCAACGCCTATCATCGTGCCAAGCAACACGATCATCGCCGTATTTTCAGCAAGCCTCCCTGCCCGCTCGAGCTTCTGCAGGAGTCCCTTCAATTCGCCGAACCGGTACTCGCCTGTCGTTCGCCGCGGTATTCCTCGATGTGGCGCAGCATTTCGTCGTACAAATCGACACTGAAGTTCCCCTCAACTCCAAGCTCCCGATTCGAATCGAGTAGCAGCTTCCGCACACGCTGGTACTCATCAGCGTTCACCTCGACGCTCTCGATCCCGGCTTTCAGCAGCGCGTCGCGCGCGCCACGATTGTCGATGAGGTTCTGCTCGTTGAAGCTCCGGTAGGTCCGCTCCATGACCTCGCGCACGATTACCTGGTCTGCCGCGCTGAGCTTGTCGAACGCACGTTTGTCCACGGCCATGAATCCGAGCGTATAGACGAGCGGAAACTCGGTAATGTATTTCACCTTGGTGTGCCATTGGAGCACCAGTGCGCCGACGGGGGACATCGGGACGATGTCGATCAGCCCGGTCTGCAGGCCGGTCAGCACGTCGGTGAGCGGCAACGACACTGGTGTCAGCGACAGGGCCTGCATGGTATGGCGACTGATGTCGTCGCCTTCCGGGATCCAGACCTTCTTGCCTTTGAGGTCGTCGACACCGCGAATCGGCGAATTCGATAACAGGTTGGCGAAGCCGCCCGCAGCGAATCCGAAGTTCACCCAGCCGGCCTCCTCCAGGCCCTGTTCCAGTCGCTCGTCGAGCCGGCTACGCACGTACGCGGCCTCTTCCTCGGAATCAAAGACCATGGGCAGGCCATAGAGATTCAGATTGTTGTACTGGCTGACCAGGGCAGACGGCGTAAACGCGCCACCCTGGAGGGAACGCAGGCGTATCCGACTCAGTACTTTCTGGTCATTGCCCATGACACCGCCGCCGTAGTACTTGATCTGTACGCGTCCATCGGTGCGTTCCTTGATCTCGGCCGCACTGGCACGCATGCCCTTCATCCACGCCGAACCTTCCGGCGTCACGGTCGCGATCTTCAGGGTCGCGGCCTGTAGTGGTAGCGCAAACAGTAAAGCAATGGTTGTCAACAGGAGTTTCTTCATCGTCGATCCGTCTAGAAATAGTCGTCTGCTTCGGCGAGCAGCGCTTTTGCCTGTTCCTGCGCAAGCACGTTGCTCAGTGTGTATCCGTCGTAATAGGGATCAGCCACGAGCACGTCGTTGAGCAATTGATCGTGCAGTTCGCGTTCATACAGCAATTTGGCATAGCCCCGGGCAAATTCGACTTTGGCGCCCAGGTCCCGTCCGTCCGTCAGCTCGATGGCCTTTTCAAAATACTCGCGCGCCCGTTCCGGCTCGCCGCCCAGCGCCGGCGGCCTCAGGGTCAGCAATATTCCCATGTATGTGTAGACAGCGCTGTTAACTTCGTCGCCATTTATGTTCATATAGTGGTTAAAGAGGGCCTCCATGTGCGGCAACTCTGCCAGCGAGTTCCAGTCATCGCTGTGCGCTCTGAGGTACGCGAGGGATGTAAACCCATAGGTATACACGTACTCGGCGTGTTTCGGCTGCAGCCCGTCGAGCGAGGCGACGAACTCGTCGTAGGTCAGGTCTCCCCAGTCGCAGGATGGCGCATAGACCTCGCACACCGCCGTATGTGCATAGCGACGCGCCCGCGCCGTCAGCCGCGACGCCCGCACCGGGTTATCCGCGAATATCGCCCCGTACGACGCGTACAATGTCGCTGTCGACGAGAGAATATCGGGGTTGGTGGGATTGTCGCGCACCATGCCGTCGAGCAGAACCATGAAAGTCGGCAGCGCCGCCTTGGCAGTCTCCGGGTCGTCCTGGTTGAGTACGGAAGCCGAGACGCTTTCGCTCAGGCCCGACGCGGCCGACGACACAATCAGGGTGCACCCGGACAGGGTCCAGGTCAGGACGGCGATGACCAGTGCGTTCTTCATATGATCACGGACCCTTCTGAACCCGATAGGTTCAGCCCAATGAAGTGGCCCGTAGTATATCGAATCCCACCCCGGCAACCTGATGCCGGGGTGATGTATTTCTGATGCGGGAAACTAGATCTTTTCCTTGATGCGTGCGGCCTTGCCCGTACGACCGCGCAGGTAGTAGAGCTTCGCGCGACGCACGTCACCACGGCGCTTGACCGTGATCGAGTCCACAATGGGACTAAAGGCCTGGAAGACGCGTTCGACGCCCTCACCGTGGGAGATCTTGCGCACCGTGAACGAGGAATTCAGGCCGCGATTGCGCTTCGCAATTACGACACCCTCGAATGCCTGCAGGCGCTCGCGGTTACCTTCCTTGACCTTGACCTGCACGATGACGGTATCACCCGGTGCGAACTCGGGGATGTCCTTTTCCATCTGTTCTTTCTCGATCGCGTCGATAATCTTACTCATTGTCTCTGCTCTTCCAGATAGTCGTCGAGCAGTGCCTGCTGCTCTTCGTTAAGTTCCAGTTTGTCAATCAGGTCCGGCCGTCGCTCATACGTTCGACCCAGTGCCTGCTTCAATCTCCACCGCGCGATTTCCGCGTGGTCGCCAGACGTCAATACCGCCGGTACATCGCGGCCCTCGATCTCCTCGGGCCGTGTGTAGTGCGGGCAATCCAGCAGCCCGTCCATAAACGAGTCCTGGGCCGCGGACTCATCATCACCCAGCACCCCGGGCAACAACCGCACCACCGCATCGATCACCGCCATCGCCGCGACCTCGCCTCCGGAGAGCACGAAATCGCCAAGCGACAATTCCTCGTCGACCTGCGACTCGATGAGACGCTCGTCGACGCCCTCGTAGCGTCCCGCCAGCAGCACCAACCCGGGCAACTCGGCGAATTGTCTCGCCCTGGCCTGGTCGAACACCGCGCCCTGGGGCGAGAGATACACGACCGGGCTGCCCGCCGGCGATCGTTCTCGTGCCGCGGCGAGCGCCGCGGCCAGTGGTTCGTATTTCATTACCATGCCGGGCCCGCCGCCGTACGGTCGATCGTCTACCGTGCGGTGCACATCGCTGGTGTGATCACGCGGGTTCTCGAGACCCAGCGAGACCAGCCCGTTGCGCTGTGCGCGTCCCACGACGCCGAATTCGGCAATCGTTCCAACCATTTCCGGGAACAGGGTGACGACATCGAAATGCATCAGTCCCACTCCCAGTCGACTTCGATTTCGCCCTTGTCGAGATCGACGCCGAGTACCACCTTGTCCATGACGAACGGGATCAGTCGTTCCTGCTCGCCCTTGACGACCATCACATCGTTGGCGCCGGTCTCGAACAGGTAGGCCACCTTGCCGAGCTCGGTACCATCGCGATGCCGGACCCTGAGTCCCTCGAGGTCGGACCAGTAAAACTGGCCACTCTCTGCCTCCGGCATGGCATCTCGCGGTACACCGATGTCGGTCCCCACGAGTTCCGCCGCCTGGTCGCGATCGTCGTAACCGTCGATGCGCGCGATGATCGTCTTCCCGTGTCGCTGTCCTTCAGCAACCGTCGCTTCCCGCCAACCGTCCTTGCGATTGAGCAGCCAGCGACTGTAATCCAATACCGCTTCTCGCGGTTCGGTGTACGAGTACACCTTGACCCAGCCCCGCACGCCAAACAGGCCCGAAATTCGGCCCAGGACGACGGGCTGCGTCGTCATTTTCTATCAGTTTGCCGCGGCGGCCTTGCGGTGCTTCTTGAGGAGCGAGGCAACGCGGTCCGACGGCTGTGCGCCCTGGCCGATCCAGTAGTCCACGCGCTCGAGGTCGATCCTGAGGTTTTCCTCATGCTCGCGGCCAACCGGATTGAAGTAGCCAATGCGCTCGATGTACTGGCCGTCCCGACGATTGCGCGAGTCGGTGACCACCAGGTGATAAAAAGGACGCTTTTTCGCGCCCGCGCGCGAAAGTCGAATACTAACCATTACTTTTCCGTTTCAAATTCAAAGAAAGGCAGACATGCCTTGGATCGGGCCGACCCGAGTAGACGGCGCATTGTACGGGATTTACGCCAAATGTGAAGCGTTTTGTCGACGAGAATATCTATCTAAATCAGATAGTTGACCGAACGCCGATCGCATCGTCGGTAAACAAAGACGATTTGGCACCGAATTGCCGGGAAATTCGCCTAAATCAGCGGAAACCGGGCGGCATCCCGCCAGGCGGCATCCCGCCGCCCATACCGCGCATGAGCTTCTTCATGCCGCCTTTGGACATCTTCTTCATCATCCTCTCCATTTGCAGATGTTGCTTGAGAAGACGATTGACGTCCTGAATCTGCTGGCCTGCGCCGGCGGCAATGCGCTTCTTGCGCGACCCGTTGATGGACTTCGGGAAGCGGCGCTCGCCGGGCGTCATCGAGTTGATGATCGCGATCTGGCGGCGAATCTTCTTCTCGTTCGCCTCGTCCTGCAGAGCGGCCGGGTTCACGTTGCCCGGTAGTGGCAGTTTCTCGAGCATCGAGGCGAGCCCCCCCATGTTCATCATCTGCTCGAACTGGTCCCTGAGATCAGAAAGATCGAAGCCCTTCCCTTTCTTGAGTTTCTTCGCGAGCTTCTCTGTCTTGTCCTTGCTGACCTTTTGCTCGATCTCCTCGACTAGCGTGAGCACATCGCCCATGCCGAGGATTCGCGATGCCATACGATCCGGGTAAAAAGCCTCGAGCGCTTCGGTCTTTTCGCCGACACCCATGAAACGAATCGGCTTGCCCGTAACCTCGCGAACTGACAGTGCGACACCACCCTTGGCGTCGCCGTCCGCCTTGGTCAGCACGACGCCGGTCAACGGCAACGCTTCGTCAAACGCCCTGGCGGAGTTGACGGCATCCTGACCAGCCATGCTGTCGACGACGAACAGGGTTTCGTGTGGCTGGGCGCCTGCGTGCACGGCCTGCACTTCGCTCATCATGTCGGCATCGATATGCAGGCGGCCGGCGGTATCGATGATCAGAACCTCAGCATGAGACCGCTTCGCCTCGTCGATTGCCCGGCTGACGATCGCCGTTGGCTGTTCTTCGACCGAACTTTTGCAATGCAGCGCGCCAACCTCGCCCGCAAGGGTCTGCAACTGCAGGATGGCTGCGGGTCGGTGGATGTCGACGCTCACGAGCATGACTTTCTTCTTCTCGGTCTCGATCAATCGACGCGCAAGCTTGGCGGCGGTGGTCGTCTTACCCGCACCCTGGAGGCCCGCGAGGAGGATAACGACCGGTGGCTGGGCACGCAGATCGAGCGGCACCGACTCGGTGCCGAGGATCCGGACGAGCTCACCATGGATGATCTTGACGAGTTGCTGGCCCGGCGTAAGGCTGTTCCCGACTTCTTCGCCGAGCGCGCGTTCCCTGACGCGTTCGACGAAGGTCTTGACGACCGGCAGGGCGACATCCGCCTCCAGCAACGCTAGCCGCACCTGCCGCAGCGTGTCTTTGATATTGGCTTCGGTGAGCCGACCTTTGCCAGTCAGCTGCTTGGCGGCGTCCGACAGACGCCCCGTGAGGTTCTCAAACATGCGCGGATAATAAGGTACCGGACACCCTATTTCGACTACGTGGTCGAAATAGGGTGTCCGGTACCGTATTTGACGGTGAGGATGGTGCCCGCTGAGAGCATCCGGATGTTCCTGTCGGGCGCGGCTTTACGAACCTGTTCGAAGATGCGTTGCTCTTCGCCTGGCTTCATGCCTGTCAGCCAGATTTCCGGTTCGTGATTGAGGCGCGCGAGGTCCGCCGTCAGGGTGTGCGGCGTATAGTGCCCGGCGGCGACGGCCAAACTTGCCATCTCGTCGGGGAAGGACACCTCGATGACGAGTACCCGGAGGTCGTCACAGGCGTTCAATACCGGCCAGAGCGTCTCGTTGGTCCGCGTGTCACCGCTGACCGCAAATACACCACCCGAATTTTGCACCGTGAAACCGAGCGACGGCACCGAGTGCATCACGTCGACTGCGAAGAAGTCACGATGGCCGATAGTGACCGTGTCGCCCGGACTGCATACCTGGTAGCGCAACATCGGGTCCTCGGGCGTCGGCAGGCGACCGAAGTCGGGCCAGATGACGTTGTTGAACAGATGGTCACGCACTGCCCGCAAGGTCTCCTCTCGCGCATACACTGTAAGCGGCGTCGTGAAATTCTCGTCGAACACGTGATCAATGAGCATTGGCAGGCCGGCGACGTGATCGAGGTGCGCGTGCGTCAGGAAAACGTGTCGAATCGGGTCGAGGTCGGACAGTTCGAGATCACCAATGCCGGTACCTGCGTCGATCAACACATCATTGTCGACGAGCATTGCGGACGTTCGTACACCTGCACCAATCCCGCCACTGCAACCAAGTACGCGAATTCGCATCCGAAGGGTTCTCTTGAAACGGTCCTTATGGGATGATTCAAGCTAGGTCAACGCCTTCCAGGTGTCTGTGTCTCAAATCACAATTTTTTTGCTGTACTTGTTGGCTGCCGCGGCTTTCACGATGAGTCGCCTGCCACGGTTCGAAACGCGCTCCCGTCCACTGTTCATCATTGCCTGCATCCTCACGGCCACGGGAATGGCGATGCACGGCGAGGCACTTTTCCACCTGGTGCTGCCCAAGTACGGTTTCGACCTGACGATCGGCAACGCGGTCGCGCTGATCGGCCTCGAACTCGCCGTAGTCAGCTTGCTGGCTTCCGTCGAACTGACATTGCGGGGTATGAGTGGCGGTATGTTGATTCTCGCCGCGTTGACCGTCCTGCTGATGGGGCCTTCCGATGAGGCACCGCAAGTTGTGATGATCGCGTGGCAGGTCCGGGCGCATGTGCTCATAGCCCTGCTGTCCTATGGCATCCTGACAGTCGGCACCATCGTCGCAGTGTTCGCGCTGGCCCAGGAGCGCCGCCTGAAAGCCGCGCGACTGTCGCCCGTCAACCGCTTGTTCGCGCCCCTCGAAACGACGGAAAAGCTGCTGTTCATCCTCGCGGGCTGCGGTTTTGCAGGGCTGACGCTGGCAATCGCTTCCGGCTCGACCTTTATCAACAACATGCTCGAGCAGCACCTCGCGCACAAGTTCGGACTGTCGCTGCTGGCCTGGCTGGTCTTCGGCATTCTGCTGGCCGGACGCTACTTCAAGGGCTGGCGTGGAAAACGCGCCGTACGCCTGTATCTCGGCGGCTTTGCATTGCTGTGCCTGGCGTACTTCGGCAGCCGCCTCATTCTCGAGGAGATCTTCAACCACAGCTGGGGTTGAGATCAGACGCATCTTTGGGTGATGAAGTTTCATTAGCGGGTCTCGTCGGTCTGCTCGTTCCCCTGCTGCTGCTTTCGGCCTTCTTTTCCGGATCGGAAACGGCACTGATGAGTCTCAACCGCTACCAGTTGCGACACAAGGCACGCGAAGGGCACCGCGGAGCAAGAATGGCCGAGCGACTGCTGAGGCGTCCGGATCGGTTGATAGGCCTCATCCTGCTCGGCAATAACCTCGTCAACTTTTTTGCCGCTTCGCTGGTCGGCGTATATGCCTACAAGATCGGGGGTGAACCAGCCGCTGCGCTTGGAGCAGTAATTCTGACCATGGTGGTCCTGATCTTTTCGGAAACCGCACCCAAGACGCTGGCGGCGCTGCATCCCGAACGACTCGCGTTCCCGGCGGCGCTGGTTTACTACCCACTGCTGAAAATCACCTACCCGCTTGTCTGGCTGACCAATGTGATCGCCAATGGCGTCCTCCGGGTCTTTGGCGTCCGTACCGGCAATACCGAGCTGCAATCGCTGACGCGCGAAGAACTGCGTACGGTCGTGTTCGAGGCGGGAGCGCGTATTTCGTCGCGGTACCGCAGCATGCTGATCAGCATTCTGGATCTGGAAAAGGTCACCGTCGACGACGTGATGGTGCCGCACAACGAGATCATCGGGATCGACCTCGACGACGACGACGATGAAATCGAAAAGATCATTGCCAACAGCGCGCATACGCGTCTGCCGGTCTACCGCGACAGCATAGATCGGGTCATCGGGATCCTGCATCTGCGCAAACTCGCCAACCTGTCACAGACCGCCCTGAACAAGCCGACCCTGCAACGCCTGCTGAGTGAACCCTATTTCGTCCCGGAGGGTACGCCGCTCAGCACACAGCTCGTGCAGTTTCAGCGACGGCGCGAACGTATAGCGCTGGTCGTCGACGAGTACGGCGATATCCAGGGTATCGTCACGCTGGAAGACATTCTTGAAGAGATTGTCGGCGAGTTCACGACCGACCCTACAGACGATGAAGAGGACGTCGTGCAAGAAAGTCACGACTCGTATATCGTGGACGCCGGCGCCAACATCCGCGAACTCAACCGCACACAGGAGTGGGAGTTGCCGACGGATGGGCCGAAGACGCTCAACGGACTGATCGTCGAACGGCTCGAGACGATTCCGGCACCGACGACTTGTCTCAAAATAAATGGCTATCCCATCGAGATCATCGAAGTCGGCGACAATCGCGTACGCACGGTACGCGTCGGGCCTCGTCAACCGGACGCGGACATGGCCAAGTAGTTACCAGGCCTGATCCAGCGCGTCCGCCAGGCGCCGCACCCCAACGACCTCGATTCCGCCCGGCGATCTTTTCGGCATATTGCCGTGCGGCACGATCGCCCGAGTGAACCCCTGCTTGGCGGCGGCCGCAATCCGCTCGGTGCCAAACTTCACTGGCCTGATCTCGCCTGCCAGCCCGATTTCTCCAAAGCAAATCGTCTGTTCCGGCATGGCGCGATCACGAAAACTCGAAACGATGGCGAGAAGCGTGGGGAGATCGACCGCCGTCTCGCCAATGCGCAGGCCGCCGACGACGTTTACGAATACGTCTTCGTCACTGACGGTGAGGCTCCCGTGTCTTTGCAGCACCGCCAGCAGCAGTGCCAGGCGGTTCTGGTCGACACCCTGAGCCAGGCGTTTCGGGTAATTGCTGCTGCCGTCAGCCACCAGCGCCTGGATTTCCACAAGCAAAGGACGGCTCCCCTCCCAGGTAACTGAAACCACGCTGCCCGGCTCATCGACCGATTCGCGCGACAGGAAGATGGCAGATGGATTACTGACTTCCCGGAAACCCGTCTCGGTCATGGCGAACACGCCCATTTCGCCGCTGGCGCCGAAGCGATTCTTGACAGAGCGAATCATCGTATAACGACTCGACGGATCGCTCTCGAAGTACAACACCGTATCGACCATGTGTTCGACAACGCGCGGCCCGGCGATCGCACCTTCTTTCGTCACATGCCCGATAATGAACACGGCGACCTCGTTCTGCTTGGCAAACCGGACTATTCGCCCGACACCTTCACGGAGCTGGGCAACCGAGCCCGGTGCGGACGGTAATTCGTCGCAGGTCATTGTCTGGATCGAGTCGATGACCAGAACGCGCGCCTTGCATGACTGCGCCTGCGCGATGATGTTTGCAAGTGACGAGTCCGCAAGCAGGACCATGTCCGACGCGTCGAGACCCAGCCGCAACGATCTTTGGCCGATCTGCCTGAGGGATTCTTCGCCCGTCGCGTAGCACACTGGAAGATCTCGCATCAGCCTGGCCGACACCTGCTGCAGAAGCGTCGACTTGCCGACGCCCGGATCTCCACCCAGCAATGTGACCGCACCGGGCACGAGACCGCCGCCGAGTACCCGGTCAAACTCCCCGAAACCCGTTGCATGGCGGGTCTCGACGTCCCCGGGTAACGCATCCAGACGCGTGACAGGCACGCTGGCGACCGGTCTTTGCGAGACCACACTGGTCTCCGCGAGCGTGTTCCAGGACCCGCATTCCGGGCACTGTCCGGCCCATTTGACGCTGTGCGCGCCGCATGCGGAGCACACATAGGCTTTTCTGGCCTTTGCCATCGTTGTTAAGTCTTTGATTAGTAAGGGTTGAAACGAATGCCCATGATATCACCGGCCGCTGGCTACGTATTACATAAAAATGCCAACCCTATCTCATTTCATCGGGGCGCAAACCCCTATACTTTTGCCGATAAAACAGGGACATGACTCACTTTGAACCAAGCTGATTCACGAAAACGTAACCGGATTATTGCACTCGCCTTCGTCAGCGTGCTCCTGCTGCTGATGTACGGGCCGCTCGCGCAATGGTTCATCGCAGCCGATCGCGTACTGTACGACCAGCTCGCCGGTGGCCGACCGGCGAAGGCCCTCGCCAATGGTTATATCGTCAGCATCGACCCGCAACGCAAGACGTCCGACGAGGTACTCGATGCCTATGGGGAGGTGCTGCAGAAACTGAATGCCGCTAAGGTGGACCGAATCATCCTGGCGAATCCTCCGGACATCCCGGCAGCGGACGAACTGCCAGGATGGTCGGCCCTGCTCGGTTCCGGGGTGCCGACGTTCGTTCCTTACCGCCATCGACTGGCCGACCTCGCAAGTCATACCGGCTTCGTGCAGTTAGCCGCCGACAACGACGGCGTGCTGCGTCGTATAAAGCTGTGGTACCTGAATGGCGGCGTCATGTCCCCGTCGATGCCACTTGCAGTAGCCTTCGCAGCATCGGCCACGGCCACGGCACCACGTATGTCCGGGTCCGACGATGCCGTCTACCTGTCCAGCTACAAAGAAATTCCACGCATCGGCGTCGAGGACCTGTTACAGGCATCGCTTGGCGATCTCCTCCAGGGCGCAACGGTGTTCGTCGATTCCGACCCGGCGATCGTGGGCGCCAGCGCCGTGCTCCCGTCGGGCCAGTTCGTCACGCATTCGGAGATTACCGCCGCGCTACTGGCAGACATCGAGTCTGAACGCATGATCATTGCACCGCCGTGGGCAAAGGCCATGGAATCCCTGCTGCCGGCATTATTCGCCATCATGGCGATCCTTTTCATGCCGGACCGCAATCGCAGGGAAATCGCAGTCCTCACCGTATCAGGCATTCTTGCGCTGTTGCTGTTCCAGACTACGTTGCTCATGGGCCTGCACACGCGCATCGACCTCGGACGGGCGATACTGATGTTTATCGGCGTAGGTGCGCTGAATGCGTTCCTCATCGCCGACGTCAAGAAAGTATCGTCCGACGCATTCAAACGAGGCTCCGATTTTCTTGCCGCCGGTCGCCTCGAGCCGGCATTTGCCGAGTTCCGCCGCTGCAACCCCTCGGAAACGGTAGCCGCTGTCATGTACAAGCTGTCTCTGGCCTTCGAGCAGCAGGCCAAGCCCGAACGCGCCGAGGCCGTCCTCGAGTGGATGAAGCGCACGCATGGCACGAGCAAAAAGGGCGAGCAGAAATCGCGGAAGTTGAATGGCGTGCCGCAACGACTGGGACGCTATGTCATAGAGAAGCGCATCGGCAAGGGCGCGATGGGCGCCGTGTACCAGGCGAAAGATCCACGCATCAACCGACCGGTGGCCCTGAAAGCCATCCCGATCGAAGAAGAATTCGAAGACGAGGAACTCAAGGAGGCTCGCCTGCGCTTTTACCGCGAGGCTGAATCGGCCGGCCGCCTGACACATCCGAATATCATCACGGTCTTCGATGCCGGCGAGGACAAGGGCCTCGCCTACATCGCAATGGAATACGCGTCCGGGATTTCGCTGCGCAACTTCACCGATCCCAAGAAACTGCTGGCACCCAAGCGGGCACTCGAACTCGCCGCGCTGACGGCCGAGGCGCTCGACTACGCGCACAACCAGGGCGTTATTCACCGCGATATCAAACCGGCAAATCTCATTTACAACCCGAAGGAAGGCTCGCTAAAGATCAGCGACTTCGGGGTTGCGCGGATTACGGATAACAATCGCACCAAGACGGGCATCGTCCTCGGGACCCCCATGTATATGTCGCCGGAGCAGCTTGGTGCCGAAAACCTCACGGGACTATCGGACTTGTTCTCCCTTGGTGTTACCCTATACGAGCTTTTGGTTGGTGAAGTGCCTTTCCGGGCGACAAATATCGCAGTTTTGATGACCAAGATTACAACCGAGGATCCGGCACCGGTCTCCTCCCGCCGCGCTGGAATTCCTCCCAGCGTGGATGCCGTATTGGCCAAGGCATTGGCCAAGAACCCGACACAGCGATTCTCCTGTGGCGCCGAGATGGCGATCGCACTGCGCAACTGTGCCAGGGTTGCCTAGGAGACAAAGAGCGATACGATGCCAGCGAAGAGCCTTAAGGGAAAAATTGATTTTGCAGAGCTGACCGACACCGGTCGGGTCCGTGAGCACAATGAGGACGCCATCGGCTCCATTCCGGACATCGGACTCATGGTGCTGGCCGACGGCATGGGCGGCTACAACGCAGGCGAGGTCGCGAGCGGTATCGCCGTGCAGATCGTGACGGACCTGGCATCGGAAGCCGCCGATCGCGAGCAGCTCAACGAGATCGACTCGCACAGCGGCCTCATGCGGCAGTCGATCATCCTGCGTGATGCCATCTATCGCTCCAACAAGATCATTTACCAGACGGCCCAGAGCCAGACCCATTGCGAAGGCATGGGTACGACGATCGTCGCCTGCATGTTTTTTGACGACAAGGTGTCGATTGCCCACGTCGGTGATTCCCGCGCCTATCGCCTGCGCGGCGGGCAGCTGGACCAGATGACGCTCGACCATTCCCTGCTGCAGGAACTCGTCGATCGAGGCTTTTACTCGCACGAAGAGGCGCAGCGTTCGACCAATCGCAATTACGTGACTCGCGCACTGGGAGTGGAACCGACCGTGGAGGTCGAAGTACACGAGTACGACGTACTCCCCGAGGACATCTATTTGCTGTGCTCAGACGGCCTGCCGGACATGGTCGAAGATGACGATATTCACTTAACTATCAGTACTTTTAATGCTAGTCTTGACGTCGTTGGTCAACAACTTATTGACTTGGCCAACGACCATGGCGGACGCGATAACGTGTCAGTAATGCTCGCTCAGGTTAAGGAAGCCTTCCCGGCAAAAAGAGGCCTGATCGCACTGCTCGCTGGCATATTCCGTTCGTAACTGGAGCACTCTTAAGAGCGAGAAACAATGGCACGTTTAATTCTGAGCCTGGACAACCAGGTTCTGGCTGAATACAACATGACCAAAGAGCGCTACACCATTGGCCGTCTCCCGGACAATGATGTACGAATCGATAATCCCGCCGTCAGCGGGCATCACTCGCTCATTATCAATATCCTCAATGACTCGTTTCTCGAGGACCTGAACAGTACCAACGGCACCTACGTCAACGGCAAGCTGATCAAGAAGCACGCGTTGCAACACGGTGACGTCATTACGATTGGTCACCACCAGCTGCGTTTTTCCGACCAGGAGGTGCCGCAACAGGAGCAGGACGAGTTCGAAAAGACGATGGTCATTCCGTCGGGCCAGCAGAACGCAGAGCAGCTCGCCAAGGCTGAAGCGGCTGCCGACAAGGCTGTAGCCGCGGCCCAGGACGATAGGCCAGCTGATGTCAGTCCCGATGACATTGCCGAAGCGGTGAAACTGGACCCGGACGAAGCTGCCGCACTCGAAGACGCGCCGCCACCGCGGCCCAAGGAAGACATGGCGGAGACGATCTCCTCAGCAACTGCAACCGGCATCGGGATGGACAGCGCACCGAGCGCCCTGCCACTCGCCAAACTGCAGGTCCTGAGTGGCGCATTCGCAGGTCGCGAGCTGGAACTGACCAAGGCACTCACGACACTGGGGCGTCCGGGTGTTCAGGTTGCCGCCATTACGCGTCGCGCCGAAGGCTATTACATCGTGCACGTCGAGTCGGGTAATGATGAAGATTTTCCGCTGGTCAACGGCCAGCCAATTGGCTCCCACGCACGTAAGTTGTCGGACAATGATGTCGTGCAGCTGGCCGGCGTGAAGATGGGATTCTTCGCAGCCTGATTGCGGCTAGGGCACGATCTTTGAATCTTCGCGGTTCATGACGCCGCACACGAGTTCGTAGGGCACCGCATTCGCGTACGGCGCCACTTCTTCCAGTGGCAGCCCATCCCCCCACAGCGTGGCAATGTCCCCGACCTGGTCCTCGGATTCCTGCCCGAGATCCACGGCGATCATATCCATCGAAACGATACCGATCAGCGGGACCCGGCGGCCATTGATCAGCACCGGGGTACCGGTGCGGAAGTGACGTGTATAACCGTCGCCATAGCCTGCAGAGATGATACCGAGAGTCGTGTCCGTATCGGCCGTGTAGGCGCCCTTGTAACCCACCTTGCCTCCGGCCTGCAAGGGTTTGACAGCGATCAGCCTGGCTTCGAACTGCATGGCCGGCTTCAGGCCGAGATCGAGTCCGGTCTTGTCGCCAAATGGCGAGAGACCAAACAGCACTAATCCGGGACGCAACCAGTTCTCGCCACTAAACCCGAAGTCGTCCTTTGCATTCCGTACGGCCGACCACCCGAGAGTACCGGGCGAGTTACCGATGCTCACATCCCCTTCAAAACCGCTCACGACCGGCCTGAACTTTTCGAGCTGTTCTGCCGTCGTCAGTCCGTCAAGATCGTCAGCACTCGACAGGTGTGTCATGAGCCGCAGTTCATTCACGCCAGGTGATGCCCGCAGGCGCCCGATCAGTTCGTCGCCATCAGCCGGGTCGAAGCCCAGGCGATTCATCCCGGTATCGAACTTGAGCCAGACATTGACTGAACCACCTCTGCAGGAGTCCAGCAGGTCGATTTGCTCGACACAGTGGACGACAGGCTCGAAGCCGTGTTGCATCGCACTCGCGAGTTCGATTGTGTTCATCACTCCCGCCAGCAACACGATGGGCTGCGTGATCCCGTGGTCGCGCAGCTCGAGCGCTTCGGGCACGCGCGCGACCGCGAAAGCATCCACCTGGGACAGATGCTGGGCCACAGGCACCATGCCGTGGCCATAGGCATTGGCCTTGATGACTGCCATGATCCTGGAGCCCGGAGCGGCTGCGCGGATGACGTCGAGGTTGTGTTCCAATGCGCCGAGCCTGATTAGTGCTCGTGCTCCGAAACTCACTGATAGCTCTCCGGTGGCGGGAAGTCGCCGTATGTGTCGGGCACCCAGTTCTCGAACTTCGTGTAGCGCCCAACAAAGGTCAGCGGGAAGTCGCCAATCGGGCCGTTGCGCTGCTTGGCAATCGTGATGTCGGCGATCCCTTTGCGCGGCGTGTCCTGGTTATAAACCTCTTCACGGTAAATGAAGACGATCAGGTCAGCATCCTGCTCAATGGCACCGGACTCACGCAGGTCTGACATGACCGGTCGCTTGTCCGTACGTTGTTCGACGCTTCGATTGAGCTGCGACAGCGCAATCACGGGGACGTTGAGCTCCTTGGCGAGCGCTTTGAGTCCCCGGGAAATTTCGGAGATTTCTGTTGCCCGATTTTCCTTGGTGCCCTCGACCTGCATCAGCTGCAGGTAATCGACGACAATCAGATCCAGGCCATGCTCACGATGCAGACGCCGCGATCTCGCACGAATCTCGGTTGGCGACAGGCTAGGTGAATCGTCGATGTAGATCGGGGCCTCGGACATCAGCTGGACTGCCGTGTTGATGCGTGACCAGTCCTCGTCCGGGAAGTTGCCTGTACGAAGATGGGTCTGGTCGACGCGTCCCAGCGACGAAATCATGCGAAATGCCAGCTGCTGGGCCGGCATTTCCATCGAAAATATCGCAGTGCCCTGCCGGGAACCAATAGCCGCGTTTTCCGCGATATTGATTGCCAACGTCGTTTTGCCCATTGACGGACGACCCGCGACGATGACCAGGTCACCGCCCTGCAGGCCCGCAGTCATCTTGTCCAACTCGTTGAAGCCGCTCGCGATGCCGGTAATGCTGCCGTCCGACTGGTGCAGCTCGTCGATACGGTCGACGGCCTCGGGGAGAATGTCCTTGAGCGCCTTGAAACCCTTGCGCCCGCGACTGCCCTTTTCGGCAATCTCGAAGACCATGCGCTCGGCATCGTCAAGAACCTGTGACGCACTGCGACCGTCCGTGGCAAACGCACTGCCGCTGATTTCATTGCCGGCATTGATTAGCGCCCGCAACATCGAGCGCTCGCGAATGATCTTGGCATAGGCGCGGGCGTTGGCGGCACCGACCGTTTCGTTAGCCAGCGTGGCGAGGTATTCGAGGCCGCCCGCCTCCTCGAGCTCCCCGCGACTATCCAGATGCTCGGAGACGGTCACCACGTCGCAGGGACTGCCGGCATCGATCAACCGGTCGATAGCCCTGAATATCAGGCGATGATCTTGCCGATAGAAGTCTTCGGAGGAGATGACGTCGGCAATCTTGTCCCAGGCCTGCGCGTTCAGCATCAGGCCACCGATCAGGGCCCGTTCTGCTTCAATGGAGTTGGGCGGGACCTTGAGGCGCTGCTCGGCACCCCCGTCAACCAACCCGTCGTCCAGCGCTCGAACCATTAATGGACTCCCCTTACCAGTGATTTCCCTGGTTCAAAGGTAACACAGCCGGTTGCCCGACCGGCTGCCTTCTTTGCTACTCGTCCTCAGCAGACGCTTCTTCAGGGGCTGCTTCCTCAACAGCGGTTCCTGCCGCAGATGCGGCTAACGATTCCGCCGTCTCGCCCCCTTCACCGACGACGCGCACGAGGATGTCAACATTGACTTCCGAGTGCAGGTGCACACCGATCGGGAAGTCACCGAGTTCCTGTATCGGGCCCTCCGGCATACGAATTTCCGAACGCTCGGCCTCGACCTGTACGGCAGCCAGTGCTTCGACGATGTCGATCGGGCCGACCGAACCGAACAGCTTGCCTTCCGATCCGGCATTCGCCTGGACGACGATCTCGAGATTCTCGAAGGCCTTGGCCCGTTCCCGCGCCTTGGCCAGTTCCTCGGCAGCCATCTTCTCGAGTTCGGCACGACGCGCCTCGATCGCCTTGATGTTCTCAGGCGTAGCCAGTGCCGCCTTGCCCTGCGGCAGCAGGTAGTTACGGCCATAGCCGGGCTTGACCTTGACGAGATCGCCGATCGAACCCAGGTTTTCAACAGCTTCCAATAAGATAACGTTCATAGTTCGAACCTTTACGTTTTTTCAATTCGATGCCTGACTCTAAACACGGCATCGAGGTAACCGATTACAGCTATTGCCACCACGGCATACTGCATTAAAACCACTATCGACCCGTAGACAAGGAACACCACCCAGGCTGGCGCATGTCCCTCCAGGTTCAGCCAGTGGACGATGATGAATCCTTGCAGCAGAAACGCCGCGAACATCAATAACCCAAGCTGGCGGAAAACGCTCAGCTCGGAGACGTAAGCAAGCAGCAGTGCTGCGACGAATATCATCGCCAATACACGTCCCAGATCAAGACTGCGTATACGGCCAAACTTCGCTGTTTCATCCGGCAGCTTATCGGCTAATGCCCCGCCGGCCAAAAACTCCAAAACCGCCAACAGCCACGACATCGTGACAAGAGCGGTCGTCATCACCACAGCCAATGAATCCGGCTGTGACTCATACTCAACCTGCAGCGCAGCAAAAATCGCTACGCCTCCCTTCTCGACTGACGCCTTGTCAAAAGCGTCAAATAACGGCTGCCATGCCGCCTCGAAATCGACGCCAACGAGGTGCGCGACAGCCAGCACGGCAATCGCCAGCAGCAGCGACATCTGCACCGCCAGTCCTGTCGAGCGGGACAGGCGCCAGATCATCACCAGGACCATGACCGGTAACCACCCCGCAACGATGATCTCCAGTCCCCTGAGAGGCGAGCTTCCCAGCACCGCAAGGAACAACACTACAGCGCCGCCAGCGAGCATCGCCCGGATCACTGCAAACCTGGCATCGCGGGCAATGACCAGCATTGCCAGGAATATACCTCCAATCGGCTGCAGCAAAGGCGTCAGCGATGCCGCCCCTAGCGCGAGTACCGCATTCGCGGGCGCAGCTACCAGCCAGCCAGCCAGCGCCGAAAGAAAGCTTCTGTTGCCCTCAGTGCCGATCGGTATAGGGCAGCAGCGCGAGATAACGCGCGCGCTTAACCGCCGCAGCCAGCTGACGCTGATAGTGAGACTTCGTACCCGTGATACGGCTGGGAACGATCTTGCCCGTCTCGGTAATATAGGCCTTGAGCAGGTTGAGATCCTTGTAGTCGATCTCCTTGATGCCCTCGGCAGTGAAGCGGCAATACTTGCGCCTGCGTGAATAACGGCTCATGTCTTATCTCCTCAGGCGCTTTTTGCTGCGGCTTCTTCGTCAGCCGGAGCGTCTTCATCGGTGGTGTCTGCAGCCGGTGCTTCCTCGGCCGGTGCTTCTTCAACTGCAGCCTCGGCAGCCGGTGCTTCCTCGGCCGGTGCTTCCTCGGCCGGTGCTTCTTCAACTGCAGCCTCGGCAGGCGCTTCTTCTGCCGGTGCCTCCTCGGTCTGCACTTCCTCGGCCGGTGCTTCCTCGGCCGGCGCTTCTTCTGCCGGTGCTTCCTCGGCCGGCGCTTCTTCTGCCGGCGCTTCTTCTGCCGGTGC
>JBFFOM010000036.1:0-29953 GCA_041574455.1 Woeseiaceae bacterium | reverse complement strand
GTCAGGTACATCACGTTGCTGCGCACATTGACGGTGTAGTTGAACAGCTGGCCGAGGGCGATGCCTTCCTTGCCCGGGTCGTCCGGGTTGTCCCAGGTATTGCCCCAGACCGGGTAGGCGATGTCCCTTCTGTCCGGGTCTTCGCGCGCCAGGTTTCTCTCGTAGGTCCAGAACACCGAACCGGACTCGTGACCGGGCCACTTCTTGTAGAAGATCTTCAAGGGCTCGTTGCCGTAGCCGAATCCGCTTCCACTGCGCATCAGTTTGTCATCCTTGAGGGCATGAATCTGCCCGACAACTGCCGAGAATGCCGACGGTCTGTCCGGGTGCTTCGCGCGACGCGGAACGTGCAGGACCTTCAGCGTGGCTTCCAGCTGGCCGCCTATGTCGGCGAACAACCTGGCGCGCGGGTGGGCTTCGAGTGCGAAATTGTTCTTCGGGTCGTAGTTGTTGATGCTGGTATCGATCCCGCGAAACATCTGGCGCAGCTCGCTGCGCGTATTGGTCGAATTAGGCGTGGTCGCGGCATTGTTGGGTGCTGTGAATACGAGGAAGCCGCTGCGGTCAACGTAGAAGAAGTCGGGATGGGAATAGTGTCCGAGCTCGCGGGTATCGATTTCGTCGACCTTGCCGTTCTCGTCTTCATCTTGCGGCAGCGTCAGTTTCCAGAATCGCAGGTCGAAGCGCTCGGCGGGAATCGGCGATTGCGTCGCGCAAGCGATCGACGCGAACAAGACGAAGACCAGTGACGCCTGGGCCAGTGACCGGGTAATTCTCATCGGCCGCAGTGCTCCCCAGTTTCAGCCGGCAGAAACGAGGTGATCCAGGGAGAAGCGCTTGCGGACCTCGGACGTCTGCTGCCGGACCGCTTTGACCTGTTCGTCCTCCATCGTCGAGATCAGCTTGTTCAGGATACGCGCGAAGTGATGATGCATCGCTTTGCGAGCGGCTTCCGCGTCACGCCTGGACAGCGCCTCGTAGATTTCCTGGTGCTCCTCGACGCGCCGGGCGCCGTCCTGTTCGCATATGGCAGCGTAGGCCCGGAATACCTGGGGGGCGTGATCGCGCACGTGCCACATCTGGTTAATGATGGACTCCATCATCGCGTTTCGTGTCGCGCGTGCGATCACCTGGTGGAACTTCTTGTCCGCGTTCCCGGAGGCGAGGTCACCTGCTTCATTCTCTTGCGCCATATCCCCGAGCGACGCTTTCAGTTCCTCCAGTTCCTCGTCGGTAATCATCTTCGCGGCCAGCGCGGCGGCTTCACCCTCGATAAGGGCCCGGGACTCGGTGAGTTCGAAGGCGCTAATGTTGTCATTGATGCCGCTCGTCATCCGGCTGTTCTCGATGACGTAGACGCCCGAGCCGGTCTTGACCTCTACGTACTCCAGCGTCTCGAGCGCAATGATCGCTTCACGGATCGTGGGGCGGCTCACATCGAATCGCTCCGCGAGTTCACGTTCCGGTGGCAGGCGGCCGCCGGCGGGAAAGACCCCGGAATGAATCATTTCGAGCATCTGCGCCAGAACCTTCTTGTACGTGCGCGCTTCTTTAGCCAAGGCAGACCCCCTCGACGGCAGACTGGTTTACCGTCAGATTTCCCGCATCCGAAAGGCAGAATATAGCAGAAGCGGACAAAATTGGTCATAAAATTTATAAACCATAAATAAAACAGTTATTTAAAGGCTTCCTCAATCATCAAGCAACCTGCTAAGGCCACCTTGGCCGGACAGATCAACGACGATTGGTTGACCATGATGCCAATCGATCGGCCTCATTTTGGTCGGGAATTGTGTTGACCAAAAGGTAATCGATTGGTTAGAGTTCTGTTCACCAATATCCTAAAAACATGCGGGGAGCATCAGTGATCGGATTTCGGCTGCGCCTGGCTTGCGCCCTGGCTCTGCTCGCGAGCTGCGTTTCGCAGGCCGCCGAGATCAGAGTCGAGTCGCAACAGGCGTTCAGAGATGCGGTCAGCGACCTCGAGCCGGGCGACACGGTAATACTCGCCAATGGCGAATGGCGAGACTTCGAGATCCTGTTCACCGGCGAGGGGCAGGAGGGCAAGCCGATCACGCTGACTGCCCAAGAAAAGGGCAAGGTCTTTATTACCGGTCAGTCGAACCTCCGCCTTGCGGGAGCACACCTCGTCGTATCCGGTCTCGTTTTCAGGGATGGCCACTCCCCGACGAATACCGTCATCGCGTTTCAGAGGGCCAAGGGTGACTACGCCTATCATTCGCGCGTAACTGAAGTCGTCATCGATCGCTTCAACAACCCGGAGCGCTACGAGACCGACTACTGGGTCATGCTGTACGGCAAGCACAATCGCTTCGATCACAATCACCTGGTCGGCAAGAGCAACCAGGGCGTCACGGTAGCGGTGAAGCTGGATTCGGAGGAAAGCCGGGCGAATCACCACCGGATCGATCACAACTACTTCGGGCCGCGACCGATACTGGGTTCGAATGGCGGAGAAACGCTGCGTATCGGCACAAGCCATTACTCCCTCAGCGATTCGCTGACTGTCGTCGAGAACAACTATTTCGACCGCTGCGACGGCGAGGTAGAGATCATCTCGAGCAAATCGGGGGGCAACACTTTCCGCGGCAATCTGTTCTTCGAGTCGCGAGGTACGCTGACCCTGCGCCATGGCAACGATAATCTCGTCGAGAACAACGTCTTCCTTGGCAACCGCGTCGAGCACACGGGCGGCATCCGCGTCATCAACAAGCGCCAGACCGTGCGCAACAACTACATGCACGGTTTGACCGGGCATCGATTCGGGGGTGCGTTCGTCATCATGAACGGCGTCCCCAATTCACCGATCAATCGTTACCACCAGGTTGAAGACGCGATCATCGAAAATAACTCGATTATCGAGAGCGACCATATTGAACTCGCCGCCGGCAGCGACGAAGAGCGCTCGGCGCCCCCTGTCAGCACGGCGTTTCGCAACAACCTGATCTACAACGAGGATGGCAGGAACGTCATTGCCGTGCATGACGACGTGTCCGGCATCGAGTTCCGCGACAACCTCCTGAACCGGGTCGAGCAGCCGAAGATCGCGGACGGGTTCCGCAGCGCAGAGATTGAACTCGTCGAAGGGACCAACGGCCTTTTGTACCCGTCCGATCCCGAACTCGCCAAAGTCGGCGCCAGGCCCGGGCTGCGCGTGCTGCGCAAGGCCGAGACGGGCGTCGACTGGTACCCGAAGCCGGCCGGCGACGCCCGGTTAGATACCGGCGCCACGGTCGCGGCCAACCCCGGCCTGGACACTCTGGTCGAAGGAGTCGCGCGCGCTAAGGCCGGCGACATCGTCGTGCTGGCGCCTGGCGACTACCCGGTCTCGAGGACGATGGTCGTCGACAAGCCCGTGACCGTGCGAGGGGAGGGTGAAGCGCGAATCACTTTCGAGCGAACGGCGCTGTTCGAGATCGTCGAAGGTGGCAGCCTGAAACTGGTCGGCCTGACGATATCCGGGGCGGACGCGCCTGACGTCGCGGGCAATGCGGCCATCAGGACCAGCCGCTACTCGATGCTCACGAACTACGCGCTCGTCGTCGAGGGCTCCACGATCGAGGATCTCGACACGAATCATTCCTTCAACTTCTTCGCACTGGCGAAACACACGTTTGCAGATCGTATTGAAATCCGTAACTCGACCTTCCGCAATGTGACGGGCAGCGTTCTCGCGCTGAACCGCGAAGACGACGACCTCGGCATCTACAACGGCGAATACATCACGATAGACAGCAGCGAGTTCAGGAAGATCGGCGGCGCGGTCGCGGACATCTACCGCGGCGGCACCGATGAAAGCACGTTCGGCCCGCACTTCACGCTGCGGGCGTCAACGATTGACGACGTGGGTAATAACAAGCGCAACAAGTCAGAAGCGTCGATTCGACTGCACGGCGTGCAAGCGACCGACATCCACGGCAACGTGTTTGTCGACAGCCGGCCGATCCGGGTGACGGAAACGGTCGGCGAGCCGGTCACCCGATTGAGCGGCAACACGTACGACGGGACAGCGGAGCCGGAAATACTGCAAATCGGAGCGGGGCGATGAGGACTGCCGTTCGTTGCACGGCGGCGCCTGGCTCGATCATGGCGGCTGGAGAGGCAGGATGAACAAAAACAAAGACGCCTTCTTTTTCGGCAAGCAGACGCCGCGGGAAACTGTCGGGGACGGCCTGATCCGCCAGATCTTCGGCTACAACGACGCGATCATGATGGCTCGTGTCGAATTCGAGACGGATGCCGTCGGCACCGTGCATTCGCATCCGCATACCCAGGTGACGTACGTCGAGAGCGGCGAATTCGATGTCTACATCGATGGCGAAGAGAGAAGGCTGGGCCCTGGCGATAGCTTCTTCGTCGGGCCAGGTCTCGATCACGGCGCTGTGTGCCGCGAGGCGGGCGTGCTGATCGACGTTTTCAGCCCGGCGAGGGAAGACTTTCTCGGCGAGGGGAAATCATGAAGACCGGAAAACTCCGGTGGGTCATTGTCACTCTCGTCGCCATTGCGACGGTGATCAACTACATCGATCGGGGCGCGCTGGCCGTCCTTTGGCCGGAGATCTCTGCCGACCTGGGTCTGACCAAGACCGATTACGCCATCATCATTAATGTCTTTACCTTCGCCTATGCCTTCGGCCAAACCCTGTTCGGCAAGATCTTTGACTGGATCGGCACGCGGCTGGGGTTCGTTCTCGCCATCGGTGTCTGGTCGCTGGCGACCATGTTGCACGCGGTTGCCACCTCACTCATGACCTTTTCGCTCTTCCGCGGCCTACTGGGCGTGTCGGAAGCGGGCAACTGGCCCGGCGCAACCAAGGCCAATGCCGAGTGGTTCCCGATCAGGGAACGCGCTTTCGCGCAAGGCATCTTCAACTCCGGTGCGGCCATCGGCGGCATCGTTTCTGCGCCAATTGTCGGGCTTCTGTTCATCTGGTTTGGCAGCTGGCGGGCGACGTTCATCGTGATCGGCGTGCTCGGCCTGCTCTGGCTCCTGCCCTGGCTGATCGTCTACAAGTCAGGGCCTGAGAGCCATCCCTGGCTGGATGAGGCGGAGCGAGATTACATCCTGACTGGCCAGCGCAACGCCGAGACCGACGAGGTGGCCGAATTTGCGCCGACGTCGCGCGAGATCCTGTCGCGAAAAGAGAGCTGGGGCGTCATCCTGGCGTCCTTTTTCCTCGACCCGATCTGGTGGCTGTTCGTCGGATGGCTGCCGCTCTATCTGAACGAGACCTACGGCTTCGGCGTGGCCGAGATCGCGACCTACGCAGCCGTGCCCTATATCGGCGCCATGTTCGGCGCCTGGTTTGGCGGCTTGCTGGCGCAAAACAGGATCAGGGCCGGCTGGTCGGTCAACAAGACGCGGAAGTTCGTCATCGGACTCGGTGGCCTGATCATGCTGGTCTGCCTCTTGTTGACGATCAAAGCGTCAACTCCATTAACTGCAGTACTGCTGATGGCCGCAATTCTTTTCGGATTTCAGACGGCCGTCGGGAACATCCAGACGCTGCCGAGCGATTTCTTCAGCGGCAAGTCCGTAGGTTCACTGGCCGGTTTTGCCGGGACTGCCGCGAAACTCGCCGTGGTCCTGCTGAACTTCCTGATTCCGGTCATCACCGTGAATAGCTACGCGCCGGCGTTTGCCGTCGGGGCTGCGCTTGCGATTCTGACGGTCCTCTCGGTGTGGGTGCTGTGCGGACATATTCATCCGCTCAAGCCCCGCTCGGCCAGCACTACGTAACGCGAATAATCAAGGAATGCATGATGAGCTTAAAAGACAAGATAGCCATCGTCACCGGCGGATCCCGCGATATCGGGCGCGCCCTATCGGAGACGCTTGCCGCGCAGGGCGCGAAAGTCGTCGTCAACTATTTCAACAATGCGTCCCAGGGTGAGGCGACCGTTGCGGCCATCAAGAACGCGGGCGGCGAAGCGATCGCCGTGAAGGGCGACATGACGAAGCAAGCCGACGTCGACAACCTGGTTGCGGAGACGCTGAAAGCATTCGGTGACAGGGTAGACATCCTCGTCAACGTCGTGGGCGGGCTAGTCGCTCGCAAGCCGCTCGCCGAGATGGACGAGGAGTTCTTTGAATACGTGATGAAGCTCAACGTGACAAGCGTATTCCTGGCGTGCAAGGCCGTCGTGCCGCACATGGGCGAAGGCGGCGCAATCGTCAACTTTTCGTCGCAGGCAGGGCGCGACGGCGGCGGACCCGGCGCCAACGCGTACGCGACGTCGAAGGGCGCGGTGATGACTTTCACCCGCGGGCTCGCAAAGGAACTGGGGCCGCAAGGCATCCGCGTCAATTGCGTCTGCCCGGGCATGATCAGTACCACGTTCCACGATACGTTCACCAAGGACGAGGTGAGGGCCAACGTCGCGGCCGCAACACCGCTGCGGCGGGAAGGGCAGGCCAGCGAGGTGGCCGACCTCGCCGTCTACCTCGCGTCGCCGGCTTCCGGTTTTATCACCGGCGCCAGTGTCGACATCAATGGAGGAATGTATTTCTCATAGGACAGGCGGATTTTCGCCATAAATTGCGAAAAATCAGTGATTTAGTGGGTATTTTGAGCAGAATAGCCACCGATGGCATAAAGTGAAATAATAGGTTCTGCATCGGGTGGAAAACTCGGGGAGGGAAAAGTGAAAACGACCAAGATATTATTGCAACAGCCACGCGGCACCCGCGGAAGAATGATCCTCCCGGTGTGCGCATTGGGCCTCATGCTGGCACACATACCGGCAGTGGCTCAGAACCAATCAGACAGCGATGACGCCGACGCGTCGGCAGGCCCCATTGAGGAAATTGTCGTCAGTGGCACCCGCCGTGCGCTGCAGAATTCCATCGATATCAAGCGCCAGGCGACCGGTATCGTCGATGCTCTGAGTATTGGCGACATCGGCGATATTCCCAGCCTCTCGGTGGGTGAAGCCATCGAGCAGATCACGGGCGCCGCCGGACACCGGTTCAAAGGCAGCATCTCGGGCATCTCGATCCGCGGCCTGGGGCCGTTCCTGAGCCTGCAGACCTTCAACGGCCGCCAGGGCACCACGGCCGCTGCAAGCCGCGACATGAACTACCAGGTGTTCCCGTCCGAACTGACCAAGCAAATCACGATCTACAAGACCCAGCAGGCGGACCTGATCGAGGGCGGCATTGCCGGTACGATCGACATCGGCACGATGCGCCCGCTGGAATACGGCAAAGAGGCCATCACGCTCAACATGCGCGGCCTCTACAACGAGTACGCAGAGCGGGCATCGAACGCCGACGAATGGGGCAACCGCGGTTCCCTGAGCTACATCGACCAGTGGGAACTGCCCAGCGGCAACGAGCTTGGCCTCTCGATAGGCTACTCGCGCTGGGATTCCGGCAACCCGGAAGAGACCTTCTCGACCAGCTCCAGCTGGGTGGTCTGTGACACCACCGTTGACCCGCAAGACGATCGCTGCACGGACCGCGGGGGGGAATACACCCCGCAGGACCAGGCCGACGACCTTGCGAACGGGATCGTCAGGGATTCCCTGTACTTCATCCCGAACTCTTACTACTGGCGCCTGAACAACGCCGAAGTGGAGGAACGTGACGCCGTCATGGGCGCGCTCCAATGGCGCAGCGACAACGTGGACGCCACCTTCGACTTCTTCTGGTCCGACAAGTTTTACGAGGACGACCGGCATGATTTCATCATCGCCGATTCGCGCCGCGAGCCCCGCAACGTGGTGCATACGGACGACTACGCGCTGCTGAGCTTCACCGGCGTCAGCCGCATGAAGAGCGACGGTGAGCTGTATCGCCGTGACGAGACGCTGCAAGGCCTCGGTCTGGACCTCGGCTGGCAAGTCAACGACAAATGGGAAGTCCGCACCGACCTTTCGTCCAACAACCACGAGCGTAACCGTGTGCGCCGTTACGTACGCACACAGTCCGATTACGTGCAGTACGACATGGTGCTCGAGAACGGCTTGCCGACCATCACGTTTTACCAGGGCATAGACGAGTCATTCGGAGGACGAACTCTCCAGCAAGATTTCGATCCGAACAACCTGATAACCTTTGGGGGCAGAGCTGGCAGTGATGGCCAAAACGACAGCAGGTTAAGTAGTGATTTCGAGATACGCAACCGCATGACCGACCGTGAAACCGATGCCTGGGGCGTGACGCTCGACGCGATTTTCACGCCCGACAGTGACGGTTTCATCGACAGTGTCAAGTTTGGCGTTCGCCAGGGCAAATACCAGCGCATCACCAACAACGAGGACGACAACCGCCAGGATGTCGAGGATATCCTCGATGACTACTACCCTGAAGGCTCGGTGACTTTATGGGAGATATTCACGCGCGTAGTTGACGAATGTGCCTTTGACCCGTTCCCGAACAGCAGCTTCTTCAACAATTCTGGCGGCGGGAACATCGGCGGCTCCTTTGCGGCCTTCGACACGCTGTGTGCGACGAGGATCATCACGAACGGCGAGGATCGCATCGCAAACCCAGACCGGACCTTCGACGAAAGCGACATCGACGTGCGGGAGAACACCACGGCCGCCTACGCCATGGCCAACTTCGCGACCGATATGTCCGGCACGCCCGTCTGGGGCAACTTTGGCGTGCGGGTCGTGAGAACCGAGGTGGACTCGCGCGGCTTGCGCTCGACTTATGCGACGGAACAGGATCTGGGTTCCGGCCTGTGGCGCGTGGTTGAACTGTCGGACCCCGAGCCGGTCCGCTTCGAGCACACGAACACGGAATGGCTGCCCAGCGCCAACGTGAATTTCGAGATCAGCGATACGTTCATGATTCGCACCGCCTTGTACCGCGCCATGTCGCGCTACAACATCGAGTTCATGGGCGCTGGCCGGACCTTTAGCACTGACGATGATTTCGATTACGACACGCGGGAAGAGGCACTGCAAGAAGAGCTGGATTCAGCCTCCGGCGGCAACCCGGAGATCGAGCCGTTCATGTCCTGGAACGCGGACCTGTCGTTAGAGTGGTACTTGTCAGACGACACTGCAATCAGCGCAGCGGTTTACTACAAGACCTTCGAGGCAGAGATATTCCCCGCCATCTTCCAGGAGGAGGTAACCGTGGATGGCGCGCCCAGGACGGTGAGTATCACCAGGAACGTGCTGCTGGACGAGAGCGCCGGCTTGTGGGGTATCGAATTGACGGCATCCCACGTGTTCTCGAACCTGCCGGCGCCGTTCGACGGCCTGGGCTTCAAGGCCAGCTGGAACCACTCCGATACCGACTTCGAGACGCAGGACCCGATCTACGGCAACCAGCTCGCGAGTGACGGCTCGATCATACCCGGTTTGATCAACCTGAAGCCGGCCTCGATCTACGGCCAGTCCGACGATATCGGCACCCTGCATCTGTTCTGGGATATCGGCGACCTGAACCTGAGTTTGTTCTGGAAGCACCGTTCGGAGTACTTCCAGCCGAACGACGGCGGAGCATCCGTCCACCGCTGGTTTGACGACGGCAACTACGTGGACCTGTCGGCTACCTACCGCTTCAACAACGTGTGGAATATGCGCTTCACCGCGCAGAACCTCACTGATGAAGCGCAGTACGCACAACGTGGCCTGCGACATGACGCGCCGACCCTGTGGAATAGCAGTGGTACCCGGTACGAGCTTGGTGTCACGGCCCAGTGGGATTGATGGCATTGACGTAGCCTTGAACCAATGCGCCGGATTCATGTTCAAGCCACGATCCGACGCATATAACTGGTTCGCTTAAGGCTGACACGGGCAACGCCTGCCGTTCTGGCAGGCGTTGTCTCTTAGCACCGGGACGCAAGGGGATCGAACTGTTAGCCGCCCACTGGGGTCAAAGAAAAGGACACTGGTTTAAATACGGCCCGCTGAGGTATCACGCCATGAACCGGTTCATTCTGTTTACAACACTCTGTTTCTCTACTTTTCTGCTGAGCTGTGCCGGTCCTGCACCCACCCCCGAACCCGGCCTCGAGGTCCTGCAATACGGCCGGGACCAGGAAATACAGGTCGCCACCGACGTCGACTGGAACAGCTACACGAAAATCATCCTGCATGCAGCCCCCGTCGAGTTCGCGGATAACTGGCGGCGCAACGAGGAGCGGCTTCATAGGAGGGCCATGCGTGACGAAGACGTGGCGGCCATCGGGGACGCGGTTTCAGGCCAGCTGGCCAAGGTGATGCACAAGACCCTGACTGAGCGGGGCGGATACGAGCTGACCAGTGAGAGCGGCCCGGGTGTGATGGTTTTCATGCCGAACATCATCGACCTGGATGTCCATGCGACGGGTTGGGCGCAGGGCAGTCTCGTCGAGACCTTGCCCGCTTACCGCGGCGGCATGACCACCGAACTGGTGATCCGCGATTCTGTGAGCGACAAATTGCTGGCCGTTGCCTGGCAGCAGCAGACCGACCCTCGAGAGCAGGACATGGAACTGACAACCAGCCTCAGCAACGCTTACGTATTCAGGTTGATGTCGCAGAATTTTGCCTCCTGGATACTCGGGCGGCTGGATGATTTGAAGGCTGGCCCCCAGGCCTGAAGAGGAATTAAAGTGACGGTCACCTCAACTAGATTAAGGTGACCGTCACTTTATTGTCTGGGGCCTCTCCGCAAGGGGTGCCTTTCTCGTTTCCAGCCCTGTAAGATCCTGCGACCTGACGACCATGGGAACAGCTTTATGGGCGCCGACGCGCAGATCAACAAGCGCATCGTCATTCTGGGCGGCGACACGGCCGGCTGGGTCGCCGCCAACGCCATGATCAATGCCTGGGGCGACAGCGGTGTGAAGATCTCGCTGATCGAGTCTCCTGACAGCGGCACGGTCGGCGTGGGCGAGGGTTCGACGCCGCGGCTCAAGATTTTCTTCGACGAGATCGGCGTCGACGAGTCCGAATGGATGCCGGCGTGCAACGCGACCTACAAGAACGGCATTTCCTTCGCCAACTAGTCCACGCGCCCGGGTTACGAGCGCTACTTCCACCCCTTCGCCTCGCAACTCGACAAGCACACGATCACGGCCTTCTACTTCAACACCTTCACGGGCCGCCAGGGCGTGGACGTGCACGCGCACCCGGACCGGTTCTTTCTCAGCGCGCGGCTCTTGGAGAACCGGCAGGGCCCCAAGCCCGACGAGAACTTCCCGTTCTACGTCGAATACGGCTACAACTTCGATGCCGGGCTCGTCGGGGAATTCCTGCGGGACAAGGCCGTGGAGCGTGGCGTCGAGCATCTATCAACCAGAATCGTCGATGCCTACCAGGCGCCGAACGGGCATATCGCCAGCGTGCTGACCGACTCCGGGGACAAGATCGAGGCGGATTTCTTCGTCGACTGTTCCGGCTTCCGGGGAACGCTGATCCAGAAGACGCTCGGCGTGCCGTTCCGGTCCTTTGCCGAGAACCTGTTCAACGACTCGGCCGTGGTCTTACCCACCGAGCAGCTTGAGAACATCGGCTCGCAGACCGTCTCCACGGCCCTCAAGTACGGCTGGGCCTGGGAAATCCCTCTTACCGAGCGCATCGGCAACGGTTACGTCTACAGCTCGTCCTTCTGCTCCGACGACGAGGCCGAAACCGAGCTGCGCGAGCACCTCGGACTGCTGGAGAGCGACGTCGAGGCGCGGCACCTGAAGATGAAAGTGAGCAGCGTTGACCGGCACTGGGAAAAGAACTGCCTGGCTGTTGGCCTGTCGCAAGGCTTCATCGAGCCGCTCGAGGCCACGGCGCTGAACGTCGTCTGCAACACCGTCGCGGACTTCATCGAGACCGTGAACCAGGAAGGTTGAGCCGGTGCCGGCCGCGACGGCTTCAACCAGCGGGTCGCCGACGGCTTCGAGAGCATCCGCGACTACCTCGTCGCGCACTATATTATGAACACGCGCGAGGACACGGATTACTGGAAGCAGAACGGCGCCAACAGCAATGTCCCGGAAAGGCTGCAGCAGATCCTGCAGATCTGGAAATCGGGCCAGGGCTTTCACCAGGAGATGGAGCGACTGCAGATTCACTCCTCGTACACGCCCATGTCCTGGGCCTGCCTGCTGGCAGGCTACGGATTCTACCCGGAACTCAGGCAGGTGCCCGGCGGCGAACAGTACGCATCGAAGTTCGACATGGCCGAGATCGACGACTTCCTGCGCCGCTGCGCGCTCAACTTCCGGTCGCAGAACGAGCAGCTCGGACTGAGCTGATGGCTCAGGCCGATGGCCGGGGCGGCCTGCGCGCGAGGCGATTCTCGCGCCAGACGATGAGCAGGTTCGCCGCGATGATGACCGCGGCGCCGGCGAGAACGATCGGCAGCGGCCATTCGCGCCAGATCATCCAGCCGAGTAACAGCGACCAGACGATGGCCGTGTAGTTGACGACCGCGACCACGGCCGCGGGCGTGTTCTTCAGGGCTACCGAATACAGCCACTGGGCGGCGGCGCCGGCAATGCCCACGCCGACGAACAACGGCAGCTCGGCGAGCTGCAAGGGTCTGGCGACGAACGGCATGGCCAGCGCCGTTACGACGAGGCCGATCAGGAAGAAGTAGAAACTGATCGTTTCGGGCCGCTCGTGGCCGCCGAGGTGGCGCAGCAGGATGCTCATCAGTGCCTGCAGGAATGCAGCGCTGAGGGCGAAGGTCACTCCGAGCTTGCTGATCGCGCCGGTGGGGTCGAGCATGACGGCCACACCCACGAAGCCGATCAGCACCGCCGACCAGCGAAAGGGCCCGACCCGTTCCTTGAGGAGTAACACGCCGAGGACCGGGATCCAGAGCGACGCCGTGAACAGCAGCACCGACGTCTCCGCCATCGGCATCAGTGAGAACGCGCCGAAAGTAACGATTAGCGATACCGATCCCAGTAGCGCGCGCGTCGCAACGAGCGCGGGTTTGCTGCGGATGACCAGGATGTCCCGCCGGTTGAAGGCGAAGGCGAACACGAGGAATGGCAGGCACCCGACCAGGTTGCGGTAAAACGCGATCTCGATGACCGAGTGCCCGGCGCTCAGGTACTTCGCGAAGGCATTCATCACGGCAAACATGAGCATCGCGCCGACGGCGGCGAGCATGCCGAGCGCCATATGTTCGGTTTTGTCGAGTTCGCTGCTCATGCGGCGCGGATCATCTCACATCGTCAGACCGCGGTCTGCGGTACCCGGGCAGGGTGTTACGGCTTTCGGAGAGAGTGCTATAGTTTCGCCCCCATCGCATGGACCGGATGGCCGAGACCCGGGAATGGCAGCAAGCGCAAGCAGCGACAACCTCGTCGCCAACATCATCGATAACGGCCGGGTCAGCAGCCAACAGGTTCTCGTCGTCGTCCTCTGCATGTTTCTGAACATGCTCGACGGCTTCGATATCACCGCCATGGCCGTCGTCGCCTCTTCGGTCTCCGCCGAACTCCAGCTCACGCCCGACAAGCTGGGCTGGATCTTCAGCTTCACCCTCGCCGGGATGATGGGCGGGGCCATGTTCCTGTCACCCGTCACGGACCTGATCGGCCGGCGCAGGATGATCATTGTCAGCGTCGCCCTCGTCGGCACGTCGATCGTGCTGACGGCGCTGGCGACGACCCTCACGCAGTTCATCGTCCTGCGCTTTGTCAGCGGCATCGGCGCCGGGGCCATGCTGGCCTCGCAGGCCACGCTCGCCGCCGAGTACAGCCCGGACAAGTACCGCGCCCTGTCCGTCGTGCTGGTCACGGTCGGTTACCCGGCCGGCGCGATGTTCACTTCGGTGGTCGCCGATCTGGTCATGCCCGGCTTCGGCTGGCGCGGCATGTTCTGGTTCGGCGGCATCCTGACGCTGGCCATGGTCATCGTTGCCTACCTGTTCATTCCCGAGTCTTTGAAATTCCTGGTCGAGCGCCGCCCCCCGGAGGCGCTCGAGCGTGCGAACGCGATCCTTGTCCGAATGAAAAAGCCGGCGGTCCCGGCGCTACCCCGCTCGGAACCCACGAACGATGGGCGCGAGGCGAGCTTCGTCGGCACCATGACCGGCCTGCTCTCGAAAGAGCTGCGCAGCCGGACACTCACGCTCTGGGCCACGTTCTTCCTGTGTTTCTCGACGCTGTATTTCCTGATGAGCTGGATACCGAAGCTGATGGAGGATTCCGGCTTTACCGCCGCCGTTGGGCGCGATGCGTTTTTCCTGTTCAACCTCGGCGCCATATTCGGCGTGCTGATCCTCGGCTGGTTGTCGACCCGGATGAAACTGACGAACCTCGTGTTCACGTTCCTGTTCGCATCGGCCGTCGGGATGATCGCGTTCGCGCTCGCGCCCGGCGACAAGGGCCTGCTGCTCGCACTGATCTTCCTCATCGGCGTTTTGCAGCAGGGGGGATTCACCGGGCTTTACGGCGCGGCCGCCAAGGCCTACCCGACCGGGGTACGCAGCACCGGCATCGGCTGGTCGATCGGGCTCGGCCGCTTCGGCGCGGTCGTGGGGCCTGCGGTCGCCGGCTACCTGATCGTGGCGGGCCTCGACATGGCCGCGAACTTCATCGTGTTCGCCGTGCCGATGGCCATCGGCGGCCTGTTCGCCTACCGGCTGCACATCCGCTAGCGGGCGTTCTAATGCTGGCAGTCCGGCTGCCTTTCAGGGAGAGCCGCCGCGAATTCCGAAAGCGAGTTGCAGTGGGCGTCGACCGCGACGAGTGCCGGGTAAGCATCCAGCGGTACTTCGAAGCGCCTGGCGTTGTAGATCTGTGGCACCAGGCAGGCGTCGGCGAGAGAGGCTTCTTCGCCGAACACGAACGGCCCGCCCGAGCCCGCCGCGACGATTTCCGCGGCGCGAAAGCTCTCGTGGATCCAGTGCGCATACCACGCGTTGCGCTGCTCATCCGTCACGCCGAAGTTTTCCTTGAGGTAGGCCAGTACGCGCAGGTTGTTGAGGGGATGCACGTCGCAGCAGATCGAGTTGCAGAATGATCGTACCGCGGCACGGTCTTCCGGGGAGGCGGGCAGGAGCGGCGTCTCGGGGTAGACCTCCTCGAGGTATTCCAGGATCGCCATTGACTGGGCGGTACGGACGTCGCCGTCTTCGAGAAACGGCACCAGCATCTGCGGGTTACGCGACCGGTAGGCTTCCTGTCGGTGCTCGGACTGGCCGGGCAGCAGCGAAACCGCGACCGTTTCGTAATCCAGCCCCTTGAGGTTCAGGGCGATACGCACGCGGTACGCCGCCGAGGAGCGCCAGTAGCTGTACAGCCGGATGGACACGCCAGTCAGCCGTCGTAGCGAACGACCGCCTGGTCGATCGCGCCGAAGATCGAGCCTCCGTCCGCGTCGTTCATCTCGATGCGAATGCGATCATCGAACTTCATGAACGCGGTCTGCGGCGCGCCCGACTCGATAGTTTCGATCATCCGGATCTCTGCGATGCAGGAGTAGCCCACGCCGCCGTCGGCGACCGGCTTGCCCGGGCCGCCGTCGAGCTTGTTCGACACGGTGCCCGAGCCGATGATCGTGCCGGCGGCAAGCGGCCGGGTCTTCGCGGCATGCGCGATCAGCTGGCCGAAGTCGAAGGTCATGTCGACCCCGGCATCGGGCCTGCCGAAAGGTTCGCCGTTCAGCGTCGACAACAGCGGCAGGTGCAGCTTGTCGTTATGCCACGCGGCGCCAAGCTCGGCCGGCGTGACGGCGACGGGCGAGAAAGCGCTCGAGGGCTTGGACTGGAAGAAGCCGAAGCCCTTCGCCAGCTCGCCCGGGATGAGCCCGCGCAATGAGACGTCGTTGACGATCATGATGAGGCGTATGAAGTCACCGGCTTCTGCAGCGCTGACGCCCATCGGCACGTCGCCGGTGACGACGGCGACCTCGGCCTCGAAGTCGATGCCCCAGGCCTCATCCCCGACCGGGATGTCGTCGCGCGGGCCCAGGAACGAGTCCGAGCCGCCCTGGTACATCAGCGGGTCCGTCCAGAAGCTGTCCGGCATCTCGGCCCCACGCGCCTTGCGTACGAGTTCGACGTGGTTGACGTAAGCGGAGCCGTCGGCCCACTGGTAGGCGCGCGGCAGCGGCGACGCGCAGGCGGCCTGGTCGAAGGGCTTGCCGCCGCCGAGCTCGAGCTGCGCTGCGAGCCTTTCGAGCTGCGGGCTCGCATTGTCCCAGTCGTCCAGCGCGAATTGCAGTGTAGGAGCGGCTTCAGCCGCGACGAGGCAGCGACTCAGATCTCGCGACACCACCACCAGTCGGCCATCCCGACCATCTTTCAGCGACGCCAGCTTCATTGTTCGCCGCCCGTAAATTCGAGTTCGTGGAGCCAGGCCGCATGCCGCGGCGCCTTCTTGGTCTGGCTCCATTCCTCGAGCATGGCCGGCGCGACGCGCTGCAGCTCGTCGAGCTGCTCCTGCGTCTGCGTGTTGGCGACGAGTTCGAGACGGTGGCCGTTCGGGTCGAAGAAATAGATCGACTGGAAGATGCCGTGGTTGATCGGGCCAATGACGTCGATGCCCTGGGCCTCGACATGTTCTTTCGCAGCCAGCAGCGCATCGTAGTCCTCGAGTTCGAAGGCCAGGTGCTGCACCCACTCCGGGGTGTTGCGGTCGCGGTCCATGTCCGGCCGGGTCGGCAGCTCGAAAAAGGCGAGCACGTTGCCCATGCCGGCGTCGAGGAAGACGTGCATGTAGGGGTCGGGCTCCTTGGTCGAGGGCACCTGGTCCTCGGCGAAGGCCAGCATGAACTCCATGTTGAGCACCCGCTGGTAGAACTCGACGGTCTCCTTCGCGTCCTTGCAGCGGTACGCCACGTGGTGGATGCGCTTGAGCTTCATGGGGCCTCCTTCTGCTCGCCGACGATGCCGCGCGCGACCTGGTCGCGCTCGATGGATTCGAACAACGCCTTGAAATTGCCTTCGCCGAATCCCTCGTCTTTCTTGCGCTGGATGAATTCGAAAAATACCGGGCCGATCATAGTCTCCGAGAAGATCTGCAGCAAAAGCCGCGGGTCGCCGTCCTCGGTCGAGCCGTCGACGAGGATGCCGCGGGGCTTCAGTTCATCCACCGGCTCGCCGTGACCCGGGAGCCGCTCCTCGAGCATCTCGTAGTAGGTGTCGGGCGGCGGGGTCATGAAGGTCATGCCGCGCTCCTTGAGCCGGTCCCAGCAGCCGAGCAGGTCGTCGCAGGAGAGGGCGATGTGCTGGATGCCCTCGCCGTTGTAGGCCATCAGGAATTCCTCGATCTGGCCGGTTCCCTGCGAGGCCTCTTCATTGAGCGGGATGCGGATGCGCCCGTCGGGGGCCGTCATCGCCTTGGAAAGGAGGCCCGTGTACTCGCCCTTGATGTCGAAGTAGCGGATCTCGCGGAAGTTGAAGATCTTCTCGTAGAAGCCGGCCCAGAACTCCATGCGGCCGCGATAGACATTGTGTGTCAGGTGGTCGATTTCCCTGAACCCGCAGCCCTCGGGGTGCCGGTCCACGCCATCGAAGAATTCGAAGTCGATGTCGTAGATCGTGCTGCCGGTCTCGTAGCGGTCTATCAGGTAGAGCGGGGCGCCGCCGATGCCCTTGATGGCGGGCAGGCGCAGTTCCATCGGCCCGGTCGGGATGTCGATCGGCTGCGCGCCGAGTTCGAGGGCCCGCTTGTAGGCGAGGTGCGCATCCTCGACCCGGAACGCCATGCCGCAGGCACACGGCCCATGCTCCTGGGCGAAGTAGGCGGCGTGGCTGCCCGGCTCCTCGTTGAGGATGAAGTTGATGTCCCCCTGGCGATACAGCGTGACCTTCTTGGACCGATGACGGGCGACGGCTTCGAAACCCAGCGCATGGAAGACCGGCTCCAGCACGCCGGGAGTCGGGGAGGCGAACTCGACGAACTCGAAACCGTCGAGGCCCATGGGATTTTCAAACAGGTCTGGCATGGCCGTGTCCTCGCTAACAAATCTTTTCGACAGCATGCGCATTTTTTATGTATTTTGTGCCCAGAAATCATCTATTATCAAATAAATAAGAAACAAAACATTCAAAAAGTGACCAAGAAGAGAAGTTACGTTTCATGAAATTATCAAGGGCGGATTTTCGGCTGCTGGATGCCCTGCAGCAGGATGCGACCCGCAGCCAGGTGGAACTGGCCGAGATCGCGGGCATGTCGCGCACGTCGGTCTGGCGGCGCATCCGGGACTTCGAGGATGCCGGCCTCATCGAAGGCCAGGTTGCGCTGGTCGATCCGCAGCAGGCGGGCTTCAGCATTCACGTGTTGCTGGCCGTGGCGATGACCGAGCACTCGGACGAAAACCGGCAGAGCTTCGAGCGCCACGTCCAGGACCTCCCCGAGGTCATGGAGTGCTTCTCGGTCTCCGGAGAGAGGGACTACGTGCTCGACGTCGTCGTTCGCGACATGGATGCCTACAACACCTTCCTGAATGCGCAGATCCTGCGGCATCCCGCCGTCCGTTCGGCCAGCTCCACGTTCGCGCTGCGACGGGTCAAGTACACGACGCGCCTGCCCCTCCAGCCCTGAAGCGTGCGCAAAATGCGCGCGGAACGGGCTGTGCGGGCGGCCAGCGCGTGACGCGCGTCACGTTTCACGCCTTATGTTCAAAAAGTTGTATTTTTTCCACAACAACGGCGTGAACCTCGCCGGCATCGACGGTTGCCGGTGTCGCCTTTGGGGCAAAACGTGAATATGGCAAATTCGTAACGTCGAACTGCGGACCGTTTCACAGACCGCAGCCCGCCCGACACCGTACCAAGGACGCGTCAGCACTCGAAGCGATATGGCGTGGAGGTACGAATCATGCGTAGCATTTCGATTATCTTTGCTCTGTGCGTACTGGCTGGCTGCGCCGCAGGCCCGTCCCTCGAGGAACTCACGGCCGAGGCGTTGCAGACCGGCGACTGGAGCCTCGTGGAGAAACGCGAGGCGCGAATCGCGGCCCGCCGGCAGCCGGCGCCGAAATGTCCGCCTGGCGCGGTCGCTTATTGCAGGTCATTCATGGGCGACAAGACGTGCGACTGCGTCTCCAACGACTCCATCCAGGCCGTCTTTAGCCTCCGTCGCTAGCCGACTGCCGCCAGCGCAGCGGACAGCGCAGGCAGGGATACCGTCCCCGATTCCAGGCCGGCGCCATCTGCACTGGTGAACTCGAGCCGCCAGCCGTCGCTCTCCGGCAGTACGAAAGACTGCGCGCTGTCCGAACCATTGAGCAGGACGGCGACGCGCGCGACGACCGCGCCAGCCCGGTTCTCGGTAATGACAAAACAAAGGGCGCTGCTGCCCGACCACGCGAGCTCGTCCATCGCCTCACCGCCAGGGGCAAACCACTCGATGCTGACCAGCCCGTCGTCCTTTTCCAGGGAGCCGTGCAGGTATTCGTCGAGGCGCAGCAGCGGCGTCTTCCGGCGCAGCCTGGCAAGCGCGCGGACCTTCTCGAGGAAGTCCCGGTTCGCGTCCGCCAGCGTCCAGTCTATCCAGGCGGTCTCGTTGTCCTGGGCATAGGCATTGTTGTTGCCGAGCTGCGTCTGCCCGAATTCGTCGCCGGCCAGCAGCATCGGCGTTCCCTGCGCGAAAAAGACGGTCGCCAGCATGTTCAGTCGCTGGCGCTCGCGTGTTGCGGCGATCGACGAGTCTTCGGTCGGACCCTCGACGCCATAGTTAGCGCTGTAGTTGTGAGAGTGGCCGTCATGATTGTTCTCGCCGTTCGCCTCGTTGTGGCGATGCTCGTAGCTGACAACATCCGTCAGCGTGAAACCGTCGTGGCTCGTCACGAAGTTGACGGATGCGGCGGGCGGGCGGCCGCTCCATTCGAACAGGTCGGCTGAACCGCGCAGTCGCTGGGCGAACTCGGCGCTGGTCGCATCGTCACCACGCCAGAAGCGGCGCGCAGTATCCCGGAAGCGATCGTTCCATTCCGCCCAACCAGGCGGGAAGTGGCCAAGCTGGTAACCGCCGGGACCGGGATCCCAGGGCTCGGCGACGAGCTTTGCGTCGCGCAGCTCGGGGTCCGCGCTGATCCGGTCCAGCATCGGGTGTTTCGCCGAGTAGCCGTGATTGTGGCGGCCGAGCACCGGCGCCAGGTCGAAGCGAAAGCCGTCCACCCCCATCTCCTGGTGCCAGTACCGCAGGGAGTCCAGCGCCAGCTGCTGGACCTGCGGATGATCCATGTTGACCGTGTTCCCGCAGCCCGTGTCGTTGATGTACTTGCCGGGGTCGGCCGGCTCAGTGCTGTAGTAGGTCAGGTTGTCGAGCCCGCGGAGCCCGAGGGTGGGACCGTCGGCGCCGCCTTCGCCCGTGTGGTTGTAGACGACGTCCAGCATGACCTCGAGGCCGGCGTCGTGAATGGCTCGCACCATGGCCTTGAACTCCCCGACGCCATCCTCGCGCGTGTAGCGTTTGCTCGGGGCGAAAAAGGAGACCGAGTTGTAGCCCCAAAAATTCCTGAGGCCGTGCCTGGCGAGGTGGCGCTCGTCGATGAACGCGTGCACCGGCATGAGTTCGACCGACGTGACGCCGAGCGCCTTCAGGTAGTCCAGTACCTCGACGTTGCAAAGGCCTTCGAACCGGCCGCGTTGTGCCTCGGCGACCGCGGGATGGCGCATCGTGTAGCCGCGCACATTGAGCTCGTAGAAAATCGTCTCGGCCCAGGGAATGCGGGGCCGGTCGAACGCGACGGGCTCGCCCGGTGCCGTCACGACGGACCTGGGTACGTGAGCGGCGCTGTCCTCGCTGTTGTGGTCGAATACGGCCTCGTTCCATGTGAACTCGCCGTCGAGCGCCCTCGCGTAAGGATCGATCAGCAGTTTCGCCCCATTGCAGCGCTGGCCTGTCGCCGGGTCATAGGGCCCGTGCACCCGGTAACCGTAGCGCTGGCCGGCGCGGCAGCCCGGCAGGTAGCCGTGCCAGACGGACCCGGACTGTCCCGGCAAATCGAGCTTCTGCACTTCGCTGCCGGCCGCGTCAAACAGGCAGAGCTGCACCCGCCGCGCGACCGAGGAATAGACGGCAAAATTGGTCCCGTCCTCGTCCGTCGTGGCGCCGAGCGGCGCGGCGCTGCCTGCTTCGATCATTTCGCGTCGAGCTTGATCGGGTCGAGCTTCCAGATGTCTTCGTTGTAATCGCGCATCGTGCGGTCGGTCGAAAATCGTCCCGAGGCCGCCGTGTTCAGGACGCTTCTGCGCGCCCACTCCTCGGGGTCCCGGTACAGCTCGCCGACCCTGACCTGCGCGTCGACGAAGCTCCGGAAATCGGCCGCGGTCATCCACATGTCCGCCGGTTCCCGAATCGACTCGATGAGGGCATCGAAAACGCCCGGCTCGAAGTGATTGAAGTGCCCGCTCTCGAGCAGGTGCATGACGCGCGTGAAGTCCTCGTCAGCGTCGATGATGGCCTGCGGGTCGTAGCGGCCGCGCAGCTTTTCGATTTCCTCGACGGTGAGTCCGAACAGGAAGAAATTGTCGTCGCCCACCGCTTCGCGGATTTCCACGTTGGCACCGTCCAGCGTGCCGATCGTGAGCGCGCCGTTCATCATGAACTTCATATTGCCGGTGCCGGATGCTTCCTTGCCCGCGGTCGAAATCTGCTCCGATAGTTCCGCGGCCGGGCAGATCAGTTCCATCGCCGACACGTTGTAATCCGGGTAGAAAATCAGCTTGAGGCGATCCTGCATGTCGGGGTCGGTATTGATCATGCGCGCAACGTTGTTGATGCACTTGATCACGTTCTTCGCCATGACGTAGCCGGGTGCGGCCTTGCCGCCGATGATGATCGCGCGTGGCACCACGCCGTCGGCTTCACCACGGCGGACCCGGTCATAGAGATGCACGGCATGCAAAAGGTTCAGCAGCTGCCGCTTGTATTCGTGGATGCGCTTGACCTGGACGTCGAAGATCATGCCGGTGTCGAGGCTGAGGCCCGTCTTGCGCTCGATGTCGCGGGCCAGCCGCAGCTTGTTACCGACCTTCACCTTTCGCCAGCATTGCCGGAACGCCTCGTCGTCGGCGTGCTGCGCGAGTTTCTCAAGTTGCGAAAGGTCCGTGACCCAGCCATCACCTATGGTCTCGGTGACCAGTTCCGCGAGGCCGGGGTTGCACGCGGCCATCCAGCGCCGCTGAGTAACGCCGTTGGTCTTGTTGTTGAACTTCTGCGGCCAGAGCTCGGCGAAATCCCGGAACAAGCCCTCCTTCAGAAGACGCGAGTGCAGCTCGGCGACGCCGTTGACGGAAAAGCTGCCGACGATAGCGAGGTAGGACATGCGAATCATCGGCTCGGGCCCTTCCTCGATAAGCGACATGCGCCGGATGCGCTCCCTGTCCCCCGGCCAATGCCGGCTGATTTCGCTGATGAAGCGTGCATTTATCTCGTAAATGATGTCGAGCAGCCGGGGCAGCAGCCGCCGGAACATGGCGACGGGCCATTTTTCGAGAGCCTCCGGCAGCAGCGTGTGATTGGTGTAGGCCATGGTCTTGCGCGTGATCTCCCAGGCCCGGTCCCAGCTGAGGTGGAACTCGTCGAGGAGCAGGCGCATCAATTCGGGGACCGCGATCGCGGGATGCGTGTCATTGAGCTGCACGCAGTTCTTTTCGGCGAAGTGTTCCACATCATTGCCGTGGTGGTAGGTGTGGAAACGGAGCATGTCCTGCAGGCTCGCCGAGGCCAGGAAGTACTGCTGCCGCAGCCGGAGCTCGTGACCGGCCTCGTTGGCCGTGTTCGGGTACAGGACCATCGTGATGTTTTCGGCGAGATTCTTGGCCTCGACGGCTTCCGAGTAGCTGCCCGCGTTGAATTCCTGCAGGTCGAACTCGTCGGTCGCCGCCGCCGACCACAGGCGCAGCGTATTCACGATACCGTTGCGGTAGCCGGGGATCGGGACGTCGAAAGGAATCGCCAGCACGTCATGCGTGTCGACCCAGCGATAGCGCGTTCCGCCGTTGAAATCCTTGGCTGCCTCGGTGCGGCCGCCGAACTTGATCGTCTGGGCCAACTCGTAGCGCTCCACCTCCCAGGGGAAGCCCTCGCGCAGCCACGGGTCCGGCTCCTCGACCTGGTAACCGTTGTCGATGTGTTGCCGGAACATGCCGTACTGGTAGCGGATGCCGTAACCGACGACGGGGAGCGCCAGCGTGGCACAGCTGTCGAGGAAACAGGCGGCGAGTCGGCCGAGGCCACCGTTGCCGAGGCCCGCGTCGTGCTCGCGATCGTACAGGTCTTCCAGGTCGAGGCCGATGCGCTGCAGCGCGTCGGCGGTCTCGTCGGTGATGCCGAGGCTCAGCAATGCGTTGCGCAGCAGGCGGCCCATCAGGAATTCCAGCGACAGGTAGCTGACCCGGCGATTGTGTTCGCGCTCGACCGCCATGCGCGTCCTGCCCCAGCGCTCCATCAGGCGGTCACGCGCGGCGAGTACGACGGACTGGTAGAGGAACGGCGACTTCGTGCGTATCGTCCGCCGGCCGAGCATGCGGCCGAAGTAATGCGTGAAGTCCTTGAGGATGGCATCCGCCGTCAACGGCAAGGGCGGTGCCTGCAGTAGTTCGATGTCGCCTATGCCGACCGTTTTATCAGAGCGTGCTGACATGGTGTTTCTCCATCAGCCGTCGCTGTCGCGAGGCTTGAGTATAAGGGTGGCGAGCGGCGGGATCGTCACGTTGATAGCGTGCGGTTTGCCGCGGTGGCCGATAGCATCGGGCAGCAGTTCGCCATTGCCGATGCCGCTGCCGCCAAAGATGTCGGCGTCCGTGTTCATGATTTCCTCGAACGGCCGCGCGTCATGCACGCCGATACGATAATCGTAGCGGACGACTGGCGTGAAGTTCGTGACGCAGATAACGTATCCGCCGGAGCGGTCGCGGCGGATCCACGACAGGATGCTGTTTTGCCGGTCGTCCCAGTCGATCCATTCGAAACCGTCGCCCGAGAAGTCGAGCTCATGGAGAGCCGGTGTGCTCCGGTAAATCCCGTTCAGGTCGCACAGCAGCTTGTGTATGCCGCTGTGGTTCGGGTAGTCGAGTAAATGCCAGTCCAGCGAGCGGTCGTGGCTCCACTCCTGGTACTGCGCTATCTCGGCGCCCATGAACAGCAGCTTCTTGCCCGGGTGCGCGTACATGCAGGCGTAATAGGCGCGCAGGTTCGCGAAGCGCTGCCACTCGTCGCCCGGCATGCGGCCCAGGATCGAGCGTTTGCCGTGCACGACCTCGTCGTGCGACAGCGGTAGCACGAAATTCTCGTTGAACGCGTAGACGAGCCCGAAGGTCATCTTGTCGTGGTGGTACTTGCGGTGAACGGGATCCTCGCTGATGTACTCGAGCGTGTCGTTCATCCAGCCCATGTTCCACTTGAACGTGAAGCCCAGGCCGTCCTGGTCGACGGGGCGCGACACGCCGGGCCAGGCTGTCGACTCCTCGGCATAGCTCGTCGCACCGTGGGCATGGAGCTCGGTGTTCAACTTGCGCAGGAACGCGACCGCCTCGAGATTTTCATTGCCGCCGAACTCGTTCGGGATCCATTCGCCTTCTTCGCGCGAGTAGTCGAGGTACAGCATCGAGGCAACCGCGTCGACGCGCAGCGCGTCGATGTGGAACTCCTCGATCCAGTACAGCGCGCTGCCGAGCAGGTAATTGACGACCTCGCGGCGGCCGAAGTTGAAGATCAGCGTGCCCCAGTCGGCGTGTGACCCCTTGCGCGGGTCTTCGTGTTCGTAGAGCGCCGTGCCGTCGAAGCGACCCAGCCCGTGCTCGTCCTGCGGGAAGTGCGCCGGTACCCAGTCGAGGATGACACCGATCCCGGCCTGGTGGCAGCGATCCACGAAATAGCGGAAGTCGTCGGGTTCGCCGAAGCGCTGGGTCGGTGCGAACATGCCGATGGGCTGGTAGCCCCAGGAGCCGTCGAACGGGTGCTCGGAGACCGGCAGCAGCTCGATGTGCGTGAAGCCCAGGTCCTGCACGTAGCTCACCAGTTCGTCGGCGAGTTCCCGGTAGCTCAGGTAGCGGTTGCCCTCGACGGGGTTGCGGCGCCAGGAGCCGAGGTGCACCTCGTAGATGCTGATCGGGACGTCGAGCGCCGGCGTCATGCCGCGCTTGTCCTGCCAACCCTTGTCCGCCCAGCGGTAGCCGCTGTCGTAGACGATCGATGCGTTGCCCGGCGGCGGTTCGTGATAGTTGCCGTAAGGGTCCATCTTGAGGGGCAACAGCCGGCCTTTCCTGTCCAGAAGCTCGTACTTGTAGCGAGCGCCCGCGCCGACATCCGGCAGGAAGATCTCCCAGATGCCGTTGCCCGGGTGCAGGCGCATCATGTGCCGCCTGCCGTCCCAGTCGTTGAAATCGCCGACGACGCTGACGCGCGAGGCATTCGGCGCCCAGACGGCGAAACGCGTGCCCTTGACCCCGGCGATCGTGCGGATCTGCGCCCCCAGCTTCTTGTAGATCTGCTTGTCCGAGCCTTCGCCGAGCAGGTACAGGTCGAGGTCGCCGAGCGTTGTACCGAAGCGGTAGGGATCCTCGATGTCCCAGGTATGTTCACCCCGCGTCAGGCGCAGGCGGTAATGCCGCAGCCTCGGCGGCATGACGGCGGCGAACAGCCCATCCGGGTGGACCCGCTCGAATGTCGCGAGGACTTCACCGGCGCCGTCGATGAGTTCCACGCGGGCGGCATGGGGCTGAAAAGTCCGTACCACGCGATCGCCGTCGAGCTTGTGCATGCCGAGCAATCCGAACGGGTCGTGGTGACGTCCCTCGGCCACGGCCGCGTAAAGGTCTGCGTTGGCCTTCCTGTCCTTCTCAAGCGTCGACATACAGTTTCTCGGTGGTCAGGCGGGCCGCCTCGGCCCAGGTGAAGCGTTGCGACGCGGCGCGGATGCAGATGCCTTGCCAGCGGTCGTTGTCCCCGGTCTTGACGGCAAGGGCCCGGCGCACGGCGGCGACGAAATTGGCCGCCTGTTCCTGCGGCGTGCCACCCTGGAACACGAAGCCGGAGCGCTCGTCCTCGACGGTGTCACGCAGCCCGCCGACGCCGTGGACGACGCAGGGCTGCGCGGCGCGCATCGCGAGCATCTGGCTGATGCCGCAGGGCTCGAAGCTCGATGGCATCAGGAACAGGTCGCCGCTGCGGTACAGCGGATCGGCGAGCGTGGCCGAGTAGCCGCACAGGAACAGCAGGTTGTCCGCCCGCTCGGCGATATGCGCCATGCGGTTCTCGTATTCGGCCTCGCCGCTGCCAAGCAGAATCAGGACGCCCTGGCGGCCGATCTCTTCGAGCACGTGCTCGAGTGCCGGGCGCCCGTCGTGCAGGGGCTCCAGCATCAGGCTTGCCTTCTGCCGCACCAGGCGGCCGACGCTCGTGAGCACATGCCGGGGCCGGCGCCGCGGCAGCGTTTCAAGGCGCGCCTTTGCGATCGCGTGAAAACGCGAAGCGGGATAGTTCCTGAGCCAGGCGTCGACCTGTTCGGTGGCGAGGTTGAGAATGCGCTGCCAGCCCGGCCGGCGCCCGCCCGGGCGCTTGTAGACACAACCATTGAGGATGCCCACCAGGCGGCCGGCCTCCAGCGCATTTGCCAGCTCGGCCTCGAGTCCCTCGCCGCCGATGAAGCCCATGTCGTGGTTGCTCTGGCGGCAGATCTCGCTGGCGTAGGTCGGTGACACGGTGCTGACCTTGTCGGCGAGCCGGATCGCTGCGGCCATCGGGTTGTAGCAGTGCGCGAGATGCGGGTCGCGGATGCTCGAATGGGTGTAGCGCAGCTCCGGAAACCAGGTCTCGAGCGAGGAGGGGTCATCGCTGATTGGCCGGATGCCCTGGTACGAGAGGTTATGGATCGTGAAGACCGTGCGGATACCTCGCAGCCGCTCGAAGCGGGCATCGAAGTGGCTCAGCACCGGGTAGGTGGCGGCGTGCCAGTCGTGCAGGTGGACCACCTGCGGCAACTCTTCCAGTTGCTCGATCCAGGTCGCCGCAGCCGCCGCGAAGAAGGCGAACTTGCTTGCGTCGGTGGCAAACGGGCGCGCCGGCTCATCGTCGCAGTAGATCCGGCCCGGGCCCTGCGGCGAGAACAGCGAGTGCTCGAACACCACGTTGCGCACTTCGTCGTGCAGGCCCACAGCCTCGAAGACGTCGACAGCCGCCGTCTCGCCGTTGAAGGCGACGTCAACGCTGCCGACGTGCCTGGCCCCGGGCAGTTTGTGGAACATGCCGTAAGACGGCGTGACAACGGTCGCCTGCCAGCCGGCCCCGGCGAGCGCGGCCGGCAGGTCGCGCATGACGTCGCCGACGCCGCCGACCTGTCCGCCTTGCAATGCGCCGTTCTCGGCCGCGAGGAAAATGACGTGCTGCTTAGCGATGGTGCGAGTCCTGCGTCAGCGCGTGAAATGCAGATGCTGCCCGAGCATTTCCGCCGTGACGAGCGTCAGGCCGGATTCCGTGACCCTGAAGCCGCGTTCCAGATCGGCGTCGTGGTCGAGGCCGATACTCGTGCCGGATTCGATGATCGCGCCACGGTCGATGATCGCGCGCTTGATCTGGCAATTGCGACCGATATCCACCTCGGGAAGGATGACCGAATCCTCGACCGTGCTGTAAGAATGCACCTTGACGTCCAAAAACAGCAGCGAGTTGCGGACCTGTGCGCCGGAGACGACGCAGCCGCCCGAGACCACGGACTGGATCGCCGTGCCCACGCGACCACCCGGTTCGTCGAACACGAACTTCGCGGGCGGTACTTGTGCCTGGTGCGTGAAGATCGGCCATGACTTGTCGTAGAGGTTCAGCTGCGGCGACACGGAGGCGAGTTCCATGTTGGCTTCCCAGAACGCCTTGAGCGTGCCGACGTCGCGCCAGTAGGCCTGCTCGCCCGTCGCCGGGTCCTTGAACGAGTAGGCGTAGACCTGGTGATCGGTAATGATCCGCGGAATCACGTTCTTGCCGAAGTCGTGCTGCGTGCCCGGCGTGTCGGCATCCCTGATGACCTGCTCGTAAAGAAACTGGGTGTTGAACAGGTAATTGCCCATCGATGCCAGGCAGACGTCGGGCTTGCCCGGCACCGGGTTGGGTTTCTCCGGTTTCTCGTCGAAGCCGATGATGCGCCCCGACTCGTCGACGGTCATTACGCCGAACTGGCCGGCGGCTTCCTCGAGCGGCACCTCGATGCAGCAGATGGTCATGTCCGCGCCCGAGGCCGCGTGCGCGGCGAGGAAGGGGCCGTAGTCCATCTTGTAGATGTGATCGCCGGACAGGATGAGCACGAAACGCGGGTCCTGCGAGCGGATAATGTCGAGATTCTGGTACACGGCGTCCGCGGTGCCGCGATACCACTCACCGCCCACCCGCTGGGAGGCCGGCAGGATCTCGACGAACTCCTTGTCACCGGCTCCCCCCTGGAACCAGGACCAGCCCCGCACCAGGTGCCGGATCAGGGAATGCGCCTTGTACTGCGTCAGCACGCCGATGCGGCGGATGCCCGAGTTCAGGCAGTTCGATAGCGGAAAATCGATGATGCGGAACTTGCCGCCGAAATAGAGTGCGGGCTTCGCCCGCCAGTTCGTCAGTTCGTAAAGCCGCGAGCCCTGGCCCCCGGCAAGGATGAGCGCAAAGGTCTCGCGCGTCAGCCGGCTGACAAAACGCGCATCGGCAGTGATTTTCTGGTCGGTCATGGTGTATTTCCCCGGTGGATTCCTTCCACCTGCACCAAGTTTGCCAGAGTTGCGGCGAGACCGGGCGCCAAATCTGGGAAAAATCCTTGTGCTTCAATTCTGTAGTGCGCGCCCGGACTCGCTCACGAGGCCTGCGACATGAGCGCAGAACTCGTCGGATAATTGCCCGACCCGAACGCGCCAGCGCCAGTTATTGCCCGTCGTGCCCGGGACGTTGATGCGTGCCTCGGAGCCGAGGCCGAGGTAATCCTGGAGCGGTGCGATGGCCAGGCGCGCATCCGTGGAGAACGCTGCCCGGATCATGTCGTCGTGGATGGTTTCCGGCGTGCCGCCTGTTATCTGCAGGGCGGCCTCCCGGGTCGCCTCGATCTCGTCAGCCGGGCGTATGTCGCCCGGGCTGCCCCTGAACCAGCCGACCGTCGTGTCGTTGTCGTGGGTACCGGTATAGACGACACAGTTCTCCTCGACGCTGTAGAGCTCGAAATCCTCGTCGGCGACGTCGAACTGCAGCACGACCATGCCGGGCATGTCGTGGCGCTCCCGCAGCGCTTCCACGTCCGGCGTGATCACGCCGAGGTTTTCCGCGACGATGGGCAGGTTGCCCAGCGCATCGCGCATGGCGTCGAAGAGCGAGTCGCCGGGGCCGCTTACCCAGGCGCCATTCCTGGCCGTCTCGGCATCGGCCGGCACCGACCAGTAAGCCTCGAAACCCCGGAAGTGGTCGATGCGGACGATGTCCGCGAGCTCGGTGGCCGAGCGCATGCGGTCGACCCACCAGCTGTATTGGTTCCGGGCGTGCCCGTCCCAGTCATACAGCGGGTTGCCCCACAGCTGCCCGTCCTCGGAGAAATAGTCGGGCGGCACGCCCGCAACGGCTTCGGGGTGGCCGTCGCGGTCTATCATCAGGATGTCCGGGCGCGCCCATGCATCCGCGCTGTCGAGCGCGATATAGATCGGCATGTCGCCGAACAGGCGTATGCCCTTGCTGTGAGCATGTTCGCGAAGCTGGCGCCACTGAAAGTGGAACAGGAACTGCAGGACCTTGATGTCGGCGATCTCGGCGCCTGCACACTCTTCGAGTTCGGCGAGCGCCGCGGCATCGCGGTGCACGTACTTCGGGTCCCAGTCGGGCCAGGGTTTTTCGCCGTGCTGGGCCTTCAGGATGCGAAACAGGGCGTAGTCGTGCAGCCAGGCCCCGTCGTGCTCGGCGACAAAGTCGTCGCATGCGGCCCGCAGCGCGTCGCCAGCCTGCTCCTCGAACCGGCTGGCGGCGATCCTGAGGAGCCTGCTCTTGATCGGGATCAGCGCCCCGTAGTCCACGTGGTCCTCGGGCAGCCTGCTGAGGGGTTCGGCCTCTTCGGCCGTCAAAAACCC
>JBFFOM010000035.1:0-32408 GCA_041574455.1 Woeseiaceae bacterium | reverse complement strand
GATGGGATTGCCCGAGTGGGCTAACCGCATTGTGCTGGTCATCCTGCTGCTGGGGTTCCCCGTCGCAGTGATCTTCTCCTGGATCTACGAGTTGACGCCGGAGGGCGTCAAGAAAGAATCGGCGGTGGATCGCACCCGGTCGATCACGCCGGAGACCGGCCGCAAGCTGAATCACATTACGATCGGGATGATCGTCCTCGGCATCGCCGTGATCGGCATCGACCGCTTCCTCCTTCCCGAGCAGCCGACGACGCAGCCGGTGACCGAGACGTCGCCTGCCGCGGTAACAGCCGGTGGCGAGACATCGGCCGGCGAGGGCGCGGTGACGACGGACGGTGGCCTGCCGTCTATCGCGGTTCTCCCGTTTGCCGACATGTCCCCAGAGGGAGACCAGGGTTATTTCTCGGACGGCATTGCCGAAGAGATCCTGAACGTGCTGGTGAGAATCGATGACCTGAAGGTGGCTTCGAGAACGTCTTCATTCGTCTTTCGAGGCAGCCAGCATGACATCCCGGCCATCGCGGAGAAGCTGAAGGTGCAGCACGTGCTCGAGGGCAGCGTGCGCAAAGCCGGCAACCGCGTGCGCATTACCGCGCAGTTGATCGATGCTCGCGATGATCGCCACCTCTGGTCCGACACCTTCGACCGCGAGCTGAACGACATCTTCGCGATCCAGGACGAAATTGCGACGGCCGTCGTCAACGCGCTGGCGGATGCGTTGGGCTCGGTTTCCCGGGTCGAGGGCGGGCTGGTGGAGGCCGACACCGGCAATCTCGATGCCTACGAGCTGTTTCTCGAGGGGCGCGAACTGTTCCTCGCGAGAGACCGCCTCAGCGTCGCGATCGATTTACTGGAACGCGCCGTGGAACTGGATCCGGAGTTTGCGCGGGCCTGGGAAGCGCTCGCCGCCCTCTACTCGGTGGCGCCGAGCTGGGGAACAGGCGATGCCGAGACTTACCGGGAGCTGTCCGATCGTACCGCCGACAAGGCGCTCCAACTCGACCCGGAGCGTCATTTCGCCCATGCGATCAAGGCACAGGCCCTGACCAATAGAAATGGACGTATCGATTGGACCGGTGCCATGGAATTGACGAAGAGGGCATTGGACGGCAATCCGAAGGACGCGACGGTGTGGCTCTGGTACGGCATTAATCTCCGTTTCCTCGGCTACACGGATCAGGCTGGTGCCTACCTGGAGCGCTGTCTCGAGCTGGATCCGGCCTATGAGAATTGTCGCAATCACCAGGCCTTCCTCGCCATGGAAACTGGCGACATCGACCGTATATTTGCCTGGCTGGATCGGCACCTGACCGAAGTGCCTGTGAGGCACACGTTACTGTTTCCGTTCTTCGTGCCGGAGATGCTGCGGCGCGGCGATGTCCGCCTTGCCTACCTGATGGCCGATTCCATTACCTGGAATTTCAATGGTGACGCGCGACCGATTCATTTGTGGATCGACGGCCTGATGCACCCCGATGAAAATCAAGAGCAACGCGTCGATGGACTGCGCGCCTGGGCCGAGGAGCATGACACCTCTATCGCCGGTTTCGTCTGGGCAAGTCTTGGTCAGTACGAACTCCTGCATGCCGAATTCAATACCTACCAACTTATGTGGCAAGAAGACATGAGTGAGTTCAGGGCGTCTGCCGATTTTCAGCGTATCGTGAGAGACAGCGGCATGCTGGACTACTGGCAACAGCACGGGTTCCCGGAGCGGTGTCGCGATCTCGGCGACGGGCAATTCGCGTGTAATTGATACCGTTCGTCTGCGGCCCTAGAGTCCGAGCGGCGGCCGGTAAGGTTCCCAGCCGAGCTCGACGCGTTCCGCATTGCCCTGCGCAACCATCCTCGCAAAAATCGCCTGGAAGCGCGCGTCATCGGCTGCCAGGTCCCAGAGAGCCTCGAAGTTGGTCACAGTCGTCCCGCCATCGACGATTGCATGTTCGAGGTGCGCGGCGCCCTTCTCGAGATCGCCGGTCAGTACCGCATACTGCGCCTGGCACCACCACTGGTACCAGTTGTCGGTGCCGCTCGCCTGCTGCGCATCCAGCACATCCTTCATTTGCGCGAGGATGCGTTTGTATTCATCGACGCGGTCGATCTGCAGGTAGGCATACGCGAGCGGTCCCAGGTATTCGGTGCCATAGGAGTCATCCACCGGCAACTCCTGCAGCAGCGACTCGAGGTCACCGTAGGTGCGATTGACAATGTCGACGATCTCGTTCGGCCGGCCGCGGGCCGCGAGATAGTCTGCACCGTGGCGGATCAGGCGAGACCGTTCCCCCTTGGTGAAGTCGGTCTCGGCGAGCAGGCGGTCGGCTGCCTCGAAGTCGCCGCGCGCCGCATGTGCCAGCAAAGCCACGGCCGGCGTGGCCGCGGTCGTCGCCCGTTCGAGGTCGCCGAGCATGTAGAGCGTGTAGCCGTACCACAGGCGAACAATGCTCGAATTCGGGTTCACCTCGTAGGAATAGTCGAGATTTTCATGCGCTGCCGACAGGTCACCACGCATGAACGCGACTGTCCCGAGTGCCTGGCGAATATTGTCGTCGGGGCCCGTGATGCGCATGACGCGCCGGATCAGCGCCTCGGAGTCGTCGAATCGGCCGAAACGCATGTATTCCTGGATCAGGTTGTTGAACGCGGGACCGAACATCGGGTCACGTGCGACGACCTCCTCGTATAGAGATATCGAAAGGTCGATGTCGTCGACGGCATTGGCGAGCCAGGTCTTGCCCTCGTCCATGTTCGGATTCAGCTCGAGGGCCCGCTCGAGGCTCGCGATCGCCTCGCTATTGACCGCGCTACCCTGAATGGTGAGTAGCAATCCGCGGACGGCATGCGCCTCGGCCAGCGCCGGGTCGAGCTCGAGCGCCCGATCCACGAACGCGAGGCCCTGCGCGTCCGCAATCGCCTGCGGGATGTCGCCGTAAGCACCGAGCGCATCCGACATGAGGTGCGTCACGAGGCCGCGTTGCGCCAGCGCAGGCGCATAGTCAGCATCGATGGCCAACGCCGTGTCGAGCATGCCGATCGCTTCGTCCATGAGAACCGGGTTACGCGAGTGGATGCGCTGGCGCGCCAGCAGGTACAGATCGTAGGCCTCGACATCGGTCTCTGCGACGACCGGCAGGGCGCCAGCGCGCTGCAATTCTGCCTCGAGCGCTTCGCCGATCAGGGCAGCAATTTCGTCCTGTACCGAAAACACGTCGGTGAGGTCGCGGTCGTAGGTCTTCGAGAACAGGTGGAAGCCGTCACTCGCCTGGATCAGCTGGGCCGTGACGCGGATCCGGTCGCCGGCCTTGCGGACCGAACCCTCGAGGACGTGCGCGACATTCAGAATCTCGCCAATCTCGCGCAGGTCCGTATCCTTGCCCCGGAACGCGAACGACGACGTGCGGCCCGCGACCTTGAGGCCCGGCACCTGGGCCAGCACGTTCAGTATCTCTTCCGAGAGGCCTTCGGCAAAGAACGCCTGGTCGCCGCCGGGAGACAGGTCGTCGAAAGCGAGCACCGCAATCGACTTGTCGTCGGTTGTCGTCACCGTGATCTCGGTGTCGTCGACCTCGGCTACCGCCGGCACATTCATGGCGACAGGGAACATTACTCGCTCGAGGATCACGAAACCCACGACTGCGACGAGCATGCCGATCGTGACTAGGTTGAGCTTGCGGCCCGTCCGGGACGTGATCGAATGGCTGCGATCGACCTCGGATTCGCGCTTGAGGCCTTCGGGAGTAAGTTCGTATGCCCAGGCAAACACGAGGACAGGGACAAACAACACGATGCCTGCGAGCAGGAAGACCGAGAAGACCCAGCGCGGTGCGCCGATGTTGCCGATGACGACGTCGACGATCTGCAGTACGAGCCAGCCGGACACAAGGTAGGCAACCGCGACGCGGAACACGTTGCGGCGCTTTAGCTCAGTGAAGAACTGTCCCAATGCCACTCCCCGGATAATCTGCCTGAAAGGCAAGTATATAGCCCTCGGCAGGCAAGTTTCCAAAGAACCCCAGCTGAATCATCAGGTGTCCGTTAGTTCACCATAAGGACTGTTTGACGCCCCTGACTTACCTTACACCCTGCGGGCATCCGCATCCGATCGGTGCGGGTTTCCCGAAGCAGGAATTCTCAGGAGGGAGTCGCCATGAAAACAGTCTGCGGAAGCGCCATTCTCGCGTTGATAACGTTGCTTGCCGTGCCGATTGCGCTGGCGGACTTGCAGGGCTCAATTGCAGAGCTCGGGGACCGCGACTGGCAGGTGCGCCGGGCGGCTGCTGAGTCGCTCGGTGATGCGAGCGCCGCGGACAAGCAGGCGATTGCGGCGCTGACGTCGGCGCTTGGCGATCCGGATTCGCGTGTGCGGCGGTCTGCAGCCGATGCACTGGGCCAGATTGGCGACAAGGCTTACCGCTCGCTCCCGCAACTGATCGGAGTCTATGACGACGTTGATCCCAGTGTCGTGGCGGCCGGTGCGCGGGCCACGGGGCGCATGGGCAAACGCGCTTCCAGGGCCGTCGGCGAACTGACCGCGTTACTCGATCACGACGACGCCCGCGTGCGGGAAGCAGCCTCCATTTCACTCGGCAATATCGGCACGCGCGCGAAGAAAAGCGCACATGATCTGAATGCACGACTGCGTGACGAGGACCCAGCAGTGCGTGCCGCCGCGGCCAGGTCTCTCGGCCAGGTCGACGCGCGGTCGCAGCAGTCCGTGACCGACCTGATCCGCATCCTCGACGATGAGGACGACGTGGTGCGAAATGCCGCGTCGGACGCGCTGGTCGGCATCGGCAAGGCGGCTGTACCTGCGCTGGTGCGCGCGCTCGGCAACGGCGACCCGATCTTCCTGCAGGCGGTCGTCGATACGCTGGGGCGCATCGGGCCGATCGCGGTTGCCGCGCTGGAAAAGACGCTGCGTGCCGACCACGAGTCGGAGATGGCGCGCGGCTATGCCGCCATGGCGCTGGCGCAAATTGCCGATCGCGAAGAGGATGTCGTGCCAGCGCTGGTCGAAGCGCTGGAGTACGAAGTCGCCGGCGTTCGCATGTCGGCGGCGGAGGCACTGGGTCATGCGGGCCAGGCGGCGCGAGCCGCAGTACCTGCGCTCATCGACCGCGTGACCGATCCGCGTGAGGACCTTCTCGTGCGCGAGTTCGCGATCTCGGCGCTGGCCAAGATCGACCCGGGGAACGCGGCAGTGGAAGAGGCGTTGGTCTACACGATTTCCGACGGCAACCCACGAATCTACGAGGCAGCGGTGCGGGCCCTGATGAAGATCCGGGCATGGCAGGAGGGGGCACCCGACGTCAACGCGGAAGTCGAACGGCTGATCCGCGAGCTGGACAGCGGCAGCGTGGCGGCGGCCGAAGCGCTCGGACTGATCGGCGATGAAGCAGAGGCGGCCGTACCGGCACTGATCAGGGCGCTGGAAGGCGACGATCCCGGACTGCGCAATGCGGCCCTCATCGCACTCAAGCGCATCGGGCCGCAGCAACAGACGATCCCGGCGCTCGTCCAGGCGATGCGCTCCGGAGATCTCGCGAGTCGAGGTGCCGCAGCCGCTCGTCTCGAGGCATTTGCGAAGGCGCGCATCGAACTCTGGAGGCCGCTCCTGCACCAGTCGGATGCGCCTGTCCTCAGGAACTGGCTCTCGCGGCAGGAGTCGCTCTATGGCCTGGCCCCGGAAGATGACCTTCTTGCGCCGCGACGCGAGGGACCGCGACAAGCGGACTTCTTTGATGTCATGGGCGGTCGCGCAGCGATTCGCGAAAGCATGCAGCTCGAGCTGATCGCCGACCCGGTCACGGGCGCCGCCGACACGCGAACGATCGCGATTGACGGGCTCGATGCAGTACGCGTCGCATCGCATCCGTTCGACCGGATGCTCGAAGACAGCGACGCGCCGCTGCGCAACATTGCGCTGGCGGCTCATGTGCCCGAAGACCGCTTCTTTGCCTGGTTCAGGGATATTGATGCGTTCAATGACGTACTGAAAGGTGGCGCCGAGCAGTTTGCGCGGTTCGAGTCGTCGCTGTCTGCCAAGAGCGTCGACTACAAGCTGGTCGATCGTTACCTGCGGCGACTCGGCATCTCCGCGAGGACCCTCGACCAGGTGGGTGCGCTGAACGCGATTGAAGACTTTGCGATCATCGCGCCGGACCTGTTCTTCATCGACGGAACCGATGTAGCAATCGTCGCTACGCTGACGTCACCGCGGGTTACCGGGCAGGTGCTCGAACTGATGGGACTCGATATACCGTCCAGCGGCAGCGTGAGCAAGCGCAGTTCGGCAGATGGCAGGGACGTCTTCTGGACGATTTCCGGGGACGTGCTGTTGCTGGCGACAGACGAGCTCGAGATCAACCGCATGTTGACGCTCGACAGGCGCCGCGACAAAGGCAGTCTTGGTAACAGCTCCGAGTTCCTCTACATGCAGCAACAGCTGAGCACCGGGGAGAACACCCAGGCGTACCTGTATTTTTCGGACCCGTTCATCCGCCGGCTCGTGAGCCCCGCCGTCAAGATAGCGCAGTTACGGCGTATCGAATCCCGGGCCGAGATGGAACTGCTGGCCGCGGGTGCCATGCTGCACTTGCTTGACGGCCACCGTAACGTCCCAAGCAAGCAGCAGCTGATCGACCGCGGATACGCGCCGCGGTTCCTCGAGCAGCGCGACTATGCGATCAGCGAAGACCTGATCGTCAGCTCCGAGCAGCACGGCACGATCGCAAACCTGCGGCCGCTCGCACCCGGTGCCGTGACCCTCGTCAGCAGGCGCGAGTCGAGCGCCTACAACGAGTTCGTGCGAAATTACACGAGTTACTGGCGGCAGTTCTTCGACCCGATCGCCGTCCGCCTGGACGAGATCGACAACCGTCACTACGAGATGCAGTCGTTCATCCTGCCGCTCCTGGACAGCCGCATTTACAACGAAGTCAGGGACGCGCTGGTGACAGAAAAGACAGGACAGGAGCTCGCGATTCCGTCGGTCACGCCGATGCCGTCGATGATGTTGTCGATGAACGTCAACGACGACCTGCGCGTCGGGTTGTCGCAAAGCCTTGCAGATATGCTGGTCGAGTACACCTCCGTTGATCCGGAGATATTCGACAGCATCGGCTCCGGAATTCACCTGGCCGTGCAGGACTCGACGCCGATCGTTGCGCTGGGCGGCGGCGACGTCTGGGGTGCGGTCTCGAGGGAAATGCTCAACCTGGAAGGGTTTGACTCGTTCCTGCCCTTCGTCGCCTCGATCGCAACGCAGCCATCGACCATCATGATCGAGCTTGCCGAGCCGGACAAAGTACGCGAGTTCCTGTCAGAGGCTGTTGCCGCACGGGCCGAGGTCGGTGGCAGCGGCGAGTTGCACAAGGTACGGGATCGCGAGGCCTGGATCTATACGCTTAACTTCGAGGACATCGTGCAGATACATCTGCGGCTCGAGATCCAGGGCGACTACCTGTTGATCAGTAACCTGCCCTGGACAACGGCGGTCAGCATCGGCGATACGACGTCAACGCAACTGAATGGGGCGCAGCTGACGCTGAACCTCTCGCGGATCGACAAACAGCTGCCGGCGCTGCATACGAAGGTCTTCACCGACTACAGGACGGCCGCGGTCGACGGCATGGGATACCTCTATCCGCTTATCGCAGCCGGTGTGGCTGACAGCGCGCAGCAGGCGATCGACAGGCATTTCGAGATCTACGGGTTTGAACCCGTGCATCCGTCGAAAGGCGAATGGATCTGGCGCGATAGTTACCTCGAGAGCACGGAATTCGGCACCGTTTTACGTCCGGTGCAACCGGCGTACGAGAAGGGCGACCGCAATTTCGGACTGTTCCCCGAAGCCGCTCGCATCGGCGTCAATATGCAACTGGAGGATACGGGGCTGCGCGCCATAGTCTCCTGGGGCAGTGAGTTGCCGGAGGTCGATGGTAACCGCGGCCGGATTTCCGAGCAGGTGGCGCCATACGTGAAAGGCGAGGATTAACCAGGCCGCGTAGCGAGCTCAGTCCAGGCTCGCCAGAACGTCCTGTGCCTGTTTCAGGCGCACATAGCCCGCGTCGGCGCCGGCCCACAGCTTGAGCACGTCGTCGAGGAACAGGCGGGCGTTGTCCGTGTCGCCTTGTGCGATCAGGACCCGGGCGAGGACCAGCTTGGCGTAGCCATTGCTCGGAAACACGCGCAGGATGTCCTCGAGCTGCGCTTTCGCCTTTTCTGGTTCGCCGGCTTCCAGATAGAGTTCGGCCGCGCCGACGTGAATGTCGTACATGGTCAGGTCGTCCTCGGACACCTGCAGAAAAGACTGCTCGAGCATGGCGCTGGCGCGGTCCAGGCTTTCGATCGCCGCCGCGTAATCACCGTCCCAGACACTGACCTGCGCGGACTCCAAGTCGACGAATGGCAGAAATACGTCCGGAAGCTGCGATGCGACTCCCCGGTTGATGCGGGCCCAGCGTCGATACTCCTCGCGATTGTCCGCAATATCGTGGATCGCCGTGTAAAAAAAGTTCAGGTAGTTGTTTAATGGCGGCTGCACTTGCGCGGCCGCAGAATCGATCAACGTGATTGCCTCGTCGGTTCGTCCCAGCAATGCCAGAAATCCCGCCACCTGGCTTTCGATACTGAATATGCGTGCGGCAGGTGCCATGTAAGACTTCGCGACCTCATTGGCCTCTCGAATGAGACCAATTGCTGCCTCGACTTCGCCAAGCATCAGGCGGATCTCCGCCATGACGCCAATAACCTGGGTGCGTTGCTGGTCATTGAGATCGTCACCGATCAGCGCCTGCAGCCGGGACGCCGCATCGTCATGCAGCCCTCTGCGTACCTCGATGCGCGCGAGGCCGAGCCCGGACGCAACCGGGTTATCGGACAGGATCGCCGCGTCTTCGAGCGCTTGCTGCGCAGCGTCCAGGTCGCCCTGCGCCAGGTAGATGCCCGCCAGCCGCAGATACCCCTGGTCGCTGTCGGGAACGAATTCGAGGTAGCGCTGCAGGTGAGCGGCAGCCGCGTCGAAATTGCCGCGTTGCTGCTCCAGTTCGGCCTTCTCCCGATAGATCGTGTAATCGTTCGGATTGAGCTCGAGTAATCGATCGTAGGCGCCCAGTGCCTTCTCGACCCCATCCTCGCCGCCACGCAGCCGGCTTATCTGCGCAATGTTCTGCCAGGCCCTGGTGCTGTTCGGCTGCACCTGTGCCCACATATCGAGAACCCGTTCGCCTCGTTCGTAATCGCCATCAAAAATGTAGCGATTCGCCTTGACGACGAAACGGCTGGCGTCAGAGAGTCGGTAGCCGTTTTTCAGTGCGTCCGCAGCGCTTGCACGCGCGGCGTCGGTGTTGCCGCTGAGGTAATGCGCAATTGACAGCGACGTGCCCGCTTCGGCAAACGCCGCATCGAGTTCCAGCGCCATGCTGAGCTCGGCAATGCCTCGCGGGTAGTCATTGTCGCGACCGATAGCGACGAGTCCAAACGTGAAATGCCGAATGGCGTCAAGTGAGTCGCTGAAGTGCTGCAGGACAGGATCGTCGCTCTGGTTATCGGCAGGCGTCACTTCGATGAACTCGAGGATGGCCGCAGAAACCTCGTCGACAGCTGACATCCAGTCTTCTGCACTGGCCGTCCTGGACCCCAACAGCTGGCCCGAGGCGGTCTCGAATACCGATGCCGAGACGATCTTCGCGTCACCCTCGACGCGAAACTCGCCGGTGACCAGCGCCGCACTGCGGCGGTCGCGGCTGACTTCTATGGCCAGCCCGCGAGGCACATCCGTCAGGCGGTCAAATCCCTGGTCGCGCAGCCTGCCCTTGAGCGACCCGGAATCAAGCGGAGTGATAGCGGTGATGACGGGCGATACACGCCTGATGTCGTAAGTAAGCATGAGCGGCAGGCCGTACTCGAGCCAGTCGAGTTCCGGGTCTCCGGTCTGGTTTTCCCAGAAAAAGCCGACGACCTCCTTGTGATATCCGCGGCGCGCCACCTCGAACTCTTGAACGGCCCCCATTTCGTCCTCGATCTGTATCGTTTCCGTGGCGGCTTCGACATTGATAACCGGCGAGATGAACCAGAGAGTGATGACGGCGATGGCCGTGTTCAGCGGGATCACGATCTTCTCTGTTCGTGTCCAGCGATCCTTGCCGGGTGCGCCGTGGCCATAGGCGAACAGGATTACGGCGGGCAGCATGACCAGCATGGCCACGAACACGTAGGACGTCAGGTAACCCGGCAGGTTGAACCGTTCGGTAACCCAGTCACCGAGTTCGATGACGAGCCAGGTTGCCGCGATGTACATACCGGCGAACTGCGGTACGCGTCGTCGCTTGAGGTTTTCGAACCAGGGGTTGGCATCGGTCATGACAACCGAGTATATCTGACGCAGGCCGCTGTCTGTCGGCCGGCTTAACTACTGGTTCTTGTCCTGCCCCTGCGCGCGCGCTTCACGTGATACAGGGGCAGCACGCCATAGTGTTTCGCGAGCTGGGTGCAGCCGATGTAACTGAAACGCAAGCCGTCGACACCGTTGGCCGTCGCGACGGCGGCGAACGCACTGCTCGCATAGACCTGCCCGGGCGGTGTGATGGGTTCGATGCGTGCCGTGCGGCTGGTATGCACGCCGCTGTACAGGGTCTGTCTCGTGATCGGGTCGGTGGCCACGTAAATGGGCCCGCAGTGCAGGCCGATGCGAATCCCGAGGTCTTCGGGCAGGCCGACTTCCTGCCAGTTCCGTCCGTTGATCAGTTCGCTGAGTTCGAGGGCAAAATGTCCGGCCGTCCCCGGGTCGTCGAACACCATGTAGATGCCGTCCCCGGCCGTTTCCAGGTGCTTGGCCGGGTGCTCGGTAACACTGTTCAGACTCGCGATGGCGCCGGTGTAGTGTTCGAAAAACAGCGGAATCTGTTGCTCGCTCAGCCGCGAGTAGCCGACGGCGTCGGCGAACAGCATGGCCTCGATCGAGTACGTGAAGGGCCATGATCGTTCCGCGTCGGGCGTTGTCGCAGGCGCCGCGACTGAAGGTGCAGCAGTCGCGCCATTGCCGACCTGGACGTGCTCGACCGGCACCCCGCGCTCCCGCCACGCCGTGACGACCGAGCCGGTTCCACCGGGTTCGCCCGCGGCGTTGCCGTCCCACACGGCGAGCCCCTGCAACCGCGTGTCCAGCAACTGTGCCCGCAAGCGCGCGAGGCCCGTCATGATCATGTTGGCGTACTCGTAGGTCGACGAGCAGCCGGTGGGCGGTTGTTCGCTGACGACCAGGACCTCGTTGGCGTCCTCGAGCAGCTGTTCGAAGCGGTCTCCCCAGCGCCCGTCCTCGCGAAGGTCGACGCTCGTGGCTCGAAACTCGTCCACGGAGAACGGCAGTACGATATGCAGCTCACCGCCGAGCTCGCGCACGCACTCGAGACACAGGATATCCGCGCCACACGCAGCCGACCCGTATGCCGCCGCGGGCCGGAGCTTGTCGAGGCGCGCGTAGATGTCGGCGCGGATAGCGGCTTCGTTCGCCGGGTCGAAACGCGCTTGTGCACGACCTGGCGCATCGACCATGTGCCCCGTGTAGACGAGTACCGGTGGCACGCGCATCACTTCGTCGAGCCAGGCAGAGTCCGCATTGGCGTGTTCGAGAAGCAGGTGGGCCTGGTGTCGCGTGGTACTCAGGTGGCCATACCTGGAGCCTGCCAGCCTGACCGCCGCCGCATAGCGATCGCGGGCCACGTCGTGATTACCGAGAATCAGCGCGGCCTCTGCGCGCGTCGCCTGCGGCCAGTACGAGAGGGCCGGGTCGTCGATGCTGGCCAGCGCCTCTTCACACAGCTGCTCGACATCCCGCGCGATCGCGGTGGCAGCTTCCCTGTCCTCACGCAGAAACGCCATCGTCGCGGCGTTGATACCGGTGTAATAGGCGTCGTCGATGGCGCCGGCGCGCCTCGATTCGCGATAGCCGGTGGCATAGATCTCGTAGGCAGCCTCGAGGTGCAGCGCTTTGTGCTCATCATCCTCGTCGAGGAGGGCGAGGTCCTTGTGGGTCCTTGCCAGCAATCCCAGGGTTTCGCCGTCTGCATGACCTTCGGCGCGTAATGCGGACAGCAGTTCGTTGGCGCGCTGGAGTGCGCCGCTGCGTGCGAGCGCAAGTCCCTTGAGCTGGCGCAGTCGCAGGTTGGCAGGTTGCTCGACGAGGGCTTTCTGGAGGGTGTTGTAAGCGAGCAGAGGTTCGCCCATGCCGAGCAACTCCTCGGCCTGCCATGCAGCATCATCGGCAAGCGCCAGCGTCCGGTCTTCTGCCGCCTGCACATGGGCGGGGTCGCTCGAGGGTTCGACCCGGAAACCCAGACTGGCGAGTGCGCACAGGCTCTGCTCGGCGAGGTCATACCAGGCCGCCTTCTCGGCCGGGGCCAGGTCGGCCCAGGCGATCGTCCCGGTCACCTGCTGGCGAAACAGCTGGCGCGCGAGTTCCTCACGCGGAGAAGACCCGGTTCCGTGACTGGCGAGGTTTGTGGCATGATGCGCGGGCATGTTCACGGTCGACCAGTTAGTGGCTCACGGGGTAGGCGACTACCTGTTGCAAAGTGAGTGGATGGCGCGGGAGAAGAAGAAGCGCTCCCTGGCCGCTTTCGTTCATTGTGTCTTCTACATCCTGCCGTTCCTGTTCATCACGCAGAACCCGCTGACACTCGCCGTCATCGGCGGCACGCACTTCGTCATCGACCGCTGGCATCTCGCGCGTTACGTGGCCTGGGTGAAGAACCGGCCATGGCCCGGAAGCCGTCCCTGGTCGGAATGCAAAGCGACCGGTTTCGACCCGGACACGCCGGCATGGACCGCCAGCTGGCTCGTGGTCATCATCGACAACCTGATGCACATACTGATCAACGGGTTCGCGATCACGTATATCGGGACCTGAGCCGGTCATTCGTCGCGCGCCTCCAGGTAACCGCAGGGGCACACTTCGATGCACTTGCCACAACCCTCGCAGGCCTCCAGCGTCAGTGCGAAGTAGTTGCCCGGGCTGGACTCCTCTACTCGTGCGAACCCCGCCGCGTTGCAGTACATGAAGCACTGCTGGCAGTCGAAACACAGGCCGCAGGACATGCAGCGGCTGGCCTCGGCGAACGCCTCTTCGTAAGTGATGGTCTCGACAACCTCTCCCTCGGGGTCAGTCATCCATGCATCGGCACACTTGTGCGGCAGGCCGATGCGTTCCTGGTCGTCGTAGAAATCAGTGGTGACCGCATCCTGTGGCAGCGCCTTGCGCTCATCCTCCTGCGGCCGGGGCAGCCCGCGAAGTTCGGCATGGGCCGCTTCTGCAGCATCACGGCCCTGCGCGATCGCGGCGCCCGCGATACCCGGGCCACGGTTGTCGCCACCGGCCCAGATGTCGCTGGCCAGCTTGCCGTCGGCGCGCGTGTCGAACCAGTCTCGCGCAGCAGCCACCGCGCCCATCCCGCGCCAGTCAGGCGCCTGGGCGATCGCGGCGATCACCAGGTCGGCCGGCAGGTCCTGTGACGGCCCGTCGAGCGGAACGGGTCTGCGCCGGCCCTGCTCGTCAGGCTCACCCAGGCGCATCGGCTGGGCCCTGATGTGATGCACCCGGTCGCTGTCCCGCACGATCTCGAGCGGCGCCAGCAGGAACCGGAAGGTCACGCCTTCGGCCCGGGCGTCCTCGATCTCCGCCGCCACGGCCGGCATTTCGGCTGCGGTGCGCCGGTACATAAGCGTGACCGAAGCGCCGTCCCGGAGGGCGCTGCGAGCAGCGTCGATCGCCGTATTGCCGCCGCCGATCACGATGACTTGTTTATCAGCAAGCGACTCCGGACGTTCCTTGCGTCGCTTGAGGAAGTCGATGCCCGACAGGACACCGGGACCGCGCTCGCCCGGAATCCCGAGGTTACGCCCCGCCTGTGCACCCAGGCCGAGGAACAGCAGTGTATGCCTGTCGCGCAGTTCATCGAGGCTTACGGTGACGCCGACGTCGACGTTGCGTTCGAGCGTGACGTCGAGCTTCATGAGCCGGTCGATCTCCGCATCGAGCACCTCTTTCGGCAGCCGATAGTCCGGTATGGCGTGACGCAGCATGCCGCCGGGCGTCTCGTCCTGCTCATACAAGGTGACGGCGTATCCGCGGCGCGCCATCTGGTAGGCAAAGGACAGGCTGGCAGGTCCCGAGCCCACGACGCCGATCGACTCCGGCCACGGCCCGTCTTCAGGCGCCGGCAACGACAGGGAGCGGGACAGTCCCCAGTCACCGAGGAAGCGTTCCAGCGCGTTAATCGACACGGCGCCGTCCTTGTCCCGGCGCGTGCACAGGTCCTCACAGGGGTGCGGGCAGATGCGCGCAAGCGACGCGGGTATCGGGTTGCGCTCGGCAATCGTGGCCCAGGCCTTGTCATAGGCCTCGTCGAGGGTCAGGCCGTTCTTCTCATGCTGCGCGATGATGCCGATCCAGCCACGCACGTCCCCGCTGTTCGGGCACTGTGCCTGGCACGGCGGCCGCTTCTCGACCTGTTGTGCGCGCGTACGAAACGTCGGTGCAGCAGGCATGTCGGTCGTGACTTCAGTGCTGCACATGTTTGTGCTCCTCGCGATGGGCGCGAGCGGTGCGTCCGCGCAGCACATTGCCGGCCAGCAGGTTCCAGGCGAGGCTGCCGATATAGGCAGGATGCAGCGTGCGCAGGAACACGTTCGTGTACGAGGCGCTGCCGCTGAAGAGGTCCCAGAGCACGGTCGACATGCGTCGCGGGCCGTCCTGATCCTGCTGTTCCTTGACCGTCATGCGCAGCACGCCGCGGCGCGCAAAGCGAGCTTTCTGCACCAGGCTCGCCACGGCAAAGACGAACTTCCCGACCTTGTTGTCGTTGCTGATCTTGCGGCACAGGGGCGCGTAGTGTTTCTCGAAGCTCTCGGCGTCAACGCCGTGAAAGACGACGGTCTTGGCGGCAGCCTTGGCCGTCCTGTAGGCGGCGCCGATGCCGTCCTTGAACAGGCGGGTCGCGCCGCTGTCGCCGATCATCACCAGCCGGTCCCCATACACGGGGCGCGCTTCACGAGTATTGATACGCGGGTAGCAGTGGCAGGCGTGCGGGGGAATGACGTTGCCGGGGAAGCAGTTGCGTACTTCGGCGGAACTGAAGAACCTGTCCATCAGTTCCTCGTCGATATCGTCTCCGAGCAGGCACAGCGTGACGTAGTCGCCTTTCGGGATCAGCGCCGCGAACTCGAGTCGCGGAATGTCGAGCAGGAAGACATGCATCGAGGGCCCGAAGGTCTCCCGGATCAGGTCACGCCCGAGGTGAAACTCACAGATGAAGGTCTTGGTGCGATCGGGTCGTGAGAACGCCTGCGATGACGACTCCATCATCTCCAGCAGCCGGCTGTTGATGCCGCTGGCGACGACCACCAGCTCGTAGTCGGCGCTGGTGTTGTCTGCGCAGGTAATCGACATGTGGTCCTCGAACCTCTGCAGGTCCGTGACGAGTGCGGGCACCACGTTCGCACCTTTCTGCCGGGCCAGTTCCAGCAGGTAGCCGTCAAAACTGTGCGTATCGAGCAGTTGCGAGTCCTTGGGTCCGTTGCCCCGGTAGATCGCGGCAATCCGTTTCTCCTGCAGCGGCGTCGCGATTTCGACGTCGCCTACATCCATGTGCAGGGTGTAGGACTCGATGCCGCGTTGCACGACGTCGTCGGGCAGCCGAATGCCTTCGGTGGCGAAGCGCTGTACCAGCGATTCAGACACGATGCCGCCACAGTGATTGCAGCCGGCGGGTCCGCAGTGCGTGAAACTGCGGGGCTCGTACATGTCGACGTCCAGGTCGAGGCCGACGGTCTCGGCCATCGACAGCAGAAAATAGCTGAACATGGACCCTGCCGGGCCCGCCCCGACAACGGCGACCCGGGATCCGTCATGCAGCTCGCTGGCTTTGTGTTGTTCGTGTTTTGCGGCCTTTGCGAGCCACGGGTTTTCCGCCTTATTCATAATCCACCCGCCCTATCCCCTGGCAGCACGGCGAGGAATCGGCAATGTGGCGTTATCCGTTTTCCTCGTACCTGGCGAGTCTGTCGGTCAGGTCGCGGATCCGGTGCGACATCGTTTCAACGATGCGAAAGGCCAGTGACGGGTCTTCGTGAATGCCACCCAGAAAGTTCTTCTTGTCTATGGTGAGTAGCCGGGTTGGCCTGGTGGTGCGAATCGTTGCGGTGCGTTGCTCTTTCTCAAACAGCGCCATCTCCCCAAAGAATTCGTTGGCCCCCATGGTGCGCAGTCTTAGCTCCTGACCATCCGCTTCGGCGAGTGCTTCGACTTCGCCGTTCTGGATGACATACATGCAATTGCCGGTATCACCCTGGCGAAAAATGATCTCGCCTTTCTCGTATTCTTTTCCAAGGTGGGCCATGCGCAAATCCGGTCTGCCTGACAGACTTACCTAAGATCAACTATAGGGCACACGCTGTAGCGATTCCGTCCGTATTTACCGCATGCCCTATTGCACCGCCCGGTCCCTGTGTGTCGACGCCGCGTTCCACGGAATCTACCTATTAGATTAGGCGCCTATCATCGATATATTGTCGTTAGCTAATCAGACCTCGCGCACGCCCGCGCGACAGGTGCGCTCGGCCAGCGAACGTGCGGGCAGCCATACAATGATCGAGATAAGGATTCATGGCCGCGGCGGTCAGGGCGGGGTAACCCTCGCCAAGCTGATCGCGACGTCGCGGTTCCTGCAGGGCCTGTCGGTGCAGGCCTTCGGACTTTATGCGGCCGAACGGTCCGGCGCACCGATCCAGGCGTTCTGCCGCTATGCCTCTCAGACCATTACGAATCGCAACCTTATCTACACGCCCGACCACGTGATCGTGCTCGATCCGACCCTGGTCGGGCCCGAGATTGCGGCAGGGCTGAAGGGCGGCGGCTGGATACTCATCAACTCGCCGCAATCACCGGGCAAGTTCGCCAAACAGTTTCCCCGTTTCCGCCTCGCGACGGTGGATGCGACCCGCATCGCTCGCGACAACAAGCTGGGCACGCGCAGCGTGCCGATCGTCAATACCGCGCTCGTCGGGGCCGTCGGCAGGATGCTCGATTTCCCTCTCGACGAGGTCGAGGCCGCGCTGGCGCATCTCGGCTTCAGGGACGGCAACGTGGCGGCGGCCAGGCGCGCCTACGAGGAGATCGCTTTACTCGATGTGCCCACGGATCTCACGCCGGTCGAAGCGACGGCCGAGCCACCCAGTCACTGGCACGGGCACAGCATCCTGGATCGTGCCGGCGCCTCGCCACCCGCGGTCAAGACGGGACTATGGGCGACCGAGCAGCCGCGCCGGCAACAGTTTATCCCGCCGTGCAACCACATCTGTCCGGCCGGCAATAACGTGCAGGGCTTTCTGGCAGCGCTTGCCGGCGAACAGCCGGACGAGGCGCTCGAGATATTGCTGCGCACGACGCCGTTCCCGTCGATCTGCGGACGAGCCTGTCCCGCGCCCTGCATGGAGAGCTGTAATCGCGTCGACATCGACGGCGCTGTCAACGTGCGGGAAATGGAGCGCTATGCCGGCGACCATGGGCAGGTGACGGTGGAGCCCGATGCCGAGCGCCCCGAGCGGGTTGCGATCGTCGGATCCGGGCCCGCGGGCCTCACCGCGGCCTATCACCTCGCGCGTCTCGGCTACGGGGTTACCGTGTACGAGTCGGGCAACGAGATCGGCGGACTCCTGCGGACCGGCATCCCCGAGTTCCGGCTGCCCGAGGACATCGTCGACAGGGAGATCGACCGCATCCTCGGGCTCGGCATCAAGGTCGAGACCAACCAACGGATCGATCGACAGGCGCTGCTCGATCTCGCTCGCGATCACGACGGTGTGCTCGTTGCTACCGGCCTGCAGGAGCAGGTCGGCCTGCGGCTGGGACTGGACGGCACCTCGGCAGTGGTGCAGGGGATCGAGTTCCTCGATCACGTGTATCGCGAGGATGTGCGCGTCGACGGCGAAGACGTGATCGTGATCGGCGGCGGCAACACCGCGATGGACGCAGCCCGCTCGGCGCTCCGCCTGGGCGCGGCCAGCGTGCGCGTCGTCTATCGGCGTACCCGCAATGAAATGCCGGCGATCAGTGAAGAGATCGACGAGGCGCTCGAGGAGGGCGTTCGCATCGATTTCCTGACCCAGCCCGTCGCCCTGCTCGAGCAGCGGACCGACGGCAAACAGCGACAGTACCGGCTGCAGTGCGTGCGCATGAAGCTTGGCGAGCCGGACGAGTCAGGGCGCCGGTCTCCCGTGGAGGTCAGGGGTTCCGATTTCAAACTCATCTGCCACCGGGTCGTGCTGGCGCTCGGCCAGACGCCGGACATGTCGGTGTTCCCGGAGGGTACGGAGGTCCGCGAAGGAACCCGGCTTCTCGGCCTGCTCGAGACGCCGCTGTTCGCAATCGGCGATCTCGCCACGAATGAAGGGACGGTTGCGGCTGCGATCGGCAGCGGGCGGCGCGCCGCCGTGCACGTCCACAAGGTGCTGAGCGGCGAGCAGCTGAGTATCACCGAGCATGCCGAGGCCCTGCGCGATGTCGATGCGTGGCGGGACGAGGTCATTCGTGCCGATGCCATGAAGCTGCACCTGTTCGAGCGGCAGCAGGGCGCCGAGGGCGAGGCGCTCGACCCGCTGGCGCGGCGCTCGACGTTCGACGAGGTGCACCTCGGGCTCGAGGACACCAGCGAGGCAGCCCGGTGCCTGTCCTGCGGCGTCTGCAATGAGTGCGACCTGTGCTGCACCTATTGCCCGGAAGGCGTGTTGAAGCGAGTCGGGCACCGCCTGGAATTCGATTACGCGTACTGCAAGGGTTGCGGCGTCTGCGTCGCGGAATGCCCGCGCAACGTCATCTTCATGAGTCACCTGTAGAGGGAGTGGAGGAAGACAATGTCCGTCGAGGTCATTACTGGTAACCACGCTGCGGGTTATGCATTGAGCGTTGCCGGCGAAGCCAATCGGACGGCACGCGGATTCGCGTGCGGCATCTACCCGATTACGCCCCAGACCGAGATCGTCGAGTACGTGGCCGGGTTCCCGTTCAGCAAAGGGCGCGTCGTGCCCGTGGAAAGCGAACACAGTGCGATGGCGGTGTCGATGGGCGCGTCGATCAGCGGTGCCCGCGCGTTCACCGCAAGCTCGGCCAACGGCCTTGCGTACATGGCGGAGAACGTCATGGTGGCCGGGTACTATCGCCTGCCGATCGTCATGGTCGCGGTCAACCGCACGCTCGGACCACCATGGAATATCTGGGCGGACCAGGGCGATACGCTGGCGCTGCGCGACTTCGCCTGGCTGCAGTTCTACTGCGAGACCAACCAGGAGGTGCTGGACACCACGCTGCTCGCCTTCCGGCTGGCGGAAGACCGGCGCATACTGCTGCCGGTGCTGTTGTGCATGGACGCCTTCATCGTGTCCCATACCCAGGGCGAGACGGCGCTCCCGGAGCAGGCCGACGTCGATCGGTTCCTGCCGGACCTCGACCTGCCGCACCGCATCCGTTACGACGAAGCGCGCACGCTCGGCGGCCTCGCATGGCCTGATGAGGGGCTGGCCAGCCGCCTAGAGATCGACCAGGCGATGAAGCGCGTGCCTGGCGTATACGACGAGTGCAGGGCGGAATTTCAGCAGACCTTTGGCCGCGATCCGGGTGCGGCGGTGCAGACCTATGCCACGGATGACGCCGAGCTGATACTCGTCGCGAGCGGCACCATAGCGACGACGGCTCGCGACGTGGTGAAGCAGCGGCGCGAGGCCGGCGAGAAGATCGGGTTGGTCAAGGTGAAGATGTACCGACCGTTCCCGGCCGCCGAGTTACGCGAAGCCTGCGAGACGACAACGCGCGTGGCGGTGCTCGACCGCAATTACGCGGCCGGCGCAGGCGGCATCTTCTGGCAGGACACCTGTGTTGCATTCCAGGGCCGTCGCGATGACCTGCTCATCCAGAACTATCTCACCGGCCTGTGCGGCGGTGACGTAACGCCAGTGGTGATTGATGAGATCCTCGCCGACCTCGGCTCGCGCGCCGCGGCCGGGGACCCGGTGTGGATGGGCATCGACACGGACGGGGAGGTCTGACCATGGCTGCTACTGCTCCTGAAGTACAGGGCCTCGATACCTGCCTGCTGCGGCCCGGCAACACCAACTGCGGTGGCTGCGGAATGAGCACCGGCCTCACCATGCTCGGCCGGGCACTCGAGGCTGCCGGCGACACGTGCACGCTGGTCATCCCGGCGTGCTGCGGCATTGTCACGGCGGGCAGATTCCCGACGACCAGCTATGGCGTACCCGTGATAGCAACGACGTTTGCATCGTCCGCTGCCGTGGCGTCCGGCGTGGCTACTATTCGCGACCTCAACGACGAGCCCGGGCAGGTGATCTGCTGGGCCGGCGACGGCGGCACCTACGATATCGGTCTCGCCACGCTGTCGGCCGCCGCCGAGCGCAACGAGAACATCATCTACATCTGTTACGACAACGAGATCTACGGCAATACCGGCGGGCAACGCTCATCGGCAACGCCGGCCGGTGCCACGACCGCGACGACGCCGTTCGGCAAGAACCAGGGCAAAAAAGACATCATGTCGATCATGATGGCCCACCGGGTGCCGTATGCCGCGACGTTGTCGATCGCGCACCCGGAGGATTTCGCGCAGAAGATAGCGACGGCACTGTCGCTCAAGGGACTGCGCTTCCTGCTGATCCACTCACCGTGCCCCACGGGCTGGAAATCCGAACCCGAGGAATCCGTGGCGCTCGTGCGGCTGGCCGTGGCGAGCGGCCTGTTCATGGTGTACGAGGTTTTCGACGGCGCGACTTATCGCATCAATGTCCGGTCCGATGGTTCCGATCCCGCCGAGTACTTCGTGAAACAACAGCGCTTCAGGGACGACGAACTCAACATGGATGCGATACGAGCCTGGTGCATGAGACGCACGCGGCGCCTGGAGTCGCTCGAGCAGCAATTCCCGCATCCCAGGCACAGATAACGACACCATGCAGAGCATCGCCGCGGACTAGATTACTGGCTCAGCGCATTTCCAGGCGATTCTCTATTTCCTTGACCTGGGCTTCCGTCACGGGCTTGAACTCGCCCAGTACACAGGTCGGCGCCATGCCGACGCCAGAAAATGGGTCGAAGCGGTCAGTGACCTCAAACCGGTCCGTATCGCATACATGCCTGGCCACGTTCGACCTCATGATGAACACGCTGTCATCATGAAGATTGGGGCAACGCCCTCGTAAAACATTGACCCACAGTCTGCCCTGGCGCCCTTCAAACAGGAGATGCCGCTTCCCTAACGCGCGGTAGCTACGGTACTCAGCGTCGGAAAGGCATCCCTTGGCTTCCCCATATTCGAGAGGGTCGAGTTCATATCTCAGAATCTCGTCGACATCGGCCTCCATGTCCTTTCGTCTTTGCTCGTCATCCGGTGACGTGGCGCAGCCGGCAATCGCCAGGAGAGATGCAAGCGTCAGGCAGGTAATAAGTCTTTGCATGTTCATATCGCGCGCAAGGCGCGCTCCTACAGAGGAATACTAAGCGTCGCCGTACATCTGGTCCGGCGTCAGTACCTCCGGAAACCGCGAACGCAGGGCGCGCCGGGACTCGTAGCAAAGATGGCAGTGATCCGCGTAGCCGTCTTCGTGTTCGAGGTCGTAGCGGCGGACGATCTCGGCGGGTCCGCCGTCCAGCAAGGGACCGACGATCGGATGCTCGTCCGGGGAGAACTCCGCGACGATCTCGGTCAGCGGGCGCTCGAGCAGGTTGCCGATGGAGATGCCCTGGCAGATGTGCAGGTAGCCGAAGGGATCCACGTGCACACGCCCGGGATTCCGCAGGTCCTCCCACGGGCACGTCGTGAACTCCTGCCAGGGTTTTGTTGGCACCTTCGATGCGAGCAGCTCGGCTGCACGGCCCCTGAAGAGCACGGCGGACTCACCTGGCGGTAACTTGCCGGCCGCCCCGCACACGTCCGCCGCCCCAGGCGGGGCGACGCTGATGAAGTCGACCGGGATACCAAGCTGCCTGGCGGCTGCGCGGGCCGTCTCCGCATTCGGGTAATCCTCGCCGCTGCCGTGGTAGTTGTCGCTGCTGATGGAGAGGTCGTCGAGCGAGCCCGCCAGCGGTTCGAGCCACTCGCGGGCATCGTCTGCCGCATGGGCCCAGTACGCGTTGGTGACGATGCCAACTTTGAAGCCCCGCTGTTTGGCGCGAAGCACGCCGTGCCGCAGGATCGCATAATAGAGAAAGGCTTCACCGCCCTCGAAGTAGATCCACTCGATGGTGCCGAGCTGCTCCGCCTCGTCGATGATGTGGTTGACGGTGTCGAGCGTCATCGTCCCGGTCTGGAACGGACCGCTCCAGACAAAGCAGTGATCGCACTCGAAGGTACACTGGTAGGTCAGGAGCAGGTGCAACCCGTTCATGTGGGCATCCCTTTTCGACAGATGATGAAGACAGCCGCATTCTTCTTCGGCAGCCATTCGTGATCGATCTCGAACCCCGCATTCTCGAGACTCTCTTTAAACTCGGCAACAGAGAAGACCTTCACCAGGGGGACGAGACGCAGCAGTCTGCCCACCGGGATGACCAGGCGGAACAGGGGCATCATGTCACCGATGCAGGCCGTGCTGGTCACGAATACGCCGCCGGGTTTGAGCATCCGGTAGACATCCGTGATGACCTCGTCCCGGTCCTCGACGAGATGCAACAGGTTGTGTGCCATGACGGCATCGATGCTTGCGTCCGGCACATCGAGGCCCTCCGCCGACAGCGCCTCGAACGTCACGTTGTCGATGCCGGCAGCCATTGCCTTGTCCTGCCCGATCTCGACCATCCGCGTCGAGAAGTCGGTTGCGAGGATGTGCTTTACGTAGGGTGCGTGGGCAAGCGCCGTGGAGCCGGTGCCGCAACCGAGCTCCACAACGTCCATGTCCGCATGGAAGTACTCGCGCGTCTTCTCCAGCTTCTTCTGGTACGTCGCTTCGTCCGAGACCGGCCGCTGCGAGTATCTATTCGCGCGTTTGTTCCAGAATTCGCTCTCGTGAGCCATCAGGCTACTCCGCTCCATTGCCGCCGGGTCCTAGTCTACCGATGATTCAAACCGTCGGCTGGTTATTGTAGGGTGTTCAGTCTGTTTGTGGGTGGAGGGCACTCTATGCCGTTGCGCGAGGTCTGGGATGCACTGGAGCTGCTTTTCTTCATCTTCAAGCTGTGCGCATTCGTAGTCGGATTGGTTGCCCTGCCGTTTGCCATTGTTGCCCACATTGAGAAACGCAAGAAACAGGCCAGGGCAATGCGCGCGAAAGCAAACGAACTTGACCTGGGCTACTCTGAATCACCCAATGCGCAATTGGCCGAGACGATACGGCATCTCGATAGTCTTGAGACAGACAACGGGCGCGACCGCTACGCGCTGAACGTAATGGAAGGCAGCTTCGACGAGCATCCGGTTGCCGTGTTTGACTATCATTATGCGACCAGCGGCGATTGGTGGTGGGCGCCGTCATGGAAGACCCACAATTACGTGTCCATCGTCTTGCTGGACCTTGGGAGAGACTTTCCGGAGCTGACAATCGGTCCGGAGGGAGGCGGGCTGTTCAAGATGATCGCCGAGGCTTTTGGCGGTGGCGACATCAATTTCGAGTCACATGAGTTCTCCAGGCAATTCGACGTTCGCAGTAATGACAAGAAGTTTGCCTATGATTTCTGCAATGCCCGTATGATCGGGTATCTGCTTGGTCGGAGCGGCGTGTCGATCGAGGTGGACAAGTCTTCCCTCGCCATTGGATTCAAGGACATGCACGACGTCAGAAGCATCAAGCCACGCCTGGCGTCACTCCTCGAGATTCGATCCCGGATGCCGGACTACCTGTTTGCGAGCGCCAATGCCTGATTTACTGGGACCTGAATTCGTCGTGATGGGGATCTCCCTGATCGCCGTCATCTACGTCGTCGCGATCTACAACGGGCTGGTGCGCTTGCGAAACCACATCAGCGATGCGTGGAGCAATGTCGATACGGAACTCACACGTCGATACGACCTGATCCCGAACCTCGTTGCTGCCGTCAAGGGCTATGCGGCCCACGAGAAGGCAACCCTGGAACGCGTGATTGAGCTGCGCAATACGTGCATGGCGGATACCGGCAGCGTGCGGCACCAGGAAGGCACGGAGAAACAGCTGGTCGGCGCCATGCAGAAATTGTTCGCCCTGGCCGAGAGTTACCCCGATCTGAAAGCGGACCAGCATTTTCTGCAACTGCAGACGGAGCTCGTCAATACCGAAGATCGTATTCAAGCGGCGCGGCGGTTCTATAACGGCAATGTTCGCGACTACCGGAATCTGCGCGAAGGATTTCCGAGCAATATCGTCGCGAACCTGTTTTCCTTCGAAGATGCTTCGTTTTTCGACGTCGAACCGTCTGTTCGAATTGCCCCGGCCGTCGAGCTGACCTGATGTGACGAATGACGGGCCCACCATGAAGTCACTGACAAGAACAGCACTAACCGCCCTGGTTGTCATAGCATTCCTTAACAGCTGCACACCGGAGCCTGCCGCTGTCGGCGAGCCGGCTCAGGCCGAATCGCTGCGTTTCGCGGTCATGACCTTCTCCCACGAGACCTGCACGTTTTGCCCCGGCGGTGACAGTGACGTCGAGCGCTGGACCAGGGCCCGCCCGCCGTACGTCGGCGACGAAGTCCTGAGCGCCGGCTCCTACATCCCAGGGTTCGTGCGCGCGCTGCAGGAGTACGACAACGTCGAACTCGTGGGGCTTGAATCTCCAGCCGGTGTATGGGGCGGATCGTCGGCTGCCTGGACCACGGAGGAGGCGTTCGAGCAGTTCCTCGGCAACATGCTCGACGATTTGCGCGACGCGCTGCCGGTCGACGGCGTCTACCTTGCGCTGCACGGTGCGATGGCCGTGCGTAACGTACCGCGGCCGGAAGCGGAGATTGCCCGGCGCTTCAGGGAGGTCGTCGGGCCCGACGTTCCCATCGTCGCGTCATTCGACCTGCATGCCAATGAGGACGAAGAATTCCTGCGCTGGGCGGACATGGCGTTCATCACCAAGCGTTACCCGCACTACGACTCCTACCTGCAGGGGGAGCGGTCGGCGAGGGCCCTGGTGCGCATTGCCAGGGGCCTCTACGCACCGACGACCGCTACGCGCAAACCCGGTGTCATTACGCCGACTGTCCTGCAATGGACCGGCCATTCTCCGTCGATGGACATCATGGAACGAGCCAGGCGCTGGGAGTCGCGCGAACGAGACGTGTACGTCAGTGTCGCCTACGGCTTCCCCTGGTCGGACGTGCCTGATGTCGGCGCCACCGTTCACGTCATGACCAATAACGACCAGGAACTGGCAGACCGTATCGCCGACGACATGTCGGATTACATCTGGCGCGTCCGGGAGGACCTGTTTGGCGAAGCGCCGGCGCAGCCGGATGAGGCCGCGGGCCAGGCGGTCACGGCAATCGCGGCCGGCGAGACACCGATCGTGCTGGCCGACTACAGCGACCGCAGCGGGGATGCCACGTTCGCACTCGAGCAGGTCCTGGACAGGCCGCTCAGTGGCGTCCTGATCGCGACGGTCCGCGATGAGCGTGTCATCGAGGCGCTCGCTGCAGCCAATGCGCAGCCGGATGATCTGTTCAACATGGAGGTCGGTGGGTTCGCAGGGCCGTCCAGCGGAGAGCCGGTTGCGATCGACGGGAGGCTCACCTGGTTCGGGCCGGCGCTGGGGTTCGAGCAGGTAGCTGTCGTGGACTTCGGTGACCGGAACACGCTGATCATCACGCCGGCCCTGAAGCAGGTCATCTGGCTGGATGAGGTTCGTTTCGGCCCGCTGGATCCAAATGACTACGACGTGTTCGTCCTGAAGTCACGCGTTCACTTCAGGCGGGGTTTTGACGAGACCGGGTATGCCGGGACCATCATCCTCGTGGATGCGCCCGGCCCGTTCGTCGGGACCATCGCCCTGGACGCGTTGCCCTACGAGAACGTCACGCTGACCGATTACTATCCGTACGGCACGCCGCCGGGCAGGCGGTAGGCCCTAAAGCGTTTATCACTCCTCGGGTGCAAGCAGGGAATCCTGTATTTCTTTCGGCATTTCCGATTCGTCGTCTGTGTTTGCCTGCATCAGCGTCTGGTGCACAACGGGACCGCCGATCTCTTCCATGGCATCGACCGCGGACATCCTGACCTCCGGATCCTCGTCCCGAAGCGCGCGGGTCAGCGTTGCCACGGTCAGTTGATCCGGAACAGTCCCGAAGGGCACGTCTGCCAGCGACTCGACGACCGCCATACGCACCCGGGGATCCGGATCATCCAGCGCCATGGCGAGATACCGGGCCGCGGTTTCCCTGTCCCCGGACCCCAATGCGGCAGCCGCTTCGCCGCGCGCCCGGGGGTCGCTGTCCAGGGAAACGCTGGCGATCGCTGATAGCGCCTCGTCGCTGCCAATGCGAGAGAGCGCACTGAGCGCAGCGTCGCGAACGTCGTCATCGCCCAGCGCGAGACTCAGGGCCTGCACCGCGGCCGGCGTGCCGAGCCTGCGCAATTCCCTGATGGCTTCCTTTTTCTCCCGGACGGTGCCCCGATAAAGCACCGCCTCGTAGAAAACCGTGGCGGCCGGCGCCAGCGATGTTCCTGTGGAGAAGACCCACAGGGTGCCCGGAATGACGTCGGCATCGTCATCCGCATCCGGAGCAGCCTGGTATAGCGTGAAGCTGTCGTCGTCGAGGATTATCGCGAGCGCGTCGGGCAGGGGCTGCGCGTCGATGTCGAGCGTGACCTGCCGGTCGATCTCAACATGTTCGACAAGTCGCAAACCGGCCTGGTCTGCGATTGCCTCGATGATGTCTGTCACCGGTACATTGCGTGCAGAGACGCTCACCTGGCCGTCCGCATATTTCACCAGCAACGTGTCGGTTATTTCGACGCCGCCCGCAAAAGGCGGGGCGAGACCGCTGATAACCAGCAGCCCCGCCCACAGGGGGAATAGCCTTTGATGAACGGTTTCAGTCATCAACTTCGACTTCTTCTCCACAACCGTTCAGGAACGCGTCTTCGTCCTCATCGTAGATGCCGCCTTCCGGGAACGTATCGTTGACGCACCACTCGCCTTCCTCGGAGAAGGTTGCATTATCCGTACTCGTGATGGCGCCAACCTCGGCTTTCACGAGCGTGTTTTCGGGCAGCGATTCGAGGTAATCGTCCGGGATCTCCTGCTCGAAGATGCATTCGCCGTCATCCCACTCGCATTCCAGGTCGGCAGCGCCGACGCGCATTGCGAACTTCAGGCCTTTCTGTGCATTGGGGTCATCATCTTCGAATTCAGGCTCGAGCACGATTTCCCAGGCAACGATTCTCTCGTCGCCTTCTTCACCGGTGCCGGTTTCAGTGACGAGCGTTACGCCGTCGGGAAGGTCTTCAAACTCGGTGCACATGCCGAGGCTATCGCCCATTTGCCAGGAGATTTCGCCTTCGATGTCGCCGTCTTCCTCTTCGAGCTCGAAGTCGACCTCATTTGGTGCCGCCGGCAGGTTAAAGGTCAGGTAGGTTTTGCCGACTGCCCATGCCCATTCATTGTCGACGCCGACGAAGAAATACGGGCCGTTCTTCCAGAGATCGACGAACTCGGCAAGTGTCCGGAAGTCCTCTTCATTGTTTTCAAACGTCTCTTCGTCTGCAGCATCATCATCCAGCAACGGGTCGAAGCACAGCGGCTCGGCGCTTTCGTTAAACGATTCGGTGAACGTCTGATCTTTAGCCTCTTTCTTCACGGAATAGGACCAGATCTTGTGCCAGTGCGGATTGAACAGTGACGTCCTGATGAGGCTGTCGCCGTCGACCAGGAAATGAAAGCCGACGTCGCCATCCGAGGCATTGATTTCCACCAGTACCTTGCACTCGCCGAACTCGTTGTAATCTCCCCATGACGGGCACGGGGTCTCGGCACTCGCCGTGGTCATGCCGGCACCGAAACACATGACGGCTGCCAGGTAGAGCAACCTGTTTGACATAATACTCAAGGATTTCATCAGAAATACCTCCCGCTGAACTCAATTGACAGGCAAGGCAGCCAGCAAGGCTGCTTTCTTTGTTCTTGCCCTATGTTTGACGACTGATGGGGAGAAATCGGTCGCTATATGCCCGCGTAGAGCGAGCCATCATTGAGTGTATTGCGCGTACTCCGGCACCCGCTCGGCCAGGTAATCAACCCACTTGCCTTCCTCGACGTAGTAGCGCTGCATGTCCGGGTGGACGATGATGTTCCTCGCCCAGACATGGGCGGCAGCCATGATGTCCGGACCGTGCCAGGCCGGGTGAAGCGCCCTGTTTGCCAGCGTCAGTTGCACTGCCCGTTCCGGGTCGACATGTGACAGGATCACGAACGGCGCGGACTGGTACTTATCGAACGGGAAGCCGTCATCGTCGAGCAGTGCCTCGGCGAACTCGCGCGCCCGCTCGTCGTTATCGAGTGTGGCGTACGCCAACACGTTGAAACGATCGAAAAAGGTAGCGTCCCCGAGGCCCGGAGGAGGCCTGACCTGCGAACGTGCATCGAGAATATGCAGGGCCGTGGCCTCGGCGTCGGCGAACCGACCGGCGAGACGTTGCGCGGACAACAGCCCCTCATTGGCGAAGAAGTACAACAGGAGGTCGTAGAACTCACCCGTCTCCGGAAACTCGCCGGTGCTTACGGCAAGCATCCCGTCGAGATCACCCTGAAACTCCCGGAAACGCAACCGGGCTGTTGTTTCTTCAACGTCGCTGTCGAACGTGCCGGCACTTTCGGCGAGTTCCTCCGCAACTCTCTCGAGTATGGACTCATCGGCCGTACTAATGAACTGAGTCACGAGGTTGTCGATCCTCGCGTAGGACGAGATCTCTGCCAGCGTTCGGTCGTCGCTCTTCTCGGGTACGATCCGGCCCAGGCGCTCGAACAGCCGAGCCGTCATCTCTTCGTCACCTATTGAGCGGAAATGAAGCAGCGACCCGGTGACGATGGCGGCGTGGAAGGGGTCGAGTTCGAGGGCTTTGAGAAAGTAGGTCGTGGCCATCGCGTCGTTCCCTTCAATCCTGAACCACCAGGCGAGCACGTACCAGACGAAGGCATTGTCAGGCTCGAGATCGATCGCACGATCTATAAACTGCTTGCGCGCCGTGCGGAATTCCGGGTCCTGCTGCTCCGCGACGAAGTCGCTGGCCTGGGCCAGCACGGTCTCGACACTGTCGGGGTCGAGGGCAATCGCCTTCTCCAGGGCCCGTGCCGCCGTCTGCCTGATCTCCGCAAAGCTGGCCTCGCGTTCTTCCTCCGTCTCGCCAAACCACTGGTTCTGGATGACTGTACGGGCAGCGAAGTCGAGGACTTCATTCAGATACGCCCAGGCTTCCACGAAATCGGGGTCCGCCGCGACGGCAGACTCGAGTAACGCGCGCTGACGCATCAGTCCGTCTTCGGATTCGTATTCGCTCCGAGCAATGTTCTTCGCCTGCAGGTACTGGTCGTAGGCCTTGACACTGTGGGTTGGCATATCGTTGAGCGTGCCAACGGTCTCGGGCTTTATCTCCAGGTGCAGGGAGTCCGTGATCTGTTTGGCCACCTCGGACTGGGTGGCGAACACGTCGACGAGTTCACGATCGTAGTTGTTGGCCCACACGTGCGCATCGTCGACGGCATCGATGAGCTGCACGGTGATGCGCACATGGTTCTCGATGCGGCGCACCGATCCTTCAACGATGTAGCGCACACCCAGTTCGCGGCCGATGTCCCTGAGACTCAGATCCGAGTCCACGTAACGCAATGCCGTGGTGCGCGACACGACACGCAGGTCCCGGATACGCGACAGGTTGGTGAGAAGCTCTTCGTGGACGCCCCCGGCGAAGAACGCGTTGTCCGCGGCTGCGCTCATGTTGATCAACGGCAAAACGGCAATAGAGTCCGATGGGGCGTCCTCAGCCTGCGCGACACGCTCCGGCGCGCTCGAGTCCCTGTCCCAGAAGATAAACCCGATTGTCACGACCAGCAGGCCGATGAGGACGATGTCGAGCTTCCTCCCCGTCGCTCCGGTGATCGACTCCGCGCGATCAACGTCTAACTCTCGCTTGATGCCGTCCGGGGTCAGCTCGAACGCCCAGGCAAAGAACAGGGCGAACGGGAAACCGATGATCCCGATCCACGTGACGAATGACAGCGTCCACTCGGGCAGGTTCAGCGCAGGCGATACCGTGTCGGTAACCTGCACGACCACCCAGCCGAGCAGGACATAGGCGGCCCCGACCCGGAATACGTTCCTGCGTCTGAGTTCGGCAAAAAACGACATCCGGGGAGTGTACCGTCCGTTACTTCAGGTCGCTACGCGCGTCCTTGATCAGGTCATAGGCCGAGTTGATCTCGCGCGAGCGTTCCTCGGCGACGGCGCGCATGCTTTCGGGCAGGCCGCGGGCGGCCAGCTTGTCGGGATGGTTCTGGCTGATGAGCTTGCGGTAGGCGCGCTTGATCTCCGCGGCGCTGGAATTAGGTGTCACGCCGAGTGCGGCATAGGCATCGGCCAGCCGGTCCTTCGTCGGCGGCGCCCCGGGTGCCGAGGGGCCGCCTGCCGCGGCACGCAGCAGGGCCTCAAGCTGCGAGACATCGGACTCGTGCAGGCCCAGTCGTCGCGCAATACGCACGAGCATGGCGTGCTCGGCAGGGTGTATGCGCCCATCCGCTGCGACCGCCATGACCTGCAATTGCAGAAAGAGTTGCAGGAGCGGGCCGCGACCCCGACTGACGCGGGCAAAATCGTCGACGGCTGCATCGACGTTGAAATCGGGTTGCTTGCCGCGCGTAAATGCGGCCTTGGCCTGTTCGCGCTGCTCGCCGTGGAGGTTCAGCATCCTGAACGTTCGCTCCACGGCCTGTATTTCGTCGCGGGTGACGACGCTGTCGGCCTTGCACAGGGCCCCCATGATGCTGAAGGTCGAGTCGATGAGCTGCGTCTGAACGATACGCAGGCCGCCCAGCACCGACTGCCGTAGCATGATGCCAACACCATAGCCGATGAAACCGCCAATGATGGCGCCCGGCAACGAACCAAAGACTGCGCCAATAATGGCGCCGATGATGACCAGGGACATAGGTTGCATAATAGCGCTGTTTTACGGCCTTACAGCGAATCGAGGCTGTCGCGTGACGAACGGTGTGGCGCAGGCCGAGTCTTGTAACTAAGCTGGAGCATTGGGTCGGGGGCATTGCATTGGTAACTCGTCGCGACTTTATCCAACTGGGCGCCGTCAGTAGCCTCGGGCTTGTCATCGGCATCCCGAGGATCGGCTTCGCTGCGGGGACGGTGTCTGAACTTCACCCGCTCGTGCACATTGGCACCGACGGCAGCATCACGCTGTTCGCCCAGAATCCTGACATGGGCCAGGGCGTAAAGACCGCCTTGCCGATGATCATTGCCGAAGAACTCGACGTCGACTGGCAGGCGATACGAGTCGAACAGTCGGACTGGGACCGACGCCTCAACAACCAGTTCTCGGGTGGCAGCCTGAGTATCCGCCTGAACTACACGGCCATGCGCCAGGCTGGCGCGACGGCGAGGGCCATGTTGTTGACCGCGGCGGCGCGACAACTCGATGTGCCCGAAGATCGTCTCGGCACCCGGAACGGTGAGGTCGTCGACAGGACGACGGGCACGCGCATCGGCTACGCTGAACTCGCGACAGAGGCTGCCGGGCTGCCCGTGCCCGACGATCCACGGCTCAAGGACGAGTCCGAATTCAAGCTGATCGGGACCTCGGTTACCGACGTCGACATGCAGGCGATGCTGAACGGGACGCTGGAATTCAGCAGCGACCTGCGCCTGCCCGACATGCTGATTGCCGTTGTCAGGCGTTGCCCTCACGGCGACGGCCAGCCGATCTCGTTCGACGCCTCGGCAGCAAAGCGCATTCCGGGCGTGGTGGGTTTTCACGTTCTGAAGAACAGCGATCATGGCGGTCGCATCCTCATGCCGAACTGCCCGAACTTCGTCTCGGGCGTGGCCGTGCTGGCGACGGACACCTGGTCTGCGCTTGAAGGTGCACGTTTGCTCGAGGTCGAGTGGGACATGCCCGAAGAGCGCGACGACATCGACCAACTAATGGCGAAGTTCGAGGAGGCGCTCGACGACGAGGCGCTCGTCGTGCGACGCGACGGCGACGAGAGCATACGCGACACGGACATCGACGTCGTTTATCGTCTGCCATTCCTTGCGCACATACCGATGGAGCCGATGAACTGCACGGCGCAGGTCAAGGGCGACACGGCCGAGGTGTGGGCGCCGACCCAGAATCCGCCGATGGCCGCCGAGGCGGTCGCGACCATTCTCGGCATTCCGCAGGAGAACGTCACG
>JBFFOM010000034.1:0-32586 GCA_041574455.1 Woeseiaceae bacterium | reverse complement strand
GTGAGGAAGAACTCGTCGGTGTCCGGACCCTGCTCGAGCGGCAGTACGGCGCCGAGCGGCGACAGCGACTGGCCGAGTTCGTCGAGCGTGGCTGTCGCGAGATCGAGCGTCTGGTCGAGGTTTGCGTAGCTCTGACCGACCGGCGCTTCGCGTCCGTTCATCGCAATGCGCAGGCCCTCGAGTACGACAGGCTGTGGCGTCGAGCCGTCCAGGGTCGTGAAATGCGGCTTGTCGAACAGGTACGCGAACGAGTCGAACTGCTGTACCTCGAACACAATGTAGGCCGTCTGCGGCGTCACGCCGATGCGATGCGAGATATCGAACAGCAGGTAGAAGCGTTCGCCGACACCTGCTTCCAGGTTCTGGTTGACCTGTGCTTCGCTCAGCGCACGGCGGTGGATGGCCACCATGCGCAGCGTGCCCTCCCAAACGCCGTCGCTCGACGCCTCGTTCCCGAGGATGAACGCCATGTTGTTCTGCCACGAACTGAAAGTACCGCCAGGCACGGGATCGGTGTCGCTCGACAGCACGCCGTTTACGTAAATACGGCGGCCATTGACCGGGTCGTAGGTGGCGACGACGTGCTGCAGGGTTGCCTGCAGCGCCTCGAGGCCGTCCAGCGTCGACAGCTGCGGGTCGCCGTTCAGCGTCGTCAGCGAATTGCCGTTGGCGTCCTGTGCGTTGGTGCGCAGCAGGAAGTCGTAATTGTACAGGGTCTGCTGCAGCGTGAAGTTGCGCGAATCCTGGCCCATCGAGTAACTGACGATGCGCCTCATCTCCTGCGTCACATTGGCCGGGACGACCCACGCCTCGATCGAGAACTCGCCCGATTCGCCAAGGATGTCGAACAGCTTGCGGCTGGCGACCGTCGAGGCCTGGGCCTTGCCCGGCCCCTGGGCGCCGTTGCCGATCGTGATGCCCCAGCCGCCGTACCACTGGACGTCGCCCGAGAAGTTCAGGTCAATGGCCGGGTCGATGCCGCTCGTGTCAGGCGCGACATTTCCGACTCCCTCCTGGAATTCCCACAGGGCGATCTGGTCGTTTTCGTAGCGATTGCCGCCCGTGGCTACCGTGCCGTCGAACAGGCCGACCTGCTGACTGGTAATCAGGGCGGCATCGATCGGCTCAGGAGCCCCGATACCGGTGACAAACGCATTTACCCAGGCCGACATCTCCTGGCCCGACGTTACGCAATCGTTATTCCAGCAGTTGTGGAACTCGTCGCGTACGCGAATCACGAGACGTGAGTTATCCGGCGTGTCGAGATCGATCTTCGGCTTGACTGCCTCGTAGGCGACGTTGACGTCCGCGTCTGCAAAATAGGGCTGCTGCGGGGTCGGTGCCTGGGAGCTGTGACAGCCAGCGCAGTATTGCAGCAGGCGATCATTACGCCACAGGTGCTGTTCGAACAGCACCGTGTCGTCCGGGAAGTTGATGCTCGGCGATGGATCCTTGTTTACCGGCGCCTGCAGCTGAATCTGGCGACCGCCCTCCGCGGCAAAGCCGATCCAGTTCTCGATCCAGGTCGTCATGATCGAGCCACAGGTGCTCGGCGTGTCGACCCAGCAGTTATGACCGATCGGCGGTGAGCTGACCTTGGTGACAAATTCCGAGTTCGACGGCTGGTCGCGGTCGATCCGGAGGGTGGCCTCGTCATAGGCGAGGTTTACATCATCCCAGCGCACAAAATACGGGGTCTGGCCGCCATCCGGCGTGTGGCAGGAACCGCAGCGGTCAGTACCGCGCGCGTTTTCCCAGAACTCGAGCCTGAAGTTCTGGACGTCGGCATCGCGTGGCGCGGGGCCGGTATACGGGGGTTTGACGGCCGATGTATTGCCGTTGCCGTTGCCGGTACCGGCGACGTTCTCGGTCGTCTGGGCGCCACCGCCGCAAGCGGCGACAAGGAGGCTGGCCAGCAGAGCTGCAAATATTCTCTTCATTATCGTCTCCCTACTGGCCCATGCAGTATTCGGCGGTATCCGCGAATACCTGCTTCATCCTGAAGCCGCTCGCTTCGAAGTTCGCGATGAACTGGTCAAAGCGCTGGTGATCGGTCGTGGTCTCGGGCTCGCGCAGGCACACGGCCTTGAAAACCTTGCGGACCTGGCAGGATGCAAATGCGTCGCTGTGCGCGAGTTCGCGGCCAAGCGACTTGGCACCATTGCCGTCGCCGTTATCCGGCCCGTAGAAGCCGAGATAGCGGTTCTGGCCGGTGCGCCAGTAGTTGGTCCAGCTGTCGTCCGGAGTCTCGAATCCCTGCGGAAAATTGAGGTTGTTGTTGAAGTACTTCGGCTGGACAACGCCGCCCGTGTACTCGATGCGGCCGGCGACGTCGTCATAGTCGTAATAGGCAAATGCCTGCGCCATCGGGTCCATGCCCGTGTGGCAGCCGACGCAATTGTTAAGGAACAGCCGGCTGTCACCGCCCGGGCTGCGACTCACGTCCTGGCGGATGCGGTCGGGGGACAGGCGCGGGTCATGCAGCTGCTCCATGTCCTTGCAAAAGTGGTTGACCATCGTGAAGCGGAACATGGCACGGTTGGTGCCGGCGATGAAGAATGCTTCGGCTGCAGCACGCGAGGTGATGACGCCCGCGGTGTTCTGCGGCAGCAGTCCATTCACGTTGGACTGTGGCGTGAATTCCAGCACGTCCTTGAGATTGTGATTGCCCGCTTCGAGTTCCGCGTAGTGGAAGTTGTTGTTCGCGGCTGGCGCAGTATTCACCGTGCCGGTGCGTCCAACGTACTGAATGTCGTCATAGAGCACGGTGCGAAAGTCGCGGTCGTCGCGAATCAGTCCGATGACCGTGGCAATGTAGTCATTCAACGCAACGAACACATTGAACTCGCGGTTGGTCCACGGCGCGGCAAAATTCTTGAGCGTCACGTTATAGAAGCTCGGGTTCTCCATCGCGATGTACGCGGCGCACGCGGCCCCCGTGACACCATTGTCGGCGCAGACCTGGTGCGACGCCGTGGTCGCATTCGTCATTGACTGCAACACGTTTTCGGTCGGCGGCGCACCGGCGAGCCGGTCGTGAATGCGCCTTGCCTGTTCCCTGGTCTGGGCGCTCGCGGGTGCTGCAATCATGATTGCCAGCAGTGCTGCGAACGCCATGCGCATCGGGTTTGTCCACTTCCTGTTATTCATATCGTTCCGCTCGTCAATGTGTTGAACGTCAATCGCGTGGCCGGAAAATGTTGCCAAAGAACCTTGTCCGGTGCCGTGAATGCTTTCACAGTCCCGACGATCTTACGTCTGCTGACCGCGCAGACGGTCGATCTGCAATCATTAAAGCAATTGCTGTGCCAGCCCGGGAATCAGGGCGACAAAAATCGAAAAAAACTCAAAAAAACAGAGGGTTATAAGGTTTCGATACGCGATTTCCGAAATGAGGATATGTCAAACAAGTGTCGGCACCTGCGCACAAGGATTATGACCGAGGGACTTAAGCTACTGATTGCAAACGGCGGTGCAACTGTCGCCGAAGCGAGACAGGGTGACGATGAGCGTCAATGCGAAGCGGCGGCAATTTGGTGGCGACACGGCGCACGACAGGCACTTCGGGCCCGCGTGCGATGTCGGACTTTTGAGACATTACATCCGTGTGTGTGCCTCCCCTAAAATACGGATTAGATTGTGGTTTGTGACTGCGTTAACGGTACTCGTGCCGGGCGCCACGTACCCTTCCCGCATGACTGAGGTAAGACCTATGAACAGGCTGATTGCGATAACGCTGACATGTATTGCCATGGCCGCCTGCAGCAAGGGCGATGGCGTGCAGCTCGGGACGGGCCAGAGCCCGGACCCGGTCGTGATCGACTTTCCGATCGCCTATATCAGGGCGCCTCTGCCGGTCGATGACAATGGCGTCTTCGAGCAGCAGGACCTGCGCGAGCAGATCACGTTCGATTTCGGTGCGGACCTCTATTTTCGTGACCGCGCGGCTGTCGGTGCCGATGCCATCAACATTACGGGCGACATCACCCAGGGTCTTGGCGCGATTCGCGACGTCGAGATCGACTACGACGGCTCGCGCCTGCTGTTCTCGATGCGCACTCCTTTCGAGGAGGGTGTTGACGTGGATGACCAGACCGCGACCTGGAATATCTGGCAGTACACCTTCGAGACGGGCGAGTTGATCCGTGTCATCGTGGACAACCTGACGGCCGAGATCGGCCACGACATCATGGCCAAGTACCTGCCCGATGGGCGCATTATCTTCGCGTCCACGCGCCAGACGCAGTCGCAGGCCCTGTTGCTCGACGAAGGCAAGGGCGCCTTCCCGGCGTTGGACGAGGACGACAACGAGTTCGCGTTCAACCTGCATGTCATGAACGACGACGGCTCCGGGCTGAAGCAGGTCACCTTCAACCAGAGCCACGATCTCGATCCATCAGTCATGGGCGACGGCAAGATCGTGTTCAGTCGCTGGGATCACAACCAGGCCAACAACCAGATCAATCTTTACCGCATGAATCCGGACGGTTCGGAACTCGAACTCCTGTACGGCCGGTGGAGCCATGACACCGGATCGAACGGCGATACGATCCAGTTCACGCAGCCGCGCGAGACCGAGGACGGCCGCGTCATGGTTGTCGTGCGCCCCTTTACCAACACGGAAGGTGGCGGCGAACTGATCGTCATTGACACGATTCAGTATGTCGAGAACACGCAGCCCCTGGCTGCCAACATCGGCGTACTGAACGGGCCGGCGCAGGAAGACGCGACGCTGCAGGACGTGGTGACAGAGCCAGGCCAGCCGTCACCGGGTGGCCGCTTCTATTCGGTTTACCCGATCCAGGACGGTACCGGGCGACTGATGGTCAGCTGGAGCCAGTGCCGGCTCGTCGAGCAGCTTGCGGACGACGGCGACCCGAACACAGTGGATACGCAGATCGTGCCGTGCACCGATGACAACCTCCTGAACGTCGTCAATACCGATCCCAACAACCCCGTGGTGCCGGCCGTCGGCGAGTTTACGGTTGCGCCGCCGTTGTACGGCATCTGGATCTACGATCCTCGCGATGAGACCCAGCGCGTCATCGTGCCCGGCGAAGAAGGTTTCATGTTCACCGAGGTGGTCTCGGGCGACCCGCGGTCGTTCCCGGCCGTTGTTCCCGACGGTCTGAACTATTTCACCATGGACCCGTCGCTGCCCGATTCCGGCGAGGCGATCCTGAACATTCGCAACGTCTACGATTTCGACGGCGCGTTCCCGGCGGGCATCGACCCGTACGTCCTTGCCGACCCGGGCCAGACGCTGGCGGCGGACCGCCCGGCGCGTTTCCTGCGCGTGAGCAAGGCCGTCTCGCAGCCGGACGACGACCTGCGCGACATCGACGACACGGCGTTTGGCGTGACGACGTTCTTCGGCATGAAGGAAATCGTCGGTTATGCGCCGATCGAACCCGACGGTTCCGTCATGATGAAGGTCCCTGCGAACGCAGCCCTGATGATCGACATCGTCGACGAGAATGCGATGCTCATATCGCCACGTCACGCCAACTGGATCGCGCTGAGCGAGGGTCAGGAGCTCAGGTGCAACGGCTGTCACGACCCGAACAGCGGATTGTCGCATGGTCGAAACGGCGCGTTCGACAGCGCCTATGCCGGTGGCCAGACGGCCGGCGTCGAATTCCCGAACACGGATCCGCAGTGGTTCATCGGCGAGGTGGGCGAGACCATGGCCGAGATTCGCGCCCGCGTGACCTGTGCCGATGGCAGCTGCTCATCGATCGAGCCGTCCATGAACGTCATCTACCGCGACGTCTGGAGCGCCAATCCTCTCGATGTGAACGGCAATCCGATCAACCCGGATATCGATTACCTGTATACGGATCTGACCACGCCATCGCCGACGACCCTGGCGTGCCAGTCGGACTGGCAGTGGAACTGCCGCAGCACAATTCAGTATATCGACCACATTCACCCGCTGTGGAGCGCGCCGCGCATCGAGATTGACGTGAACGGCAATATCGAGGACAACACGTGCATCGGCTGCCACATGTTCCCGTACATCGACCCGGCTGACGGCGTGACCGTGTTGCCACCGGCCGGGCAGCTGGAACTGACCGACGGGCTGTCGGTGGACGAGCCTGACCACTATCATGCCTACCGCGAGCTGTTAGTTACTGATAATCTTCAGTTTGTCGACGCCGCTGGCGTGCTGACGGACGTAACTATCGTGGTCGGACAGGATGAGAACGGCAACGATATCCTCGCGACCGTACCGCAGCCGTCACCGGCATCTGTTGCTGGCGCAAGGGCATCGAGCGATTTCTTTGACCGATTCAACGATCCTAACGATCTTCACTTCAATATTTTGTCGGGTGCGGAACAGCGCCTCGTCGCGGAATGGTTGGATGTCGGAGCCCAGTATTACAACAATCCCTTCGACGCCCCAGAGAACTGAGTCGGTCTTAACCGCCTGCCTTTGTGCTGTCGTACTGCTGATTTCGCCGGCTGTACCTCTGCAGGCTGCCGATGAATATCGCACTGTCACCGTGCTCGACCCGTACCTCGAGATGCACACGGGGCCGGGCCGTGGCTACCCGGTTTTCAATGTCGTCGATCGCGGCGAGGATGTCGATATCATCAAGCAGCGCACGGACTGGTATCTCGTGCGTGAAGCCGGTGGCAAGGAAGGCTGGGTCGACCGTGACCAGATGGAGCAGACGCTGCAACGGGACGGCGAGAAGTTCCAGCTGAAGCGGGCGAGCATAGAAGATTTCACCAACGCGAAATGGGAGGCGGGCCTGCTGGCTGGTGATTTCGGCGGCGCCAACATCATTTCACTCTACGGCAGCTATTCGCTGAACCCGAACGTGTCGGTGGAGTTGTGGGGGTCACAGATTCTGGGCAACTTCTCGAACGGCTGGATGGCGAGCGCCAATATCGTTCACGAGACCTGGCCGGAGTGGCGCATTTCGCCATTCTTCACGCTGGGTGCGGGTGTGCTGCACACGGAGCCCAAGCCAACGATCGTCCAGGGCGAGGATCGCACCGACGAGATCGGCCACGTCGGTGGCGGGTTCAGGATCTACATTTCGCGCAGGTTCCTGGTGCGCGCCGAGTTCAAAAGCTACGTGGTCTTCACCAGCCGCGACGAAAATGAGGAAATAGAAGAATGGAAAGCCGGATTCGCGTTCTTTTTCTGATTGTTGCAACAATCAGTTTGTCCGGCTGTGCCGCGACAAAAAACCTGTTTGGCTTCGGTGACGAGGAAGCGCCGCCGCCGACCGCGGAAGATCCCGGGCAGGTCATCGATCCCGAGGTCGAGCGCCGGGAGATCAAGGAACCGAAGATCGATAAAGAAGACTTCGAGGTCGGCGCGTTCGTCGGCATCATGTCGATCGAGGACTTCGGCAGCGACGTATCCTACGGCCTGCGCCTCGCATACCACCTGACCGAGGGCTTTTTCATCGAAGCGACGGCCGGGGCGTCACGGGCGGGCCTGACGAGTTTCGAGATCCTGTCGGGCGGTGCGCCGCTGATGACCGACAGCGAACGGGATCTCTACTATTACAGCCTCAACCTCGGCTACAACATCCTGCCGGGCGAGGTTTTTCTCGGCGAGGGCCGCGCGTACAACACCAACCTCTACCTGATCGGTGGCCTCGGTTCGACGCGCTTCGCCGGGGATGACCGCTTCTCAGTCAACTTCGGCGCGGGCTACCGGTTCCTGCTGAACGACTCTATCGCGTTGCACCTCGACTTCCGCGATCACCTGTACGACATCGACATTCTCGGCGAGGAGAAGACGGTGCATAACCTCGAGGGCACGCTGGGCCTCACGGTGTTCTTCTGAGGCAGGGATCACATTACGCACCGTTATCACGGGATAAGGTAAGCATTATGCAAAACACGGTACGCAAACTCGGTCGCATCCTGTTGCCCCTGCTGGTCGTTGGTGGCCTGACGGGCTGCAGCAGCATCGAGCCGTGGGTAAAGCCCTACGAGCGCGACAAGCTGGCTGACCCGATCATGGCACTGGATGGCGATCCGGTGTCCGTTGCCTACATCCAGCACGTCTACGAGGCGCGCGAGGGCGCCAAGGGCGGCGAGGGCGCCGTCGGCGGCGGCTGCGGGTGTAACTAGCGGAGTCGGATCATGATGCGTCGCGGACTCATCGGTGTCATCCTGTTGCTGGCGATCAGCGCGTCCCATGCGGGCGTGCTGCCGGACGACCGTGCCGACGTGCTGTACCACCTGTACGACGGCGGTGGCGTCACGATCGACGGGCCGTCCGTGCTGGTCCGCAAGAAGGCGGGCAAGAGCCTGTCGTTCGTCGGCAACTACTACGTCGACATGATCAGTTCGGCTTCGATCGATGTGATCACGACGGCGAGCCCGTACACAGAGGAACGCACGCAGTGGTCGCTTGGCATGGACTACCTGCGCGGCAACACGACGATGCGTGTCGGCTATACCACCAGCGAAGAGTCGGATTTCGACGCGAAGTCCTATTCCTTCTCGGTCAGCCAGGACATGTTCGGCGACCTGACGACGCTGACGCTGAGCTACGGTCTTGGCGACGACCTTGTGCGCAGCTCAGTCGACGAAAACTTCGAGGAACCGCTCGATCGCCAGATTTACGGCGTCGGAGTGACCCAGATCCTGACCAAGAACATGATCGCCGCGCTCAACGTCGAGACGGTCACGGAAGAGGGCTACCTGAATAACCCGTATCGCGTCGTTCGCTACCTCGATCCCCTGAGCGGCTCAGGCTACAGTTTCGAACCCGAGCTGTACCCGAATACGCGAACGAGTACCGCGGTGGGTCTCCGCCTGCGCTACTTCCTGCCGTATCGCGCTGCGATCGAGGGCGAGTATCGCTTCTTCACCGACACCTGGGACATCGACTCCAACACGGCGGGGCTGACGTACATCCACCCCTGGGGCGACTGGACGTTTACGGGCAAGTATCGTTGGCACGACCAGACTGGCGCGCACTTCTACCGCGACATTTTCACGCGATCCCAGCAGACCAACTTCCGCGGCCGCGACAAGGAACTCAGCCCGCTCACAAGTCACACGCTGACGCTGCAGGCGGCCTACGAGTTCATCCAGGACGACGGCACCGAAGCCTGGGGCTTTATCAAGCGCGCCAAGGTCACGGCGTCGCTCAATTTGCTGAGCGTCGACTATCACGACTTCTCCGATCTCTCGGTTGGTGCCGTGGTAGGACAGGAACCGCTGTACCAGCTCGATGCGGATATCGTGCAGATCTACTTTTCGTTCTTCTATTAGATCGAGTGATACGATGATGGTATGACCACCATCATCGTTACTCTCCTGTTCCTCGTCGCCGTTGCCGGCGTCGTCATCTACAACCGCCTGATTCGCAGCCGCAACCGGGTCAGCACGGCCTGGAGCGACATCGACGTGCAGTTGCAGCGTCGCCACGACCTCGTGCCGCGGCTCGTCAAGGCGGTCGATCGGTACGCCAAATACGAAAAAGCAACACTCGTGGCGGTGACGGAATTGCGCGCGGAGGCAATGCAGCAGGCGGACGTGCGTGCGCGAGGCAAAGTTGAAGAGAAGCTCAGTGCCGGGATCGAAAGACTGATCGCGCTCGCCGAGAGCTATCCCGATCTCAAGGCCAATGAGAATTTTATGAACCTGCAGAACGAACTCGTCGAGACCGAGAATTACTTGCAGTTCGCCCGCCGTTATTACAATGGGTCGGTGCGCGACTACAACACGATGGCCGAGACCGTGCCGAACAATTTCGTGGCCGGCATCTTCAATTTCGAACCCCGGGATTTCTTCCAGAAGTCGTCGGACGAAGCGGCCAATGTGCCGCTGGCGAAGTTCGGGGCGGTCGAATGAAACGTCTCTTCCTGCTGCTGTTGTTGCCCGCGCTGGCAGGCGCGGACGAACGCATCCTGAGTTTCCACAGCGATATCCTCGTACTTGATGAAGGATCGCTCGAAGTTACAGAGACGATCGAGTTTCGGGCTGAGGGCAAACGGATTCGCCGCGGCATGTTCCGGGATTTTCCGGTGGAATACGTGGATCAGCTTGGTATCGAGTACCGGGTCTCCTTCGAGCCTCTCGAGGTGCAGCGCAACGGGCAACCCGAGGACTATCACACGGTTAGCAGTGGCCGCGACGTGCGCATCTATTTTGGCCACAACAATCGCCTCATCCCTCACGGTATTCACACCTACACATGGAGCTACCGCATCGATCGGGTACTTGGCTATTTCGAGTCACACGACGCGCTGTTCTGGAATGTGACGGGCGATCGGTCGGTGTTCCCGATCGACAAGGCGACAGCAACCGTGCAGCTCGAATTCGATGTGCCGCAAGACGAACTGATTATTGACGGGTTTACAGGGCCCTTAGGGTCAACGGCACAGAACTACAGCCACCAGACAAATGCGGCCGGTGATCTGCAATTCACCGCGAATGAGCCTTTGCCGTCGTCGCACGGGCTGACGATTGTCGTCGGCTGGCCAAAGGGATATGTCGTCGAGCCGACCGCATTTAATCGTGCGGTCTGGATCTTCCGGGCCAACCTGAACGTGGTCTTTGCGCTCGTCGGATTCGTCCTCGTGTTGCTCTATTGCATACAGGTGTGGCGCAAGTATGGCAAAGATCCGGAAGAAGGCCTCGTCGTGACGCGGTACGAACCGCCCGACGGTTTCTCGCCCGGATCACTGCGCTACATACGCATAATGGGTTATGACGACCGGGTTACGACTGCGGCCATCATGAACCTGGCTGTGAAAGGCTATCTGACAATTTCAAAGAAGCGTGGGAGTGCGTATCAGTTAAGCAAGAAAGAGCCAGTTGGAGACAATCAGCCATTGGCGCATACGGAGAAAACGCTCTATAAGGCATTGTTTGCCGCAGACGATGTCGTTTCGGTGAAGAACTCCAATTACGATGTCATCGATCTTGCGCGGAAAAAGCACAAGAAGTTGCTGGCACAGGGCTACAACAAGCTCCACTTCGAGAAGAACGGTTGGTTCCTGATCCCTTGCATGGGGGTTGCTGTATTGGCGACCGCGCTGGCAAGTTCGACTGGAAACGGGTTGACACTTTTCGTCATGGTTATGGCGGCGCTGTCGTTTATGACGATCGTCATGTTCGCCGGCCTCATGGGGCGTCGGACACTGGTTAGCCAGGCCCTCATGGACGAGGTGGCGGGTTTCACAGATTATCTTGAAACCGCGGAGAAAGACGACTTGAACCTGCGAAACCCGCCGGAGAAAACACCCGCGCTGTTCGAAGCGTATCTGCCTTACGCGCTGGCGCTCGGCGTCGAACAGGCCTGGTCGGAGCAGTTCGCAGACGTACTTGGGTCACTTCGCGATCCGGGCACCAGCGAGTACCGGCCCTCCTGGTACGAAGGCGAGTGGAACACGAATCGCTCCAGGGGTCTTTACTCGGCGATTAAATATGTGAAACCTCCGGGATCACGCGACAGGCCCTCGGGCCGCAGATCCGCCGGTGGCGGCAGCAGTTTCTTTGGCAGTGGCGGCGGCAGTTTCTTTGGCGGAAGTGGCAGAGGCTTTTTCGGCGGCGGTGGCGGCGGATTCTCGGGAGGTGGCCGCGGCGGCGGCGGTTTTGGCGGATGGTGACAATAAAACGCCTTTTCCTGTTGTTGATGTTCTTGCCCGCGCTGGCAGGGGCGGATGAACGAATCCTCGATTTTCACAGCGACATTCGGGTGCTGTCCGACGGCATGCTCGAGGTCACCGAGACGATAATAGTCAGGGCCGAAGGGCAGCAGATCCGGCGTGGAATCTACCGCGACTTCCCGGTCGACTATCGCGACCGACTCGGCAACGACTACCACATCCGGTTCGAGCCGCTCATCGTGATGCGCGATGGGCAACGCGAGGCATTTCACACGGCTCGCAGCGGGCGCGACGTAAGAATCTACTTCGGGCGCAAGGACTACTTCCTCGAACACGGTGAGCACAAGTATGTATTCCGCTACCGCGTCAATCGCATGCTCGGCTTCTTCGACCAGCACGACGAGCTGTACTGGAACGTCACGGGCAATCGCTGGCCTTTCCCGATCGACAAGGCAGGGGCGACCGTCCGGTTGGCGTTTGACGCACCGCGCGATCAGCTCATGGTGGACGGCTATACGGGTCGTTACGGGTCCAATGCCCAGGAGTACGGTCGCTACCTTGACGACGAAGGCAACGTCCACTTTGCCGCCAGGAACCCGCTGCCGCAGGGACATGGCCTGACCATCGTCGTGGGCTGGCCCAAGGGCTATGTTGATGAGCCGACGTCCGTCGATCGCATCGGCTGGCTGCTCAGCGACAACCGGAGCCTGCTCATCGTCGTGATCGGCTTGTTCCTGATGCTCGCGTATTTCATTCCCGTCTGGCGCTCGCACGGGAAGGACCCCGAGCCGGGCGTCATAGTGACTCGCTACGAGCCGCCCAGGGGTTTCTCGCCGGCGTCGCTCAGGTACATCCAGAAGATGTACTACGACGACAAGGTCATGACCGCGGCGATCGTCAACCTGGCCGTCAAGGGCTATCTCGAGATCCACTCGCGCAAGGGCACGCACACACTCAAAAAGCTCGGCGCCGTCAATGCAACGGCGAAGATGGCGCCGGGTGAAAAGGAACTTTACGAAGAGTTGTTTGCGGAAGGTGACGAGGTCGAGCTCGAGCAGGAAAACCACGAAATACTGGGCGACGCACGCAGCGCACACAGTGCATCCCTCGAGCAGGACTACAGGCAACACTATTTCCAGTGGAATGGCTGGCTGAACGTTCCCGGTATCCTGATCGCCCTGCTGGCAGCGGCACTGGCGCTCGTCTTTGGCAACGGCATGACGCTGTTCACGATCATCGTTATCGTGTTGACGTTCATCACCGCGATAGTCTTCGCCATCATCATGAAGCGCCCGACGATGCGCGGTCGTGCCTTGCTTGACGAGATCGTGGGCTTCGAGGACTACCTCGAAGTTGCCGAGAAGGACGAGCTGAACCTGCGGAACCCGCCGGAGAAGACACCCGAGCTGTTCGAGGCGTTCCTGCCGTATGCACTGGCGCTGGGTGTCGAACACGCCTGGGCCGAGAAGTTCGCAAGTGTCCTCGCATCGATCAGGAACCCGGACGGCACGCCCTACCATCCCTCCTGGTATCACGGCTCCTGGAACACGGCGAAGCTGTCGCGCACGACCTCGAAGCTGTCGAGCGGGCTGCATTCGGCCGTGCGCTCATCCGTGACGCCACCCGGCTCCGCGTCGGGTGGTGGAGGCGGTGGCTTCTCTGGCGGCGGCGGAGGCGGCGGCGGAGGCGGCGGCTGGTAATATCGGCAAATCGTCTCCCGATGTCCCTATAATTCCCCGATGCAAGAACTCAGCCTGCTGCAGTCCATCCTGCTCTTCTCGGTGCCAGCGATCTTCGCGATCACGGTGCACGAGGCCGCGCACGGCTACACGGCCCGCTATTTCGGCGACCGCACGGCCGAGGTCATGGGGCGTCTCACGCTCAACCCGATCAAGCATATCGACCCGATCGGTACGGTCGCGGTGCCGCTCGCGCTGCTGTTCATGGCCAAGGCCACGGGCGGGCCGCTGATCCTGTTCGGCTGGGCCAAACCAGTGCCTGTCGGTGTACGGAACCTGAGGAAGCCGCAGCGCGACGGCGCCATCGTGGCCGCTGCCGGGCCCGTCTCCAACCTGCTTATGGCAACCGGCTGGACGCTGATTCTGCTCGTTGCGACGCAGTTTGCGGGTCAATTGGAGATGGCGCGGCTCCTGACCTACATGGCGTACTTTGGCGTCTTCTTCAACGTGCTGCTGGCCGTGTTCAATATGCTGCCGGTGCCGCCTCTCGATGGTGGCCGGGTCGTTGCCGGGCTTTTGCCGCCGCGCTTGTCGGCCCAGTTCGAGCAGATCGAGCGCTTCGGGCTCCTGATCGTCATCGTCCTGCTGGCAACCGGGGTTCTCTGGAAGATCGTCGGGCCGATCATTGGCATCGTGCTGGGCCTGTTCCTGGGCATTGCGGGCCACTAGGATATCGGGATGCTGAATCTGGGTGCACTCGTCATTGCCACCGCGATCCTGGTCATGATCCCGGGGCCTAACGTCGCGCTCATCGTCGCAAACAGCCTGCGCTACGGGCTGCGCATGGGCGTCGCCACAGTCGCGGGCACGACTGTTGGTGTCGGGCTGCAACTGCTGCTCGTCGTCGCAGGGCTTACTGCGCTGGTATCGGTAGCCGCAGATGCCCTGATCTGGGTGCGCTGGGCGGGTGTCGCCTACCTCGTTTACCTGGGAATCCGGACCTGGCGGGAGCAACCCGAGGACCTGTCCAGGGTCCAGGCCGCACCCGCGATGTTCTGGCGCGGCTGCCTGATCGCGTTGCTGAACCCGAAGACGCTGCTCTTCAATGCCGCGTTCATCCCGCAGTTTGTCAGTAATGAAGCAATGACGGCGCAACTCGGCATCGTCGCTGCGGTCTTCCTCGCTGTTTTGTTTTTGGGCGACGTGCTTTGGGCGGCGTTCGCGAGTGCCGCGCGGCCTTTACTGGCGCGCTATTCATCCATACGCAACCGGCTGACGGGCGCATTCCTGGTCGCGGCCGGGGTGGGACTGGCGCTGGCGAAGCGCTAGATGCAACTATCGGTGCCCTTCGCGCATCTAAACACTAAATCCAACCAGGGGTAATGATGTCTATCAAACGCAGAGAGTTCCTTGGGACGATGGCGGCAGGAAGCGCCATCTTGACGATGCCTGTATTCCTGCAGGGCTGCAGTGTGCAGGGCGCGACCGCGGTCAGTAAGGCGACGCCGGAGAATCCGTTCATGACCTGGTTCGGCGTGGACCAGGCAACGGCGGCGCGCGTGATGTCGGAATTGACGGCGCGCGGGGCCGACGAAGCCGACCTCTATTTCCAGCATTCGCGGACGAACAGTTTGACGCTCGAGGATGGCATCATTTCGAGTGCCAACTCGGGCATCAAGCAGGGCGTGGGCCTGCGCGTCGTCATTGGCGACCAGACCGGCTACGCCTTCACCGAAGATCTGACCATGCCTTCGATGCTGGCGGCTGCCAGAACGGCGTCTGCGATTGCGGCCGGCAGCGCGGCAGTCGCACCGCAGGCGTTCAATGCGCTGGGCGCTGGCGACCTCTACACGACCACGGTGCCGTGGGGCGACGTCGGCATCGATCAGAAACTGCCGGTGCTGCGCTTTGTCGAGCAGAAGGCCAGGTCGATGGACCCGTCGATCGATAAGGTAACCGTCCATTGGGCGGACGGTGACGAGCGCGTCATGATTGCAACACTCAATGGCAAGCTGGTTACCGACCACCGCCCGATGACCCGGGTAACGGTTGTCGTCACCGCAAAGAAAGATGGCAAGACCCAGACCGGATATTCGAACATCGCGGCCCGCGAGGAGTTCGGCTGGTATACCGAGGAGCGGCTCGAGAAGATGGTCAAGGAAGCGGTCGACCGGACCTTGATCCAGTTCGACGCACGCCGCCCGCCGGCCGGCGAGATGCCGGTCATCCTCGCCGCAGGCCCCAGCGGCATCCTGCTGCACGAGGCCATCGGGCATGGGATGGAGGCTGACTTCAACCGCAAGGGGACGAGTATCTATTCCGACATGATCGGCAAGAAAGTCGCCGAGCCGTTTGTCACGGTCGTCGACCAGGCAGACATTCCGCGCGAACGCGGTGCGCTCAACTACGACGACGAGGGCAACAAGGCCGGCCGCACGGTCATGGTCGAGAACGGCATCCTCAAGTCCTACCTGCATGACCGGATCAGCGCGAAGCAGTATGGCCTCAAACCGACCGGTTCCGGTCGGCGTGAGTCGTATCAGTACGCGCCGATGCCGCGCATGACCTGCACGTTCATGGAAGACGGACCCCACACGAAGGACGAGATCATCGCCGCCGTCGATCACGGCATCATCTGTGAGACCTACACGAATGGCCAGGTGCAGATTGGTGCCGGTGACTACACGTTTTACGTCAAGAACGGCTGGCTGGTCGAGAACGGCAAGGTCACGGCGCCGATCAAGGACGTCAACATCATCGGCAACGGCCCCGAGTCGTTGAAACGCATCACGATGGTGGCGAACGACGCGCGCCTGGATACGGGCGGCTGGACCTGCGGTAAGAACGGGCAAAGCGTGCCCGTATCGCAGGGCATTCCGACGGTCCTCGTGTCGAAGATGACGGTGGGAGGCGAAAATGTCAGCTGATCTGCAAAACAGGGCGGCACAGGCCGTTGCAATGGCACAGGACGCAGGCGCGGACCAGGCGTTTGCCACCACGACACAGAGCCGCAATGTCGAATTCCAGTACCGGGACGGATCCCTCGAGAAAGTCAAGGATACGACCTCGCGCGGACTCAGCATCGAGGTGTATGCGGACGGACGGTATTCAAACCACCAGACGACGGATCTCAACCCGGATCGCCTCGAGGGTTTCATTGCCGAGGCAGTCGCGATTACGCGGGCGCTCGAGCCAGACGAGTTCCGCGAGATCACGCCCGAAGAACTGTTCGCCGGGCGACCCACGGACAACCTCGACCTGGTCGATTCGAGCGTCGCGGCGCTGACGCGCGAGCAGCGCCTCGAGTGGTGCAAGTCGCTCGATCGCGTCGCGACCGATCACGAGAAAGTCATCTCGTCGACTTCGGGCATCTACGATGGTACGTCGGCGTCAGCGTCCGTCAGCAGCAACGGATTCTCGGGCAAGCGCGAGAGTACCTACTGCTGGTACGGTTCGAGCATCACGCTCAAGGACCAGGGCGACAAGCGAGCGTCCGATGGCTTCTACGCGGGCAATGCACATGTCAGCGCCTTGCCGGCCGCAGCGGAGGTTGCGCGGGTCGGACTCGATCGCGCACTGGCACGCCTCGGCTCGGAAAAGGGCCCCACTGTCAAGACGACGATGGTCGTCGATGCGCGCGCGGCGGGTTCGCTGGTCGGACGACTGTTACATGCGGCGACGGCGCGAAGCGTGCAGCAAGGGCAGTCGTTCTGGACGGACCTCGTGGGCAAGAAGGCCTTCAGCGAGAAACTGAATATCGCGGACGATCCGCTGATCAGGCGCGGGTTCAACTCGCGGCACTTTGACGGCGAAGGCATCTCCGCGAAGTACCTGCCCATCGTCGAAGACGGCGTCGTCCGGAACCTGTACGTCGACACCTACTACGGACGCAAAACGGGCATGAAGCCGACGACCGGCAGTTCGTCGAACCGGGTGATTGGTCTCGGTGACCTGTCGCTCGCGCAACTGCTGGGCGAGGTCGGTGACGGCGTCTACGTCACGTCGTGGCTCGGCGGCAACGCCGACAGCACGACCGGCGACTTTTCGCTCGGGCTGCGCGGCCACATGATCGAGAACGGCAAGATAGGGCGTCCGGTCGGCGAAATGAACGTGACCGGCAACCTCAAGGATCTGTTCAGCCGGCTCGAGCTGGTCGGCAACGACGTGTACCCGTATTCGTCGACGCTGTCGCCGTCACTCGTGTTCGGTGGCGTCGACTTCTCGGGTGCCTAGGCGGAACCGCCCCCGTCGATAGGGATTGCGGCGCCGTTGATGTGCGCCGCAGCCTCACTGGCCAAAAAGAGCGCGAGCGCGGCGACCTCCTCGGGTGCAGCGATGCGTCCGCTCGGTACGTTCGCGGCGGCCTCTTCCATGTACTCGTCTATGCTCATTCCCGAATCCTCGGCTTCGGCTGCCAGCATCGGGGTATCGACGTCCCCGGGGCAGATCGCGTTGACGTTCAGGCCAAGATGCGCATGGTCGCGTGCCATGGCCCGGGTCAGCAGCACGAGACCACCCTTGCTCGCGCAATAGGCGACTGCGCGTTCGCCACCCTTCAGTCCCCAGTCCGACGCGATGTTCACGATACTGCCGGCCGTGTGCAAGAGGTGGGGCAGGGCGGCACGGCTCAGGTAGAACGGGATGTCGAGATTGATCGTCAGGGTGTGGCGCCAGTCCTCGTCGTTGGTCTCGCTCGCATCGCCCCGGAAGATTACGCCAGCGTTATTGACGAGGCAATCGAGCTGTCCGAACTCGTCGATCGTGTCAGCGACCAGTTCGTCGCAGTCTTCCGACTCGGCGAGCTCGCCCGCCCAGGTCACGATGTTCTCGGAGACGTCGGCGACTTCCTCCAGACGTCCTTCGTCCCGTCCGGCGGCCATTACGCTCCAGCCGTTCTCGGCAAATACGATTGCGATTGCCGCGCCAATTCCTGAACTGGCGCCTGTGACCAGTGCTGTAGACATGCTATTTCCCCGAGGGCGCTTACGTGTTATGGAGTGTATCTCATGAGGGCTTCAGAGATGCTACAAAGCCTCGGTTGGCGGCCGTTCTTCCAGTCCCAGCTCGAGCCGGATACCGGCCTGCGACCGGCCCGTGTCATGAATGTCCATCGTGGCCGCATCGATGTTACGTATGGTGACGGCCGGGATTCCATCGCCCTCGGCGGGCATGCGGCGGAACTCGGCATTACTGTCGGTGACTGGGTACTGATCGAGCCTGAAGGCCCGACCGTAAAGCAGCGGCTCGAGCGCCAGTCGCTGTTCCGGCGTCGCGCGGCCGGAACGGCCGGTGAGCGACAACTGATCGCGGCAAATGTCGATACCCTGTTCATCGTTACGTCGGCCAACCGGGATTTCAACGTGGCACGACTCGAGCGCTACCTTGCAATCGCGACCGACGCCGGCGTCTTTCCGGTCATCGTCATCACCAAGGCAGACCTCGCCGAATCTGTTGCCGAATACGTGGCAGCGGCTGGTGGACTTGCTCCCGGAATCCTGGTCGAGACGCTCGATGCGCGGGATGCCGACCAGGTCGACGTCCTGCGGCCCTGGTGCGAGACGGGGCAGACGGTCGCATTGCTTGGATCCTCTGGCGTCGGCAAGTCGACGCTCGTCAATACGCTGACAGGCGATGAGCAGGAGACAAAAGCAGTTCGTGAGGACGACCAGCGCGGACGCCACACGACAACCTCGCGTTCGATGCACCGATTGCCGCAGGGGGGCTGGCTGATCGACACGCCTGGCATGCGCGAATTGCAGCTCGTGGACGTCGGAGACGCGCTGGACGACGTATTCGCGGAGATCGCGGCATTGGCGGAAGAGTGCCGATTTGCGGACTGTTCGCATGCTTCGGAACCGGGTTGTGCCGTGCAGGCCGCGATCTCTGCAGGCAGACTGGATGCGGAACGCCTGCGACGCTACCGCAAGCTGCAGTCCGAAGACCGGCGTAACACGGAAACGCTGGCGGAACGTCGCGCACGCGACAAGACCTTTGGCAGAATGATCAGGAACGTACTGGCCGACAAACAAAGGGAAAAGGGCGGGAAGCACTGAATGTCATACGTAGACCTCAATGCGGACATCGGCGAAGGTTGCGGTGACGACGATGCGTTGCTGACGATCGTCAGCAGCTGCAATATCGCCTGCGGCGGTCACGCGGGCGACGCCGAGTCGATGACGCGGACCGTGAGCTCGGCGATTGTCAACGGTGTCGCCGTCGGCGCGCACCCGGGATACCCCGATCGCGAGGGCTTTGGCCGCGAGAGCGGTTTCATGCGCGGCGACGATCTGTACGATTCTCTGACTGCACAGGTGACGGAACTCGCTGACATCGCGGCGAACCTGGGTGCGAGACTCACGCATGTGAAGGCGCACGGCGCGCTTTACAACGACGCCGTCAGGGATGCGGAACTCGCGGATGTGATCGGCAGGGTAACAGCCGAAACGCCGGGCAGTCCGGCGCTCATGGGTATGGCCGGCACCGAGCTCGAGCATGCGGCACAGCGGCACCGGTTGCGCTTCGTCGCGGAAGCATTCATTGATCGCGCCTACGAGGCGGACGGCACGCTGGTGTCGCGCAAGGAACCCGGTGCCGTTCACGAGGACCTCAATGTTGCCACCACGCAGGCCGTGCGGCTGGCGAAGGACGGTGAGGTCACCGCGCGCGGCGGCGAGCAGATCTCGGTACGGGCCGACACGCTGTGCATCCACGGCGACACGCCGGGAGCCGCGGAAAAAGCGCGCGCCGTGCGCGACGTTTTGGAATCCCATGGAGTCGAAATCCGTGCTGACACGTTGCGGTGACGATCTCTTCTCGATAGCCGTCCCGACGCCGGCCGACGCGCAGGGCCTGGCTGAGCAATTACGCCGGGCAGGCACGTGGCAGGAAGTTGTGCCGGGCATTGACTCGGTCCTGGTGCGATTCGACCTGGCGACGACGGACGGGGCGGACGCCCGGGCTGCGATCGAGGCCGTTCTCGCCGAAGGCATACGGCCTCTGCCAGGCAGCGACAGGGTCGTCGAAATCGCCGTGACCTACGACGGCCCCGATCTCGACGACCTCAGCGCCAGAACAGGGCTGTCCGTCGCCGAAATCGTCGAGCTTCATACGATGAGCGAATACCCGGTCGATATGGTCGGTTTCACCCCGGGGTTTGCCTTTATCGGTGGCCTGGACGAGCGGCTGCGGGTACCGCGTCGCGATGAACCGCGCCAGCACGTACCGGCCGGTTCCGTGGGAATCGCGGACGGGCGGACCGGCCTCTACGCGATGGCGAGTCCCGGTGGCTGGACGTTGATCGGCCGGACCGACCACAAGTTGTTCGATCCTGCAGCCCGGCAGCCGTTCGTGCTGGAGCCCGGGATGCGCGTGCGCTTTCGAGCCATCGCGCCGGATTCCCCATGACCCTGACCGTTCTCAAGCCGGGCCTGCAGACGACCATCCAGTCCCGCCCAAGAGCCGGCATGCGACACCTCGGCGTGCCCTCGGGGGGCGCTGCCGATGCACTGTCAATGGCGCTGGCGAACAAACTGGTCGGCAATTCCTGGGATGCGCCAGTGCTTGAGGCAACCTTGCTCGGGCCCACGCTGCGATTCGAGCATGACACAGCCGCAGGCATCGCCGGCGCTACCGCCGCGCTTCACCTGAACGGACAGGAGATCGAGCCGCACAAGACGCTGTTCGCCAGGGAGGGCGATGTGCTCGAAATCGGCGCCACAAGCGCGGGCGCGCGCGTCTACCTCGGCGTCCCGGGCGGGTTCGAGGCCGATGAGGTGCTCGGTTCCGCCGCGACCAACCTGCAGGCCGCCTTCGGCGGATTCGCGGGCGCGGCCATTCAGGAGGGCGACCGGCTACAGGTGGCCGGCGAGGGCGCTGAGTCACTTGCGACGCCGGCCGAATTCCGACCGCCGATGACATCGAGCTGGGGACTGCGGAGCTGCGCCGGCGCGGAGACGGGACTGCTGGACGATGCGTCCGTGTTGTTTGGCACGAACTGGGTCGTCGATCGGCGTGCCGACCGGATGGGTCTGCGGCTGGAAGGTCCGCATCTCGAGATCGCCTCGGAAGGCCGCATGCCGAGCGCCGGTGTGCTGCCGGGCACGGTCCAGTGCCCGGAGGATGGCGCGCCATACCTGCTGTCCGTCGACGCAGGAACGGTCGGCGGCTACCCGAGAATCGCGCAGGTGGCACGCGTTGACCGGCACCTGCTGGGCCAGCTCAGGCCAGGCGACCACGTGCGCTTACTGCATCGCGAACCGAAGGAGGCGGTCACGGAATTCCGCGCCAAGCTGGACTACTGGCGCAAATGGTTGCCGCAGATCGCCGAGATACTTTAGGCTGGGGTCATGTACCACGGCGAGCGATTCAATAGCATCAGCCACCTCGTAGGCGCTTCCCTTGCGCTGGTCGGTGGCGCCGTGCTCGTAACGATGGCGATTATTGAAGGCGACGTGGCGAAGATAGCCAGCTATTCGGTTTACGCTGTAACGCTGTTCACGCTGTACCTGGCATCGACGCTCTATCACAGCTTCCCCGGGCGAGTGAAGCTGTTCTTCCGGGTTGTCGACCACCAGGCAATTTACCTTCTCATTGCCGGTACCTACACGCCAATTGCAGTCGTCGTGCTCAGGACCGTGGGTGGCTGGTGGTTGCTGGGCGGTGTGTGGGCGATGGCAATCTTCGGCATGGTGCTCGTCGCGGTGCGGCGCAAGGGTCCGAGGATCGGTTCGCTCATTCTGTACCTGGCAATGGGCTGGTTCTGCGTCCTTGCCATGGACTCGCTGGCCGTGCTGTTGTCGAGCGAATCCATGGTTCTGCTGATCACCGGCGGAGTCTTCTATACGACCGGGGTGATTTTCTACGTGCTCGACAGCTGGTACCCATGGTGCCATGGCATCTGGCACCTGTTCGTGCTCGCCGGCAGCATCAGTCACTACTTCGCGATTCTGTTCCTGTAGCCAAAGCCTCCATCTGCAAAGAGAGCGCACGTATGAAGTCGTTTACTTTGTGTGTTTTATTACTGATCGCGCTCTGCGGTTGCGGGCAGGGGTCAGGCGACCGATTCGAATTTCGCGATGGTTTAACCTATGAAAAAGGTGCAGCTGAGCCATATACAGGCGCGCGAACCGATTACTATCCCAACGGAGACAAGAAGTCTGAGCTGAACATTGTCAACGGCCGGTTGCATGGTGTTTCGGTTGGGTGGAATGAGAAAGGTCAGCGGGTCGTGGAGGAGCACTACGTAGATGGGGTGCCCCAAACGCGCACACTTACGGCCTGGTACACGACCGGGAAAAAATCGATAGAGAAAAACTACGTCTTTAAAAGTAATTATGCGGGGATGAGGCCTGACTCACGACCCATTATTAAGCAGGAGGGTGTTCAGACTGAGTGGCACTTTAACGGACAAAAGAAGCGACAATCTGACTTTGTTGACGATCAATTACATGGTGTTGTGACCGGGTGGGACGAAGATGGGCGGAAATTGACAGAGCGCAACTACGTCAAAGGCGAACAAGACGGCCCTGAATCTGTGTGGAACGAAGACGGACAGAAAGTTCGTGAGACCAACTACGTCCAGGGCAAAAAGGATGGTGTTACGACTCTCTGGTACTACAACGGACATAAGAAGTCTGAGCGAAACTACGTCAAGGGCTGGCAAGAGGGTCCTGAGACTGAGTGGCACGAAAACGGACAGAAGAAACAAGAGGCGAACTTCGTTGGCAATGGACTACATGGTGTTGTGACCGTGTGGGACGAAGATGGGTGGAAACGGACAGAGCACAACTACGTCAAAGGCAAACAAGACGGCGTTCAGACTTCGTGGTACGAGAACGGACAGAAAAGCTTTGAAAGCAATTTCGTCAAAGGTAAACGAGACGGAGTTCAGACCAGGTGGTACGAGAACGGACGAAAAACGGAAGAGTCGAATTTCGTCGACAATTATCCGCACGGTGTTTGGACCGGGTGGCATGAAAACGGACAAAAGGCCGTTCAGCGGAACTACGTCGAAGGAGAGCTAGATGGCGTTCAGACGGCATGGTACGAAGACGGGCAAAAGCGTTGGGAGTCGAACTTCGACAACGGCAAGAAACACGGTGTTCAGACGGAGTGGTATGACAATGGTCAGAAAGAATCTGAGCAAAACTATGTCGACGGTAAACAACACGGCATATCTGCCTCCTGGGAGTATCACGGGTGGATGACAGAAACCTGTTATGCAAACGACAGGGAAGTGGATATGACCAACTGCCGTTGACCCACTGCTTCTATAGCAGGGAAGGAGTGGTGGGCCCGCCAGGACTCGAACCTGGGACCAAAAGATTATGAGTCTTCTGCTCTAACCAACTGAGCTACAGGCCCACACAGGGAGCGCGATTCTAGCAAAAAAGCGCCGTCTTCAGTCTTCCAGCAAGAAGCTGCGGAGCTGGTCCGAGCGGGTCGGGTGACGCAGCTTTCTCAATGCCTTGGCCTCGATCTGGCGAATGCGCTCACGCGTCACGTCGAACTGTTTGCCGACTTCCTCGAGCGTGTGGTCGGTGTTCATGTCGATCCCGAAACGCATCCGCAGCACCTTGGCCTCGCGCGGCGTCAGGCCGGCGAGTACCGAGTGTGTCGTCTCCTTGAGTCCTGACGACGTCGCGGAGTCGACCGGCGAGTGCACGGTCGTATCCTCGATGAAGTCGCCAAGGTGCGAATCCTCGTCGTCCCCGATGGGCGTCTCCATCGAGATCGGTTCTTTCGCTATTTTGAGTACCTTACGGACCTTGTCCTCGGGCATCTCCATGCGCTCGGCCAGCTCGTCGGGCAGCGGCTCGCGTCCCATCTCCTGCAGCATTTGTCGCGAGATGCGGTTCAGCTTGTTGATCGTTTCGATCATGTGCACCGGGATACGGATCGTGCGGGCCTGGTCCGCGATCGAACGCGTGATGGCCTGGCGAATCCACCAGGTCGCATAGGTCGAGAACTTGTAGCCGCGACGGTACTCGAACTTGTCGACCGCCTTCATGAGGCCGATGTTGCCTTCCTGGATCAGGTCGAGGAACTGCAGGCCGCGGTTCGTGTACTTCTTTGCGATCGAAATCACGAGTCGCAGGTTCGCCTCGACCATCTCTTTCTTCGCGCGGCGGGCCTTGGCCTCGCCAATCGACATCTGCCGGTTGATCTCCTTGATCTCGGCAATGCTGAGGCGTGTCGCTTCCTCGACGGTAATCAGCTTGCGCTGCGCGCGCAGGATGTCGTCCTTGAGCCTGGCAAGGATTGATGAATGTTTGCGCTTGGCGCGAATATGCTTGTCGATCCAGCTGAGGTCGGTCTCGCTCTTCGGGAAGCTCGCCAGGAAGTCTTTACGAGGCATGCCGGCGTCGCGCACGCAGATCTGCATGACGAGGCGTTCCTGGCTGCGAATAATCGATACGACGTCCCGCAGATTGATGACAAGTGCGTCAAACAGTTTCGGCGCGAGCTTGAGTTCCATGATCTGGTCTGCCGCATCGGCCTGCGCCTTGATCGTACGCGTGTCCTTGACCCCGTACTTGTCGAGATACTTGATCGAGCGGTTGTAGTGCCGCTTGATAACGCGTACCCGCGCCTTGACTTCATCCGGATCCGGCCCGGTATCGATGACCTCTTCGTCGTCGTCATCGGTCTTGGGCGCCGGTGGCGCGATCTCATCCGGCTCGTTGGGATCGATGAAACCGACGACAAAATCCTGCATGCGGGTATCACCCGCCAGCACATTGTCGGCAACCTCCATCATCGCCACGATGGTCGGCGGAAAGTGCACCCTGTGGTATTTGACCTGGTTGAGGCCGTCCTCGATGCGCTTGGCGATTTCGATTTCGCCCTGGCGGGTCAGCAGCTCGACCGTGCCCATCTCGCGCATGTACATGCGGACCGGGTCCGTCGTACGACCGAACTCGGCGTCGACGCTCGCGAGTGCTGCCTCGGCTTCCTCCACGGCTTCCTCGTCGGTCGCGGGCGTGTCGGTAAGGGTCTTCGACTCGGTCTCGGGTGCCTCTTCGTGCACCGTGATACCCATGTCGTTAATCATGTTGACGATATCTTCGATCTGCTCCGGATCGACGATGTCATTGGGCAGGTGATCGTTTACCTCGACATACGTGAGGTAACCCTGTTCCTTGCCACGGGCAATCAAATCCTTGAGCTGCTGTGCCTGTTTGCTTACGGCGACGGGTGCAGCGGGTGCTTGTTTTTCAGCCAAGACGGAGACCCCTACGGGTGATTGATACAAACGATTAATTATACGAAATCCAGAAACACCGATCCAGAACTAGTACAGCTGCCTGAGCTCGGATTTCTCGTCCTCGGATAAACCACTAACTCTCTGCTTCTCAATGAGGAAATCGACTCGCGCCTTACGGCCCGCCTGGGCCAGTGATTCGAGGCATTCGGCCAGCTCGGCCGCCGCGTCGAAATCCTCGTCAACGGGCAATTCGGTCGCTGCCAGCTTGCCCAGGTGCCGGCCTTGCTCGTCGTGACGAAATCGCTCGAGCAACCCTGCCGTCGTAATATTGGGTTCGGCCTGCACAGTTTCAATAAGCGATTGCAGCAGATCCGCACCCCTGCGACTGATGCCGGCAATCTTCTCGACGTCCGCCCTCACGCCCGCTTCCGGGTAATGCAGCACCAGCGATAGCGCGTGCCGGACAACTGACGGTTGTCCGGCGCCATACGGCCGACGCGCCGGCTTGCTGCGGCCCGGTGCAGCGGCGGCACCCCGGGGCTGCCCACCGCCGAGCATTTTCTCGAGCTTGGCGGCGGTCAGGCCGACGGCATCCGCCAGGCTTTCGACCAGGAGTTCGCGGTATACGCCGACCGGTATCTTGCCGACGAGCGGACGGGCCAGCTCCGCAAGCCGCGCCCGGCCGTCGATGGTCGTCATGTCCACCTGGCTGGCCAGCTCCTCGATCAGGAACTCGGACAGGGCGACACCTTCATCCAGTGCCTTGAGGAACGCGTCGGTACCGAATTCGTTGACGTAGGAATCCGGGTCGTGGCCCTCGGGGAGGAACAGGAAGCGGATCTGGCGCCCCTCCCGAATCTGCGGCAGCGCGTTCTCGAGGGCACGCCAGGCTGCTTTGCGGCCTGCGCGATCCGCGTCGAATGCGAAGCAAACATCTTCCGTCAGCCGGAACAGGCGATTCAGGTGTTCGGTCGTCGTTGCCGTGCCCAGCGTCGCCACCGCGAAGTCGATTCCGTGGCGGGCGAGAGCTACCGCGTCCATGTAGCCTTCGACCACGACGAGTTGCTCGATATGGCGCAGTGCCTGCCGGGCTTCATGGAGCCCGTAAAGCTCGCGACCCTTGTGGAACAGGACGGTTTCTGGCGAGTTCAGGTATTTCGGCTCGCCGTCGCCGAGTGTGCGACCACCAAAACCGATCGTGCGGCCGCGGGCATCGCGGATCGGAAACATAATACGATCCCGAAAGCGGTCGTAGTGCTTGCCGTTGTCCTTGGCAATGATCAGTCCGGTCGCCAGCAAGCGCTCGATGGCTTCGGGCGACTTGCCGAATTTGTCGAGGACGTTGCTCCAGCCATCCGGCGCATAGCCGATACCGAAGCGTTTGGCCGTAGGGCCGTCGATGCCGCGGTTTTGCACGTAGTCGATGGCTGCGGGAGCGTCTTTCAGGCAGGCCTGGAAGTGCCGCGCTACCGTGTCGAGCAGCGAGAACAGTTCATCATACCGGCGCGCCGGCTTATCGCTCTCGTTCCGGGGGACGTCGACGCCCATCGAGTGCGCCAGGTTTTCGATAGCTTCGACGAAATCCATGTGGTCGTATTCCATGAGAAAGCCGATGGCCGTTCCATGCGCGCCGCAGCCGAAGCAGTGGTAGAAACCCTTGGCCGGGCTTACGGTAAACGAGGGTGTTTTTTCGTCGTGGAACGGGCAGCAGGCCTTGAACTCGCGGCCGGCTTTCTTGAGCTGGACGCGGCGCCCCACAACGTCGACGATGTCCGCACGGGCAATCAGATCGTCGATGAAGTCCTGGGGAATCAGTCCGGCCATACAGATGCAAACGTCGCCCGGACATCCCCGGGGTCTAAAGGGGTTATGTTGTTGACAGCATAGCCGAAATATTCGGCCCTGCCAGCGCGCAAATTCCGGGCCAAGTGCCCACTGCCTAGAGCGCCGCGAGGCGCTCCTTGACCGCGGCACTCACGGCGCCCATGTCGGCGCGGCCGGCGGCTTTTGCCTTGATCTGGCCCATGACCTTGCCCATATCACGGATGCTCTCGGCACCTGTTGCGGCAATGACCTCGTCGACCAGAGCAGCGATTTCTTCCGCCGATAATTGATCAGGCAGGTAGGCCTGCAGTATTTCGATCTCGGCCCGCTCGCTGGCGGCGAGGTCCTCGCGGCCGCCTTTTTCGAACTGTTCGACCGAGTCGCGGCGCTGCTTGACCATCTTTTCGAGAACGCTCAGCACTCCGGCATCGTCGAGCTCGACTCGCTTGTCGATTTCGACCTGCTTGATCGCGGCCATGATCAGACGCACCGCTTTGAGCCGGTCCTTTTCACCGGCTTTCATGGCGGACTTCATGTCCTCTGTAATCTGGTTCTTCAGCGACATGGCTAAGAAGCGACAGGGGCCGTTCCGCGGACGCGGCACGGCGAAGAGAATCAGTAGAGACGCTTGCGCTTGGCTTCTTCGCGTGACATGCGCTTCATATGGCGCTTCACCGCGGCTGCCTTTTTGCGCTTGCGCTCCTGCGTGGGCTTCTCATAGTACTCGCGGCGGCGCAGCTCCGTGAGGATGCCGGCCTTTTCGCAAGCACGCTTGAAGCGGCGCAGTGCGGCGTCAAAATACTCGTTCTCTTTTACGCGAACGCTTGGCATGGGGTATTCCGTCCAGACATAAATAAACCCGGCACTTGGCCGGGAAGTGAGCAGCGCATTCTAGCGCCGGATTTGGCGGTTTGCAAAGAGAAATAAGGTACCGGACACCGTATTTCCGGACTATTATTGTCGACCCGACAGACAAGCGGATTCCGGAAATACGGTGTCCGGTACCTTATTTCATATGAATATCCTCGGCATCGAAACCAGCTGCGACGAGACCGGCGTCGCGCTCTACAGCACGGAAAACGGCCTTGTGGCGCATGCGCTCCACAGCCAGGTCGACCTGCATGCCGTGTATGGAGGGGTCGTGCCGGAAATCGCGTCGCGCGACCACATCCGCATGCTTTTGCCTTTAATTCAACAGGTTATGCGCGAGGCGGATATCGAGAAGCCGGATGCGATCGCCTACACGGCCGGCCCCGGCCTCGTCGGGGCGCTGATGGTGGGCGGCGGCATGGCCTCAGGTTTGGGGCTCGCCTGGGATTGCCCGGTCATCCCGGTCCACCACATGGAGGGGCACCTGGTTGCGCCGATGCTCGAGGAAATACCGCCGGAATTCCCGTTTCTTGCGCTACTCGTGTCGGGTGGCCACTCGATGCTGATTGCGGTTCGCAAGCTGGGCGACTACCGGGTGCTGGGGACGACGCTGGACGACGCGGTCGGAGAGGCCTTTGACAAGACCGCCAAATTGCTGGGCCTCGGTTACCCGGGCGGGCCGGCGCTGGCGGCGCTGGCCGAGGACGGCGACGAGTCGGCTTACGATTTCCCGCGCCCGATGCTCAACAAGCCGGGTTTCGACTTCAGCTTCAGCGGCCTGAAGACGGCCGTCATGCTCGAGGTGCGCAAGGCCGAGGCCGAGGGGCGGCTCGACGAATGTCGTGCCGACCTGGCGGCGTCGTTTCAGCGCGCCGCCGTCGATACCCTGATTGGCAAATCGATCAAGGCGGCGAGGGCGGAAGGCCTCGACCGGATCGTCGTAGCGGGCGGCGTCGGCGCGAACAAGCTGTTGCGCAAGGACATTGCGGACCGCTTCGAAGGTGAGGTGTACTACCCGCGCCTCGAGTTCTGCACGGACAATGGCGCCATGATCGCAGTGGCCGGAGCCCTTCGTCTCACCGAAGCGGACGAGGCTGCAACGATCAAGGCACAGCCACGGTGGTGGCTCGACACGCTGGGCGTACCTGCAGGAGCATAGACGGGAGCGATATGGACAGGATATTTCTTGACGAACTCAGGATTGAAACGATCATTGGCATCTGGGAATGGGAGCGCAAGATTCGCCAGACCGTGATCATCGATCTCGAGATGAGCGCCGACATCGCGAAGGCCGCTGCGACTGACGACGTCGCCGACACACTCAATTACAAGCTCGTGGCCAAGCGCCTGCAGGAGTTCGTCGGGGGGTCTAGCTTCCAGCTGGTCGAAACCCTGGCCGAGCGCATCGCCGGCCTCATTCGGGATGAATTCGATGTGGCATGGGTCAAGGTCACGGTGCACAAGCCGGGCGCAATTCGCGGCTCCAAAGACGTGGGCGTAATCATCGAACGCGGTGAACTGCCGGGGTAGGCGAGATGGCGCGCGTGTATGTGGGTCTCGGCAGCAACATCGATCCCAGGGCCAACCTGAGACTCGGGGTCAACGAACTACGCAGGCGCTACGGCAAGCTGCGCCTTTCGCCTGTCTATCGCAGCGCCTCGGTAGGTTTCGAGGGCGACGATTTCCTGAACCTCGTCGCCGGATTCGAGTCCGATTCTTCACCCGTCGCGATCTGCGAGGAGATTGAGTCTATACATAACCTGGTTGGCCGCGACCGCAAAGCCGGGAAATGGGAGGCACGTCCGCTCGATATCGACCTGCTTCTCTACAATGACCGGGTGCTGGACGAATGGCCAGTACGTATTCCGCGCGAGGACGTGCTCGAATACAGTTTTGTATTGCGCCCCCTCGCCGAACTGGTACCGGGATTGGTGCACCCGGTTACCGGGCGTACCATGCTCGAGCACTGGAATGATTACGATGCGTCGAGTCATCCGCTCACGGAGGTCGACGTTGCTTTCTGAAGGAGTGCACATGCGCAAGATCTCAGTCTTAATTCTCTCGGCCATGCTCGTTGCCGGTTGCGGCAGCAGCGAGGGCAACAACATCACCGGCCAGCCTTCGTCGTGCGACAACAACGGCCAAAAGCAGTTCGTACTCGACGCGCTGTACGACTGGTACCTGTGGAACGACTTGCTGCCGGCGAACATCGATATCGCCAACTACGCGACACCCGAAGAACTGGTCTTTGAGGTAACAACAACCTACGGACCGCAGGACGCGCTCGGCAACCCGATCGACCGCTGGAGCAGGGTAGGATCGCTGCAGGCCGACCAACAATTCTTCGGCGAGGGTCAGTACGAAGGATTCGGCTTTAGCTGGCGCGAGGAGGGCGGCCAGATGCGCATGAGGGGCGTCTATTCGGGCAGCCCTGCGGATACGGCGGGCTTTGCCCGTGGTCACACCGTGCTGACATTCGACGGCCGAACCTATGCCAATATTCAGGCAGGTGAAGGGATCGATGCGTTTTTCGACGCCAACGATACCGTGACCTTCGAGATGCGGCGTCTCGATGGATCCACGTATACCGAGGAAGTGACCAAAGACATCGTGACGATTACTCCCATCCCGCAGTGGCGTACGATCGACATTGGCCCCGGCGCACCGCGGGCGGGCTACCTGGAGTTCCTTACCTTCGTTAGCACGGCGGACCCGGTGTTCGAACAGGTGTTTGCAGAGTTCGTCGCCGCCGGTGTTCGCGATGTGATCATTGACCTGCGGTATAACCGTGGCGGGCTGGTATCAACGACCGAGTTGCTAGGCGATTATCTTGGCGGATTTGCCAATGACGGCCTGGTGTTCTCGAATACCGAGTTCAATGCGGATCGGTCGGCGCAATACGACGAGAGCTCATTCTTCGCGCGCCTCGCCAATTCACTCGATATGCAGCGTTTAATAGTTATTGCGTCGCGCGACGACACCGCGTCGGCCAGCGAGCTCATCACCAATTCACTCATTCCTTACGCAGACGTATGGATCGTGGGCGATAACACCTACGGTAAGCCGGTTGGCCAGGTCGGTATCGACTTCTGTGACGAGAAGATCCTGCGCCCGACCGCGTTCAGGACGACGAATGCGAACGGTGACGGCGATTATTTCGGCGGTCTACCCGTCGACTGCCCGGCCGCCGACTTGCTCGAGATCCCGGTCGGCGACGAAACCGACCCGAACCTTGTTGCGGCAACGTCGATTGCGGCCACGGGTGCGTGCCCGGTCATTGCACTGCCGCCGGGTCAGCAGGCGCCGGTCATCCGGCCTGAGATTCGTGTTCCTGAAGGTCGCGGCAATGCGGCGCGAGAATACGCCGGGGCCTACTAGGGCTTACCAGCCGATCGAGCGGCCACCGTCGACGGCGACGATCTGCCCCGTCACGTAGGCCGCGTCACGCAGCAGGTACAGGACACATCCGGCGATGTCTTGGGGCTCGCCGGCGCGCGCCAACGGCACCTGGTCGAGGATCATCTGCCGGGTCTCCTCCGTCATCCCGTCTTCCGGCCACAGGATTGCGCCGGGTGCGACACCATTGACGCGTACCTCGGGCGCCAGGTCCTTTGCGAGTGACTTCGTCAGCATGGCGAGCGCGGCCTTGGCCGGTCCGTACACGGAATGATCGCGCAGCGGCCGCTGCGCATGAATATCGACGATATTGACGATGGCTCCGCGCGCCTCACGAAGGTGTGGCGCAACGGCCTGCGACAAAAACAGTGGCGCCTTGAAGTTACTGCCGACGAGATCCTGCCAATGTTCTTCACGAATCTCGCCAATCGGTGTGGCATAAAAGGTCGAGGCATTGTTGACGAGCGCATCGAGCCGGCCGCCCCAGGCGACGACGTCAGCGACCAGTTGCGGCAGCGACTCGACCTCGAGCAGGTCCGCCTGGAAAATTGCCGCGGAGTCCTGCCTTGCGTCGTTGAGCCTGTTGACGAGCGCGGCGGCTTCATCCGCCGACCCGCGGTAATGCACGGCAATACGTGCACCTTCGGTGTGCAGCCGTGTCACAATAGCCGCGCCGATGCGGCGGGCCGCGCCCGTCACGAGTACAACCTTGTTGGCAAAACCGCTTTCACTCATGACGCGATATTGACATGCAAACGGACCTGCCGCCATCGCTGCCCGAACCCGATGCGGATAGCCTCGCGCACAGCGCACGCACCGCCCGGTACATCCACGAGCGTATCGAGGAAGCCGGTGGCAGTGTCAGTTTTGCCGAGTACATGCATCACGCCCTGTATGCTCCGGGGCTCGGCTATTACACGGCCGGTACCACCAAGTTCGGCGAGGCGGGCGACTTCGTTACCGCGCCCGAAGTCTCGAATGTGTTTGGCGGCGTGCTGGCGCGCCAGTGTGCCGAGAT
>JBFFOM010000033.1:0-32637 GCA_041574455.1 Woeseiaceae bacterium | reverse complement strand
GCCACGTTGGTCTGGCCGCGGAACAGCACGGACAGCACGATCTGGTAGATATCGCCCGCCGCGATGTATTCCTTGCAGGCGTTGACGCGCTCCGCGAATTCCTTCTCCGTGAAACTCGCAGCTGGCGGTGACATCGATACGTCGTGCCCATTGCCGGGCACGGCCCCGCGCAACAGCCTGATGACCTCGGTGCGCAGCTTCTGCCGCTCGTACTCGGGGCCGTCGTGCAGCAGCGCCACGCGACGCGTCAGGTGATCGAATACCAGCAGCGACTGGGGCGCGACGAACGCGGCATCCGGGACGCTGGTCTGCTTGACGGTGTCGACGGGCAGCTTCTCGAACAAGCGCACGACGTCGTAACCCGACACGCCGACGAGCCCCCCCGCAAACGGCAGGTCGTCGTCGGGGCGCGGGCGCGGCGACAACTCGAGCGCGCGCCGCAGGGCCGCAAGGTATTCCTGTTGCGTGGTCGGTCGCGCATGACGATCGCCCGCTATGTTGAGGCCCTCGCCGTCCATGCGTACCTCGAGCGCGTCGCCGAAGCCGAGGAACGAGTAGCGCGCCAGGCGCTCGCCGCCCTCGACGGACTCGAGCAGGAAGCGCGGCCTGAGCTCGCCGAGCTTGAGGTAGGCCGATACCGGGGTATCGAGGTCGGCCGCTATGTCGAATGGCTCTTTCATTCTTTCTGGTTCCTGTGTCGCGCGCATGGCGCGCTCCTGCGACACCCCGCTGGCACTTCCAACGAAAAAAGCCCGTCTTTGTGGGTCACAGAGACGGGCTTCGATGTGTTCGTTTCAGCTATGCGCTAGCGAGCCGCCGTCTCCTTTGCGGGCAGCCACCACCAGTTGTTGACGCGTGCTGAGTTCATGCGACGGAGTATTCCTGCGCTTCCCGGCAGAGTCAATGGTTGCGGCCGCAATCTACTCCGGCAGCCAGGGATCGAACTCGATGGCGTCGAGGCGCGCCTGCGACATGCCGATGGCCTCGCGGTACTCGGTCCAGCGCGGGTCGTCGACAATCTTGCGCCACACCGGATGATGAACTTCGATGCGGGCTAAATGGTTCGGTGTTTCGGAAAAGGCCATGAGGTTGGCAAACGCCTTGTCCGCATCCCCGAACCAGGCTGCAACCTTGCCGATCGTGTAAAGATACTCCGATTCCATACGCGGGCGCCCTCCATGCTCGCGGTAGTCGGCCAGGCCTTTCTCGATGCGCGCGAGTGTTGCAGACGCCTCGCTAAATCTCCCTGCCGAGTAGTCGGCCATTGCCAGGTATGACAGTCGCTGCGGATGATCCGGTTCTGGCTGATCGGCCCAGACCTCGGCCACTTTGTCCGGCTCGCCCGTCAGCATCAACAGGATCGAATAGTAAGCCCCCCCGCCGATCGCTCTTGCCAGGTAATGCTCGCGGACCTCGATAGCACGTTGGTAGTCTCCCGGCATGCCTCGATACATGTAGGCCTGGGTGAGAATCCTGCGGCATTGGTGATTCAGTGGGTCGATGGCGACACAAAGCTCCAGGATTCGTGTGCCGACATCAATCCTGCCGAGCAGCAATGCAAACCTTCCAGCAAACCGCAGTTGCTCGGAATTGGTCAGCTCCTTGTCCAGCGCCGCAAGATACCAGCCGGCGGCGCCTTCGAGGTCAGATGCCCTCTCGGCATCGAACCCTTCAGTCGCTTCGAGGTATCCACTGTCAGGTGCCAGCTCTGCGTATCGGGCACTCAGCCTGTCGAGCTCCTCATTGGCCTCGTCCCAGCTAATCACTCCTTCGTAGGCCCTCCCCCACTCGACATAGGTCATCCACTTAACGGCCTCGGCATAATCCGGGTCGAGTTCGAGCGCGCGCTGTGCGAGCGGGTAGGCCTGTGTGACCCAATCCCGCGGTCGAACCTGGAAGATCTCGCTCACCTGTTGCGTAAGTGCTCGTGCTTCGGGATTGATGTTGCGCGACTTTATCAACGGCTCCGCCAGCTCGACTTCGAGGTTGTGCAGAACGTTTCTCGCGATATCGTCCTGGATGCGGAAGACGTCGTCGACTTCGCGTTCGTAAACATCGGACCAGAGCTGTGTTTCGGTGTTGGTCTCGACGAGCCGGGTCGATACCCGGACCCGGTTCCCCGCCATGCGCACCGAGCCCTCGAGCAGATGACCAACCTTGAACTGGTCCCTGATTTCGGCCACGCCTATCCCGTTCTGGTGAAACAGGGTCGACGACCGCTCGGCAATCACACGTAAGTCGCGAACCGTCCCGAGCAGGTGACGTATCTCGTCGGTCACGCCATTGACGAAATGCTCCTGCTCCGCATCGGAGCTGTGAGTTTCGAACGGCATGACGGCGATCGAGTGCGTGCCATAGAAACCATCATCGATTTCGGGTCCGGTGAAGACGAACTTGTCGACCGCGAAATAGGAGACGGCGAGCAGCAGGACGACGATGATGCCGCGATCGAACTTGCGTGCTCGAACAAGCTTCGCATCGGCCGAAAGCTCCGCTTCCGCATCGCGCTTGAGGCCTTCGGGCGTCCACTCGAACAACCACGCGACGATGACCGTCGGCACAAAACCAACGACCAACACGATGACGACAGTCTGGAATGCCCTGTCAGAGAACCCGAACGCGGGGAAGATCGTCTCGATGACCTGGATGATCAGCCAGGCCGAGACGACGTACGCCGTGGCAACTCGACCTACGTTACGGCGTTTTATTTCCCGCAACAGAGACATAAGACCCCTGTCTTACAGATCGTAGAGGAACGGCAATACGATCGAGAAGCCGATCCACATGATAACAGTCAGCGGAATGCCGACGCGCAGGAAGTCCCCGAACTTGTAGCCGCCCGCCGTCATCACCAGCAAGTTGGTCTGGTAGCCATACGGCGTCGCGAAGCTCATGTTGGCGCCAAATAACACGGCCAAAATGAAAGGCTCTGACGGCACGCCGAGCTCGTTGGCGATACTCACCGCGATGGGTGTGCCGATGGCGGCCGCCGCATTGTTGGAAACGATATTGGTCATGACGGTCATCAGCAGCAGGAACGCGCTGAGAATCATCGGTGCCGGAAGAGCCGCCGTGACGGCAACAAAGGTTTGCGCGATATAAGCGGCCATACCCGTATCGAGCAGCGCCTTACCAAGCGCCAGCGCCGCGACAATGATCATCACGACCGGGATAGAAAGCGCGCTCACGGCCTCGCGCCAGTTGAGACAGCCTGTCGCAATCATCAGTCCGAGCCCGACCATGGCGCTGACGGAGATTGGCATGATTCCCAGCGCTGCGGCAGCCACAACGAACGCCATGATGGTGAGCGCGCGCTTGGCATGGTGTGTCTGCGGCAAGTCGGTCGTACCGTCGAGCACGAGCATCGTGCCCGAATCCTTGAGCTGTGCGATGGACTCGCGGGTACCCTGAACAAGCAACACGTCACCGGCGCGCAGGCGAATCATGTTGAGGTCGCCGGTGATCTGCGAACTCGGCGCACGGGCTCGGTGCAGCGCCAGCGGCAGCAGGCCGTAGCTGCTCGAGAACCTGGCGGCTGCAAGGCTGCGCAAATGCAGCGGCGAGCCGCGCGTAATTACGACTTCGGCAAGTTGCTGGCCCTCGGCCCTGAGTGGCGTGTCATCGTCGACCGGGTGTTCGAGGTCACTCTCGCTGAACAAAGTCGCACCGAGCAGCTGCTCGTAGTGCTTGAGGTTTTCGGGTGAGTCCTTGACGAACAGGCGGTCGCCGGGCTGGATCGTCACCGACGGGAGCTTGGCGAGAAACAGCGACTCGGAGCGCTGGATCTTGTCGATACGCAGATTGCCGTCCGCTTTCGCCAGTACCTCGGACAGAGTCTTGCCATCGGCGAAGCCGCCTTCCCGAACGTGCAGCTGCGCGCTGAATATGCGCGGTGTCGTGTCCGCCATTGGCGGCGTGCGGTCGGGTAACATGCGCGGCGCAACCAGCCACAGGAACAGCACGCCGACGCCGCCGACGATTGCGACGGGCAGCACCCACTCGAACATCGTGAAATCGTGCTTGCCCATGTCGTGAGCGATGCCGACGACCAGCAGGTTGGTCGAGGTGCCGATCGTCGTCGACATGCCCCCGATGATGGTTGCGAGACCCATCGGCATCATGACTTCCGAAACCGGGAACCTGGAGCGCAGCGATGCGCCGACGATGATCGGCATGAGCAACACGACAATCGGCGTGTTGTTCATGAACGCGCTGAGCACCGCACCTGCTATGAGCGTTGCGATGAGGGCGAGCACAGGCCGCGATGCCCACGCGCGCCCGACGATCGTTGCCAGTGGTTGCAACGCACCCGTCGTCTCGAGTGCCTTGCCCACCATCATCAGGGCGCAAATCGCAATCAGCGCTTCGTTGCCGAAGCCGGCAAAAAATTGCACCGGTCCGAGTATGGATCCGTCATCCTTGACGAATGGGAACAGGTGAAAACCCGCCGTCAGAAGGACGAGGATTGCAAGCGATGATGACTCGAGCGCTATGTTGTCGCGCGTAAACAGGTACAGAGCGACAATCGTAAGAACGAGTACCGCGATGCCATGCGCGTCCGGCGTAATGGGTTGCAAAGCTTCCCCTTATCGCTCTGCTACGGGACGCTAGACCGTATCCCAGATACTGCCTGGCGTGCAATAAGTCCGCCGCCGGTTGTCACACCTGCTTTGCCACGAGGGGCAGATCGCTTGCGTTTCGCAGGATGGCGCTGACACGGGCATGAAAGGCCCTGAAGTCGTGCGCATCCCAGCCGGAAAGGTCCGCGTCGCGCAGCATCGACACCGTGTGCGCCTTGCCGATGACGGGTAACAGGTTCATGTAGCGAAAATCCGCCGGCTCGCCCCGCGGGAACACATCCCACGGCGACAGTGTCAGCAGATTGCGATGGCGCAGGCCGTTGTCCATGACGGCACGACGCCAGCGCGCGTTCATCTCGCGGCCGTGGCTCAGGATTCGGACTCCAGCGACGTCGTGGGCCGGACAGTAGCCATTGTCTTTCGCCATGGCACGCGACTCGGCCATCAGGACTCCGCTGATCGAGTCGGCGAGCACCTCGAGCTCGCGCAGCGTCTCCAGCGCCAATGGCTCGCGTTGGCGGCGAGCGACCAGGTCACCCCAGCCCCGTACGAACACGGACAGGCGGCGGTTGTTGTTGCTGTCGGCATACTGGTCCTCGTCACTCCAGCGCATCTCGTCGTGGCGGCGTTCGCCCTCGGCAATGCAGGCCCGCAGCTCACGCTCGAACGCCACTTCGCGCAGCCTGCCCCTGCCATACAGGAAATCGACGAGATCGATCTCGAAGGACGCCCAGGCGCTGCCTGCCGGTACCTGGGTAAGCGAAGCGACGAGTGTCGCGTCGGCGGTCTCATCGGGAAGCAACGGGCAGGCGGATGTAACGACTGCCGGCAGCACGGCGCCGATCGGGGTGAGGTCACGCATTTCCCACAGGCGTTGCCACACGAGTGCCGCCTGCTGCGGAGCGACCTCCCTGTCGTGGTCCACAACGAAGAACATGAGGCTATTGTCCACCCGGGATCGGCTGCCAGTCCCCACCGCTTTGTCGACGAAGCATGAAGTTTCGTCCGTAACTCGGCTGGTACGCACTGCCTGACGGGTGTACCGTTGCCGCAAATGAACACCGGGGCTTTCAAAACACTGCGCCGCCAGGACGTTACCTTCGAGGAAAAGGACCAGGCATTGCGCGATGACGTGCGCACGCTCGGTGCGATGGTCGGCGATCTGATTCGCGAACAGAACGGCGAAGAACTGTTCGAGATGGTCGAGAATGCGCGCCTGCGTTCGATCCGCCGACGCGAAGGCAACGAAAAGCCGGGCGAGGAACTTTCGTCGCTCGTCAGCGACCTCGATCCCGACCTGGCAACTCAGCTGATACGCAGCTTCGCCACCTACTTCCAGATGGTCAACACGGCCGAGAAAGTACATCGCATCCGGCGCCGCCGTGACTACCTGCGCGACGTGGCCGGCTACCAGCCCGGTGGCCTGGAAGACTCGCTCATCAAGCTCAAGGCATCGGGGCTCGACTCCGACGGGCTGCAGCTGCTGCTGGATTCGCTCTTGATCGAGCCCGTATTCACGGCGCACCCGACCGAGGCCACGCGGCGGACGATCCTGCGCAAGGAGCAGAACATCGTCAAGCGCCTCGTCGACCTGCTGAACCCGACGATGACGCCGCAGGAAACCAGCACCGCCCTCGAGAACATCCGCCTGCTCATGACGACGGGCTGGCAGACGGCCGAGCATCCGTCCGAGCAGATGACCGTCGCCGACGAGCTCGAGCACGTCCTGTTCTTCGTCACCGACGTGCTGTATCGAGCGATGCCGCCGTTCTATGAAGACATCCGGGCAGCAATCGACCGCATTTACGGCGAGGAAGGCAAGCACGTCGAAATCCCGACTATCGTGCGCTACGCGTCGTGGGTCGGCGGCGACATGGACGGCAACCCGAACGTCAATGCCAAGACAATTCGAGCAACGCTCGCGCGCCAGCGCTCACTGATTCTGGACCTCTATTACAACGAGTGTGCCGCGATATCGGCCAAGCTCAGTCAATCGCATGACTCGGCGACCTTCGGCCAGGGCATGCTCGACAAGATCGACGAGTACCGGGGCATTTTCCCGAACGCCTACCATGCTGTGCCCGCCCGGCACCGGGAGATGCCCTACCGCGTGTTCCTGCGCCTGATCCAGGCGCGCCTGCAGTCGACCTACGACGATGACATTTACCCATACGAGCGTGTCGGGCAGCTGCTTGAGGACATCGAGCTGATCGCCGAGAGCCTGACCTTCAACAAGGGACGGCACGCCGGCCTGTTCGTCGTCAAGCGCCTGCTGCGACGCATCTACACGTTCGGTTTCCACATGGTGACGCTCGATATTCGCCAGGACGCCGACGTCCATCGCCGGGTTGTCGGCGAGTGCCTCGGTGACGACGCGTGGATGGAGCATTCAGCCGAGGAACGCGCCGCACGCATCATCGAGGCGATCAACGCCCGCGAAATCCCGCCCATACACATGAGTACGCGCGCCCGCAAGACCATCGCCGTGTTCCAGGCGATCGCGTTTTGCCGGCGCAAGTACGGTCCGCATGCGATCGGCCCGTTCATCGTCAGCATGACCGAGGGCGCCGACGACATCCTGTCGGTCCTGCTGCTGGCGCAATGGGGTGAGTTGCAAAGTCGGGGCGGCGATATCCCGCTCGACGTTGTGCCCCTCCTGGAAACGGTCGACGACCTCAAGGCGGGCCCCGAAATTCTCGACACCCTGCTCTCCTCGGACCTCTACTGCGCGCACCTGAAGAAACGCGACAACCGGCAGATGGTCATGATCGGGTACTCGGACAGCAACAAGGACGGCGGTATCGCATCGGCACGCTGGGCGATCCAGAACGCGCAGGAACACCTGGTCAATGCGATGGATACCCAGGACGTGGAACTCACGCTGTTCCACGGCCGCGGCGGTTCCGTCAGCCGTGGTGGCAGCAAGACGCACACGGCCGTCCTCGGCGCACCGCCGGGGACCGTCAACGGCCGCCTGCGCGTGACCGAGCAGGGCGAGATCATCAACGAGAAGTACGGCCTGCGTGGCATCGCGCTGCGCACGCTCGAGCAGATCACAGGCTCCGTCGCGCTCGCGACGGCGATGCCGCGGCACCGCGGCAACGACATGCCTGAGTGGCACGACATCATGGACGTTGTTGCGGACGAAAGTCGCAAGGCCTACCGCAAGCTCGTGTACGACACGCCCGGTTTCTACGAGTACTTTCGCACTGCCACACCAATCGATGTCATCGAACGCATGCGCATCGGTTCACGCCCGGCGGCGCGACGCAACCAGTCAGGCATCGATGATTTGCGCGCGATCCCCTGGGTATTCGCCTGGACCCAGGCGCGCTACATCCTGCCAGGATGGTATGGCGTCGGCACCGGGCTGCAGAAAGCCATCAAGCAGTTCGGTGAGACTGCTTTTGCCGAAATGTTCCGCGAGTGGTTCTTCATGCGCACCCTGATTGCCGACGTGGAGATGGTACTCGCCAAGTCCGACCTTGGTATCGCCGAACTCTACTCGCAACTCGCGGGTGACCTGCACGATGAATTTTTCCCGAAGATTACGGGCGAATTCGAGCGCACGCGCGACACGATCCTCGAGTTCTCCGAACACGAATCGATCCTCGAAGGCGACTTCACGCTGCAACGCGCCATTGCGTTGCGCAATCCCTCCGTGGATCCGATCAGCCTGATGCAGGTCGAACTGCTGCGTCGCTGGCGCACCGCCGACCGCAACGACGACCAGTTGTTCGACGCCCTGCTCGCAACCGTCAACGGCATCGCGCAGGGGCTGCAGAACACAGGGTAATAACTACCGCTTCTCCAGCTCCGCAGCCAGCTCGTCGGCGATTTCCTGCATGTAAGCCGTGATGTCCTCGGCTTTCGCCTGGCCAACTGAGGCGACCCGCATGCGATAGATTACGTTACGGCGAATATCGCTCCAGGACTCGGCTTCGGGTGGCCGCGAGAGCACCATATCGGGCAGGACCTCATAATCGGGACCGAGCCGCTCCGCCATGATCTGGGCGCCACGATTCAGGGCCTCCTCGGTGTCATGCCTTTCAAAACGAGGCGAAATTCCGATTTGCAGCAGGAACGGCCCGTAGATGTCGTCAATGAGATCCTGGTTATTCTTGCTGAAGATCGCCTCGTCGCGCTTCAGCAGCGCGAAGTGACGCACGATCCTGTCGCGTAGCTCGCGGTCGCGTATCAGCTGCAGGTGCCCGCTGCTCACCATCTGCTCATACGTCGAACTGACCAGGCTCAGGGTTCTGCGCCCGGACAGCGACGTCAGCAATACACCCAGCTCGACCTGGTGTGCCGATGGGTTGTCGGTCATCAGCAGCTCGTACGCACGGCCCGCAGCATCCACCTTGTCTTTCTCGAAGGCGTGCTGAGCCGCAACCTGCTCCTGCAGCTCCGCCACATCACGCGCCAGGAGCTCGAGATACGTGGTCTCCGACTCGCGGTCCTGTCGCTCGCTGACCCAGTCGTCGACCTGCAGACCGATGTAGATACCGATCACGAGGATGACGAGCTCCAGGATCGCCGTGAACCAGTCCTGTCTGCGAAGGCCCTGTGCGATGCGATTGAAGATCATGAATCCACCCAGGAGGTGAACTCGTCGAGTGCCTTGCGCTGGATGTCCGGCACGCGCGCATCGTCGGCAGGATAACCCGCGACGAGCAGCAGGAAGGGTCGCTCGCTTTTCGGCCTGCCGAGGATTTCATTGAGGAACTTCATCGGGCTCGGCGTGTGTGTGAGCGTCGCGAGACCCGCACGGTGCAGCGCGGCAATCAGCAACCCCGTTGCAAGGCCCGTGGACTCGGTCGGGTAGTAGTGCTTGACCTTGCGACCATCGGGCAACTCGCCAAACTTCTGCAGGAAAACGGCGATCAGGTACGGCGCCGTTTCGAGAAAGGGCTTGCGCTCGTCGGTACCCAGGGGTTCGAGCGCCGCAAGCCACTCTTCTGACGCCCGGTGTGTGTAGAACTCACGTTCTTCGACCTCGGCCGCTTCGCGGATCTTCTTCTTGGTCTCGGCACCGGAGATGACGACAAAATGCCAGGGCTGCAGGTTGGCACCGCTCGGCGCCGTGTTGGCTACCTTGAGCGCCGTCTCGATGAGGTCGCGCGGGACAGGGCGGTCCGAGAACTCGCGCACCGTGCGTCGCCGGTTAAGGTCCGTGTAAAACTCGTCGAGGCGCTCACGCATTTCCTCGATCGGATACTCGCGATACTGGTCGAGCGCTATAGTCGGGTAGTCGCTCATATCCTGCTATTAATCCTCGTTGGCTCCGAGATCCTGCACGATACTCCACTCGCTCGCCTCGTTCTCGGAAACGGCAAAACGCCTGACGGAAATGCCGGCGGCGTGGACGCTGTCCGGGTCGCCCGTCACGAGCGGATGCCACTCGGGCAGGTCCTTGCCCCCTGCGAGTCTGCGATACGCGCAGCTGGCAGGCAACCAGCGGAACTCCTCGGGGCGGTCGGCGACGAGCACGAGGCACTCCGCGATCTCTTTCGCCCGGTTCGCGTAGTCGACACAGCGACACGTATCCAGGTCGAGCAACCGGCAGGCGATGTCCGTGTAGAACACCTCCTCGGTGTCCTCGTCCTGGACCTTGTGCAGGCAGCACAGCGCGCAGCCGTCGCACAGCGACTCCCACTCCTCGCGGTTCATGTCCGCGAGCGACTTCCGTTTCCAGAACGGCTCGTCCATCAGCCTGGCTTCAGTTGCCGAGCTTAGGGTGGTTGGCGCGCAGCCATTCCACCGTGTCGCGCAGGGTCTCGAGCGGGTCGCGATTGACGTAGCCGAGGTCCGACTCGGCATACAGTGACTCGAGTCCCCAGTAGTATTTCGCCATCTCGATCACGACCGGGCCCGGGAAGAAATGCAGCGGCTCGCCCTTCAGGCGCATGCCGAGCCATTCGTCAGCCCCGGCGATGAACCCGGCAAGCCCGTGAGGAAGGATACGGCGCGGCGCCCTGACCCCGGACACCTGTTCGACCATCGCAAAGAATTCCTCGATGCTCGAATCGCACCCGGCCAGGTGATACACGGGCTGCGGCGCGGCGATTTGCATCGCCCGCCAGATCGCCTGGATGGCGTCACGAATATCGATGAAATGCATGCCGCCCTTGATCAGGAACGGCAGCCGGCCGCGCAGCATGCGAATGATGTTCGAGGTCGAGCGGAATCGATGATCTTCGGGGCCCAGCAACACGGGCGGACGGATGAACACGAGTTCGACGCCGAGTTCATCCGCCAGTTGTCGCGCCTTGCGCTCCGCGACGATTTTCGAATGGTAATACGGCCAGGTGGCAACGGTCGCCTCGCAGAAGTCGGCGTTCTCGTCAGCCTTCTGTCCCTGTTTCTCGAAGCAGCCGACCGTTCCCGACGTCGACAGCATGACCATGCGACACTCGTGCCTGGCCGCGAGGCGCACCATGTTCAGCGTGCCCTCGACGTTGGTCGTGTACACCTCTTCAGCATTGATGCGACTGTGCCGAACGAGCGCGGCGAAATGGAAGATTCCTTTCAGTGGCGACAGCCGGTCGCCCCAGGACTCGCTGTCGAACAACGATCCCCGCACCGTGCTCACGCCTTCGAGCCGTGCGCTCCAGTCCTGCGCCGCCCAGTCAGCCGGATCCCGGACCAGGGCGACGGCCTCTGTTCCGGCGGCGCGCGACTGCAACAGGTGGCGCCCCGCAAAGCCCGAGGCGCCGGTCACCAGGTAAGCTTGGGTCATGACCTAGAAGTGGTCGAGGGCGTCGCGATACGCCTTGACCTCACCCGCCTCGGGGCCCCAGAAATAGGTCTTCTCTTCCTCGTCGTAGGCAAGGATGTCGCGCTTCGCAAGGTCTTCGAAGGCGCCCTGTACGTCGGGGATGTGCAGGTTGTCCTCGGGCCTGGCCTTGACCAGCGCCAGCGGCGCATTGAACTCGATCGTCGAGCCCGGCCTGCCGAGCGCGTCAACTGCGATCCGGTAGTTGCGAACGACCTGGCCGAAGAGCGCGCGCAGGAAGACCTGTACGTGCGGGTCGTCGGGCTCGGCATCGCGATCCGGTGGCGGGAAGTGGCCATAGCGGTTCGAGCGGATGTGGTGCTCGATTGCCGGGTTGCCCGCGAAGGTCTGCTCGGCTTCGGCGTAGAACAGGTGCTCGTACTGGTAGCGCATGCAGCGCTCGTGCAACGCGCACACGCCATCGTCCTCGAGGAAAGTAGTGAGCACGCTGCCGCCGCGCCGCTCGATGGCCCGCGCCATCCAGGTCAGGTCGATATCGATGAGCGCGTCCTTCTCGTGCGCGAGGAAGGCCTGGAGGTGGTATTTCGTGGCGACTGTCTCGTACTGCAGCTCGGCCATGATGTCTTCGGCCACCTTGTAGATGTCTGAATCGGGGCCGTAGACCACCGGCTTGCCGCAGCCGATGTGGGCGCGTCCGAGGTTGATCTCCCCGGCACGCGCGCGCCGATTCCAGCGCAGCAGGTCCCTGAGGCGCATTGGCGGACGCGGGTCGCCCCTGAGTTCGGCCGTAAACGGTGCCTCCTCGGGCAGGCGCTCGTAACTGAACGCAATGGGCAGTACGGCGAAGGTCTCGTCCGTCCCCTGCAGGCACCGGAGCAGTCCGCGCTTTGGCGGGAGGAACTGGCGCGTCCTGCTGCGCTTGCCCTCAACGAAGAACTCGATGACCCGCCCTGATCGAACGAGACTGCGGATCTTGTTGGTGAGCTTGTTGTCTTCCTTGCCCTGCCCGCGTTCGATGTAGAACGCATGCAGCCGCAGGATCAGCCAGCTGATCAGTGGAATGCGCGCGAAGTCGGACGTGGCCGCGATGTGCGGGATCGCGATCTTGAGTTCCGGGCGCGCAAACATCAGCACCGAGCACAGGACGAAGTCCAGGTAGCTGCGGTGCGACGGAACGAGCACGATGTGGGCGCCTTCCGGCACCTCCTTGACGGCCTCTTCGAACGCCGTGCGATCGAAGGTGACGTAGTCGAGGCTCCTGCGCAGCGTCTTGATGACAACGAAGACGGCCAGTCGGACAAACAGGTTGCCGCGCGGCTGGGTCATGACCCAGCGGGCATCGGATAGTGTCTTGGGGAAGTGCCTGCCCGTGATCGGCACGGCCGACATGTCGGCGCCCATCAGGTGCTCATACACGCCATCGCAGACGGTCGTGATGTAGTCCCCCGTGCTGAATCCCGGCGGGTCGAACGGCTCGGTGGCCTGGAACCGGAACGTATGGTGCGTGAAATACGCAAACAGGCGATTGGCGGCCGCAAGGCCCTCGGCCTTGCGCCGGCTCTTCGAACCCCGCTCGTGGTACAGCCAGTGATTGAGCCTGTACAGGAGACCATCCGGACCCAGGTAGCGCACTGCGACGACCTGGTCCTTCTGTTTGCCGCGGCCGATCTTCGGGTTCCTGGCAAAAAACCGCGTGACGGTCTTCACGCACTCGCGGATGACCGGGCTGTTATCAGGCCCGGCGACCGCGTGCCATATGACCGGCCCTTCGCTGCTGTCTTCCGGCGGCGCGGCGAATGCCGCCCCGATCACCCGGTCCGCAACGGTGTCGCAGGGAATGACGTCGAGGCGCGATTCGGGTTTGGCAATGACTGCACGCATGCGCCCCGCCCCGATCTGCATGACAAACAACGCGAACGCCGCGGGGCTGTCGATCCAGCCCGGGGTCGGCCGTTCGAGGCTCGCGGAGATAATGCTCGGCCGCACGATCGAAAGTGGGACGTCGCCCTGCTGTTCGACCAGCAGGTGTTCGGCGATGCACTTGGTCAGCGTGTACGTGTTGGGGTGGCCGGACTGCTTCATCAGTTCGTTCTCGTCGACCTCGCCGCGCCTGATTGCCTCGTAAAGCTCGCGAGCATCCTGCGGCAGCGGCGCCAGCACTTCCCCGACGGGCTTCGTCGAGCTCGTGTGCGGCGTCACGTATGCGGTCGACACACTGACGAAAGTCTGCAGGTTGCTGCAGCCACGCGACAATTCCAGCATCTCGAGCGCAGTCGTTATATTCGACGCAGCGGCCTGCTGGATCGGGAGGTCGAACTGGACCGACGCGGCGCAGTTGATGACGTGAGTCAGCGACTCCTGCATTTCCGCGTACTTCGCATCGTCGATGCCGGCCTTCGGCATGCTGAGATCGCTGTCGACGGCCTCCACATAATCCTGCCACTCGAAATCGAGACCCGAGAAACACTTCGACGCCGCGATCTCGTTGCGGAACCGCCTGGCTGCGTCGCTGGCTCGGCCCGGCCGGATCAGGAGGCGCACCTTGTTAAGGTTTAGTTCTTCCCGCCGGCGCAGCAGCTCGTACAGCACCACCTTGCCGACGAAGCCGGTGGCCCCGGTCAACAGGATGTCACTGCCGCCCCTTCGGCCGCCGTCCGAATTGAATTCCTGGTCTTGCAAGTGCTTTCCTTACAGGTAAATGACTTACCTGTGGTCTCCCTTCACGGTATCGAAGCCCTGGTTGCCGGCGCCGAAAATATTGGCCGGGTCCACGGCTTTCTTAATTTCTTTCTGCCACTCGAGGATACCCTCTGACAGGACCTCGGGTAGAAAATCGCGGCGTATTTTGCCAATGCCATGGTGGTGAGACAAGGAACCACCTGATTTCAGTACTTCGTCTCGCGCCGCGTGCTCGACCTCACTGAAGACGTCGCTGGGGTTGTCAACGCCCTTGAAGTAATAGGCGAAGTAGAAGTAGATCGCAACGCCGGTCGGGTACACCTGGGTGACACGTGCCGATATGAACGGCTTGCCGGGCAGGTTGCGCTTCGCGTGTTCGTCCTCGAGACGCTTTTTCACGTTCCTGCACACCGCCTTGGCGTCGCTCCAGGCAGCCGACGTCTCGAAGGACTCGGCCAGCAGCCAGTGATTGAGGATCCAGTCACGCAGGTAGGCGATGCCGTAGGTCAGCTGGTACCCGCGCTGCCCGTTGGCCGCGCCGCCTTTCAGGCCGCCATGTTTTTCGGCAATGCGGTAGACATCGCGCTGCTGGGTGTCGACCTCGGCCTTGCTGCCTTCGAACACGAGCGTACAGGCGGCGAGCTCCTCGGGATCGAAGCCCTTGACCCGGGTGACGATGAATTTTTCGAACCTGCTCTTGAGCTTCTTGAGTCCCTGCGAGGGCGGCTTGAGCGTCTGCGAAAGCTGGAACTGCGTATTGTCGACGAGTCGCACGCTGGCCGGTGGCGTGGCCGTACGCGTGAGCTCGTACATGAAGTCGATGCCCTTGTCGAGACTCGGGAAAATGATCGATCCGTACTCCTGCGCCTCCGGCAATTGACAGATCTTCACGACGGCCTGCGTGATGATGCCGAAGCCGCCCTCGGACCCGTAGATAAAGCGCCGGGGGTCGCCGATGCCTATCGATTCGCGCGGTACGACGTGTGGGCGTGCGAGTGTTCCCCGGGCCGTGATTACCGTAACGTCGAGTACGATGTCCTCGATGTTGCCGTAGCGGTTCTTCTTCATGCCGCTGGCGTGGGTCGCGATCCAGCCGCCCATCGTCGAGAACTCGATGCTGTCGGGTTCGTGGCCCATCGTGAACCCGTACTCGGCGAGCTGCTCGGCGATGATCCTGCCGACGGCGCCAGCCTGGATGCAGGCCATGTGATTGTCAGTATCGATCCACAGGATGCGATTCATGCGCCGCATGTCGACCGAGACAATCATGCGCTGCTCGTCCTCGGGGCAATGCAGCGCATTGCTGACATTGGTGCCACCGCCGTAAGGGATTATCGAGATGTTGTGCGTTTCGGCCGCGCGCACCAGCTTCTCGACCTCCTCGTCCGTCGCGGGATAGACCACCAGGTCGGGAATGCGGGCGAGCTGCTCGTACTTGATGCGGTACATTTCTTCCTGCGTCTGGCCGTGGCCATGGCGCAGGCGTAGTTCGGCATCGTCATCGAGCTGATCGCCCTGCAGGAACGAGCGTATTTCCGCAACGAAGGCCTCGTTAACGCGTGCTTCCGGAATCGACGGTGGGTACTGCGACGGGTTCAGATTATCCGCGCCGATATCCGGGTGAATCTGGTCGCGTACCCAGCCGAGAATCTCGGGCAGGTCCGTGCCGGCCAGTTCGTAGCGGTCGCCGGTCATGCGGACTACGTCGCCGTCGAGCATCTGGAAGTGCGTGTCGCTGAAGCCCCAGACGGAAATGCTCTCCTGGTCCTCCGGCGGCACGACCGGAGGCGGCGGTACGATGCGATTTGAGTCCATTAGCCGCCCGTTCGTCCACCGCTCAGCGGCAAGACACCCAAGGTCTTGTACTTGCTTGTGTTTGGCATGGGCGCATCATAGCCTTTACCCGGTGCTTAGTTAATAGCGCATTCACTTTAGACTCGTTATAAATCGCGTATGAAAGCCGTATTCCTCGACTGGGCCACGATGGGTCCGGATCTCGATATCAGCGCCATGGAGGCGTTGCTGCCGGAACTCGAGGTTTACGACGAATCGACCCCGGACGAGGTTGCCGAGCGCATCTCTGATGCAGTAGTCGTGCTCGGCAACAAGGTGATGATCTCCGAAGCGCTGTTCGCAGGCGCGCCCGCGATGCGCTTCATCGGGCTTACTGCGACAGGTACCGATAACGTCAATCTCGAGGCCGCGAAAAAACACGGCGTCGCGGTGGCCAATATTCGGGCCTACTGCACCGAATCTGTCGCCGAGCACGTATTCGGCTCGATCCTCTACCTCGCCCACAACCTCGGTAACTACGCTGCCGACGTCCGGGGTGGCGCGTGGCAGGAGACCACGATCTTCACGATGCTGACGCGGCCGATCAGCGAGCTCGCCGCGATGACGCTCGGGATCGTGGGCTACGGCGAGCTCGGCAAGGGTGTTGCGCGGCTTGGCGAGGCGTTCGGGATGGAGGTGATCGTCGCGGCGCGTCCCGGGTCGGACGAGATCCCCGAGGGTCGCGTGTCGCTGGATGAAGTGCTCCGGCGCGCAGATGTCATTTCTCTCCACTGCCCGCTGACCGAGGCCACGCGCGGCTTCCTCGGCGCCAGGCAGTTCGCGGCGATGAAGAACACGGCACTGCTGATCAATACGGCCCGTGGCGGGCTGGTGGATTCGGCAGCACTCGTCGAGGCCCTCGACCGGGGAGAGATCGGCGGTGCCGCCATCGACGTCCTGCCCAAGGAACCGCCCGTGGATGGCGATCCGCTGCTCGACTACGAGGGCGACAATCTGATCGTCACGCCACATATCGCCTGGGCGACGCGCGAAGCCCGGCAGAGAGCGATGGACGAACTGACGGCCAACGTTGCGGCGTTTCTCGACGGTAAGGACAGAAACCGCGTCGTCTAGTCGACGCCTCACCGTTGGCCGGCGCGATTCCGATGTGCGCTATGCCACCCGGAGTGATGCGGCCGCGATGTAGAGCAGCAGCGCCAGCACGATCACGGCCGTGAAGCCGAAATGAATTGCAAGCAGCGTCGCCAGCACCGCACTGACGACCGAGGCGAACCCGTTGATGCCCCAGGCCCAGGGCACGAAGTCCGGCGCGTCGGCCGCCACGCGTCGCAGGCCCAGCGGGAACGGCATGCCCATAAAGAACGCGAGCGGCGCAACCAGGAACACCGACAGCAGGATTCTCAGGAAATCCGCGGTGCCGATGAGCCAGCCGAACAACAATGGCAATAGCTGCACGTAAATAATCGCGATGCCGACAATGCCAGCGACAGCAACGTGCGCCGGACGGCCGAGGCGCGTCGAGTACGCGCTGCCGGCGCCTGCGAAGACGAGGAAGCTCGCGAGCACGACCGCGATGGCGTACAGCGGGTGGCCCAGGAACAGCGTGAATTTCTGCATGAACGCGATCTCGACGAACAGGAACGCGAGCCCGAGCAACAGGAAATAGGCTCCGTAGCGCAGTCCGCCGGAAACAGTGGGCCGCACCCTGGACAACGGCAGCAGGATCAACAGGCACCCGGCGACAGCCGCCTGCGCGAGAGTGGCTACGACGATGAGATACGCCCATTCGATCAGCCCGGCGCCGCCGGCACTGCGCAGCGAGAGCACTTCGGGCAGGGTCCGCCATTTGAAGAAATGCGAGAAATACGGGCGATCGTCGGTGGCGGGTTCGACAAAGTACTTGTAAGCCGAGAAGAAGGCATCGGCGTCGCTACCGAGCATCGCGTGGATGCCGTCATACAGCCAGGGCTCATCGAGCAGATTGAATCGATTCGTATCCGCGACTTCGATCCCCGGGAAGTACGCCGTGTCGAACGAGCGCGAGTTCGCGAACTCGCGAATATTGTCGATGTCATTGCCCGAGAACTCACCGTTCCTGACGAGCAACGTCACGGTATTCCAGCTGCGGATCACGGCAAGCTGCCGGGCCGGGTCGACGCCGGTCTGTCCGAGCGCTGCGATCGCGGTCGCGGCAAGTTTGAGGTTGTCGCGCGGCGGCGACTTGATCCAGCGCGTGATCGCAAGGATGCCACCGCTCTCGAGGTTGCCAAGATACTCGCGCAGGGCCTCCACGGTGTAGAGATAGCTTTCGCTGAGTGCCTGTACGCCCGCACCGGCGGTTGCAAACGAGTCGAGCAGTCCTATCTGGATCAGATCGTATTGCCGGTCGTTGCGCGCAACAAAGCTGCGCGCCTCGGCGGTATGCAGGGCAACGCGCGGGTCGTCGTAAATGCGGCCGGCAAAGTCTGCGTAAGTGTGCGCCACGAAGGCCGCAACGTCCGGATTCAGTTCCACGGCATCGACGCGTTCCGCGTTGTGATACAGCGCCATCAGGACACCGTCACCGCCGCCGGCCCCGAGCAGCAGGACCTCCGGCTGGTCGAGCAGCTGGTAGGGCAGCGCCGCCGTCACGTCCGCCAGGTACGCGATCGATTCCGGGTTGCCGTCGTAGCGCGTAATCGCACTCACGCCATCGGCGTCCGTGAACACGGCGAGCTGCTCCGGGGGAATCCGGCGCGCGTTGAAGCTCAGACCGGGCGCGTGACGCATCGGGACGGTCGGGCTGTCGACCACCGTCAGCAGCCCGAGCGGGCTGGATGCCTGGGAGAGCACCCGGCTGTCCACGACCTGCAGCGCCTGGGACAGCCCCTTGTACTCGGAAGGCCTGAGAGACAGGCCGTCGCCCACGGTAATGACTGCGACGACCAGCAGCCAGGCCAGTTGTCCGAGTCTCAGCAGCGACCTCCCGTTGTTGTTCGCAACGACCAGGCGCGACGCGATCAGCGCCAGGGCCACGAGCACGAGCAGGGCGGATTGCGGGTAGACGACGAACAGCATGCCGATGAGCAGCATGGCGCCCACCCCGGCGCCCGTGAGATCGAAGAAATAGAGCCGGCTGATCGCCTGGCTACGACAGGTGAAGGCGAGCCCGATACAACAGGCAGCGAAGAAGAACGGCACGAAGAACACGAAGTACAGCAGGCTCAGCATTGCAAACTGGCTGCGGTCCCAGATGACTTCGAGTGCGTTGAACGGGACGCGCTGCCCGACGACGAAACAGGCGACCATCGCGATGCTGAAGAGAAGCGCGCAGAGCGCGAACGCCGCCTCGAAACGCGGCTCGAGCGACTGCCGGAACAAGGCGATGAACGTGCCGCTGGCGCCGTACCCGAGCAGTGCCAGGCTGATGATCATGTAGGCGAAGTGATGCCATTGCACGATCGACAACACGCGCATCAGCAGAATCTCGTAACCGATGGCGGCGGCCGAAATGAGCAGGATTGCTATGAACAGGCGCCGCACGGCGGTGGGACCGGCGCTACCGTTCGCCCGTCAAAGGCACGAAGCGCACGGGTGCGATCTGACGCGTCACGATGCGGCCGTCGTCGTCTTTCTGTAACAGCAACAGCCACTGCGTGGTGAAACGGCTGCCGACGGGAATCACCATGCGCCCGCCCGTTTTGAGTTGCCCGATCAGGGGCGGCGGCACATGCGTCGCTGCCGCGGTGACGATGATCGAGTCGAACGGCGCATGCTCCTCCCAGCCGAAATAGCCGTCGCCGAGCCGCGTCTCGACATTATCGAACCCCAGGCTTTGCAGCCGCTCGCCGGCCTCGTCCGCCAGGGCTTCGATGATCTCGATCGTATACACCTGGTCGACGAGGCCGGACAGGATGGCGGCCTGGTAGCCCGAGCCCGTACCAACCTCGAGTACCACATCGTCCGGCTGCGGCTCCAGCAGGTCGGTCATCAGCGCCACGATGTAGGGCTGCGAAATCGTCTGCCCCCAGCCGATCGACAACGGCCGGTTCTCATAGGCGAAGGGGACTTCGCCGCGTGGTACGAAGCGGTGGCGCTCGACGGTATTCAGGGACTCGAGAACGTCGTCGCGGAACGCGTCATCCCCGGCGAAGCTAGCGAAGCGGCGGACCTCCTCGACCAGGTCGGCGCGCTGCGCCGCAAAATCCTGGGCAGATACCGGCAACGCCAGCAACAGTGCGACGATGGCAGCCGGGTAGCGGGCCGCGACAACCGATGCGCGGAAAGCGTTCATCCCATTTCGTCCTCGATAGCAGGATTGTATACCCGTGTCCGGCACAGCCGGTCGATATCGACGGGCTCGTCGGTCGCCACCGCGATGACGCAATCGCGCTCATCGTCGGCGAGCGCATCCGCATGTTCGAGCTGGTGGCGCAGCACCGCAACGTTCGCTTCGGACGGGTCGCCGCCGACGCGGCCCCTGCGCTCCAGGCGTCGCTGCAGTTCCTCGCGCGCGGCGCCGGTACTGACGATCACGAATTCCCTGCCGGCTCGCCCGGCCAGGTCGCGAAAACGGTCTCTCTCGGTGCGCTCGAGAAATGCGGCGTCGACAATGACATTGTGACCTGCCTCGAGAACGGTATCGGCAAACTCGGCCAGCCTTTCATAGACACCGGTGCTTGCATCCGGCTCATACAGTCCCTGCCCTACCGCAGAGCCGCTCCGCTCCGATTCGCGCAGCCCGTGCATCCGCTTGCGCTCTATGTCGGAGCGCACGCGAACAGCGGGTAATCGCAGCATCAACTGCTGCGACAACCACGTTTTGCCGGACCCGGAGAAGCCATGCATGATGATCAGGCGTGGTGCCCCGGCATCAATCCAGCGCCGCGCCACGGCGCAGTAGTGTGCCGTTTCCTCCATATCCTGCCGTCTCTCGAGGTCGCGCTCTCTCTCGATGGCCCGGATTGCCGCGATCTTGGCGCGAATCAGCGCGTGATATACGACATACGGCCCGAGCACCGCTACGCCCGCATAATCGCCACTGCACTCGAGGTAGCGATTGATGAAGCACCAGGCGAGCTGCTTCTCTTTGCGCGCCACGAGGTCCATCACCAGGAAGCTAACGTCGCTGATGACGTCGATGCTGCGTAGCTCGACGCTGAACTCGACACAATCGTAAGGCGTGACCCCGGACGGCAGGCGCACCAGGTTCTTCAGGTGCAGATCGCCGTGGCACTCGCGTACGAAACCGGACTCGTACCTGGCGATCATCCATGCGCCATGCTCGTCGAGGCTTTGCCGGGTCCAGGAAAGTAGCCTTCGAACATCGTCCTCGGCGGTGCTTTCCTGCAGGTAGTCGAAATTGTCGAACATCGCCTGGCGGATCGCGGCAAAGAAGGCATTTCCGCTCAATGCCTCGTAAACGGGCAACGCGGCGTGCGTCGCTGCGACAGTCTCGGCCAGGTCGACCATGTCTTTTTCGGTGAGCCGCCCGGCCGCCAGCTGCGCATCGAGCTGCGCGCGCTGGGGAAACTGCTTCATCCTGACCGCATACTCGATCGGCGTACCTTCTCCGCCAACCACGGGTACGTCGAGACTGCCGCAGATCGGGACGACGTCGAGGTAGAGATCCGGCGCCCAACGCCGATTGAGCTCGAGCTCGAGCTCGCAGCAACGCTTGCGCTCTTGCAGCGTGGAGTAATCGAGGAAGTCGAGCTTGATCGGTTTCTTGATCTTGTACGCAAAGTCCCCGGTCAGCACGACCCACGAGATGTGCGTGTCGAGAACGTGAATATCCTCGACCGGATGATCGTAAGCGCGTGCCTGCTTGAGGGACTCGATCAGCGCCTTCTCGTGCTCGATGGGTTCGAGATCGACGTCTTCAGGGTCCATGCGCATGGCTCCCCTGTGGAATAGCCCGATTCGGTCTTGCTGACTGACTCAATGATACTGCTTTCCGGCAACTGCAAGGGTGCTTTCGTGTGGCCCCGGCTGTCGTCACCTTCATGGCGAGACGCAACGCCGATCGAACTCGAAGGCTGCTTTGCCCGGGTTGAGCTACTCGGCCGGCGGCGCGGGCCGCGAGAGGATGAAGACCGCCACGGCGCCCAGCACGACAAGCTGCACAACCATGACAGCCATGGGCGCCGCCATCGCCAGTGAGATGACCAGCAAGGCGACCATGGACGCAACACTAACCGCCTTTGCCCGCCGGCTGATGGCGCCGTAGCGCTGCCAGTTATCGATCAGCGCGCCGAAGATGTCGTGCGTGATGAGCCATTCGTGCAGCCGGTTCGACGAGCGCGCAAACGAGAACGCGGCAAGGAGGATGAACGGTGTGGTCGGCAACAGGGGCAACGCGACGCCGAGGCCCCCCAGCCCGAGTGACAGGAGGCCGACGACCAGCCAGCTGATACGGGCGGCCCGCGTCAGCACTGCGTGCGCTTACCAGTCCCTGGCCGGGTAGCGGACGATCGTTGCCGGCGGCCAGGCGGGGCCCATCTGTTCTTGTCCATTGGCCCCGGGGCTACTCCCTAGTCACAGTCAAAATCGTCAGCGCCCAGCGGGCGACACAAGTCCGGCCAGCCGCGCTCATGCCAAAGGTCGACCAGCCCCGCATCGCGCAGCAGGAGTTTGAATCCGGGCATTTGCCGAACGTCTTTCAAGGCGGGAAACCAGATGCTCGCATTAAGGGAGTTTGCCAGAACCTCGGTATTTCCCGACTCCAGCGCATTCCGCAGTTTGGCCAGGATTTCTTCCTCGGCACCAAGCCACATCAGCGCAGAAAAATCGTTCATTTGCCAGGCTCCGGCAACTCCCCTGGCCCTTTCATCGGGGTCATCCAGTGCGGCCAGGACGTCCATCAGCGCCCCTCGCCAGCGGCCGTCGGGATCAGGCAGACGGCTCTGCGCAAAATACTGGGCCTGGGCCTCGAGCATCGCCCTGAAGCCATCGATATCGCGGTCGAGCAGATAGACAAAGGCCATGCCCCCCCAACCGTTAGCGTTGTTGCCATCTATGGCACGCTGCATGTGTTGGCGTGCAGTTTCTACATTATTCTGGTGGAGCGCGTGCAGTCCCAGTCCGTACTGCAGTTGCGGATAGACCGGGTCCAGTCGCTCCGCGGCTTGGTAATGCGGGTCTGCTTCGATCACGTAGCCGGCACTTTCGAGCAGGCTTGCATACCAGTATAACGGGGTGGAGTCGCGCGCAACCGCAGCGGCCTGTTCCATGTAATCCAGTGCTTGAGCCCACTCGAGCCGATACTCGTGCATCAGGCCCAGTGCCGACAGCGCGGTGGCAGATTCGGGGTCCAGTTCCAGCGCCCGCCGGGCCGCATCCTCCACGGGCGCCAGGTGGTCGGCGGCGTTGTCCGTATCCCAGCCGGCCAGCGTGACCGCGGTTTGCGCGAGTGCTGCCCAGGCATCCGCAAAATCGGGGTCCTGCGTAACCGCGGCCCGGTGAGCTGCGACCGCTTCTGTCAGCGAGTCCACGCCGCGCTGCAGGAACAGGTAGCGGCCGCGCAGGTAGGACTCGTACGCACCGACGTCCGCGGTGTGCTTGGCGCTTCCCTGGTGCGTGCCGTCCGCGCTCAGAACCAGTTTCATTGCGTCGACGATGTGGCCGGCAATCTCGTCCTGGATGGCGAAGATGTCCTCCAGTTCACGGTCATAGGTCTCCGACCACAGGTGCGTATCCGTTGATACGTCGATCAGCTGTGCGGTTACCCGCACCCGGTTGCCGGCCTTGCGCACGCTGCCTTCGAGGATGTGACCCACGTCCAGTTGCCCGGCGATCTCCCTGATATCGGTATTGAGACCTTTGAAAGCAAAGCTGGACGTTCGCGATGGCACGCGCAGGTCGTCGATGCGCACCAGAACGTTGAGAATTTCCTCCGATATGCCGTCGGAAAAGAACTCCTGCTCAGGGTCGGAACTCATGTTGACGAAGGGCAGCACGGCCACCGATTTTTCCGCCGGTTGTGTCGCTTCCTCGGTTGGCTGCGCAACGCTCGAGTCTGGCGCTGCCGCCGCCTGCGGTGGCTCCTGCACGCCGCTTTGTCCCTGTTCGGGCAACAGGCGGTCGATCACGATGACGGCGAGAGCTGCAATGACCAGGCCGATCGTAATGCGATTGAGCTTGTTGGCGGTCTCATGGGTAATCGACTCGCCCCGAACGACATCTTTTTCCCGCTTGATGCCCTCAGGAGTCAGCTCGTAGGCCCACGCAATGATTATCGCCGCAATGAAGCCCAGGCCGATCAACAGCATCAAGGCCTGCAAAACCCAGTCGGGAGCATTGATGGCATCGAACACCAGGTCGGCCACCTGGAGAAACACCCAGGCAGCGACCACGTAGGCTACGCCCACGCGAAACACGTTTCTGCGTTCGAGTTCCTTGAACAGGCTCATGCTGGCGCCAGTGACTTCCGGTTAGAACCGCCACATTCTAGCAGTGATAAGGGCGCGCAGAAGACGAAAGGACCAATCATCGGCGCCGGGACGCGCCGACCGGGTTTCTTCTGTCAGTTCGGGGATGTCGGACGGTTATTCAGGTGCCGATGATCTGGCGGGCCCACTGCACGATCTGGCGAACTCGCGGGGAGCCGAGATCGTGCGCCTCGTCGAATGACACCCAGCGCCATTCGTGGTGTTCGGGCTCGCCGGTTTCGGGCGACGGCCCCATGACGACTTTGTCCTGGCTGGTTTCGGCAATGAAGTAGCGCGCAATCTTGCCGCGGCTGTAGGGACCGGTCTCGAAGTAGCGATCGCCCCAGTTGAACGACAGCTCGGTGATGCTCGTCTCCTCGGCGACCTCGCGGATCGCCGCCTGCAGGGGTTCTTCACCGAGTTCGCGAATGCCTTTCGGGAAATCCCAGTGATGGAAGGCGCGCAGCAGCAGCGTCATCCAGCCCGCGTCGGTCTGGCGTGCAAGCACGATACCGCAGGAGAGTCTCGATTCGTTCACGTACTCGCCCCTCTCAGCACCTCGACAGGCATGGCGTTCACGGCCCCGCGCGCCGCGAAGAATCCGCTGAGACACACGGCGCCCACGCCGGCGCCCACGCCTGCTATCCAGATGAGCGGGCTGAACTGGTATGGGAGTTCGAACAGCCGGATCGTAACGACGGCCGCCAGCGCCGACGCCCCTGCCGAAGCCAGCACACCCGCCGCCGCCCCGAGCGCGGCGAACTCCGCCATGACGCCGGCAAAGACCGTGCGGCGCCGGGCACCCAGCGCGCGCAGCATGGCGCTCTCGAAGCGTCGTTCGTCGATCGTCGATTGCACCGCAGCGAACAGCACGGCGATGCCGGCTGCGAGCGTGAAGATAAACACCGCCTGCACTGCAAGACTTGCCTTCTCGATGATGCCACGTACCTGCTCGAGGACCGCGTCAAGGTCGATAACCGAAACGGCCGGATGCTGGCGCATCAGGCCGATCAGCATTGGCTGCTTGTCATCGGGAATATGCATGCTCGTGATGTACGTGCTCGGCATGCCGTCGAGCGCGCCCGGCGACAGCACGATGAAAAAGTTGGGCTGGAACGAATCCCAGTTGATCCGGCGAATACTCGCGACCCGCGCCTCGATCTCCCGACCGGCGACGAAGAATGCGAGTTCGTCGCCAAGCGCGAGCCCGGCATTCATCGCCGCCTCTTCTTCGATCGAGGCAAGGGCCGGCCCGGTGTAGTCGGACGGCCACCACTCCCCCTCGAGCACCTCGTTGCTCGAGCTCAGCTCGGTGGCCCACGACAGGTTCGCCTCCCGGTTGGCCAGCCAGTAGCCGTCGCGGTTCGGATACTCACGGTCCTTGACCGGCTCCCCGTTGATTGCGGTCATGCGGGCGCGCACGAGTGGCGTGAACACCGGCTCAGCGACGCCGCTGTCCGTGAATACCGTGGCGACGGAGTCCCGCTCGTGCGGCTGAATGTTAATCAGGAAGTGGTTTGGTGCCTCGTCCTCGAGCGTGGCCCTCCAGCCATCGAGAAGATCCGTGCGCACCAGGGTCAGCAGCAGCAGCACCGTGATGCCGAGACCAAATGCGACGACCTGGACGGCGCTGTCACGGCCGCGCCGCGACACGTTCGCGAGACCGTAACGCCAGGCTACACCGACACCCGAGCGTGCCTGCCCGACAGCCGCAACCAGGGCACGGCCGACGCCGTAAAGCGCCCCGGCAATCAGCAGAATTCCGCCAATCAGGTAGACCAGCATGCGCAGGTCACCGACGGACCGGTACAGGAGCAGCGCGACGGCCGCCATCGACAGGCCGCCGACGAGGATGCGGGAGGGCGCAGGCGGCATTTCGTCGTGCCGCAGCACGCGCAGCGGCGGCGTGTTGCGCAGCTGGATCAACGACGGCAACGCGAAACCGAGCAGCAGTACGAGCGCACTGCCGCAGGCAAGTATCACCGGCCTGAGCCCGGTTTCGGGCAGGTCACCCGCAAGCAGGTCGGCCAGGATGCTCGCGATGATCTCCTCGGCCGCATAGCCGACGACGCTGCCGGCCATGACGCCAAGAATACCGAGCAGCAATAACTGCACGAGCGACACCGAGATAACGAACCCCTGGGTCGCCCCGAGACTCTTCATGAGTGCCACGGTGTCCATGCGCCGGTGAGCAAAGCGCCGCGCCGACATCGCGATCGCGACGGCGCTCAACAGCAGGCTGACGACCGCCGTCAGTGACAGGAAGCGCTGTGCCCGGTCGGCCGCGTTATAGGCGCGCTCACTGCTTTCCTCTGCACTGCGCACGCGAATCTCGTCGGGCAACTGGTCCTCAACATCCTCGTTGAACGCGGTCACGTCGGCTTCGTTACCCGCGACGAGCAGGGCGTAACGGACACGACTGCCCTCTCCCACGAGGCCGCTCGCCTCGATGTCGCCGATGTTCATGAGCACGGTCGGCGCGAGCGACGCGAACCCGATCGACTGGTCGGGCCGGTAGGTCAGCACGGCGCTGACGGCCAGCCGGAGGTCGCCGACATCCAGCACATCGCCGACGTCGGCGCCGATTCGTGCAAGCAGTGCGCCATCGGCCCACACTTCGCCACGTCCGGGGATACCTTGCGCCGGGCGCTGTTCGCCGAACATCGCGGCAGCCGTGCGCACCCGCCCGCGCAGCGGGTACTGGTCGCTGACAGCGAGGATCGTCGACAGCACGCTGTCGTCGCCGAAGAACACGACCGACGGGAACGACATGGTCTCGGCTGTATCGAGTTCGTACTCGGCTGCGAGTTTGCGCCAGGATTCCGGTACCGGCGCCTGCGAGCGCAGGCGCAAATCGGCCGCCAGCACCTCGTTGGCCTGGCGTGCAACCGCCTTGCCAATCCGGTCAGTGAGGAAACCAACTGCGGACAGGGCCGCAACCGCCAGGCTCACGGCGGCGAGCAACACCAGCACCTCGCCGGAGCGGATCTCCCGCCCGAAACTTCGCAGGGCGAAGACAACGGCTTTCACGCCGCAGCCTCGCTGTCACTGATCAGCTTGCCGCCATCGAGCGCCAGGACGCGATCGCAGCGATCCGCCAGCGTGCTGTCATGGGTGACCAGGATCAGGGTCGTCGATGACGAACGGTTCAGCTCGAACATGAGCTCCATGATCGTTGCGCCCGTGCGGCTGTCGAGGTTACCCGTCGGCTCGTCCGCAAACAGCACGGCCGGTTCGGTTGCAAAGGCTCGCGCAATGGCAACGCGTTGTTTTTCGCCGCCCGAAAGCTGTGCCGGGTAGTGGCTCCAGCGCTCGCCCAGCCCGACCTTGTCGATGAGCTCGCGGGCCGCCCTGCGTGCGTCCTTGTGACCGCCCAGCTCGAGCGGCAGCATGACATTCTCGAGGGCGTTCAGCGATGGCACGAGATGAAACGACTGGAACACGAAGCCGACGTTCTCGGCGCGTGCCAGCGCCCGGCCGTCTTCATCGAGGCTGGAAAGACTGGTGCCGTTCAGCTCGACATGGCCGCGCGTCGGCAGGTCGAGGCCGGCCAGCAACGCCAGCAGCGTCGATTTGCCCGCTCCCGACGGGCCGACCACAGCGACGGACTCGCCCGCCGCAATCGTGAAACTGACATCATCGAGAATGGTCAGAGTCCCTTCGGGGCTGCTAACCTCCTTACTCAGTTGCTGCGCTTGCAGCACCGCGCTCACAGACGAATCCGGCATGCGAAGATTTCTTACTATCCTTATCTTGTTCGTGGCGACCGCCGCCCAGGCAGACGATACACCGACAGTCCTTATTTTCGGCGACAGCTTGAGCGCCGGATACGGTCTGGATGTTGACCAATCCTGGGGCGCTTTGTTGCAGCAGCGGCTCGAGGAGCAAGGGTACGAACATCGTGTCGTTAACGCCAGCATATCGGGGGAGACCACCGAAGGCGGTGTTACTCAGATCGACAATGCCATCACCACGTTTTCGCCGGCGCTGATCATCCTCGAGCTCGGCGGCAACGACGGGCTGCGCGGTTTCCCGCCGGCGCGCATCAAAGCGAACCTCCTTGCCATCGCCGAGCGTGCCCGGGCCTCGGGCGCCGGCGTCGTGCTGCTGGGCATACGCATTCCCACGAACTATGGCTCGCGCTACACCCAGGCCTTCGAGGCCGTCTACGGCGAGGTGGCCACCGAACTCGGTATCGAGTGGATCGAATTCTTCATGGAAGGCGTGGCGCTCAACGACGACCTTCTCCAGGAAGACCGGATTCACCCGAACGAGGACGCCCAGCCCATCCTTCTCGATAACGCCTGGCCCGTCATTCGCGCTACACTCGAGACGCCGTAGAACAAGACCGAAGAGAGGCAACCTTGGACAGAGTCTGGCTGAAGTCCTACCCGGAAGGGGTCCCCGCAGAAGTCCCCGAACCTCCGTGGCGTTCGGTCAGGGATCTCATCGAGCACAGCTTTGCCGCCAACCCGGACGGCGCCGCCTATACCAACATGGGCAGGACGCTGACTTACTCGGACCTCAATCATCTCTCGATGCAGTTCGCCTGCTTCCTGCAACAGGAAGTCGGCCTGACGCGCGGCGAACGCGTTGCCATCATGCTGCCGAACGTACTGCAGTACCCGGTCGCGATGTGCGGCATCTTCCGGGCCGGCGGCGTCGTCGTAAACGTCAATCCACTGTATACGGCGCGCGAACTCCGGCACCAACTGAAGGACTCGGGCGCCCGGTGCATCGTTATCCTCGAGAACTTCGCGCACATTCTCGAAGAAGTCATCGACAATACGAAGGTCGAGCATGTCGTTACGACAGGCATTGGCGACCTGCTGGGATTCCCGAAGGGTGCCATCACCAACCTGGTCATGCGGCATGTGAAGAAAGCCGTACCGGCGTACCGCCTGGCGAACAGCACACCGCTCAACAAAGCCCTGAAGCACGGTGCGGGACACAAGCTCCGGGAGGTCGAGCTCGGTTTCGCCGACATCGCTTACCTGCAGTACACCGGCGGCACGACCGGCGTGTCCAAAGGTGCGATGCTGAGCCACCGCAACATGGTCTATAACGTCCAGCAGACCCTGTCGTGGCAGGATGGTGTATACGACGACCTCGACCACGTCATCGCTATCACCGCGTTGCCGCTGTATCACATCTTTTCGCTCGAGGGGAATTGCCTGGCCGGCATGGCCCTCGGCGGCGAAAACATCCTGATTACGAATCCGCGTGACTTCGAGGGCTTCGCGAAGGAGATCGCGAAATACCCGTTCAACCTGTTCACGGGCGTGAACACGATGTTCGTGTCCCTGATGCACACGCCGAGCTTCGACAAGATCGACTTCAGCCACCTGCGCGTGACAATTGGCGGCGGCATGGCCGTGCAGCCGGCCGTGGCGAAGGAGTGGAAGGAAAAGACCGGCCAGACGATCCTGCAGGGCTACGGCCTGACCGAGACCTCACCTGCTGCCGTCGTTTGCAAGGTTGGCAGCGAGTTCGACGGCTCCATCGGCCTGCCGATACCATCGACCGATGTCATGATTGCGGGCGACGACGGCAATCCACTGCCACGCGGCGAGATTGGCGAGATCTGCATCAAGGGCCCGCAGGTCATGGAGGGCTACTGGCAACGACCGCAGGAGACGGCCGAAGTCATGCTTCCCGGCGGCTGGCTACGCACGGGCGACGTCGGCCGCATGGACGATGACGGCTACGTCTGGATCGAGGATCGCAAGAAAGACATGATCCTGGTGTCCGGATTCAACGTCTATCCGAACGAAATCGAGAACGTTGTCGTCGAACTCGACGGTATCCTGGAGGCTGCGGCGATTGGCATCCCGGACGAGAAATCGGGCGAGATCGTCAAGATCTTCGTAGTTCGCAAGGATGAGTCCGTAACCGAGCAGGATATCCTCGATCACTGCAAGGCAAACCTGACCGGCTACAAGCGCCCGAAGCTCGTCGAGTTCCGCGACGAGCTCCCGAAAACCAACGTCGGCAAGATCCTGCGGCGCGCGCTAAGAGAGTGACTGGCGCTCAGTCCACACGTTGCAGGGTCAGGAACATGGCCTTGTCGAGTGCGACGAAGAAATCCTGGTAGGTTGCGGCGTCCGTAACGGCGTTCTCGCCGATGCGCGCGTTGGCCCGAACCGAAACCCGCTCGTCTCCCCGCCTGACCACCGTAACGGTCATGCGCATGGTGTACTCGTGGTAGCGCGTTGCCGTCACCGTGCCCAGTTCCGCGTCGGCCTGGTCAATCGTGAATCCCAGGTCCTGCAGCGTGGCGATGACCGAGCGCATGGTCAGCGCCCTGTCGAGCGTGTCGTACTGCCGCGTCTGAATCTGGCGTGCCTCGAGCTGCGTACTGTTGGCACCAATGTCGACGGGCGTCGTCGTTGCGCACCCGACCAGGAGCATGACCGCTAACAAGGAAAGAAGTGTTCTGATCATGTTTCGCCAACCTCGAGAAACAGCGCCTTGCGAAGATTATCGAATGCCGCCTGGTAGATCTCGGGCGCGGTGATCTTCTCCAGCGTTAGCACGCGATCCTCCTTGTCAAAAATGATGCGCTGCATCGTGATTCTCACCGAGTACTCGCCGCTACGCTCCAGGCTCGGCGCCGCCACCATCGTAAGAATCAGGTGCTGCTCGTCTTTTGCGGTAGACATGTACTGGCAGTCGGAGCCACCGCCAGCGGAGCACAGGAGGTCGAGAAAAAAGAGTCCCCTTTTCTCGCCGGCATCGTCGGCATCACTGATCTTCGACGCCGAAATGACGCCAAGCGGCTTCTCGATGCGTTCGATGTTGAATTCCATGTCCTGCAGCACCGCGATCATCGCCGTCAGGATGGCAATCTCGGATGGCGCCGCCAGCTTGCGCGTCTGCACGGAGCGCACTTCCATGGTGCTTTCCTCGAGTCGCAGTGCACGCTCGGGAACGTCGTTCGTGGCACAGCCTGCCAACCCCACTGCCAGTGCTACTGCCAATGCTGTCCGATACCTGTGCATCGTTGTGCGTGGTGTCAGAACTGCGAAGAGTGGTACGAGAAGTCGCGTACGCTGTTGTTCTCGTCGAACTTGATGATGACGGTCAGTGTCCGCTGGGTCGACGAGGTCGAACCAGAGCTGGTCGAACCGACACCAAGACCTCCGCCAGCGTTACCGAAGATCAGTCCTACGACACTACCGCCGCTCCTCGAGTACGTAACGTCGGAGGAGATCTTGTCGTAGATCCACGTTTCGTTCCGCTGGTCGTCTGTGGTGACGATATTCGGCGACCCGAGCACCTCGGCGACCTCGGCAGCCGACATGCCCATGCGGATCTCGCGCTGGACCGTGCCGACAGTGACGCGGTTGGTTTCTTCTGCCGCGCGTACGTCGGCCGCGTGATGCTGGGCGCTGCAACCCGCCAGCACAATGCTCGTCAGGGTGAACACCAGCAGTTTCCTGGAGTTAGTCATCGCATCGCCCTCCTGGTAGGCGTTTCATTCGCTCCCCATGAATTCTATTCTCTCAGCCCAGGCTTAACCAATCCTGAATCACGGCCGATTTATTTCTGATGTTTCTTCGACTCAGGTGTCGTGGTACTGCGGACTCATCTCGTGCACGGCATCCACCAGCACCGTGACGTTATCCGGGTCGATGTCCGGCGTAATCCCGTGCCCCAGGTTGAAGACGTGCCCGGGACCGCTGCCGTAGCTTGCGAGCGTCCGGGCAACGCCTTCGCGGATCAGCTCGGGGCTCTCCCTGAGCGTCGCCGGGTCGAGGTTGCCCTGTAACGCGACCTTGTCCTGAACGTACTCACGCGCGGTTGCCAGATCCGTGGTCCAGTCGACACCCAGGGCGTCGCAGCCCGTGTCCGCCAGGTCTTTCAGCAGCTCACCGGCCCCCTTCGTGAACAGGATAACCGGGATACGCCGACCGTCTTTCTCACGCGTCAGGCCGTCGACGATCTTCTGCATGCTCGCGAGCGAGAAGCGCCGGAAGTCGTCGGGCTCCAGCGCCGCACCCCAGGTATCGAAGATCTGCACAGCCTGCGCCCCGGCCTCGATCTGGGCATTGAGGTACTCGGTCGTCGTCTCGGCCACCTTGTCCATGAGTTCGTCGAGAACTTCCGGCGACTCTTTGGCGAGTCCCTTGATCGTCGGGAACTCGCGGCTCGAGCCGCCTTCGACCATGTAGGTGCCGCAGGTGAACGGGCTGCCGGCGAAGCCGATCAGCGGAACCTTGCCGTCGAGCTCGCGCCGGATCGTGCGCACCGCATCGAAGACGTAGCCGAGTTCCTTTTCGACATCGGGGACCCGCAGCGCACGTATGGCGTCAGCGGTCTGTACGGGACGCTCGAATTTCGGCCCTTCACCCGTGACGAAATACAGGCCGAGGCCCATCGCGTCGGGCACCGTCAGGATGTCGGAGAACAGGATCGCTGCATCGAGCGCATAGCGCCG
>JBFFOM010000032.1:0-33570 GCA_041574455.1 Woeseiaceae bacterium | reverse complement strand
GAAGCCTCTGGTTCAATCCGCAGCGAGGTCGAAGGGGAGAAGATGGCGGCAAGCGTTATTTTCTGGGATCTCGGCATCACAGATGCGATTACTGACAAGCACAGAACTTATCAGGGCCAAGTCACTATACAACTACCACCCAAAGCGGATGGAGCCGATGAGACGGGCAACGCAGTAGAACCCGAAGCGGATGAACCCGAAGACACTTATACAAAGCTGGAGAAACTCAATGACCTCAAGGAACGAGGGATAATTACTGAAGAAGAGTTTGAAACGGAGAAGAAGGAGCTTCTAGAGAGCAACTAACATCTTCTCGCTTCTTGCGAATGAAAGCCCCGCCTTGTGCGGGGCTTTCTTTGTGGACGAATGTCTCCTAATTGCCGCAAGCAGCCGCCCAGGCGAATTGGGCTAGAATGACCGCTACTGAACCGCAGCGGACGGTTGCGTGAGGTGTCTAGAAATGACCAAGGTCTCAAGCCGTAACAGCAAGAAGATTGCTGGGAACATAGTCTCTGTGGTGGGCTTCCTGATGATTCTGGCGAACGCGCTCGACTATGTGCTTGGCTGGGACGCCAACCTGGTTCCGCTGTTGATTATCGGGCTTGTCCTGGTTGCGGTTGGGTTGGGTCTATCGACAAACCGCTAGCACGACCGACCGCTTCTGGCCGTTAGCAGCCACTCGAACGGCCGGTGACGGTAACAGCAGCCGCCCATTTGCCCGTCATCGTAACTTCTTTCCTCTTCGGGAAAAGATCCGCCACGTGGCGGATTTCCTCGAAAGTACTTTAAGTTTGTCGTGTAACTTGATTGGGTCAGGAATGGCGATTGCGATCGGCCGCGCCTTCCCGGTCGGCCCAGCCGAGCAGGCGGCGCGTCACGAACATGTAGACGGGTTTCACTGTCCCCATGTACAGGCGACTAAACGGGGACGGGTTGGCGAGGATATCCCGCTCACGTTGCGTGAGCAGGTCGGGTCGATAGTAGCGCTTGTGTTTTAGAAGGTGCCGCAGGTCTTCGTAGGCGGCAATACGAAACAACTTTGATCGATTGCGGCTGTACGAGGCGAGCTGGTAGTCGATGATGCCAGGCGAGCCGTCGTCGCGGACGAGCAGATTGGGCTCTTTCGCGAGGTCATTATGGCAGACGCCCGCGCGGTGCAGCTTTCTCAGGAGGTGAGATGCATCCCGGAACCAGGCGGGGTCTTTGGTTCTCGCCACGTACAGCGGCTCGCCGTCGAGGAAACTCCGTTCCAGGGTATCGCGGTCGCTCCTGACAAGTTCAGGCACACCATCGATACCGTCGAGAGCCGCCAGTGCACGCGCCTCGCGCCGCAGGAGATGCCGGGCAATCCAGCGCGTCCACCACGGGGCAGCACCCGCATTGCGCACCACGACTTGGCCGCGAGCGGTATGTTTCAGCGTAACTTCGCCAAACAGGTCACGTTTCAGGAGTCTTTCGCCGTCCATTTTGTAAAGAATAATGCGAAAATGACCGGCCGTCGCAACACAGGCCCCGCATGAGCGAAGAGTCGAGCACACAGGAGCCCCAGGGCGAGCGTACCGAAACGACCGGCGAGTTCTTCAGCGTCGGCGCGCCTCTGCATGCTGTCCGCGCGGGCTACATCAGGCGCAAGGCCGACGATCTGCTGTATGACACGGTGGTCAGCGGACGCTATGCGCACGTACTCGCACCTGGTCGCAGCGGTAAAACAAGCCTGGTGGCCGCGACGGCCGCGCGGCTCGAGGCGCAGGGCTGCAAGATCGCCATCCTCGATCTGGAGCAGATTGGTACACGCGATGGCGCTGCCGATCCGGGTCGCTGGTACTACAACGTTGCCTACCGTCTGTTGCGCCAGTTGCGTATCCGCTACGACCTGCAGACCTGGTGGCACGATCGCTCGATATTGAGCAACCGCCAGCGTCTGCTCGAGTTCTACTCCGAGATTGTCCTGCAGTTTGTCAGCGAGCGCGTCGTCGTTTTCGTCGACGGCATTCAGTGCACCGAAGAACTGCCATTTGCGGATCAGCTGCTTGCCAGTATTCGGGCTGCGCATAATGCGCGCACGACAGACCCGGATTTCTCGCGCCTGACATTCGCCCTGCTCGGGGAATGCGATCCGGTCAGCCTGATTGCCGAACCGGAGTTATCGCCGTTTAACGTTACGCAGCCGGTCATCCTCGACGATTTTACGCGAGAGCAACTCGATCTGTTTGCGACCGAACTGAATCTCGGGCCTGACGATGCCGAAAAGGCACTCGACAGGGTCTATCACTGGACGCGCGGGCAGCCTTACCTCAGCCAGAAGCTGGCACGCCAGGTCGCACGCGACACGATTGCCGGTGATGTTGCCGCTTACGTTGACCATGTCGCGAAAACGCAGCTCGCAGGCCGTGCAGCCCTGCACAGCGAACCGCACATGAGTCACATCCATCGCGCTGTGGTTGGCGACAGCAAGAACAGGGAAGCGATACTCAATCTGTACGGAAGGATACGTAAAGGTATCGAAGTTGCCGCCGACCTGGGCTCGCCGCTGCAACGACGACTGATCGCCACGGGGCTGATCGAGATCGATCATGACGGCAACCTGGGCGTGCGCAATCGCCTCTACGAGTCCGTGTTCACGGCGCGCTGGGCCAACGAAAACCTGCCGACGCGCCTGCGCGTCCCGCTGGCTGCCGTCGGCGTGCTGGTGCTGCTGACGTTCGTGCCGTTCCTGTACACGCAGTGGCTGCCACGCCCTTACATGAGCGTCCTGACTTCGCCCACGGTCGAACTCGACGTTGCGCGGGAAGCCTGGGAAAACCTGCGGTCGTTCCCCGGTCACGCCGATACCGCGGATAACCTGTTCCGCGAATTCGTCGAGCTCCGCGCGCAGCTTGCGGTGGACGTCGACGAGATCAGTGCAGTGGCCGCGCTCGCGGGCGAGCTACCCGCCGCGGGCCGATTACCCGAGTCTTTGCTGGCGGCGTTCTGGGATAGGCAGAGGGCTGCCGCGCTGCGCGACGAACGGCGCGATGTCGCATTGCAGGCGGCGCTCGAGTCGCTGGTGCTGTCCACGACACACCGGCGTCAGCGCGCGGCAAGTCTCGTCTCCGACGATTATCCGTTACTGCTCGCCAGCCTTCCCGCCCAGCCGGCGTCGACGACCGTGTTCGATCCTGCCAACCTGTTGCTGACATTTGCCGAGGGCGCACGGATATCGCAGTGGTCCTACGCGACCCAGCAACTGCAACGACGCGAGGTCTGGTCAATTACAGCACTCGAGGTCATACCACTGGTGCGTCGCGTCTTCGTGGACCGCGAAGGCACGGTCAGCCGGGTCGGCCTGACGCTCAATCTCAGCCATGCGCGACTCGCGGATCTGCGCATCAAGGTCATTGCGCCCTCGGGCCGTACTGTTGAAATCGCAACGAACCGGGAACGCGCCTCGAGCAGTGAAGATATTCGTATTCCCTCGGCCCAGCTGCAGGACCTGGTCGGTGAGTCGCTGTCCGGTACCTGGTCGATCAGCGTGCGCGACGAAGCGCTTGGCGTTGCCGGACAGCTCGTCGGCTGGAACCTGAAACTCAATTCGCAGGGCGCGGTTGAAGACTTTCAGCGTGGCCTGAATGTTCCTGACCCGGTCGAGCGCGAAACCGAGAATATCTGGTTCGACGAGACAGGCCGTTACGCCGTTGCGCGCGCCATGCAGAGCGACAGTGCCCGCATCTGGGATCTCGCATTCGGGGAGCCCGTGAGGGTCATTGCGGTCAACGAAAACGAGCAGCTGATCGGCCTCGACCGTGGTGCGCGTCACCTGGTAACGGCTACCCAGGACAGCGTCAGCATCTGGGATACCTCGTCCGGCCAGCGCGTACGCAGCCTGCCGGTCGGCGCCGCGAGCAACGGTGCGAAGCTGGTTGCAGGCGGCGCTTACCTGTTCGTGCAGCGTCGAGGCGACATCGAAACTCGTCTCGAACTCTGGTCGCTCGAGACCGGAGACGTCGCGGCCGAGCTCGTCGTTGCGGGCGTGCCTGCGCTCGTCGCCCTCGATCCGTCCGGGGCCCGCGTCGCCGTTGCCGATTACGATCGCGCCGTGCGCGTCTGGAATCTTGCCGACGGCGAGCAATTGGCGCAGATCGATCTGCCACTGCAGCCAAGCCATGTGCGGCTGGCAGCCGGTGGAGAGACGCTCGGTGTGGTTCACGGCTCGTCAGGTGTCTCGTTGTGGAGCGTCGCGCGTCCGCAGAGTCCGCTGCTGGAGGAATACGCGGACGGCGACTGGCAACTCGTTTTCTCGTCATCTGGTGCCAGCGTGGTGGCCGGGCGTGCGCGGTCCGGCTACCAGGTCTATGGCACGATTGATGGTCGACTGGCCGGGCCCCCGGTTGGTGTCGGAACCGATGGCGGTCCTGGTGCCATGCTTGCGTTCAGCGAAGACGAGACCGTGATTTTGGCCGGCGGCCCGAACCGCCAGATGCGCTTCTGGCGCGCGAGCGAAGTATCGGCCGATGCGGGATCTGATCCCGAGTTCGAAGACCACCCGCTGTGGCAGCCATCAGCAGATCGCGTCACGGCCGCATTACCGGGCGCCAGCGGCATCGTAATCGGCGATCCCGGCGGTCACGTGCACCTGTTTCCCGCGGGCGCCGGCTTGGCCGAGGTTCGCGCTTTAAGCGAGGAGATCAGTTATCTCGGGCATGCAGCTGAGGTCGTGCGACTCGCCGTGGACAGAAGCGGTGCGCTGGTCGCGAGCGTCGCAGCCGACAACAGCGTGCGTGCCTGGGAGACCAGCAGCGGCAAGCCGTTATCATGGACGGCACGCCTCGAAGGCGACGCCATTTCGTTTATCACGTTTTCGCCGGATGCGCGCCGCCTCGCTTTGTTGCGCGGCGGCGTGCTGTCACTGCTGGACGTGGCGTCAGGTGACACGGCGGTCGAATTCGATCTGGGGGAAGGCCATGGTGCCCTGGCATTTGCTGCGGGTGATCTTGTTTTTGTCGGCAGCGAGTCTGGTGTGCTGCGGCAGGTCGAGATGGATGCCGACGGCTCCTGGTCCGTGCAGCAAATCTGGCGCGGCGAGTACGCGATTCGCCAGCTCGCTTTATCGCCACGTGGCAATAACCTGGTGATTGTCGATGCCAGGGGCACGGCCAGCCAGTTCATGCTGGAGGCTGGCGAGATTGGCGTCGAAACCATTGCGTTCCCGACGCCTGTTGAGGAGGTGACCTTCGGTCGGAGCGGAGCGCGTGCGTTGTTTCGCACTGCACGTTGGGTTCACAAGGTGACGTTGTCGGCGCATGGCCTGCGCTGGATAGACAGCGTATTCGCACCGAAGCCCCTGCAGGGATCGCGCATCGTGTTTGGCGATGGTGATTCGGCTAACAAGGCTTATTTGCCGGCCGCGCGTAATGGTTTCGTGGAACTCGTCGAGCTGGGCTTCCCGGGGTCTTCGCACCCCGGTCTTTTCGGCAGCCGCCATGACTTGCTAAACGAGTGGCGCCAGCGTCTCGGACTTGAAACGCCCGAAACAGTTGTCGACTAGCGGTCGTTGCCGCGCAGTGCCCGAACAAGTAATTCGAGATTTGCCGCGCTCACCTGGGCTGCCGGCACCGGCTTGCCGAAGCGGACCGGTACCCTGGCGAACAGCCGCCCCGGAAGGTGCCGCATGCGGCCGTCGCGGCGGCGGCTGAACCAGCTGCCCCAGAGCCGTCCCATCGCAACCGGGATCACGGGAACCGGGCGCGCCTCGATGATCCGCTCGACGCCCGGGCGAAATCGGGCAACTTCACCGTCCCAGGTGATGCCGCCCTCGGGATAGATGCAGACGACGTTCCCGGCAGCGAGTTCGGCGTCGACTGCCGAAAATGCGTCTTCCATGATCTGCGGATCTTCGCGTGCACCGGCAATTGGAATGCACTTCATGGTGCGGAAGATGAAGTTCAATACCGGAATCTGGAAGATCTTGTACCACATGACGAAACGCATCGGCCGGCGCACCGATCCGGCCAGGATGATCGGGTCGAGGTAACTGACGTGATTGCAGACGACGACAGCCGGCCCTTTGTCGGGGATGTTTTCCAGTCCGGTCGGCCTGATGCGGTAAATCAGCGTGATAATGAGCCAGGCGATAAATCGCATCAGGAATTCCGGCAGCAGCGTGTAGATGTAAATCGCAACGAGCGCATTCAGCGCTGCGATGACGAGGAAGAGTTGTGGAATCGACATGCCCATGTTGAGCAGGACGATCGAAATGGTTACGGCACCGACCATCAGCAATGAGTTGATGATGTTGTTGGCGGCAATGATGCGCGACATGTGACGGCGCTTCGCACGCTGTTGAATCAAGGCATACAACGGTACGCTGTAGAAACCGCCAAATGCGCCGATCAGCGCAAGGTCGAGCCAGATGCGAAATCCGCCCGGGCGTGCCATGAACTCGGCAATGGTCGAAGCCGGCAGGAGGTAAGCCTCTGGCCGGGCATAGTAGAGGTCGATGGCGAACAGGCTGAGACCAATCGAACCGAATGGGACAAGTCCCAGCTCGATGCGATGCCCGGACAGTCGTTCGCACAAGAGTGAGCCGACACCAACGCCGGCTGCGAATGCGGCCAACAGGAAAATCGTTACCGACTCGCTGCCGCGTAAAACGTCCAGCGTATAGGCCGGTACCTGGACGGTCATCGCCGTACCGAAAAACCAGAACCACGAAATACCAAGAATCGACAGGAACACGGTGCGATCCGCCCGCGCAAACTGGATGATATGCCAGGTTTCCTGCCAGGCGTTCCAGTTGATTTTCAGCTCCGGATCGGGTGCACGCAAAGTCGGAATACCACGGCTTGCCAGGTAACCGGCAACCGCTACGCCAATGAGCGTGACGCTGAGCACCATTTGCTTGCTTGTGCCGAAGGCTGCGGCGAGCTCATCGCCAACCGTGAATCCGCCGATGATCATGCCGATGATGATCGCAATATAGGTCCCGGACTCGACGAGCGCGTTGCCGCCAATGAGTTCCTCCTCCATCAGGGTCTGCGGCAGGTAGGCGTACTTGACGGGGCCGAACATCGTCGACTGGCAGCCCATCAGGAACAGCACCAGCAAAAGAATCGCATAGCTTTCGTTCAGCAGCGCCGCACAGGCAATCAGCATGAGGCCGATCTCGAAAATCTTGACCCGCCGGATCAGCATGGATTTTTCGTACTTGTCGGCCAGCTGGCCGGCCGTCGCCGAGAAAATGAAGTAAGGGAGGATAAACAGGCCCGCGGCGATATTGGCGAGCTGGGAGTGGCCCATCCCGAGGACGACGACTCCCTGGAACGTGATCAGGATGACGAGGCCGTTGCGGAACACGTTGTCATTGAGCGCACCGAGAAACTGCGTCCCGAAAAATGGCGCAAAGCGTCGCTGGCGAAGCAGGGAAAACTGGTTCGAGCCTGACAAATGCTTCAGTCCGAGAACGGTCCTGCCGGCACTATAGCGTGAATCGGCTGCCAGACATGCCAAAACTGCGAACTCATTCAACTTTGGCAAGTGGACATTCTTGCTATCATCGTCACTACAGCTAGCCGAGTTTTCTTCCAATCAGTCAATTTTGCAGTAATAGAAGTAACAGAGATGAGTAAGAACCTGACAAATCTGATCCTCGCGGCGGCTCTCCTCGCAGGTTGTGCCGAGGAAAAGCCGTCAGTACGCACGGTCACCGAATTCGTGGAGAATCCGATCCTGTTGGAGGCGGCAATGGTGCGCTGCACGCGCAATCGTGTCGAGACGCGTTACGACGAGGAGTGCATGAACGCGCGTGAGGCCGTCGAAATCGTCCAGTCGGAGGGAGAGGAGGAGCGCCGCTTAGAGCTCGAAGAACGGTCTGAAGCCAAGCGTCTTGAGCTGCGTCTCACCCAGGAAGCCCGGGCCGAGGCACGGCGACGCGCCGAACTCGAAGCCAAGCGCCGCGAAGAAGCCGAGTACCTGGCGCAGTTCGGCGTCCTGCCGCCGAGTGAAGACGAACAGCAAGATGAACTGCCGGAAGGCAATGTTCCGCTCGTCGTCGTACCGGAAGCCACGGACCCCGAGCAGCCTGTCGGTGCCGGGACTGGCGAAATCGTGCAGGCGACTGACGGTGGCAATGCGCCGGTCATGGATACGGTGCCTGCCGAGGACGAGCAGGGGAACGGCGACGGCAACTAGCTTCGCGTCCTAGTCGTCGTCCGGTGGCATCGTGCGCACGTGCACGTCGCGCTGCGGGTACGGAATCTCGATATTCTCTGCCATGAACGACTTGTAGACAGCGCAATTCAGTTCGTGCTGCACGCGCCCCCTGTCCGCCGGCCGCGCAATCCAGCCCATCAGCTCGAACTCGAGACTCGATTCGCCGAAACGTCTGAACCTGGCACGCGGTTCCGGGTTGTCGAGAATTTCGGTAATGTTCCGCGCGACGTCTTCGAGCGTTTCGAGAACATGGTCAACATCGCTGCCGTACGCAGCGCCGACGGCCACGCGAATGCGATGACGTGAGGGTGGCCCGCCGGCTTCGTTGATGATCGTGCTGTTGCCGATGATGCCGTTCGGTACCGTGATCTCGACATCGTCGCGCGTCAGGATGCGCGTGCTGCGCAGCCCGATCTCCGTCACGATGCCGCGCTCGCCGGAATCGAGAATGATGTAGTCACCCGTTTTGAATGGCGCGTCCATGACAATGGACACGCCCGCGAACAGGTTGGCGAGCGTGTCCTTGGCGGCGAAGCTGAGGGCCAGGCCGACGATACCGGCAGAAGCAAGCCATGCGGTGACATCGATGTCCCAGGCAAGGAAGACGAAGTAAATGGCCAGTGCGGCGAGCAGGACCTTGAGGACATTATGCAGCAGCGGCAGCATGCCGCTCTGAACAAGCTTGTTCGTGGCGCTCTTCTGCAGTGCCTCGACTGCGAGGCGGTTGAGCTGGCCGAGCGCATTGATCCAGACGAAGATCGCGATGGTCTTGAGCAGCCCGAGCGTGACGAAGGTCGGCGATTCGGGGAGGCTGACGCGCAGCGTGGCAAGCCCGAGACCGAGAAGAACGAAGGACAGGAACACCGGACGGTGCACGAGATCGACGAGACGATCGTCGAAGTCGTTCGTCGAGCGCTGGGCGACGCGACCGGCAACGCCGGAGATGACCCAGTCCGCGATCTTGCCCATCAGGATAAATACTGCGGCAATAATCGCCGCCTGGAGAAACACGTTTGGCCCGATCAGCTCCGCCAGCCGCTGCACCTGAGCTGTGAATTCATCCATGGCTAACGGTCCGGATCAATAATTGGGGTCGTACTCGGTGTCGTCTTCGCCGGGATCCGGGATACCAAACGTCCGTACTTCGGAATCCTCTTCCGCAGTGCCCGGCTCCGTGCCGGCCTGCATGCCGGGCGAACGTGGCAGACGCGCGGTCTGCGCCGTCAGTACTTGAACGAAGGTGTTGGCAATGTCAGGCGCGATGTTGGGCGAACTGACGAAGATCTTCTCGGGCGTCATGCCGGTCGAGCCATAAAACGTGGCGTTTGCCTTGCGGTCCATCGTAACGCCTGCACCCTCGAGCGCAATCCCGGCAAACAGGCCGCGGCTGCGCGAGTACGAATACACCTCGGCCTTGAAGACAAGGTCCGTGGCGACAGCCGCCTGCCGACCGACCGGGCCTGCCGCGACAGATGCGCCTGCGCCCAGCGTCAGCTTGCCATTGGCGATGCCGTCGACGCCCTTGCGTGTCTTGAAGACGAGGATGATGTCGGTGGAATCGGCGCCGATCTGCCAGCCCAGGCTGCCGCCGGTCAGCGAGACGAACGCGGGGTTGCTCCAGGAATTGTCATCCTGGCGTACCACGAGGATGCCTTTGCCATGCCGTGCACCAACGCCAATCGCGGCACGCACGACGTTCGGGATTACGGCGACCGCGTAGGCGCGTGACAGGAGGCTCGAGGGAATCGACTTCTCGGGTATCCGCGACAGCTGGTCAATGATGTCGGCGGCGTCGGCGACGCGCTGCTCTTCCTTGGTTGCCGCCGTCGCCGGAGACGACAGTACGAGTGCCAGTACCACAAAGATGGCGGGGAGTGTTTTGCTCTTCATACAGGAGTCCGACAAGGAATTCGCTCTGGAGTTTGATGATACGCCAATTTGCTTAATCGTTAATGAACGGCGCTACTTGCTGGCGAGGATGGGCGGCAACGGGAAATCGAGGGATGCACATACCGCCCGGATCAGTCCGGCTTCGATCGTGGTGATCTTTTTGTCGTGCGCGGCGGTCGCGCCAATGGCCCGCAGCAGCGATTCCTTGCCCTCGTTGTTCAGCCGCAACAGTACGTCGAGGCTGTGATCGAGAAGGGCAACCGTGTACTTGCGGTCGGACCCCCATCCGAACTCCCGGGCCCAGGGGCCGAGCGTTTCGATGCCGGATTCAAACGCGGCGCGCCGTTCGTCGTCAGTGTCATGCCCGTAATCGGCCAGTACGCTCAGGAAGTCGATGGCGGCTTCCTGCAGGTCCTTGCGTTTCGCGCGCCGCTCTCTCGCGGCGGGTTTCGCCGAGCGCCTGAGATTGCTGACCAGGATGCGGTAGAAGCAGAATTCGTACAGGTCGATGTTGCCGTCGACTTCGATCAGGCGAGTGACCAGTTCAACGAGGAAATCGAGTTCCTCAACCGGTCGCTGCTTGAGCGCCGGGAACGATACGTCGAGAATCGGCAGCCGGTACTCGGCACCGGCAGCGGACAGCTCGGCAAATAGCCGACGTACGATATTCGCACGTTGTTCCCCCAGCTGGTCGCGCACCAGTGACAACTGCCGGTCCGAACTGCTCCCGGAAGGGTCGACGACCAAGGCAACAGACAACAAGTACGCAAGATCGGTCGAGTGGGCAGCATCGTACAGGCTGGCCGGTATCGTGCCGCGCACGTGTTGCGCGTATTCGACGTGCTGTGCTTCGGGCTTGCCAACCGACTCCACCATGGCGTCGGGCAGGTTTGTGGGAGTCACCGGCACCGGAGAGGGCGTGAGACTGCTGACTGCGGATGCCTCTTCTCGAATGCTCTGCGCTACCTCGTGTGCGTCGATTTGCTGTATGTCGCTCGCCTTGAAGCTTGGGTCGAGCGCCTGGATCCTCTCATGGAGCGGCGGGTGGGTCGCGAACAGGCTCGAGAGTCTGGCGCCGGTGCCGAACAGCATGTGGCTGACTTCTTCAGGGTCGGCCGCGGTGATGCGCGAGCTCTTGTTGTAGCCGCCGATCTTCTTCAATGCCCCGGCGATGCCGCCGGTCTGCCTCGTGAACTGTACCGCGGACGCGTCGGCCAGGTATTCGCGCTGCCGGGAGACGCCGGCCTTGATGATGCGTGCCTGGAACATCCCGATGCCGCCCAGCGTGACCAGGCCGAAACCGAGCGCCAGGGCGATGACGGCGGCACGGCCGTCGTCCACGTGGCGTGCGCCGCGCAGGACGAAGCGCCCGATAATCGCCAGTGCCATGATGCCGAACAGGATGCCCATGAGGCGGATGTTGAGCCGCATGTCGCCGTTCAGGATATGGCTGAATTCATGCGCGATGACGCCCTGCAATTCGTTCCGGTCGAGCAGTTCGAGCGCGCCGCGGGTCACGGCCACAGCCGCGTCGCTCTGGGTATAGCCGGCCGCGAACGCATTGATACCGCTTTCCTGCTCCAGGACGTAGATCTCGGGAACCGGGACGCCGGAGGCGATGGCCATTTCTTCCACGACGTTCCGCAAGCGCCTGCGCAGCGGGTCCCGCACGTCGGCCGAGACCAGCGTGCCGCCCAGCTGGCGAGCGACCTGACCGCCGCCGGATGACAGTGCCATCGTCTTGGATGCGCTGGTCAATACGATGAGCAACGCGGTCCCCAGCGCGACGGCAGCGGGAAACGTGGGATCTGCTCCGAGGTAGTCACCGTAGGTGTAGTAGCCGTAATCGCCGAAGGCGTAAGTTACGGCGGTCAACAGCCACGTAACCGCGACAACGATCACCAGCGTCGCAATGACGTAGGCGAACACCAGGCGCCGGGACGCCCGGCGTGCCTCATCCTGTGCGGCAAAGAAGTTCATACCTTACCCCGTGGGGCGGAGGTTCAGGTAAAGGAGACTTCCGGCGCTTCGCGGACCTCTGCGGACTCGATTTCGAGGAAACTCGCGAGTTCGAAGCGGAAGATGCTGGCGATCAGGTTGTTCGGGAAGTTCTCGGCTGCAGTGTTGTACACCATGACCGCGTCGTTGAACGCCTGGCGCGCAAACGAGACCTTGTTCTCGGTGGTCGTGAGCTCTTCCTGGAAAGCCAACATGTTCTCGTTGGCCTTGAGGTCGGGGTAAGCCTCGGACAGGGCAAACAGGCGACCGAGTACCGCGCCAAGGGCACCTTCGGATGCACCGAGTTCCTTGATCGCGGCGGCGTTGGCCGGGTCGGCTTTTGCTGCTTCGAGTGCCGATGCGGCCATGTTACGGGCCTTGATGACAGCCTCGAGCGTTTCGCGCTCGTGTTTCATATAGCCCTTGACGGCTTCAACCAGGTTCGGGATCAGGTCATAGCGACGCTGCAGCTGCACATCGATTTGAGCGAAACCGTTGCGAACGCGATTGCGCAGGTTGATCAGCCGGTTGTAAATGCCGACCGCCCAGAACACAATTGCGGCGATAATTGCCAGAAAAATCAGGAATGAAAACACTGTCACGCTCCTTACTGTCACTTTGTGTCGCCAAGCATAACTCCGGGCTTGGACCAAGAACAGGAGCGCAGCTCCTGATGACGCTTCTTGTTTTGCTGGCAGCCCCCGGTACCCATGCCGAATGGGTCGGCGATGCCCGCCCGATGATGGGCACCGAAGTGAGCGTTTACCTCTGGAGCAACGACCCCGAAGCCGGCCGCGAGGCGCTCGCAGAGGTATTCCAGGAGGCGGCCCGTATCGATCGCCTCATGAGCACGTATCGAGATGAGTCCGAAATCTCGGAAATCAACCGCGAGGCGGCGGACCGGCCTGTCGTCGCCAGTGCCGAGCTGTTCGATCTCATTCAGCGGTCGCTCGACATTGCAGTGCTGACGCGCGGCGCGTTCGACATCACGTTCGACAGCGTCGGGCAGCATTACGATTTCCGTGAGCATGAGCGGCCCGATGCAGATACTGTCGAGGCGGAACGCGCATTCATCGATTTTCGGCTCGTCACGCTGGATCGCGCGAGCGGCACGGTGCGTTTCGAACAGGACGGCGTGCGCATCAACCTCGGCGGGATCGCCAAGGGTTACGTGGTCGAGCGGGGTGTCGACCTGCTCAGGCACCGCGGCGTAGAACACGCCATCGTGACAGCCGGTGGGGACACGCGCCTGCTGGGTGATCGACGTGGCCGTCCCTGGATGGTCGGCATCCGCGATCCTCGCAAGGATGGGGAGGTAGCCATTTCGGTTCCACTCGTCGACGAAGCGCTTTCGACCTCAGGCGACTACGAGCGTTACTTTGAAGAGGATGGCGTGCGCTACCACCACATCATCGCGCCGAGCACCGGCGCACCGGCGAAAGGCGTGCACAGCGCGACGGTTTTCGGCCCCGATGCCGTGATTACCGATGCTTTGTCAACGTCCGTGTTTGTGCTGGGTGTGGACGAGGGATTGACGCTCATCGGTAACCTGCCGGACTACGAAAGCATCGTCATCGATGCCGCTGGCCGCGTGTACTATTCTGACGGCCTCATGCCGCCGGCCGCACAGAATGTCGAAGTGCCCTGAAAGGTGCCCGAATGTCGCCGAAAGGCGACGGATATTCACTTTAAATTCATGCACGTAGGCCTATCATAGAGTCCTGGCTTCGGGCCAAAGAAAAACATTGGGAAACACGCCGATTTGACGTAATCTTGACCGTCTGCAGGGCGGCGGCGCCCCATTCGAGGGGCCGTCATTATGTTCAGCGAATTCGGGCATTTGTGACGATTGTCACGGCTCGTGGCGGACTTGACTGTCACCATTCGGCGTTCAAGTACAAGGAATGGACGAATGGAACTTAGAAACTCGATTTTCGCGCTGGTGCTGAGCATTTTCGCGGTGTCCAGCCTCGCGTCCAGTGGCCTGGAAGGCCAGGCGGCGCCTGATTTTGCCCTCAAGAGCTCGACCGGGGACAACCTGAGGCTTTCGGAGTACCGTGGCGACGTCGTCATGGTCAATTTCTGGGCCACTTGGTGCGGTCCGTGCCGCCAGGAAATGCCGTTGCTGGACCAGTTGTACAGCCGTTACCAGCGGGTTGGTTTTAGCCTGCTTGGCGTCAATATCGACGATGACTCGCGCCGGGCCATGCAGATGGTCGAGGAACTCGGGGTCAATTTCCCGGTCCTTTTCGATGCGCGCAAGGAAGTCAGCAAGCTTTACGAGGTGGAGGCGATGCCCGTCACGGTAATCATCGATCGCCAGGGCACGGTTCGCTACGTTCACCACGGTTACAAACCCGGGTACGAAGACAAGTACCTTGATCAGATCCGTTCACTGCTGAGAGAGTAACGTGACCAAATCATTCATCACGCTCGTTGCCTCGGCGCTGCTTTGCTGCAGCGCCGTTGCCATTGCACAGGATGCGGAACCGGCCGCCGCCGAGGCGCAGTCGCAGGAAGACTTCCGGGCGATCGACCAGGACGTGCAGGCGCTCAAGAAGGAGGTCCTCGACCTCAATCGCGACCTGTTCCTGCTCGAAGAGGAATTGCTGTTCCCCGCCAATTCGCAGGTGGCCTTCTTCGTGTCGCTGGACGTTGGCGAGTACTTCGAGCTGGATTCGGTCCAGCTGAAGATCGACGGCAAGGAAGTTGCCAACTACCTGTACACCGGTCGCGAGGTCGATGCGTTGGTGAGAGGCGGTGTCCATCGAGTGCATATGGCCAATCTCAAAACGGGCGAGCATGAGTTGATCGCGGTATTCACCGGTAAGGGCCCCAACATTCGCGACTACCGGCGTGGTGCCACACTGGTATTCGACAAGGGTATCGGTGCCAAGTATGTCGAACTCGAGATCACCGACCGCGTGAAGAAGCAGCAGCCGGAGTTCATTATCAAGGAATGGGAGTAGTCATTGCCCCCCGGTCGTTTCATTCTTTGCTGGCTTTGCCTGCTGTGCGCCTGCATGGCGCCGGCTGTCGCTGCGGCGGCTGACGATTCCGACGAGATAGTCATCAGGGACCCGCAGTTCGGCGAGGTCCTGTTTTATTTCTACCAGGAAGACTATTTTGCGGCGATCGCGAGGTTGCTGGCTGCACAGAAACAGGAACAGCTCACCGAGCATGTCGAAGACGCCGAGCTGCTGCTGGGTGGCATGTACCTCTCCTACGGGCATCACCTGGAGGCAGCGGACATCTTCGAGCGCCTGCTTGCCGACCGGTCGAGCCCCGAAACACGCAACCGGACGTGGTTCTTCCTTGCCAAGATCTGGTACCAGCGCGGTTATCTCGACAGGGCGGTCGAGGCGCTGGGACTGATCCAGGGTGAACTTCCCGACGACCTGCGGCGCGAGGCGCTGATGCTGGACGCGCAGATTCTCATCGACCGCGGCGAGTACGATGCGGCCATCGCGAAGCTGCAGAACTGGCGCGGACGTACCGAATGGGCCAGCTACGCCAAGTTCAACATTGGTGTTGCTCTGGTTCGCAGCGGGCGTGTTGACGAGGCAGCGACGTTGCTCGATGAACTCGGGCAGATGAACCCTTTCAATGAGGAACTGACGTCCCTGCGCGACAAGGCCAACCTCGCACTCGGGTACGCGTACCTGCAGGACGGACAGCCGTACGCGGCCAAGGCGCCGCTCCAGCGCGTGCGTCTCGAGGGACCGTTTTCAAACAAGGCGCTCCTCGGCATGGGCTGGGCCGACGCCGAACTCAACAACTATCATCGCGCGCTCGTTCCGTGGATGGAACTGCGCGGTCGTGACCTGCTTGATCCGGCGGTGCAGGAGTCGATGCTGGCGATCCCCTACGCGATGGCCAAGCTTGATTCGATCAGCCAGGCTGCAGACCACTACCTGAATGCAATCGAGGCTTTTTACGAAGAATCCAATCGCCTCGACCGGACCATCAGCCGCATCGAGACCGGCGAATTTTTCGAGGAATTCATTGCGGACGACCCACTCAGCAGCACCGGCTGGTACTGGGACCTCGAGGAATTGCCGGCGGGTGCCGAGGGACGCTACCTGTACCACCTGATGGCGACGCACGAGTTCCAGGAAGGGCTCAAAAACTACCGCGACCTCACTTACCTGTATCGCAATCTCGATACCTGGCAGCAAAGTGTCGATGTCTACGCGAACATGGTCGAAACGCGTCGCCAGAAGTTCGAGCAGAGCCTCGAGTACGTTGAGGACGCGCTTGCGGTGGTCGATCCCGGCGAGCTGATCGGCCTGAAAGTCGGTTACGACGCCGTAATCGACAACATTGAAGGCGGCCGCGATTGGCTGTCGCTTGCAGAGAAATCCGAATTCGACATGTGGCGCGAAATCACGGATCTCGAGCTTACGCCCGCATTGCAGGCCGATATTCCTGAAGCCGCAGAGGTGCGGGACAAGATCAACCTGCTGAAAGGCGTCATGCAGTGGAACCTGGAGCGCGAATTCCGCGGTCGGGTTGCGACAGTCCGGCAGGATCTCCAGGAAACCGGCGAAGCACTGGTCGCCACGCAGCGATCCTGGCGCCAGATCCAGGACACCATGTACAGCGAGCCGCTGCGACTCGCCGAACTGAGCGACCAGGTCTACGGTCTGACGCCGCATATCGAGGAGATGAAAGCGCGCGTCAGCATTACGCTGGGTAGGCAACGCGCGTTCCTGCAGGAAATCGCCGTTGGCGAACTGCAGGTGCAGAAAGATCGGCTCGACGTGTACACGATCCAGGCGCGCTTTGCGCTGGCAGCCATCTACGACATTGCGTCGACGGTCGGAGAGTCAGGCGAATGACGATGCGCAACCGCCTTGCCCTGGTCCTCGCGCTTGCTGCATTCGTGGTGCCGCAGGCCGATGCGCGCGTGAAAGACAAGGACACGATCAGGAGTCTTGATGACAAGACAGTGGAAGTAAGGCGCGACCAGCTGGTCCTCGACGGTTCAGAGCTGGCGCGCGAGAGCTATCGCGACTTCCTCGACCTGGTTTCCGGCGATCCCGAGCTGCGAGCCGAGGCCATGCGTCGCCTGGGCGACCTCGAGCTAGAGGCAACCGAGGCAGACCAGCTGGCTGCCAATGTCGACGCGCTCGATGTTCGCAGCTTCGACAATGCCGTCGATCTTTATCAGCGGCTGCTCGAGGCGTATCCCGACTACCGGCGCAATGACACGGTTCTGTACCAGCTGGCGCGGGCCTACGAGGTCGGCGGCCGCACGGACGAAGCGCTCGACGTACTCAACAATCTCGTCGTCGCCTATCCGGATACGGCGCTGCTCGACGAGATCCAGTTCCGTCGCGGCGAGATGCTGTTCCTGCGCAAGGAATACAACGCAGCCGAGCTGGCTTACCAGGACGTCATCAAGACAGGAGAAAGTTCGAGGTTTTACGAGCAGTCGCTGTACAAACTCGGCTGGGCGCAGTTCAAACTCGCCTGGTACGAAGACAGCCTGACGCCGTTCTTTGCACTGCTCGATCGCAGACTCTCCGATGTCGAGGTCGGCAAAGGCGAGGAACGGCTGGCGTCGATGAAACGTGCCGAGCGTGAGCTGATCGAGGATACGTTCCGCGTGCTCAGTATCAGCTTCTCCTACATGGCAGGTGCGGAGTCCATCGATACATTCATGAGGCAGCGGGTAGCGCCACATTACCTCCATGTCATTTACGGCAACCTCGGCGATTTGTACCTCGAGAAGGAACGCTTCCAGGATGCTGCGCTGACCTATGAGGCGTTCGTCCAGCAGGATCCCGATCATCCGGAAGCGCCGGGCCTGCAGATGCAGGTCATCGAAGCCTACAAGGAAGGTGGTTTCCCGAGCAAAGTGCTCGACGGCAAGAAGGCCTTTGTCGATCGCTACGGCATGGACGGCAATTTCTGGGTCCGTAATCCGCGTGAACAGAACGAGGCGGTTGCCGAACAACTGAAACAAAACCTGAACGATCTCGCACAGTATTACCACGCCGAGGCACAGAAGAACGGTGCGAAAAGCGATTACGCCGAAGCCGCCGACCTGTATCGTAAATACATGGCTTACTTCCCGGGCGAGGAGGACACGGCCAATACGAACTTCCTGCTCGCCGAAATCCTGTTCGAGAGCGAAGACTATGCTGCTGCTACGGCCGAGTACGAGCGCACGTCATACGCGTACCCGTTTCATGAGAAGTCGGCCGAGGCCGGCTATGCGGCACTGCTCTCGTATCGCGAGCACGAGCCGCTGCTCACAGGCAGTCCGCAGGCCCGGTGGCACCAGGCCTACCTCGACAGCGGTCTCAAGTTTGCAGACACGTACCCCGAACACCCGGAATCGGGCGCCGTGCTGACAACCGTGGCCGAAGACCTGTTCCAGCAAAAACAGTTCGATCTCGCCATCGCCGTGGGACAGACAGTCGTGGCCAAGCAGCCGCCAGTGAAGCCGGAGCTGGCGCGCACGTCGTGGACGGTTATCGCGCACTCGCAGTTCGATACCGAGAACTACGCGGATGCCGAGAGCGCCTATTACAGCCTGCGTAGCTTCACGCCCGCGGATGATGTGCAGGCACACCAGGAAATCAAGGATCGCGTCGCCGCGTCGATCTACAAGCAGGGCGAACAGGCGCGCGACGCCGGTGATCTGGAAACGGCTGTTACACATTTCCGCCGCCTGGGGCAGGCCGTTCCGGATTCGGATATCCGTGCAACCGCCGAGTACGATGCCGCCGCCGCGCTGATTGCCATGGAGGCCTGGGATCGTTCAGCCACGGTCCTCGAGGAATTCAGGAGCGCCTATCCGGACAGCGAATTTGCCGACGACGTGACACAGAAACTCGCCGTCAGCTATCTCGAGTCCGGCAGGCTCGATCGCGCCGCTGCCGAGTTCGAACGTATTGCCGATACGGCCTCGAGCGACGAGGATGTGCGCCGTGAGGCGCTCTGGAAAGCATCCGAGCTTTACGAGGAGACGGGCACCGTCAGTTCGGAGCAGCGGGTTCTCAACCGGATCGTGGCGCGCTACCCGAATCCGCTGTCCGAGTCGATCGAGGCACGGGCGCGACTACTCGAGATTACACGGGCAACTGGCGACGAAAGTGAAGTCCGCGCGCGTCTGCATGAACTGATTGCTGTCGATGCAACGGCAGGGGCACAGCGGTCCGATCGCACACGTTACCTCGCGGCGACCGCATCTCTGGAGCTTGCCGAGCCGGTACGCCGGCGGTTTGAGGTCGTCAAGCTGACGCAACCGCTCGCCGACAGCCTGAAGCTGAAGCGGGATTTGATGGAGGACGTCATCGATGCCTACACGAGGGCGTCCGACTATGGTGTCGCGGAAGTCACGACGGCGTCGACCTACCGGCTGGGCGAAGTCTACGAACAGTTCTCGTCGGACCTGATGGAATCCGACCGCCCGACCGATCTCGCGGCTGATGCCCTCGAGCAGTACGAGATTCTCCTCGAGGAGCAGGCGTACCCGTTCGAGGAAAAGGCGATTGACCTCTACACGGCGAATGCTGATCGTGCAGCAGACGGTGTCTACGACGAATGGGTGAAGAAGAGTTTTGGGCGGCTGGCCGGCCTGATGCCCGCCAGGTACGCAAAAAAGGAGCGCAGCGAAGATGTTGTTACGGCGCTTTACTGACAAGTCTGCGATCGGGGCAGGATTGCTGGCCTTGCTCGTGCTTGCCGCATGCGGTGGCCCGGGGCCGGTCAGAGATGCCCAAGCGCCACAGGAGCGCACGGGCGAACCCGTTGCCGGGGCGGCGGAGACCGTCTTGCCGGACGCACCGCCAGAGGTCCTGACACGTTTCGAGCAGGCCACGGCCGTGATGGCGGCCGGCGACATGGTGGATGCGGAGCTGCGGTTCGAGGAATTTGTGCTGATGTATCCCGATTATCCGGGTGCGTGGGTCAACCTGGCCATCATTTACACCGGGAACGGGGACGACGAGGCGGCCCGCCAGGCGCTGGACTCGGCTCTTGCGATAAACCCGAATCATGCTGTTGCGCTCAACCAGATGGGCATGCTACTTCGCAGAAATGGGAATTTCCTCGAGGCAGAGGCCGCTTATTTGAAGGCTGTCACAGTTTCGCCCGATTACGCCTTGGCACACTACAACCTGGGCGTTCTTAACGAACTGTACCTGCAGCGCCTTGAAGCGGCGCTGCACCATTTCGAGACCTATCAGTCACTTGTTGGCGAAGACAAGCAGGTTGAGAAGTGGATTTCGGATCTGAAGCGTCGCGTAGCGGCGAGTCAGCAGACGGCAAACGTGGCGGAATGAAGGACATGAGTACTGCACTCAAAAACGTATTCGGCACCGGATTCATGCTCGCCATGTTGTTGGCAGCGTTTGCCTCTTTCGCCCAGGACGAGACGGAAGACGAGGAATTGATGCCCGCGGTGGACACATCGGCCGTACCGGATGAGGAAGCAACATCGGTGCAGGACGTAACGCGGACAACGACAGGCAACCGGGTCATGGACTCGATGGAGCTGAGTCGGACCGAGATTACGGGCAACCAGGAACTGCCGAAGGTGCTTTACATCGTGCCCTGGCAGAAGTCGGATCCGGGCGACCTGATGGGCAGGCCCGTCAATACGCTGCTTGACGAGGTGCTGGCACCGGTCGACCGCGAAGAGTTCATTCGTCGGGTCGAGTATTACAACGACCTGTATGGAGAAAGTGAGCAAGAGTAGGGCGCGCCTTGTACCCCGAGGCTACGTAGTACTCCGGGGCACGCAGCGCGCGACAAATTGAAAATCTGTTGTAGAGGAGCAGACAAATGAGCACTGTAGTGCGTTTTTTCCAGGATGGCGGAGCATTCATGATCCCCATCCTGCTGGTATTCGGCACAGGTATTGCGATCGCGATCGAGCGCTGGACCTACCTGACCTTGTCGGGGCAGAGCAATCGGGCCTTGTGGAAGAAGATCGTGCCTTTCCTGAAGGCCGGCAATTTCCAGGAAGCCGCTCAGCATACGGCGAAATCAAAAGCAGCCATTGGCTCGATCCTGACTTATGGCCTGTATCGCGTTAAATCGGCGCGTCGTCGCGACGACATCGAGAAGGCAATGGAAGAGAGCCTCATGGAGGTGCTGCCGCGTCTCGAGAAGCGCACCCATTACATTGCGACGCTGGCCAACATTGCCACGCTGCTGGGTCTTCTCGGCACGATCATCGGCCTGATCAACGCATTTACGGCGGTGTCCAATGCAAACCCTGCAGAGAAAGCAGACATGCTGTCAGCCTCGATTTCGGTTGCGATGAACACCACTGCTTTTGGCCTGATGGCGGCTATTCCATTGCTGCTGGTTCACTCGCTGTTACAGACGAAAACGAATGCGCTCGTCGATAGCCTCGAGATGGCAAGCGTCAAGTTCCTGAACGCAGTCACAGAGCGCCAGCTCAACAACGGAGCATAGATCATGGTTCGCAGCCGCAAGACCGGCCGCCGCAATGTTGAGACGGCCGAGCTGAACATCACGGCATTTATGAACCTGATGGTGATCCTGGTTCCGTTCCTGTTGATTACCGCGGTGTTCTCGCGCCTGACAGTTCTTGAATTGAATCTGCCAGGCTCCTCTAGCGAACCCGTGGACCCGCAGGATCAGACCTTCCAGCTCGAGATTATCGTGCGTGAAGACAGGATCGAAGTGGGTGACCGCAACCAGGGCCTGTTGGGTATCTACCCCAACACGGATGCCGGCGGCTATGACTATGCGGCGCTTGCCGAAAAACTCGTGCAGCTCAAGGAACGATATCCGACCAAGACCGATGCGGCGATCCTGCTCGAACAGGACATTGCCTATGACACGATCGTGCAGGTCATGGATGCGGTACGCGTTTCGCAGGAAGTTGACGATATCGAGGGCAGGATCAATCGTGCGGACCTGTTCCCGGACATTTCCATCGGGGACGCGCCAGTGCTCGAGGGAGGTGCTTGAGTATGGCCAAGTCAGCGCGCGCCAAACGCATGGCGAAACACCACCGGCGTCACAAAGGCTCCGGAACGCTCAATCTCGTTTCCTTGATGGACATCTTTACGATCCTGGTGTTCTTCCTGCTGGTGAACTCTTCGGACGTGCAGACGCTGCCGAATTCCAAGGACCTGCAGCTGCCCGAATCGATTGCGGAGAAGAAACCTGAAGAGAATGTCGTGGTCCTGATCGGCCAGACCGACATCCTCGTGCAGGGTACGCCCGTGGCGAAGATTGATGAGGTCATGGCCACCAGGGGCAATGACATCCCGGCACTGCGTGAAGCACTGCTGTCGCAGAACGATCGCGTTCTGCGGCGTGCAGCCAAGGACGACGTCGCAGGCCGTGAAGTCACGATCATGGGCGACAAGGATATTTCCTATCGCCTCTTGAAGAAGGTCATGGCGACCTGCACGGCCTCGGACTACGGACAAATCTCGCTGGCCGTGCTGCAGAAAAGCTCGGACAAGCTCGACGACCTTCAGGCGTCGCTTTGAGGCCGTCATAGAGACCAGGAGTCACGGATTTGGACTTACCTTTTTACAGAGAGTATGACCTTCCCTGGACAACGGGTAAGGCGCAGGAGCAGAAGTTTCAGCGCCTGCTGGGCATTATCCTGCTCATCTGCCTGGTCCTGAGTGTCGTCTGGCCATTCATCCCTGTCCCGGAACCCGATCCCTTCGACGTTGAAGAGATTCCGCCGCGCCTTGCGCAGCTGCTGCTCGAGGAAGAGCCGTTGCCGCCGCCGCCGCCGCCCGAGCCGGAGCCGGAGCCGGAACCAGACGAGGAGCCGGAGCCCGAGCAGGTGGTCGAGCAGGAGCCGGAGCCGGAGCCGGAGCCTGAACCCGAGCCCGAACCCGTCGTTGACCGTGTCGAAGAAGCCCGCCAGGAAGCCGAGGCGGCGATGATGCCGTTTGCCGAGGACCTCGCCGACCTCGTGGACGTGGATCTACAGCAAGTCGCCGACGATCGCCCCTTGTCAGCGTCCGTCGGTGAGGCCGAGCGCAATGAGCGCTCGATGATTACCTCCAGTGTCGGGACGTCGTCGGGCGGCATCAATACGGCAAGCATGAGTCGCAATACGGGTGGCACAGGCATCGCCGGTCGCAATACGACCCGCGTCGCAAGCCCTGTTGCCGGAATTGGCCAGGCGGGCCCGGGCGCTGCCCGGTCGGGTTCGAGCGGCAAGGCGTCGCGCTCTCGCGAAGAGATCGAGCTCGTGTTCGACAAGAACAAGGGCGCGATCTTCGCACTCTACAACCGCGCACTGCGTCGCGACCCGTCACTCGAGGGCAAACTGGTCCTGCGCCTGACGATCGCACCGAATGGCGCGGTCACGATGTGTGAGGTCGTTTCGAGTGAGCTCGGTGACGAAGAACTCGAACGCAAGCTCGTCCAGCGCGTCAAGCTGTTCCGCTTCGAGGCCAGGGACGTCGAAGCGATCACCACGACCAAGCCGATCGACTTCTTCCCGGCCTGATGGTTACTATCGCGGGCCTATGGCCGCGATACCAGCTGAGGGGTTCCCCCCGATTGCGCGCGCCGATGCGCGTGTACTGATACTCGGAAGCCTTCCGGGGCAGCGATCCATCGCCGAGCAACAGTACTACGCCCATCCGCAAAACGCGTTCTGGCGCATTATGAGTGAACTGTTTGCCATCGAAGGCGATTACGCCACGAGGTGCTCGCAGCTGATCGAGCATCGTATCGCGCTCTGGGACGTGCTGATGAGCTCTGTTCGTCCGGGCAGCATGGATGCGGACATCAGGCTGACGAGTGCGACTGCTAACGACTTCAGCAGTTTCTTCGTCGTTCACCCCGGTATCCAGCTGATCGCGTTCAATGGCCGCAAGGCGGAGCAGCTGTTTGGCAGGTTTGTCGTACCGACCGGAATCGTTGCGGGAAAGAAACTCATCGTGCTGCCGTCGACCAGCCCTGCTTTTGCGTCGTTATCCTTCTCGGGTAAGCTGGCCGCCTGGCGTGCCACGCTGGCCGGAGATTGAACACAGGAGAGGAGTCATGATTGGTTACGTAACCCCGGGTTCGCACGACGTACCCAAAGCGCTCGAACTCGGCGGCGCCAATACGGGTGATGCGGGCCCGCGGCAGGACGGTTTCTTTGCCGGCTATTCCGAAGGCCTCAGATCCAACAAGCTCAATGTGATTTGCACGGCGCAGGGCGCGGAATGAACTCGGCGGCGATACTCCAGCCCATGCTGGGCGTGATGGTCCTGACCGCAATCGTCTGGTTTGTGATGTACGCACGACGGATCCCGGCCATGCAGAGAGCGCGCAAGCCCGTCCAGGAATATACGACACCCGACAAGGTTGTTGAGCTGTTGCCCGAGGTGGTCAATAACCCGGCGAACAATCTCAGGAACCTGTTCGAACTGCCTGTAATGTTCTATGCCTTGTGCCTGTACCTGTATGTAACGGGAACGGCGCAACAGCCGGACGTGATCGCGGCCTGGGTATTCCTCGTGTTTCGCGTTTTCCACAGTGCGATTCAGTGCACGGTCAACGTCGTTATGCTGCGGTTCACGACGTATTGCATAGCGGCGTTCGCGTTGTGGTTTCTGCTTGCGCGAGCCGTGTTCGGGGTCTTTTCCTAAAGATCTAGAGAGCGCTGTCGCCGGTTTCGCCGGTGCGGATCCGCCAGACCTGTTCGATCGGCGTAACGAAGATCTTGCCGTCTCCGACCTTGCCGGTCTTGGCCGATTCGACAATGGTCTCCACGACACGCTCGACGAGATCATCCGAAACAGCGACTTCAATCTTGGCTTTGGGAAGAAAATCAACGACATACTCGGCACCCCGATAGAGTTCCGTATGGCCCCGCTGGCGTCCAAAACCCTTGACTTCGCTTACGGTCATTCCCTGGATACCGACTTCGCTCAGTGCATTGCGCACATCATCGAGCCGAAAGGGTTTTACAATAGCGGTGACGAGCTTCATCGATTCTTTCTCCGTGAGATCCTGCGTCGTCGCGTATGCTAGCAAAGAGAATTGTAAAAGACCCACTCGGATTGCGTTACTACGGCGCGGCGAGCGTTTATGCCGTCCTGGCATGGGTACTGGGGTTTGCCGGGTTGTTTGCATCGAACCGGGCGGTCAATGTCGCTGCGACCGTATTACTGGCGCATGGCATGGTTATCGCCGCCTACCTGATTCACGAGTGCAGTCACAACCTCGTCTTCAACAGATCGCAACACAATGCGTTACTGGGGCGTTTCATGACCTGGCTGTGCGGGGCGTCCTATGGCACCTACGAAGACATCCGCTACAAGCATTTCCGCCATCACGTCGACAATGACGATGTCGTCTGGTTCGACTATGACGCGTTTTTCGAGCGCCATCCGCTGGTGACCCGGGTGACACGAGTGCTCGAGTGGCTCTACATCCCGGCACACGACCTGATTCTGCATGGCGTCATGGCACTGTCCTCGTTCGTGATCCCGCAGCGTCGTGACCAGCGTATGCGTAACTTGATCGTTATCACGCTGCGCGGGGGAATCTTCGCCACGTTGCTTGTGGTCGCGCCCAAAGTTGCGCTGCTGTACACGGTTTCTTACCTGCTCATGATGCATGTGCTGCGTTTCATGGACAGCGTGCAACATGACTATGGCTACAACACGACGCTGTTCGATTACGTTACGCCGCCGCACAAGGGCGACACGGTATGGGAGCAGCAGCATACATTCAGCAATCCGCTGAGCCTGCGGCATCGGTGGGTGAACTGGCTCGTCCTCAATTTCGGTTATCACAATGCGCATCACGCGGATATGAATCAGCCGTTTTTCAGGCTGCCGGCGCTGCACCGCGAATTGACGGGCGACGACCCTGTGCGCGTCGTTCCGCTGGGTGCGCAATTGCGGTTGTATCACCGCAATCGGGTGCGCCGGGTCCACAATCCGCAACCCGAAGGCTATCCTCAGGGTGCCAACTACCTGGCCGCCGCGCGCACAGGACGTGCGACGGTCGGCGGCAACGCAGCCTCGTTCCTCACAGCATTCTGACAGAAACAGGAGGACTGACATGTCCGACTCGACAGGCAAGATCGGCTGGATTGACATGAGTGTCGACAACGCCAGCGAGGTGCGCGACTTCTACAAAGCCGTTGTCGGCTGGGGGCATGAGGACGTTTCGATGGGTGCGTATGTCGATTACTCGATGACGACACCAGGTGGCGATGCCGTGTCCGGCATCTGCCATGCTCGTGGCAGCAATGCGGAGCTTCCGGGTGGGTGGCTGATCTACATTACGGTCGCAGACGTCGATGCCAGCGCTGCGGCGTGCGAGGCGCACGGCGGCAAGGTCATTGTCGCGGTTCGCAGCCTCGCCGGCGGGCGATTCTGTGTGATCCGCGACCCGTCCGGTGCCGTAGCGGCGCTGTACCAGCCCTGATCCATGGCGCAATCGCGGTTCGAATCACCGGCCTGGCACAGCGCTATCGGAGCGCTCGTGGCCGCCGGCGGGGGTGAAGAGACAGCCGCCTGTCTGATCGAAGCACTCGGGCAGGTGGTGCGGCATGATGGCACCTGCCTGCTGGCGTTTCACCCCGACGCAGCGCCCCAGGTACTCCATCACACGCTCGAGCCGGCCGGCGCCCGTCACTACGTCGATCGATACCTGGCCGGGCCCTACCTTCTCGACCCGCTTTACGAACTCGCATTGCGCAGAGACAGGCCGGCATTATGCCGCTTCCGTGACGCGACGCCGGACAGGTTCCACTCGTCGGAATATTACCGCCAGTATTGTGAGCGCACGCACCTCAAGGACGAGATGGATTATCTCCTCGACGCTGGTGACGGCAGCACGCTGGTACTGGTGGTGGGACGACGCGCGCAGAAGTTCTCCCAAGCCGAACTCGCCTATCTCGCACTGATCGAGCCGATAGTCCGCGCCGGCATGCAGCGCGTGTGGGATAAATGGCGGTCTGCGAGTGCTCGGAGTGCGCCGGACAAGTCGATTCACCGGCGTCTCACCGAGGTCTTCGAAAATTTCGGCGACGGCGTCCTCACGCGGCGTGAGCGCGAGATCACGCAGTTGCTGTTGCGTGGACATTCGAGCAAATCGGTTGCGCGCAAGCTCGATATTGCTCCCGGCACGGTCATGGTGCACAAACGCAACCTGTTCTCGAAACTCGGGATCACCTCACAGTTCGAGCTGTTCTCACTGTTTATCAGCAAACTATCGGCCAGTTAGCGCATCCGGTACCGCACTTACGGTATTCACGCCGTATCGCAACGGGCGCACAATAGGACCCCATTGGTTTAACCTGGACCGAGTTATGTTTGAATTCAATTTTGGCCTGGGCGAAGACCTCGACCTGCTGCGTGAGTCTGTACGCGGATTCGCGACCGACCGGATTGCCCCGCGGGCTGCCGAAATTGATGAGAACAACGAGTTCCCGCGTGATCTGTGGCCCGAACTTGGCGCACTGGGCCTGCTCGGCATCACCGTCGACAGCGAGTACGGCGGTGCGGAGCTCGGCTACCTGGCGCATGTCATCGCCATGGAGGAAATCAGTAGGGCCTCCGGTTCCGTCGGGCTCTCGTACGGCGCCCACTCCAATCTCTGTGTGAACCAGCTGAGGCATTGGGGCAGTAGTGAGCAAAAGGCGCATTACCTGCCGCAACTGGTGTCTGGCGAACATCTCGGTGCGCTCGCCATGAGCGAAGCCGGTGCCGGATCCGACGTCGTCAGTATGCGGACGACAGCGGTGCGCGACGGCGATGAGTACGTTCTCAACGGCGCCAAGATGTGGATCACGAATGCGCCCGGTGCGGACGTCATGATCGTCTATGCCAAGACCGATCCGGCAGCTGGCAGCAAGGGAATCAGCGCATTCATCGTGGAGCGGGGTGCGCCCGGACTGTCGACGCCACAAAAGCTCGACAAGCTCGGCATGCGCGGTTCCGATACGAGCGAGGTGCTGTTCGAGAATTGCCGAATCCCGGCCGAAAACCTGCTAGGCGAGGAGGGTAAAGGGTCTGCCATTCTGATGAGCGGGCTCGATTACGAGCGCGTCGTGCTCGCGGGTGGCTCGTTGGGCATCATGGCGTCCTGCCTCGATGTTGTAATGCCCTATGTGCACGACCGCAAACAGTTCGGACAACCGATCGGCGAATTCCAGCTCATGCAGGGCAAGATTGCGGACATGTACACGACGATGAACTCGTGCAGGGCGTACGTGTATTCGGTCGCCCAGGCCTGTGATCGTGGCGTGACTACCCGCTTTGATGCCGCGGGATGTATTCTCGTAGCTGCCGAGAAAGCGACCTGGATGGCTGGTCAGGCCATCCAGGCGCTGGGCGGCAATGGCTACATCAACGAATACCCGGCAGGGCGGCTGTGGCGCGATGCCAAGCTCTACGAGATTGGTGCGGGAACGAGTGAAATCCGCCGCATGCTGATCGGCCGCGAATTGTTCAACGCGACGCGATAGGCAAACGAATGCCCGTAATCGAGACGAGGGTCGACCGGGAAGCGGAAGACTTTCAGAAAAACCAAGAGACGCACAAGGCGCTGGTCGACCAGCTGCGCGATATCGATGCCTACGTCATGCAGGGCGGTTCGGAGCGGGCCCGCGAGAAGCACCTCAAGCGCGGTAAACTGCTGGCTCGCGATCGTATTCGTGCGCTACTCGATAAGGATGCGCATTTTCTCGAAATAGGTCGGCAGGCCGCGTGGCAGGTGTACAGCGACGATGTTCCGAGCGCCGGTATTGTGACGGGCATCGGCCGGATTCATGGGCTCGAGTGCATGATCGTTGCCAACGATGCGACGGTAAAAGGCGGCACTTACTATCCGCTAACGGTGAAGAAACATCTTCGCGCCCAGGAAATCGCGCTGGAGAATCACCTGCCCTGCATCTATCTCGTCGATTCCGGCGGTGCTTTCCTGCCGCGACAGGACGAGGTGTTTCCGGATCGCGAGCACTTCGGGCGGATCTTCTATAACCAGGCGAGATTATCCGCTGCGGGTATCCCTCAGGTCGCCGTTGTCATGGGCTCGTGCACGGCGGGCGGTGCTTATGTCCCGGCCATGTGCGATGAATCGATAATCGTGCGTGAACAGGGCACGATCTTCCTTGGCGGCCCGCCACTCGTCAAAGCCGCGACCGGGGAGGTTGTCGACGCCGAAACGCTGGGCGGCGGCAGCGTACATTCGCGGATCTCGGGTGTTACGGATCATCTGGCGGATGATGACGATCACGCGCTTGGCATCGCGCGCGATATCGTTGCCAACCTGAATTTCGAGCGACACCCGAGTGTTGTCCGCCGGGAATCCGCAGAACCACTGCACCCTGCGGAGGATATCTACGGCATTGTCTCGCGGGAGTTCCGCTTTCCATACGATATTCGTGAGGTGATCGCACGCATCGTTGACGGGTCCGAGTTTCACGAGTTCAAGAAACTCTATGGGGCTACGCTCGTGTGCGGCTTTGCGCACATCGACGGCTACCCGGTCGGCATCATTGCCAACAATGGCATCCTGTTCCCGGAGTCGGCCCTGAAGGGCGCGCACTTCGTGCAACTGTGTAACCGGCGCCGCATACCACTCGTGTTCCTGCAGAACATCACGGGTTTCATGGTTGGCAAACGCGTCGAGCATGCGGGGATCGCAAAAGATGGTGCGAAGATGGTCAACGCCGTCGCAACCGCTAACGTGCCCAAGTTCACGGTGGTCGTCGGGGGCTCGTTCGGTGCGGGCAACTATGCGATGTGCGGTCGTGCCTACAGTCCGCGCATGATGTGGATGTGGCCGAATGCGCGCATCTCGGTGATGGGGGGTGACCAGGCGGCCCTCGTGCTGTCCACGGTCAGGGAAGAAGGGCTGGCGCTGCAAGGACAGGAGTGGCCCGAGAAGGAAAAGGCCGACTTCGAGGACATGATCCGCGCCCAGTACGAGACCCAGGGTAACCCGTACTATGCGAGCGGGCGGTTGTGGGACGATGGCGTCATTGACCCGCTGGACACGCGCGCCATTCTCGCGCACGGCCTGTCAGCGGCGATGAACCAAACCCAGCCAGGCGAGAAGCCGTTCGGCATTTTCCGTATGTGACGGTACACTCTGCCTCCGGACGCCGCCGCATGGACGAACAATGGCACTGGATTACGACAACATCATGTCGAAGGTCGAGACCGATCTTCTCTTTTCCTATACCGACCGGGAATCGATTCTCTATGCGCTGAGCGTGGGTATGGGGCATGATCCTGTCGATGCACGAGAACTGCCGTTCGTCTTCGAACAGGGTACGGAGCCACTGCGCACGATGCCGTCACTGGCGACGGTCCTCGTTCCCGAGATGTTTCCCGTAGGGCTGGGATGGGATTACAGCCAGATTCTGCATGGCGAGCAGCGGCTCAAGCTCTATCGTCCGCTGCCAGCGGCAGCGGATCTGCTGATCAACAAACGAGTCGTCGACGTTTTTGACCGCGGCCCGAAGCTTGGCGCCCTGTTCCTGTTGGAGGCGGAGGGCCGGCTGGCCGCGGACGACACCGCGCTCTTTACCATGGGTTGCACCATCATTGCCCGCGGTGACGGGGGATTCGGCGGCCCTAAGGGTAAAAGTATCGCTCCGCACCGGACGCCGCGCCGCGAGCCAGACCTGTCCTGCGATATCAAGACACGGGCCGATCAGTCCCTGTTGTATCGGCTGACCGGCGATCGTAATCCTCTGCATGCCGATCCCGCGACCGCGCAGTCCGTTGGCTATGAGAGGCCGATCCTGCACGGCCTGTGCACGTTTGGGATTGCCTGCAACGCTGTACTGAAGACGATCTGCGACTACGATTACACCCTGATCGAGGAATTCGATGCACGCTTCTCGTCGCCGGTTCTGCCAGGCGACACCATAACGACCGAGATGTGGCAGGACGGCAATATCGTGTCGTTTGCCTGCCAGGTTCGCGATCGCGATGTCGAAGTGCTGCGCAATGGCAAATGTGTGTTGAGGGTTTAGAAAGATGAGCGACCGGGTAGCGCTGACGATCGAGGGCCATGTTGGGGAAGTCATGCTGAATCGCCCGGCGAAGTTCAATGCGCTCGATATCGAGACATTTCGGGCGCTGGACGACGTTGCGAGGCGCCTCGATGGCGAGTCTTCTGTCCGGGTCGTCGTGCTGCACGGGGCTGGGGAGAATTTCTGCTCCGGGATCGATATCGAGGCGTTGCAGAGCGGTGGCGCGGAGATCGCGCGGGAGCTCCTGGCGCCCGTTGACGGGTCTCCGGCCAATCTTGCGCAGCGAGCGGCTTACGCGTGGCGCGAACTCCGGTTCCCGGTTATCTGCGCAATGCACGGGATCGCCTTTGGGGGTGGCCTGCAGGTTGCACTCGGCGCGGACTTACGGATCGCGGCGCCCGATGCGCAGATGTCGATCATGGAGTCCAAGTGGGGCCTGATTCCCGACATGGCGATCAGCACGACGCTGCGCGGCCTCGTATCACCCGCGGTTGCCAGGGAGCTCGCATTTTCGGCCCGGGTATTCGGTGCCGACGAGGCCCTGCGACTCGGTCTGATCGGGCGCATCGAGGAGGATTCGCTGGCCGCTGCCAGGGAACTGGCTGGCATGATCGCCGCGCGATCGCCCGATGCTATCAGGGGCATCAAGCGCCTGTTTAACGAGTCCGCAACGATGCCTGAGGCAGAGGCGCTGGCACTCGAAGCCAGGATTCAGGTCGGCATACTGAGCTCCCCGAATCAATCCGAGGCGGTGCGCGCGAATCTCGAGAACCGCGCACCGAAATTCGTCGACTAAGCCGCGGTTTTCGCTGGAACTTGAGGGTCCGAAGGTGTTCAAATCCGGTGTCAATCACCTTAATTCATCGTGATCAGCTTGAGATTCCGCACCTTCCTGCCCGTTCTACTGTTGCTTGCCGGGCTCCCCGTGTGGGCCCAGGTGCAGAGCGAGATGCGCGCATTCGATGCGCCGACCTTGCGCATGCAGGCCAAGGCCGAAGACCTGTATCGCACCGGGCACTGGGAGCGGGCCTACTTCATCTACGTTAACGAGCTCGCAGCGATTGGCGACAAGTATGCGCAGTACATGGCTGGCTACATGTGGCTCAACGGCAAGGGCGTGCCGCGTGACGCGGTCCGGGCGTCGGCCTGGTACCGAATCGCCGCCGAGCGTGGTTCGTCGGAGTTCATCAAAGTGCGCGACGAGCTGCTCGAGTCGATGAGTCAGGAGCAACTGCTGGAGTCGGACCAGCATTATGTTTCGCTGCGGCAGAAGTACAGCGATGTCGTCGTGGCGCTCGGACTCCTGCGCAGGGAGCGCGAGGCTCTGAATGAAACATCGACAGGATCGCGCCTGGCGGGAAACACGTCGTCGACGGTCACGATTATCAACCCTCGCACCGGGATGACGACCACGCGCGGCGAATTCGATCGCAAGCTAAAGGCCCAGATGAAAATCAGGCTCGATGCCATCACGAGAACAATCGGCATGGACGAACTCGAGCCCGACATGTCGGATCGCGAGTTCGCCGAACTGGTCGCCCGGGTCGACGAGTACCTGCAGTTCATCGACGATCGCTGACCGCCAGCCCTGCGCTCAATATCTGCGGAAATTCCCGCACGACCTGGTCGGCAACGACCGCATCGCTCCGGTACCACTTGGGCACCCAGTTCAGCGCACCCATGATGGCGTTGCCGGTCATGCGCACGTCGCAGGGCCCGATGCTGCCATCGGCGATACCTATTTCCAGAAGTCTTTCGAAGCGCGCACTGTGATGCCGTGACACCTCGAGGATTTCTTCGCGATGCACCGGTTGCAGCGACGGAATCTCGGACATGATCGCAATCGGTCCCTGATCTCCCGTGAATGCTTCGAGGTGAAGACGAAGATAGCGCCGGACGATATCCAGGCCGGATCCACCGCCCGCAATGGCGCGTTTCATGGCGTCGCGACCGACGTCGCCGGCGCGCAGGTAGCAGAGGTAGACGAGCTCTTCCTTGTTCTTGACGTAGTAGTAAAGAGCAGCGTCCGTCAGGCCAAGAAGGGTCGACACATCCTTCAGTGACGTACCGCTGTAGCCTTTCTCGTTAAAGCACTGGGCCGCCGCGCGCAACATGCGGTCTTTTTGCAGTTCCCAGCGGGTCTCGGAGGCTTTTTCCGCCATGATTTCTGCGCCAAATCCTTGAGTCAGGAGCGATTCTGCATTATTTTAATCCAGATTAAAATTCTTTTCAGGCTGGTTTCATGAGCACAGCTGCTTCCGGTTTGCCACGCCCGTCGGGTGAACGCGCAGAGACCCCGCTTCGCTTCGTCACGGCGGCCTCACTGTTCGACGGGCACGACGCTGCGATTAACATAATGCGGCGCCTGATCCAGGCACAGGGGGTCGAGGTGATCCACCTGGGCCATAACCGCAGCGTCGATGACATCGTGCGGGCGGCCGTCCAGGAGGACGCCGACGGCATCGCCGTCAGTTCCTACCAGGGCGGGCACAACGAGTTCTTTCGCTACATGATCGACCGTCTCGAGGAGCACG
>JBFFOM010000031.1:0-33985 GCA_041574455.1 Woeseiaceae bacterium | reverse complement strand
CTGAGCCCCGACCAAATCGCTGGGAGCGATTTGGGACGCACGCAGTGCGCCCGGAGGGCTTCGCGTCCATCTTCGGTAGTGCAGTCGTATACCAACGCATCATCCGACCTGCGGATCATGACATTTTGAGTTGGTATCTCGGACGACCAAACACCTCGTTTGTTCTTGAAGTCACAATTCCCAGATGAACCGTCCGAGAAATTCACCGCTATAGGAATCATTGGGTCATTTACGATCGTCGCGCATCCCGCTATGAGAATCGCGATTGCAGCAATACTTAGGTTCTTCATGACGTCTCCCCAACGCCCCGAAATTGATTAGGGACGTATTCTTCTTAATTGTAGCTAGCAGTTTTTCACTTGCATTAGCGACGGCACAATGCTGGGAAGTACTTAGATTGGAGGCGGTCTAAGCGCCGTAGGACGAACGTCTGCTATGGGTCATTAGCGGTCATTTTAGCCCAATTCGCCTGGGCGGCTGCTTGCGGCTAAAAGCAGCCGTTGCAGGCTCACCCTTAGCCGCGATATTGTCTGCTACCGCCCTCCACGACGAGAACAACAAAGGTGCTCCGATGACTAACAAAGAAATCATTCAAGGCATATATGACAGTTTCGCATCAGGGGACGTTGCGGCCGTTACGGCCGCTCTTGCTTATGATATTTCCTGGACCGAGGCCGATGGCTTCCCTCTGGCGGGAACATACATCGGTCCTCAGGCGGTCGTCGAGAACGTATTCATGCGACTCGGCGAGATTGGCGACAATTGGGGGGTCGTCGTTGAACGACTCGTTGCCGATGGGGACACGGTTGTCGCGGACGGAAAATACAACTGGAACCACAAGAAGTCTGGCGAGCCTTGTGAGGCGAGGATGGCACACGTGTGGACACTGGCCGACGGTAAGGCGACCTCATTTCTCCAACACGTCGACACCATCAAAGTCCGCGAACAAATGGGTTAGGCGGAAGGTCCGCTTTGGGTCAATACCGGACAGTGTAGCTTAATCTTCGCGAGAGGCTGGTTGCGGCCAGAAGCAGACGGAGTCAGTCCAGTCCCTTGAATGACACGTCGAGTGCAACACACGTCTTGTCCCCCATGACCCATGCGTCATGACCCGGCCCTACCTCAAACGCATCCCCGGAACCGATTTCGATCATGCTCCGACCAGACCCACCCGGGTCTGAGGTGTCCGAGCCCAATACGAACCGACGGTAACTCGACAGCCCAGTACTCGCTTCCATCCAGGAATGTGCGAATCGGCGGTCCGAAGTTGATCGTTTTGTATTTCACATCGGTAGGCCCGGGTTGCTATTCGTGGCCGGGATCGGGCGGCTGCTTTGGGTCAGAAACAACCATCGAGTATATCCGGAATCCCGCTGTCCAGGCGGCTGCAACATGGCTGACAGGATTGGGTATACTCGCGCTGTTCATGACATTGCAGCGCAGGGAACGGCCTTGGACTACTGCCACCAGCACAATCTCGTCGATCCGACGACCGCCGGCCGGGATCGAAACTTCGGTATTCGGGTGACGCTGCCGGCGAACGATACCCTGCGCAAAGTACTGGGCGACGACTGGGCGCGCGAACACTGGTACGTGACTGAAGCCGAACGGGACGACGCGTTCGAGCACATGGCCGAGCGCCATGGCTATTACCGCAAGACGGACACCCCGACCCAGGTTCTCGAGAAGATCTCCCGCTGATCAGCGCGGCGGCGCGCCAACAAACAGGTAGACGTTGGAGTTGCCGTGCTCGGCGAAGCCCGCGGCCAGGTAGACCGGGCCAATCAGGGTATCGAAACCCGCGAATACACTGCCGCTCATCAGCATCGAATCAAAACTCATATCCGAGCGGTTCTGCCAGACGTTGCCGGCCTCGACCGACATGCCGAGATAGACCGGCGTATCGAGCAGACCTGTCGACTCGCCTACCCGACGGCGGTAAATGAGCTTGGCCAGCCCGGCATGCGGCCCGCTGATTTCGCCGCGCTCGAGGCCGGACAGTCTCAGGAAACCGCCGAGCGGGAAGTAATCCTGCACCGAGCTCGCCGAACCCAGGGTCGTTGCGTATTCCAGCCCAAGTTGCAGCGTATTCTTGCCGCGGCTCCACGTTTGTGTGAACTCGCCGTCGAGCGCCTCGAATTTGGCGTCGGCACCAAGCGCCGGGCGCGACAAGGTCCAGCGAATGTCACTGCGCATACCGTGACGCGGAAAGCGCGCATCATCAAAGGTGTCGAAGCGAAGTCGCGCGAACGCGCCGCCCGTATGGAAATCGGGATGCGGTAGCGACGGATCACCAATCTTGACCCTGGCATTACCAAAGCCGCGATACAGGCCAAAGCGGAGTTCGCCCACCCGGCCGAGCTCTCGACCAAAATCGATGCCTCCTTCAGCCCGCCCGACGCGATAACGCGCAATCGGCTCATCACCGGTAAACGCATTGACGTTGGCTTGCTCCAGGCCAATGTGGGGCGCGACAAAGAAGCGCGAATCGAAACCGAGCGGCTGGTAGAACTCCGAGAACAGTTTCGGGTCGGTGCCGAGTCTGAGGTCATTGCGCCACTCGGCGCCGAGCCGATTGATGCCGGCACGCGTGACGCGGGCCGAGAAATTGAATCCTGTCGAGCCTTCGAAATCGTCTTCGAACGCAACGCCGAGCTGCAGGAAGTTGGGCCCCCAGGACTTGGTTTGCGCTCGGTATTCGACGCCGGTCCCCCGTTCATCCTCGATGAGCTGGTAGCTGACCTTCTCGTAGACATGTAATCCATAGAGCCGGTCTGCATTTTCAGCGAGCACCGCATGATCGATCGGGTCGCCCGCTTTTACTGTAAGGCGCGACTCGAGCACTTCGGACATTAGTTTCCCGTCGTGCTCTACACGAACGAACGCGAGGTGCGAGGCTTCAGGAACAGGCCTGCCCTTTGCTGCAAGGTGAGCTGACCAGTCAGCTTCATCAAGAGACAGGGCCTGGAGCTTGTCGCCCACCTCGCGCACTGCCGCCTCCCCGGGCGCGAGCGTTGCGAGGATTTCGTCGAAATTTGTCGATTCATAGTGGCCGAGGTCGGGCTGGATCAGTACGTCGTCGCTATCGAGCCGAGCGATCTGCCGCAAAGTCTCCTTGCGCAGCAGGATCGTGAACATCTGCTCGGAGATCGCAATCGCCGAGTCGAGTTCGTCGATGCCGTACAGGGGGTATTCGACATCGACAGCAATGATGATGTCGACCCCCATCGACTGCATGACGTCAACCGGCAGGTTCTTGATCAGGCCACCGTCGACAAGTAATGAATCACCGATAAGTACCGGCGCGAACACCGCAGGCACCGACATGCTCGCGCGAATCGACTGGGCAAGATCACCCTCGCCCATCACGAATGCGCTGCCGTGTTCGATGTCCGCGGCGATGGCGCGGAACGGTATCGGCAGGTCATCGTAGTCCCTGATGTGCGACACGCCCAGCGTGAGTTCGCGCAACAGCAGGTCGAGTTCGTGGCCCTGGATCACGCCCTGCGGCACCACCAGTGCCTGATCGCGAATGCCGAGTTCGAAATCGATCGGCATCTGGGCATCATCCTGTTTGCGGCGGAAACTCATGTCGCGTCGCTCCAGTTCGTCCGACAAGGCCTTGGCCCAGTCCAGCGAGCCGACGAGTTCCTCGAGCTCCGATGCACTCATGCCGGTGGCGTACAGGCCGCCGACGATGGCCCCCATGCTGGTCCCAGCAATCGCGTCGATCGGAACGCGCAGGCGTTCGAGTTCCTTGAGCACGCCGATGTGGGCGGCACCGCGTGCGCCGCCACCACCCAGGACCAGGCCCACCCGCGGCCGCGTGGGCTCTGCGCTGTCGGTCTCGGGACCCTGTGCGAGCAATGGCGCACACAGAAGACAAAGGACGGCAATCGATGGCAGCTGCCATCGCCTGAGTTTGCTCATAGAACTACCCCACTCGCAGCGACGAGGCGTACTCGCGTAGTTGCCCCAGCTGCTGCGCAACAATCTCCGGGCTCCAGCCCGCCTCTGCCACGGCCAGCGCGGCAATCTCCTCATAATATGCCCGCCCCTGCTCCGTATCGAATCCAATCATCATGCGACGAAAGACGATGTCCTCGAGCGACGCGGCAAATTCCTGGCGCATGACGAACGCGACCTCTGCAGCCAGCACGGTGCGCGAGCCATCGAGGGTCCGCCCCAGTTCCGGCACATCTGCGCACAGGTCGACGATACCGCTGGCGCGTCCACCGTAAATGGACAGCAGTCGTTCTATACCCGCATCCGAGAGAGTACCGAGGGTCTCTAACGCGTCGCGTGCGCGGTCGATGCCCCAGGCGCCAGGCAGGTCGGTACTGCGCGTGCGGCACTCTGGCAAGCGCCGTCGCAGAACCTTGCCCACCTTGTCGACTGCCTGCTCGGCGAGGCTCCGGTAGGTTGTCAGCTTGCCGCCAATGATCGACAGCAGGCCGCGCGCGACGTCCTTGTTTTCCAGGATGATATGGCGACGCGTGATGGCGGATTCAGGCCCCTTCTCCTTGCGCGGCAGAGGCCGCACACCGGCGTAGGCGTAGTGGATGTCCTCGCGCTGCAAACCTGCACCGGGAAACACCCGGTTCGTTTCATCCAGCAGGTAATCGACTTCTGCGACGCTCGCGCGGCAATGATCGAGATCGCCGCCGTAGCGGATGTCGGTTGTACCGATCAGGTACTGGTCGTTCCACGGGATGATGAAGAACGGGCGACCATCGGATGCAGCTTCGACATAGAACGCATCGGCTGGCGCCCCGGCAAACTTACCGACGACGATATGGCTGCCCTTGGTACCACCAATCAGGCGCTTCGTGGCGGTCGGCGCGACGTCGAGAACGCTGTCGACCCATGGTCCTGCCGCGTTGACGACTGCTTTCACGGCGACCCGCGCTTCGCCGCCCGCGAGATCCCTGTAATCGAGCGCCGCGACCGCGCCGTCCTCGACGACAATGCGGGTAACTTCGCAGTGCAGCCGGATCTCCGCGCCGGCCGACTTGGCGGCAATGAGATTCTCGAGCACGAGGCGCTCGGCGTAGGCGATCTGCGCATCGTAGTAGCGGGCGGCTCCCCGCAATCCGGCACTCGCGAGGCCGGGTTCGGCCGCCCGCATTTCGTCCGCGGTAAGCATGCGGTGACTCGGGATGGATTTCGTCCAGGACAGAATATCGTAGGCGATCATGCCGAGCCGGATCAGAAGCTTGCTGCGACGGGCGTCCTGGTAAATCGGGATACAGATGCGTAATGGTTTGACGAGGTGTGGCGCCGTCAGGCGCAGGTAGCGACGCTCGTGCAGCGACTCGTAAACGAGCCCGATTTCACCGTACTCGAGATAGCGCAGGCCACCGTGGATCAGGCGGCTCGATATGGCCGAGCAGCCGCTGCACATGTCGTTCTTGTCGATGATGATGACATCGAGACCGCGCAGGGCCGCGTCACGCGCTATGCCGGCCCCGTTGATACCGGCCCCTATGACCGCAAGATCGTAGACCTGCTCGCCGGTCACTCTACGGCCTCACCTGCCCGTGGCCGCGCACGACATACTTGTAACTTGTCAGCTGGTCGGCGCCCACGGGCCCGCGCGCATGGATGCGCCCGGTCGCAATGCCGATCTCCGCGCCAAAGCCGAACTCCCCGCCATCGGCAAATTGTGTCGATGCGTTCTGCAGCACGATCGACGAATCCACCTCACGCAGGAAGCGCTCCGCGGCGTCCTTGTCCTCCGTGACGATGCTCTCCGTGTGTCCGGAGCCGTAGTGGCCGATATGCCGAATCGCCTGCGCGATGTCATCAACAACCCGCACCGAGATGATCGCGTCGAGATACTCTGTCGACCAGTCATCTTCGCTTGCCGGTGCCGCTGCTGGCACCAGCGCACACACGGCTTCGTCACCGCGAATGGCACAGCCGGCCTCCTGCAGTGCACCGCATACGTATGGCACCAGGGACTCCGCGACAGCCTTGTCGACGAGCAGGGTTTCCGCTGCACCGCAGATGCCGGTGCGCCGCATCTTGGCATTGACGGCAATATCCCTGGCCTTGTCGGGATCCGCGGCTTCGTGCACGTAAACGTGACAAATGCCTTCGAGGTGACCGATGACAGGGACCCGCGCTTCGTCCTGCACGCGCTTGATCAGGTTCTTGCCACCGCGCGGCACGACGACGTCGACCCACTCGGCCATCGATGAGAGCAGGAAGCCCACCGCCGCTCGATCGGTCGTGGGGACCAACTGCACCGCGTCGCCGGGCAGCCCGGCGGCCTCGAGCCCGCCCCTCAGGCACTCGTAGATCGCGGTACTCGAATGGAAACTCTCCGAACCACCGCGCAGGATGACGGCGTTGCCCGACTTGATGCACAGCGCGGCCGCATCGGCCGTCACGTTCGGGCGACTCTCGTAGATAATGCCGATGACTCCCAGGGGCACCGCGACGCGTTGCATGCGCAGGCCGTTCGGCCGTTCCCACTCCTCGAGCACGCGACCGACCGGATCGTGCAGCCCGATGATCGTCTCGATGCCGGCGGCCATCGCTTCGACCCGGTCTGCATCGAGCATCAGGCGATCGAGCATGGCACTGCTGAGACCGCGTGCCTCGGCCGCCGTCACGTCTGTCTTATTGGCGTCGATGATCTTGCTGCAGTTCTCGCGCAAAGCAGCTGCGGCGGCGGCGAGTGCCGCGTTGCGTTCATCGCCCGAAGTCGTTGCAAGTACGGCAACTGCAGCTCGCGCCGCCTGTCCGAGCGCCGTCATCGTTGCCGCAATGTTGGTCTTTTCCGTCATCGTCAGTCGAACAGCACCAGGTCGTCACGGTGGATCACGACCGAGCGGCCGCGGTAACCGAGTTTTGCCTCAATCTCTTCCGACTGGCAACCGGCGATCGTCGTTGCTTCCTGGTCGGAGTATTCCGCGAGTCCCCGTCCCAGCTCGGTACCGTCGGGCCCGCACAATTGGACGACATCGCCGCGCCGGAAGTTTCCGGTAACGCGCAGGATCCCCACCGGCAACAGGCTGTTGCCATGGCGTAACGCATTGACGGCGCCGGCGTCGACCGCGATCTCGCCCCGCACTTCGAGCGCGCCGGCCAGCCATTGTTTGCGCGCCGCTGCCGGCGTCCCTTCGGCCCGGAATACCGTGCAGCGCGCGCCGCTCGACAGCGCGTGCAGCGGGTGCTCGATCTGCCCGCTGGCGATGATGGTGGAACAACCTGCATGTGTCGCAATGCGGGCAGCCTGAACCTTGGTAGCCATGCCGCCGCTGCCGATGTCCGAACGCGTTTCACCCGCCATTGCCTGCACTTCGCCCGTGATGCTGGTGACCTCCGGAATGTGCTCGGCCCCGGCATCCTTGCCCGGGTCCGACGTGTAGAGCCCATCAACATCGGACAGCAGCACGAGCGCGTCGGCCATAATGAGTTGCGCGACGCGCGCTGCGAGCCGGTCGTTGTCGCCATAACGGATTTCATCGGTGGCGACCGTGTCATTCTCGTTGACGACCGGGACCACCGCACGTTCGAGGAGACGGGCGAGCGTGCCGCGCGCATTCAGGAAACGGCGCCGATTCTCGGTATCTTCGGGTGTCAACAGAACCTGTGCCGCACCAATGCCGTGCGCGCCCAGCACCTCCTGGTAGGCGTGGACCAGTTGCACCTGTCCCGAGGCGGCGGCGGCTTGCAGGTCTTCGAGTCGTGCGCGGCGTTTGTTGATGCCGAGCACCGCGCTGCCGATCGCGATCGCGCCCGACGACACGATCAGTATCTGATGATCCTGCTCCTGGAGACTTGCGACGTCATGCGCCAGTGTCTCGAGCCACTTGCGATTCAGGTGACCGTTGTCATCGACGAGCAGCGACGAACCTACCTTGACGACAAGTCTCCGGTAGCTGGATAGTGCCGGGGCGGCCATGTTCAGCCGACGAGCAGGTGCTGTCGGTCAAATGACGTCAGTGTGACCTCACCTTTTGAGACGGCAACCGTACCGCTGCGCGCGACTGCCGAAATCTCCCCGAACTCGGCAGCGGCATCCACGAACTCGTCGATCTCCGATACCGTACCGGTCAACTGCATGGTGCAGCTGTTCTGGTCCTCATCGAGCATCTCGGCCCCGGCCTTGCTCGCGAGCGCCAGGGCCCTGGCGATCCCACCCGTACCCAGCTTGACCTTGACGATGGCGAGTTCGCGCTCGAAATGCTCGCCCAGCGTCATGTCGTGGATATTGACGACGTCGACAAGTTTGGCGAGCTGCGCGTTGAGCTGCGCAATTGCGGCGTCTGATCCTGAAATGACCAGGGTCACGCGCGAAACGCGCGGATCGTAGGTCGGAGCCACGTTCAGGGTCTCGATATTGTAGCCACGGGTCGAGAACATGCCGGTCATGCGCGTCAGGGCGCCGACCTCGTTCTCCAGGAGGACTGAAATTGCGTGTCGCATGAGTATTACAAGTGAAACTTTTCAGGGTGCCGCAGCAAGGATGGTCGCGCAGATTTTCCAGTATTGCAATGAACCCTGAATTGTTAAACACTCGCCGAAAAACCGTAACTTAACGATGTCGACACCATGAGTGACCACGCCAACACGGCGGCAACCAACGAGCACCCCCTGGCGGGCACGAAGCTGTCCGGTGCCGATACCGTCATCCAGGTACTCGCGGACGAGGGCGTCGACACGGTCTTCGGCTATTCCGGCGGGGCGATCCTGCCGATCTACGACGCCGTCTTCCGCTACAACGACCATCATGTCCGGCCCGACGCGGCGCCGGCGATGCAGCTCGTTGTCCCCGCCAATGAGCAGGGCGCAGGCTTCATGGCGGCAGGCTACGCACGCGCCAGCGGCAAGGTTGGCGTGGTCATAGTCACGTCGGGGCCCGGCGCCACGAACACGGTCACGCCTGTGCGTGACAGTATGGCGGACTCGGTACCCCTGGTCGTCATCTGCGGCCAGGTGCCATCGGCAGCGATTGGCACCGACGCGTTCCAGGAGGCTCCTGTCTCGGCCATCATGGGCGCTGTGGCAAAGCATGTGTTTCTTGTCACCGACGCCGAAAAACTCGAGGAAACGGTCCGCAGTGCGTTCGAACTGGCACGCACCGGCCGGCCCGGTCCGGTTGTTGTCGACATACCGAAGGACCTGCAAAACTGGCAGGGGAATTTCCAGGGGACAGGCACCCTGCCACTTCACGGGTATCGTCGCCGACTCGCGAAAGTCGAGGAAAACCACCTGAGCGATGACGCCTGTGAACGGTTCTACACGATGCTCTCGGAGTCGGAGCGCCCGCTGATCTATGCGGGCGGCGGCGTCATCAACGCAAACGCGACCAAGGCTATGCGTCGCTTTGCCAACGCGTACGGTATTCCAGTTACCACGACGTTGATGGCGCTCGGCGCCAGCAATACCCAGCATCCGCTCGCGCTGCATATGCTCGGCATGCACGGTGTCGCTTCCGCCAATTACGCGGTGGAGGACTGTGATTTCCTGATCACGATGGGGGCGCGCTTTGACGACCGCGTCGCCGGAAACCCCGGGCAGTTTGCGCCGCGCGCCAAGAACATTGCGCACTTCGACGTCGATTTCGCCGAGATTGGCAAGGTGAAGCGCGTCAACTGGCACCACGTGGGCCTCCTGGAACGGGATCTGACCGACCTGCTCGCATACGGCAGGCGCATCGGCTTCAGCAAGGAATTCGAGCAGTGGCATGACGAGATCGCCCATCTCAAGAAGGAGTATTGCCTCAACTACGATCACGAATCGGAGCTGATCCAGCCCTATGCAGTGATCGAGGAGATCAACAAACACACCAAAGGCGAGGCGATCATCTCCACCGGCGTCGGCCAGCACCAGATGTGGGCTGCACAGTACTTCGATTTCAGCGAACCGCGGCTCTGGCTCACGTCGGGCAGCATGGGCACGATGGGCTTCGGCCTGCCGGCCGCCATCGGTGCCCAGTTTGCGCAGCCTGATCGCGTCGTCATCGATATCGATGGCGACGGCAGTATTCGCATGAACATCGGTGAGCTCGAGACGGCGACAACGTACAAGACACCGATCAAGGTCATCGTGCTCAACAATTACGGTGACGGCATGGTGCGCCAGTGGCAGCAGCTGTATTTCGAAGGCCGCATGTCGGGCAGCGACAAGTCGCTGCACCTCAAGGACTTCGTCAAAGCAGCCGAGGCGGATGGCTTCGAGTTCGCAGAACGCCTCGATAAGAAAGAGGACCTGCCACGGGTCATAAAAGAATTCATGGCCTTCGAGGGGCCCGCGTTCCTCGAGGTGATTATCGACCGGGATGCCGGTGTCTACCCGATGGTCGGCCCGGGTCTCAGCTACGACAACATGATCACGGGCAAGTGGATCAAGAGTCGCGAAAAACCGGCACATGATACACTCGACCCCAGCGAAATGTTCTAGACAGAGCGGCCCGATGAACACTCTGACGGGAACCAATACCAGGACGATTACGGGTTACCTCGTGACGCTCCTCGAATACCCGCGCTGGCTGATTGATCGGGACGTCGACTTCACCGATTGCCACCTGCACGGCGATTTCTGCGGCGACGATGCTATCTGCATCAGCTGCGAATTTGGCAGGGCATGCCGCTGGCTCAAGAAGCACCGTGAGGAACCGTCGCTGTCGACGCCGCTGTCCGAGCTGATCGTGGCACTGCAGACCGCTACCGACTACATCCGGCGCGACCACGGCGCCGCCAGCGAACATGATCGATTCTGCGACTGTGACACCTGCATATGGCTGCGCGAGGCCAGCAATTTCCTGCGTTCGCATCGCCACCGGGTATGACGTCGCTGTGATCCCGGTCACGGTAATTCCCCGCTGATGCGCTAAGCTGGATCACAGGAACTCATTGAATTTAAAGGAGTCGCGCCATGAAACGCGTTCACCTCGGAGTGTTGGCATCATCGCTACTGGTCGGCGCCTGCGGCGGCGGCGACGGCAACGCAGTCCTCCGCGTACAGGACCCGGTCGCCGATTCGTTCCCGATCACGTCAGAAAATGGCGTCGCCGTTGCGCGACTGTCATACGAGGCAGCCCTGTCCAGCGGCGGCTTTGCCGAGATCGGCGGCCTGCCGGTCGGTGCGGCGCCCGATAATGGTGCCGCGCTCCCCTACATTGCCCCGACCGGAGAGGAGCTGATGTTGAACGTCATCAGCATGATCCCGTTCGGCCCCGACGAGTATCCGTGCTTTCCCGATGGCGCGTACTACCTGTCCGGCGACATCGCGGATCCGTTCAGCACGAACCCGACACCGGGCGATACCTACCGCATCGAATACGTCAACTGCAATGACGGCGAGTCCCTCACCAACGGCGTAATCGACATGACGATTACCGATTTCAGTGGCGATTTCGCCCTCGGTACCTATTCGCTTGCTGTTAACGCCGTAGTTACTTCGCTTTCGATCGTCACTGCCGACGACACATTCACGGGAGAAGGAGACACCGCCATAACGGTCGACACGATCGAGGCACCTTTCGTCTCAACCATTGTGTCGGGCACCAGGATGTCGCAGTCCAGCAACGCAGGCTCCCAGACTCTGGAAAACTACGGGTCGACGACGACCTTCGACGGCAACCAGGTCCCGGCAGAATTCACGATGAGCGCGTATGGCACGCTCGACAGCTCGGATTTGCCGGCTAATGTCGATTACTCGACACCGATGACGTTCCGTGGCTTCGTGCCGGCCTACCCGCAAGAGGGGGAACTCCTCGCGCAGGGCGACAATTCGACGGCGCGCCTCATCGTACTCGACCCCGAGATGGTGCGTGTCGAGATCGACGACAATGGTGACGGCGTCGTGGATTACTCGGAAGATATGACCTGGGACGCCTTCCTCGGCACCAACGGCACCTGATTCAGGGCCTATTACCCCGGATCGGCGATCCGGGGTATTATGTGAACTGGCTCAAGGACTTCAGGCTCGGATTCCGCGACATTGATGTACCAGGCCCGAGTTATGTGTGCGCAAAATGCTGGTTACGCCCCGTCGTGACAACCTGAACAAGATTGTCATCCTCAATCCCAAAGGGGGTTGCGGAAAGTCGACGCTGGTCACGAACCTGGCTGCCTGCTACGCGCGACATGGCCCTGCCCCGGCCGTCATGGATTACGACCCCCAGGGATCGACCATGGGCTGGCTCGAACGACGTCCTGGCGATCTTCCCGAGATTCATGGCATCGCCGCCTACAAAAAGTCAATGCAGGCCACGCGCAGCTGGCAGTTACGTGTTCCGAACGAGACCGAGAACCTCCTGATCGATTCGCCGGCCAGTATTTCGCACGATGACCTGCGCGAATTGACTCGCGATTCGACGAGCATCCTCGTTCCGGTACTCCCGTCATCGATGGACATCCACGCGGCGTCCCGCTGCATTGCCGATCTCCTGCTCGTGGCGAAAGTAGACCGTCGCGATCGTAAACTGGCTGTCGTTGCGAACCGCACACGCAAGAATACGAAGAGCTTCGGCAAGCTCATGCGTTTTCTCGACTCGCTCGGTATTCCGATCATCGCGGTTCTGCGCGACACGCAGAATTTCGTGCACGCAGCTGAACAGGGCGTCGGCATTTGCGAGATGCCGCGGTCCAGGGTGCGCAAGGACCTCGACGAGATCAACAAGATCGTCAGGTGGCTCGATGCATGGCCGCAGCGTCGCCGCGACAACACGTCGGTCACATCGATCAACAAGAAGCCGAAACTTGGTGGCGGATTACTCCGCCGCGCAGTCGCTCAGTCGCCGGCTCGCTGAATCCCGGCAAAGACTTCCTGGTCCACATTGCCACCACTGATGACGACGACCGTCGTCTTTCCGGCAGCCTCGATCCTGCCTGCGAGCAATGCCGCCAGGGCAGCAGCGCCGCCCGGCTCGACGACGAGCTTGAGGTTCTGAAACGCGAATCGCATTGCTTCGCGCACCTCCTCATCACTGACGACGAGGCCCTCGGCCAGTAGCTCCCGCATGATCGCGAACGTCAGTATCCCGGGTGCATGTGCCTGTAAGGCATCGCAGATGGACCGGGCGCCGTCGGAGATGTGTTCTCGCTTGCCCGACGCGAGTGAACGTGCCGTATCGTCAAACTCCTCGGGTTCAACGGTGTGGATGCTCACCTCAGGATAGTACGCCTTCAATGCTGTCGCGCTTCCCGAGATCAGCCCGCCACCGCCACAATTAACGAGCACGCTATCTGGCGTAACACCGAGTTCCTCGCATTGCTGTGCGATTTCGAGTCCGACGGTGCCCTGCCCCGCGATGATGTTCTCGTGGTCGTAGGAGGGAACGACGACGGCGCCACGTTCCGCCGCCAGCGCCCGGGCGATCGCCTCACGATCACCGGTGTAGCGATCGTAGGTGATGACCTCGCCCCCAAGGCGCTTGGTGTTCTCGAGCTTGGCGCGTGGTGCGTCCTCCGGCATGACGATCGCCGTGTGTATGCCGAGCATCCTCCCCGCAGCCGCGACGCCCTGGGCATGATTGCCGGAGGAAAATGCGACCACGCCATGCCGGGCCTCTGCGGGCGTCAGCTGGCTGAGAAAGTTGTAGGCCCCACGGATCTTGAAAGAACCCGTGACCTGCAGGCACTCGGGCTTGATGAGAACGACGCCACCCGCGACCTCATCGAGAACGTGATTGCGGAGCAGCGGCGTGCGCACCGCAATGCCTTCGAGCCGCTGCGCCGCGGCTTCGACATCGGAGAGCCGGATCACGTGATAGTCGCCGCGGCCAGGCTGTCGATCTTGGCGGCACAAATGAAATCGTTATCGGACAACCCGTCAATCGCATGCGTCGTATAACTCACGACGCAGCGGCCGTATTCGACTGTCAGCACCGGGTGATGCCCCTCGGCTATCGCGATCCAGGCCACTGCATTGGCGAAACCCAGCGTGTGGCTATAGGCGGGAAACTCGAAGCTGCGCACGATACTCAGGCCGTCATCGCTCAATGACCAGGCAGGGTCCAGCGCGGCAAGCAGTTCCTTGCTCTGCTCGGGTGTCAGGGGCTTGACGCCCCCTTCGCAGGGTTTGCAGCTTTGCTGTGCGAGATCCATGCCGGAACGATAACAAAAAACCGGCCCTAAAGGGCCGGTCAAAAACCGGCCCCGAAGGGCCGGTAAGGCGGAGACTCAGATGAGTCACAGGGAAGTCTAATTCGCGGCCAGCGATGGCGAATCGTCGATGAACAGTTTGACGCTGACGCGACGCTCGAGCGCATAGCTGTCGACCGTGTCGTCCTGTGCGACCGACTCGCCATGCGCGCTGGCGTTGATGCGGTCGGGGTGGACGCCGGCGGCAACGAACTGGTCGCGGATAAACTGCACGCGACGCTCCGACAGCACAAGGTTGTAGTCAGCGGCGCCGCGTTCGTCGGCAAAACCGTCGAGCTGAATGCGGATGTCGCCCATCGAGGCCAGCGTGCCGGCCAGTTGCGCCAGGCGGCCGGCCGTGGTGTCGGCCAGGACTGCTTCGTCGGTACGGAACAACACGTCCATGTTGATACCGGCCTGCATCAGGTCGATCAGCTCAGGACGCGACAGGCTCTGGAGGCGTTCGATTTCGGCGCCGAGCGTGTCGAAATCGCGCTCCATGCGGGCGATTCGGGCACTCGACTCGTCGACCGTCGCCTGCAGACCATCGATGTCGTGGTTCTTGTGATCGATGGTCTCACCGACCTTGGCACCGAGGGCTGCACCAATGATGAACCCGACCGGCCCACCGGCGGCTGCGCCGATGATGGCGCCGGCACCGACGCCGATGTTCTCGTTCTTTTGGGATTTCTGTGCAGCCTCGCCCGGCGCCGAAGCCAGGACGGCGACTGCCGTTATGATTGCAATGGCTGTGTTACGCATGTGAATGATCTCCTGTTTGATCCAGGGCCCCGTGGCCCGCTTCGGAGTTCATTACACGTCGACAAGGGGTGCGTGCTGCGGCACGTTCGTGCCCATTTGCCGATCAATTGTGGCGAATAGTGGCCGCTCCCCTGTTTTCTTGTAGGAGCGCGCCTTGTGCGTGACTGCTTACGCGATCGATACCGGCCGTTCAACCGGCGCTGGGATCAGAGGCTGGTGCTGCCCCATTACAGACGTTCATTGAGAGGTGCTCAGACCGCCTCAAACTTAAGTACATCCCGGAATTGAGGCTGATTCCCTGGGGCGCACAATAGCTTCGCGATAAAGGCAAATCTGCCGAAAAACAGAGACGCAAAGCCACGGGTCCTCCCTGACGCCAGGCAAGTATCGCATTCCATCTGTGAGTGATGAGTTTGCCAGGGCTGCGGTCGACACAGAGTGACCGCTTGTGGCCGAGACCTGCCGCCCAGGTGATCTGAGGTAAACTGACCGCTACTGACCCAAAGCAGACATGCGATCATGTTGATTTGCAGACTGGAAAGCGGCAATTGAGCAGAGTCCGCCAGGGAGTCTACATTGGATTTGTTTGAGTTCATCCTGATTATTACATCAGTAATCTTCGCGCTGGCGGTCGCTCAGATTCTTTCTGGAATGAGCCGGGTAGCTCAATCCACGACCCGGGTCCGACATTATTTCCCGCACTCCCTCTGGATCGTCAACCTGTTCTTGTTCATCTTCCTGATCTGGTGGGCATCTTGGGAGTTTCGGGGTATCGAGTGGACGTTCCCCAAGTATGCCTACATGCTTATCGCGCCGACGCTGCTCTATCTTTCATGTTCTTTATTAATCCCGCAGCAACTGAATGCAGAGACTGCCGATTTGGAAAAGCACTTCTTTCGCATCCGTCGCCCGCTATTTGCGTCCTATTTCTTCGCAGCACTAGCCGTCATGATCGATGGCAACTTGCTATCGGATGAGGAGTTGTGGCACGACGGCAGGTATGGGCAAGCAGCGGTTTTAGTAGCGGCGATCTCGGGCTTCGTGACGACCAACAGAAAGGCGCATAAGTTCATAGCCATCGTAACGATGCTTGCATTTGCGGCCCTAATCACAACCAGATTTTGGAATCCGAGATAGAGCAACAGCCGCTTCTGGCCGTTTCCAGATCTGTAACTTTTCACGAAACTACCCATTTGAATGGCTGGTCACTGGAAAAGCAGCCGTTCATTTCGCCGAGCTAACGAGGTTTTCCAGTCTGGATAGAGATCCACCAAGTGGTGGATTTCCTCGAAACTACTTTAAGTTTCGCGAATAGCGTCCACCACGTGGTGGATCTTTACCCGGTTGGGAAAACAAATCCTTGGGGGTGCTATCTCCCACAGAGGTGGGGCTCTGGCTAGCGGTTGGCGTCGGTCAGCGCGACGAACGTGCCGCCATTACGATCGCAGAGAATCCGCATCAGCGTAGCGAAGCGACTGGCGGTTGGCGGGATGCGTCCCCCACCCCGGAAACCGCGCGGGAACCCAACGGCATGGATGCGCACGCGACGCGTGCCGTCTGCCTGGACCCGGTTGCGGCGATCGATGGTCTGCACGACGGCATCGATGTTCATCTGCCCGGCGAAGTCATCACCAAAGACGTAGATACTGATCTTCTTGTCTTCCGCCCAGAAGGTCTCGATCGCAGCCTGGATGCCGTCGACGGGGTTACTGTCGCTCTGGGCGTACCAGCCGCGCATGCGATTGATGATCGCCTGGCGACGTCCGGGCGAATCCGGTATCCACCGGCCCGCATACTCGGCGAACATGTACTGGCCGTCGTCATTCATGACCTGTACGCCCTTGACGGTCGGATACGCGGCCAGCGCCTCCTGCAACTTGCGCTGCACGAGCGCCCAGTTGTAGTTGATCATACTGTTCGAGGTGTCGATCACGAAGATGATGTATTCACTATCGACCGGGATGCCGGCAACCGCATCGGCTTCGCTGCGACGGTAGTACGGTAACAGGCGCTTCATCTCTTCCGTCAGGCTCTGGCGGGCCGCCCGCAGCTCGCCTTCGTCGATCGTGGACTCTTCTTCCTGCCTGCTGGCCTCGTACTGCCCGCGAATCGTACTCAGGTCGCCCTGCGCTCTTGCGAGTTCCAGCTTGGTCGACGCTGCGTCGTCTTCCACTTTCTTCAGGTCGCGATCCAGGACCGTGCTTTCGCCGCGCAGGTTGAAGAGCTCTTCCTGGAGAAGCGCGATCAGCTGTTCGAGATTCCGCTCGGCCTCCTCGACGACGACCGGCTCGTAGATCTTGCTGAGCACGAGCAGCAGGATGATGGCCCCGAACCCGCAACAGATGCAGTCGAGGAACGACAGGCTGAAGGCTTCGATGTTTCTGCGTCTCGCCATACCCGCCTCCTAGGGCCAGTCCCTGCTGACGGTCATGAATGAACCACCGGTGACCAGCGCCAGTGACCAGAACGAAATCGGCGCTTCGAAATCGCCCTCCATCGGGAACAGCATCACGTTTACGGGGATACCTGACGGCAGCAGGCGCGTCGCGCGACTGAAAAGGTTGAGACGCTGGCTTGGCCCGATGACATCTGCGTCCGTGGTCGCCGCCTCCATTGTCGGCATGCCATCGACGAGCAAGATGATGTTGTCCGGCGGCGGCGAGAGTTTCTTTGCCACTTCGAATGCCGAATGCATGTTCGTGCCGTTCTTCGGCACGGTGCGACGGAGTATGCGAACCGCTTCGCTCAGCTGGATGCCGTCGCCGGCTTCCAGCCACACACCTTCGGTGCCGCGAATGACAGGCTCCGTGACGTTGTTGAACATATAGATCTGGTACTGGTCGTCTGCCTGGAACTGTGTCGTCAGCCAGTTGACCGTGGCAATGACCTGGCGCCATTTCCGCGAACGCAGCTGCTCCGTTTCGGGGAGGTTGCGACGGCGAATGATGTTGACGAGCTTGTCGCTGAGCATGCTCGCGGACCGGTCGACAAGAATCAGGGTGCGCTCACCGCCAAGCCTGAGCCCGGTCAGGTACTGGCGATCGCCCTCGCCGCGGAAGGCTCGAATCTGCTCGCCTGACTCATCCTGCTGCGCCTTGATTGCGAGCAGACGCCTGACCTCTTCCTCGAGCGACTTGATGTCCGACTGCAGTTTCTCGACGCGTTCGATCTTGGCGAGCGTGTCCTTGTCGTATTTGTCCAGCTCGGCCTGGAGCTCCTTTATCAGCGCGATGATCTGCGCAATCTGGCTGTCGGCGTCTTCGGCCTCGGTCTTCAGCTTCTGCAGCGTATTGCGCTTCAGCGCGAGGTTTTTGCGCCCTTCGAGTACCTCGATCTCGAGGCGGTTGGTCTCCGCCATGAGCTCGGCGTTCTCATTTTCGGTCGTTGCATTGACGTGCGAGTTGATGATCATGAAGAACAGGATCACCGCGCCAAAACCGCAGCTCATGCAGTCAAGAAACGACATGCTGAAGATCTCGCCCTGTCTGCGTCGCCGTGCCACGTCAGTGCTCCACCTGTATCAGTCGCAACTCGACCCCGGGCGTACCTACTCGAAGCACGTCACCTGCCTGAAGCGTTGCCGACCCATCGATCCGGTGGCCGTTGAGGAACGTGCCGTAGCGGCTGTGGTCGGTCACGATGCACTGGCCGTTGCCTGCCGTGATCTCGCAATGCCGTCGCGAGACACCCGCAACATCCTGCCCGAGATCCAGCCAGCGTTCGCCACCTTCGGGATGCGAACCGACAACCAGCCCTGTGCCCCCGACTGGCATCGCCTGGTGACCAAGAAGGACGTGCGTAGGCTGTGTTCCGGACTGGCCACGCTCAGGCTCCACGGTAATGCGGGTCTGGTCCCACGCGAGATGGCGTACCAGCGATACCGAACTACCGGGACGATGCTCGGAGCAGCGATTGGCAAGCCCTCTTGCCGTCGCGCCCGGCTCGAGCAGAAAAACCTCTCCACCGACACGCGCCTTGAGCGTATCGGCAAGTCCCGGCATGCGTGCCGCGCGATCCGAGAGTTGCAGCGCGGGCGTATCGCCGGCGCGATACAGGGCGCGGAGATTGCTGACGATATTCTGGTAAACCGGCGTCGCCGCGGTCACAAACTCCAGCGCCTCGACCTCGGCCTTGTGCGAGATACCACGGTACTCGACCTGCATCGGGACCGTTTTGCCGGTCGCGGCGATCGCAAGCCAGTCCAGAATGCTGTCCTGCAGAGTCTGCTCGGTCTCGGCCGTGTGCAGCGGATCGAAGCGCGACTGCTGCACGAACGCCTCGGCAATCACGCGTAACCAGATGCCGTACAGGTCCAGCATGCCTGCTTCGTGCACGACCACACCGCGTTCGTATTGCGCCTGCCCTTCCTGTGCCAGGCGCGTCAGCATGGCGGTACGCAGGCTGAGATCGATGTGAACGGGAACAGCCTGCACATACTCGCGACGTGTCGCTGCCACCGCAGCATCGACCATCGCCACGATTGGTATGTCGAGCTCCATGGCAATACCCAGCAGCAAACCGAGGTTCTCATTGCTCATGTAGCCAGGCACCGCGATTGCGAGTTGATCGCCCTGTTTCGCCACGCGTTTCCACAAGGTTTCCAATTGCTCGGTAACGAGATCGGCGGCACTCAGGTGCTTGAATCGCTGATCGACGAGCGGCTCGGTCGTCAACCTGGACCAGTACGTATTGTTGATGCGACGTGGGTGCAGGCTGGCGTTTGCCCATGCCTCCTGACCTGTGACGAGTCCGTCGTCCTCGAGTAACGCGCAGCCTGGCTCACGGCACAGAATGCGTTCGCCATCGGTGAACAGCAGTCCGGCGTCATTCAGATGTGCAGCCAGCAGGGTCACGACTCGATACGCCTGTCCGTCAGTCCGTCTTCAGGTGCCGGATGACCTTGTCATTACAATAGGTTTCCGCGTCGAACACGAGTCGTTCCTGCATGAGCTGCAGCTGATGCACGAGGAACATCAGGAAGATCGAGATCAGCAGCGCGATGAAAGTCGAGTTGAACGCCACGCCCAGGCTCATCGTTACGCCCGCGATGTCGCCCTTGACGGCCTTGTCCGCCTGCGCAAGCGCCTCACCGATGCCGCGCACGGTGCCGATGAACCCGATCGACGGGATCGCCCAGGATATATAGCGGATCATCGCAAGCTCGGACTCGAGCCGTTCCGCCTCGGATTCGACAATAATATGCGTACTGCTCGACACATCCTGGATGCTGCGCGTGGAGGCAAAGCGGCGCAGCGCATTGAGCAAAGCTCTCGGCAACAGCATCCGCTGCCGGTCCTCAGGCAGTGCCTGCACCTGGCGTGCAAACTCGCGCGTGTCTTCCGGAAGTATGCGCATGCCCTCCGGCACGGGAATCAGGTCAACCTCAAGTAACTTGCGTTCCTTGCTGACCGTCGAAGCCTTGAAACCCATGATCGCAAGGGCCCAGAACATCAGCACGAAACAGGCTTCCTGTTCGAAGTCCTTGATCAGCACCCAGATGCTGCGCTCGCGCACGTAGTCGGAATCCTGCTCGGCGAGTATGTTCTGCTCGGCGATGACTTCGGTCGCATTGGGTCGCACGACCGAAACGTAGAACGCGTGCACGATAATGATCGCGATGATCAGCGCAAACAGCTGGTAGACAAACTCGATCGGGATATTCTGCTTCTTCATGAAATATAGCCCTGCAATTACTTCTGATCAGATATCGACGGGGAACGGTATCGACTGCTCGAAACGAACCTCTTCGGTGGGATCGAAGTCGTCCTCGTATTCACCATAGTCCTCGTCGAGGCCGAGCAATTCCTCGATCTCCTCGTCGGAAACGTCCGCAAGTGCCGAATCCTCGTCAGGGTCTCCCTCGCTGCCCGCATTCTCATCAGGCCCCGCCTCGGTCGTGGCCGGCGCTTCCCCTGAGTCGGATTCCTGCGCGAGTGGCGCAGTTGCGAACGCCCCGGCAAGCAGGAGCAATAAAAGCAGTCGATTCATAGAATGCTCTCCGTCAAACGGCCAGGGTCTTAGACCGCAACCGCAGCAGATTGTCTCATTTTAATCAGCGAAGCGCGCGACGCGAAAACCGACATCGGGGCGAGCTTCGGTGCCAAAGTCCCGGAAACTCAGGCGCAGCTCTGACTGCCCGGCATGCCGCCAGCTCGAACCGCGAATGACGTGGCTCGTACCACGATCAGGACCAGTCGGGTCGACGACGGGCGTTGTGATTCCCGGGGTTGGCACCGTGTAGTAGTCGTTGACCCATTCGGCGACGTTGCCACCGCCGTCGTAGATACCGAGCGCATTCGCATTGAAGCTGCCGACGGGTGCCGTCGACGGGTAGCCGTCGTCGTATGCCGGCAGGATGGAAGGCACGACTTCGAGTGCCGACCGATCGGCGAAATTCCCGCTTTCCCTGGGCGGCGGCCAGCGCGTACCCCACGGGAACTTGCTGGCCTGGCGCTGGCCTGCATAGCGAATCGCCAGCGCCCACTCAGCCTCGGTCGGCAACCGGTAACCGTCGGTGAGCGGAAGCACCGCGACCCACCTGCCGAATTCGTGCCGGTAGGCCGGTGTGCGCCCTTCTCTCTGGCTGAGCCAGTTGCAGTACTGGATCGCGTCTTCCCAGGTGACGTTCGCAACCGGGTTGTTGTCCGCCGCCAGCGACACGTGGGTGTTCGATCCCGAATCGTGGTTTGCCCGAAATTCGGCAAATTCCTTGTTCGTCACTTCGTTGACGCTGATCAGGAACGGCCGTGTAACCGTAACCGGCACGATTACCTCGTTCGCGCGGCGGCCAACTTCGGCACGTGAAGCCCCCATCGAGAACGTCGCGGGCTCGACGCGCCGCAGCGTCTGCCCTGCCGGTGACTGCAGGGTCTTGGCGATGCGCGCTTCGGCGATGGCGGCCTCGGAACGCAACGAGGCAGTCAGCGTCTGCGGGTATCCTGGACGCGGAGTGACCGTGCGCTGCCAGCTCGCGTAGCCTGGCCGCCTGACTTCGATCGCGTGCGGCACGGAACTCAGCCGGACCGTCGTCTTGCCGCGGCCGCGAGCCTGACCATCGACGTACACCGTGGCATCTTCAGGCTGCACGACCACCGTGACCGTGCCGAGGCGCGCCGAGAGATCGACGGTGATCGACTCCGACGCATTCGACTCGAGGCGCATGCTGCGCTTGGTAACACCGTAGCCGGCCTTGGAGAACCCAATCTCGTAATCGACATCGGGTGTCAGTGACAGTGTCAGCGGCGACTGCCCGCGATACCTCCCGTTTACGGTCACGTTGGCGCCGCGTGGAATCGTATTCACGATCAGGCGGGCGTCAGCAGGCTGCAGCGCGATCAATGGCAATGTCTGAGCGACATTGGGTTCGGTGACGACAGTGCCGTCCCAGGCCGCAAAACCATCTTTCGACAGGGTCAGCTCGTGGGTCCCTTCGACCAGCTCGATGACCGCCGGCGTCACGCCAACTTCCGCGTCGCCGACCAGGATGCGCGCACCCGGCGGCTCGGATTCGACTGTCACCTCCGCCCAACGCGGCACGAGCTGCACGCGATAGACCTCATCGCGATCCAGTCCCGGTATGTCGATCATGCTTCGGAACGGCAGGAATCGCTCGGATTCGATCTTGATGGCGTGTTCACCGGGTTCGAGTTCGACCGGGCCGAACGGCGCCTTGCCAATCCGGCTCTCGTCGACCGTGACGATTGCATCGACGGGCGGCTCGACATGCACGTGCAGACGTCCCGGCTTCTTGCGCATACGCAGCTCGAGCGTCATCGACGGCTCGTCGCCAACGATGAATGTCTGCTTCACGTCGAAGTAGCCCTTCTTTTGCACATTCACCGTGTAGTTGCCCTTCCTGAGCAGGACGCGATCACCCACCGGCAAGCGGAACCAGCCCCCTTCGATATCGAAGCCGTCCGGGCCCGGTGGATCGACCTCGAACTGGATCGACTTGGCGCTGAACAGGAGGTACGACGCTGTCAGCAGGAAGACGAGCAGCGCGCCAACGATATATTTGAGCGGACTGACGTGTTCCTTCTCGATCCGTGCCGAGGTCTCGACGGCGCGCTTGAAGGCAGCTGGTGCAATGGCCTCTTCGTCCGGTACTTCTTCGTCATCCAGCATCTCGGGTGGCCGCGTGACATAGGCACTGTCTTCGAGGCGCACGTCGAGAAGCAGGCGCTCCGGGGTGATGGTGACGAGGACGCGGCTGCCATAGAACTGGAGCTCGTCGCCGTCGGCAAGGCGCTGGCTCGCTGTCAGCGTCTCGCCATTGATGGCCAGCTTCGCGGCTCGGCCCACAGGTTGAACGAACGGCATGCCATCGAGCAGGTCGAGGAGCGCAACGGGCTCGCCGCCGGGCCCCGGTAGTCGCAACTCGCACTCACTCGTGGTACCGACCCGGAGCGGGAGTCGATGGTCGTCGACCCGGCGCTCACCTTCAACGTCCCTGATGAACAAGTGATCGAATTTCAAATCTGTTCCTCGCAACGCACGACGACCGGCTGCATTTCCTCTTCCGGCGCAACCCGAAATTCGAGGCGCACATCACGATAACCGGCCCGTGCCCCGACCGCCACATATGTTCCTGGTCGGAGCTCGAGCTTGCGGTTGGTGAAGCGGCCGAGCACGCCGATCTTGTAGATCGACACGTCGGTCACATTGTCAGAGACAAGCTCTATCGTGACTGGTGTCGCAGCGCGTTTCAGGAGGCGTGACAACTCGTCGCGCTGGCCCGCGAGCCGTGGCCCGATCTCGCCCATGGTTGTCACGTCGATGACAAGCTTGGTGGCCTCCTGCATGACCGATGGCACGGACAGGCGGTCAGGCTCCTTGATGTAATCGTCGAGGCGCGCGTGCAACGCACTCATCTTGCGCGCCTGCGCCAGACCGTCGATGGCAAACGACAGGTTGCCATCGACCGCGAGAATCTCTTCGTATGTCGTCGCCGCCGCATCCCAGTGTTCGGACTGCTCGAGGACGAGCGCTTCCTGTTCCAGCGTCGTGATGTTGTTCAGGCGCAGGCCCTGGTCGACCTGAAGCAGGCCGTCGGCCGGTTCGCGCGAGCCCGGAACCAGCTGCTGGGCCATGCGAAACGCTGCCCGTGCCGACAGGTAATCGCCTGCTGCCAGTGCCTCGAGCCCCTCCGACATCCGCGCGTCGAACAGCATCTTCGTTCGCGTTGCACGCACTCGGGCGAGACCCTCGACTGCCGGCGCCCAGTTGGGATCGAGATCGATTGCCTGCTGGAAGCTTGCTTCCGCAGCGTCGAGCTCGAGTTCCTCTTCGAATCTCTCGCCGCTGTCGACGAGTTGCAGAACGGCTTCGAGGTTCTGCGCACGCTTGAGCCCTGCCCGCGCCTCCGGGTGATTCGGCGTAATCGCAACAGCCAGTTCGTAAAGACGCAGCGCCTCGGCGCGGTCTCCTGTATCGAACGCCTCCCTGGCACCGGCAAGCGCTTTTTCGAACTCGGGTTCGACCTGTTCGAACAGCGGCTCGAGTACGGTCAGCGCATCAAGATATGCGATCTCGGCAGCGACCCAGTCCTTGCGCAGGTAGGCATCGTCCCCGCTCTGATAGTAGTCCTGCGCGCGCTTGTAAGGCACCGGCGCCCAGCGCTGTACACCGCGACGCTCCAGGGTCTCGAAGTTCGACAACAGCTCACCCAGGATGCCTTCGACGTTAAAGCGGAGCTTCTCCGCGTCATCCAGGCCGCTGTAGTCGGCATCGCTCTCGTTGAACAGGACCCTCTCATTGTCGAGCGCCTCGTTCTCGGGTCTGTAGTCGCGTGTCACGCGGTCCTCGGGTGAGACGAAATCCCCGTCCGCCGTTGCCGCCGCATCTGCAGCGACCGGATCCTCGGCAAGGGGTAAAGCCTCCTCCCCGGCAGTGGCGGCTCGAGGTCTGTCACGTTCCTCGACCGCGTCGGGTAGCAGGAAGACGACACCCAGCAGGATGACGACGAGTACGCCGAGCGCGCCAGCGACGGTGCGGGAATTGAGCCCGCGCGATGCCGCCGCAGCCGGTTGCGGCGCTTCGGCAGCCGTTGTGCGCGCATGCCGGACTGCGCTTACCCGTTCGATTTGTTCGTCTTCGACAAGCGGCCGCGCCGCGATCTGCGACCTCGCCGGACCCGGTCGGAACCCGGCCGCGGTCAGCCTGTCAATGACGGTTTGCGCGTCGGGTCGGCCCGCTGCCTCGTTGTCGAGCATGCTGGAAACCAGGGCCGATATTTCTTCGGGAATCGCCTCCCCGGCCGCGGAACGCAGCTGCTCCTCGCCGGGCGGACTGCCGGCGATCAGCTCGTGCAGGAGTACGCCGAGCGCATAGATATCGTCAGATGGGTGTGCCGGGACGCCCTGCACCACCTGCGGGCTCGCGGTCACCGGCGATCCTCCGCTGGCCCTGGTTCCGGCGGCAGCGGCTACCCCGAAATCGCCGAGGTACGGCACGCCGTTGTAGTCGAGCAGGACATTCGACGCCTTGACGTCGCGATGGACCATGTCCTTGGCATGGGCATAGCGCAGCGCATCAGCCAGCAAGCCGATCGGCGGCAGGATTTCGCCGAGTGATTTGCCCGCCAGGGCACCGAGATCGGGACCATCGACATATTGCTGGCTATAAAACGCGGCGCCCTGGTCCTCGTGGAACTCGAAGACGCGTACGATGTGGGCGTGCATGAGGCGCAGGTTCGCCTGCCATTCATTGCGCAGCCTGGCACTGCCCGCGGCGGGGACGATCTTGAGTGCGACGGACGCGCGTGTCATGCGGTCCCTGGCCAGCCAGGTAACAGCCTCACCGCCGCGGCCGAGGGAACGCTCGAGCGTGTACCTGTCGGCTAGCCGGGATCCTTGCGTGAGTTCGAGCATTGCGGTCCCGCGAGAGCTCGCTACTGCGCGGCGTTCTCGTTGGCGCGCGCGGGCACGCCGACGTCAACGGTTTGCGTAAACCCGGTTTCGGCCTGGTAGATTTCCTTGAGGAGTCGCCGCCAGCTCTCGTACTGCGCCTGCGCCGTGCCGGTCAGACGCCGTTCCTGTCCTTCCACACTGACCACCATCGGCGCCGCTTGCGCGCCGAAGGACTCGGACAATTCGCCGATGGCGAGCACATGCTGATCAGCCTCGCTACTGCGCTGGATGCCACCGATGATGCGATTGAAGCCTTCGGAGATACCGAGATTCTGCAGTCCGCGATTGACGCGGCGTTGGCGGCTGCTGCTAGAGTTGTCGGTGTCGACCGCCAGCGAGCCGGCCATGACCACGACACCCACGAGCGTCTGGATCCTGGCCGAACGCTTGACCTGCCGATACGCGACCGACTCCTGGCGCGAGACCTTGCGCCAGTTTCGATAAGGAATCGCGATGCCATAGTAGAAATTGGCGTAGTGCTCGTTCAGTGTGTCGACGACGAGTCGGTCGCGTTCACGGATCTGGCGCAACCGGGCCACCGTCGGGTCGTTATCCGCGGGCAGACGCACGACCGTCGCGATGCCATTCTCGTCCTCTGCCAGGTGCTGGCCGTAAGCGAGGGGTGACATGTCTACGAAGAACTTCAGTTCCGAGATCTGCCGCGTCTGCCGCAACTGTTTTGGCGGCAGCTGCCCCGCGAAGGACTGCAGGTCATTGGCTATGTCATTGAATATCTTCTGGTACGGATCGAGCCGCCGGTCGCGACGGTCCGAATACGAGGTCACCCCGGTCTGGGCTTCGTAGGTCTTGTCGAACCAGCGACGACCTGCCGCGTCTTCAACGTGCACAGTGACCTCGACGAACTCGCCGTCAGACCGGTGAATATTGCCGCTGATGATGATGTCCGTGAAGGCCTGGCGCGAGGGGATGACACGCACCGCACCCCAGTGCCCCGTGCCCTGCAACGTTGTCTTCAGGTGATACGCCAGGTATTTCGTTTCGGCGAGGCGGATTTCCTCGTACACGCCGGTCTCGCGGGGATCGTTCTCTGCGTCGATACCCGGCGCAAACTCGACGACGCCAATGTCGAGTAGTCTGGATTCCTCGACCGGCGTAAGCGCAACGACGAGTTCCGATTCCTCGGCAACAATGACTTCATTGACAGTGCATCCTGTACACGCCAGGCACAGGAAGAGTACTAGCGACCAGACTCTCAACATGGTGCGTGATGGATCTCCTTACATTCCCTTGTACTTGCGGTATTCCTCCCAGAGGCGTTCCCGCAATTCAGGGTCTTCCTCCGCCAATGCAGCCTCGCGCAGCTGCTTGGCGACGATATCGTCGTCGATCACGGCTTCGATGTCGTCCGGCGTACGCCTGGCAACTTCCTGCGGGTCGAGGTCGCCTGCTCCGCCCACGGCACCAGCCGCGCCGGCATCGCCACCAGCGTCACCGCCGCCCGAACTGTTGCCACCCTGCGAGGACATGGCGCCTGCAGCCTGCTCGCCGAGGCTGATCGAACCGCCCCGATTCCCTCCGGAACCGGTATCAAATCCTTCGGTATTTCGTGACGTCGAGGCAATTTCGCGTTGTTCCTCGCCGATCGACTCGTCGAAGTCGCCGAGCGACTTGTCGAGTTCCTTGCCGAGTTCCTCGGCGCGCTCCTGGTCACCTCCCGGGAATTCACCGACGCCACCGGCACCCTCGGCCTGGCCCTGCTCGCAGCCGAGTCCGCCGCCGAAGCCGCCACCGGTCATGCCGCCGTCGTTACAGTCGGAATTACCATCACTACCGACGCTGACACTCTGGGTGCCGCCCATGCCGCCCATCGAGCCGCCTTGAGAGCCACCCTCGGAACCACCCTGGGAACCACCCTGGGAACCACCCTGGGAACCACCCTGGGAACCACCCTGGGAACCACCCTGGGAACCACCCTGGGAACCACCCTGAGATCCGCCGCCCATCGAGCCGCCACCGGACATACCGCCAGGCATCTCACCGCCGGAAGAACCGCCGGAAGAACCGCCGGAAGAACCGCCGGAAGAACCGCCACCCGATGACCCGCCGCCGGACATGCCGCCCGTCTGGCTCTGGAGGCCAGTAGCACAACCGGCCAGGATGAGACTCGTACATGCCAATATGGCGCCAGCACGCATCAGGTTAATAAACTTGGTTCCGTTGCGAGTGTCGGAAATCATGATTTCTCTCCAGAATCATGGGTTTTGAACCCTTTCGCGGCGCCGAGTTCCCACGGAAGGGCCATCATTCAACGATCATACGCGCGCTGTCCGGCTTGCGGAACAAAATCAGGGACAAATCATCGGGTTTGCTGGGCTGTTTGCTCTGCCCGTTCGTCATGCGGTGGCGGGCCAGCGAGGCCAGGGCCCGGGCACCGTCCGTGAGTGGCCCTTTACGAATTCGCTCAATGATTTCATCACGATGCACATTGTCCGTAAGGCCGTCACTGGCCAGAAGAATGGTGTCCCGGGGACGCAATTCGACCCCGGCACCCATATCGATGCGCATATCGCTCGTGCCGAGGAAATTCGACACCAGATGACGCTCCTCGTGGTGGAGTGCGTCGCGCTGGTCGAGAAACCCGGCCTCGACAGCAAACCCGGTCGGCGAATGGGCCGTGGTCTGCATGCGGATGATGCCGCCCTGGCCGACAACCAGGGCTTCTGAATCGCCGATCTGGTACGAACGGGCCACCAGGCCCTCGACCGTGATCACCGTCATGGTCGTCGCCGACCCGTTGCCGAGCGCCATGACCGCCTCGTTGGCAGCCTCGATCCCATTGAGGATGGCAGTGCGCAGCAGCAGCGTGCGTTGGACGGAAGACTGCAGCGAAGCTGCCAGCCTCGTAACTGCTGTCAGCGAGGCGAGTTTTCCGGCCGGCAGCCCGCCAGCCCCGTCGGCGACGACCAGCACGACAGCCTCGGGCCCATACGGGATGATAGCAACCGTATCTTCGTTGTCGGTTTCTTTTTCGGGATCGCGACAGGTCAGGGCAAATACCGTACCTCCGCCCACATTGACCTCTGCCTCGTCCGGCTCACGAGCACCGAGGACCAGGATGTCGGTTTGCGGTTCGTCGCTACTCATTCGCGTCGTACCGGCTCCCGGCACCAGGCGCAGTAGTTCCAGTAATCACGCGCGATGCCCCAGTTGCAGGCTTTGCAGGTATGGTGACTCCCTTGCAGCTTCCAGGCGCGCCGGGTCTTGATGCGGCAATGTGGACAATAGCGCATGAACGGCATCAGCGGGCCGCGACAACGCGTGTTGGCGCATTTTGCGGTGTAGCGTTTGTCGGGATACCGGCGCGTTGTTTCCTCGACGAAGCCGGGGCCGTAGCACCAGGCACAGTAGTCCCAGTCGTTCTTGACGCCGCGCTCGCAGCGCGGGCAGTGCGCCGGCATGTGCGTCTCGGATCCGCGCGACGGATTGTCGAAGCCGCACCACGGGCAAGCCTGCATGCTCTCTGACACAGGGCCCTCACAGCGGCGACAGTGGTGACGGGTGTCGAGTTGCGCCCTGAAACGTCGCTGGAATTCTCGCCACTGAATCTGGCGCCACGACGGGCTGCGCCTGGTGCCGTTCTTCGCCCGGGGCCGCTTCTGCTTGCGTGCGCTGCTGCTCACGCGCTCGAAGTCTGCCAGCATGGCGACGGCATCCTTGTAGCGCTTCCCGGGATCGAGGTGGATGGCCTTTCTAAGGACGTCGATGAGTTCGGGTCGCACTCTCGCCTCGAGCTTCTCGTGGCCGGGCAGCGGCCACTCGAACGGATACTCCGGCAGCGTTCCCGAAAACAGGCGGTAAAGAACCAGCCCCATCGAAAACACGTCCGACTGGAACTTGGGCCGCCCCATCGCCTGTTCCGGCGCAATGTAGTCGATCGTGCCCGACCCCGACGCCTTGAGTGTGCGCAGGCAGCGCTTGGCGAAACCGAAGTCGGCCAGCTTCAGCTGGTTACCCGGAAAAAGAATGAAGTTCTCGGGCTTGATGTCGCAGTGGATGATCTTGTGCTCATGCGCATGAGCAAGCGCTGCCAGTCCCTGCCCGGCAAGATCGAGTTTGGCGGCGGTCGATGTCCGGCGCTCGATGCGATCGGCCAGCGACTCTTCCCCGAGTTCCATCGCGATAACGAAGTGTCGCCCGATATAACATGCGTTGAGTACCGACAGGATATTCGGGTGCTGTAACTTTGTCGCAACGCGCACCTCGTGCAGGATCTCCTCATGCCCCGTGGTCTCGTCCTGTTTCGGGATCTTCAACGCGACCCTGATGTTCTGGATCGTATCGAACGCGCGGTAGACATCGGCAAGCGGCCCGGACGCTATGCGTCCGGAGATCCGGTACTTCCCTACTCTCTGGCGTGCCCGCAACAAACTCAGCTGTCCGAGCGCACGCGGCGTACCGCGTCTTGCCATCCGTCCAGCAGGCGCTCGCGCTGCGCGCCGTCCATTGACGGATCGAAACGTGCATCGCACTGCCAGAACTCGCCGAGATCGGCAAGTGACGTAACGATGCCTGCCTGGTAGCCCGCGAGATACGCGGCGCCGAGCACCGTGGACTCGACATTCACCGGCCGCTCGACCGGGATGTCGAGCATGTCGGCCAGGAACTGCAGGAACCAGCCGTTGGCAACCATACCGCCGTCCACACGGATGACACTGGGGCGCAGGCCGTCGTCGGACATCGCATTGAGCAGGTCGCAGGTCTGGAATGCGACCGCCTGGAGTGTGGCAGTCACGATGTCATCGCGATCGCTGCCGCGCGTCAGGCCGAGAATCGCGCCACGCGCATCCGGGTCCCAGTAGGGTGCACCAAGCCCCGCGAACGCCGGCACGACATAGACGTCCTCGATAATACCGGTGCGCCGGGCAATGGCCTCCGACTCGGGAGCCACGTCGATGATCCGCAACTGGTCACGCAACCACTGCATCGCCGAACCGGCAATGAAGACGCTACCCTCGAGGGCATAGGTCACTTCGCCGCCGATGCGCATGCCCACAGTCGTCAGCAGGTGGTTCTCCGAGTGCAATGCTTCGCTACCGGTATTGGCCACGACGAAGCAGCCGGTACCGTAGGTGCTTTTCGTCATGCCCGGTTCGAAACCGGCCTGCCCAATCAACGCCGCCTGCTGATCGCCGGCGATACCGCAGACCGGAATGCTGCCGGCGAGGCAATCATCGTCGGCCACGCCGTAGTCCGCCGCGCAGTCGCGCACCTCGGGCAATAGTTCACGCGGTACGCTGAAAACCTCCAGGAGTTCGTCGTCCCACTCCTGCGTATGAATATTGAACAGCAACGTACGCGACGCGTTGGTGGCATCGGTCGCATGTACGCGCCCGCCCGTCAGGCGCCACAACAGAAACGTATCGATCGTGCCGAAGGCGAGTTCGCCTGCCTCGGCGCGGGCACGCACGCCATCGACATGGTCAAGAAGCCATGCAATCTTGGTACCCGAGAAATACGGGTCGAGCCGGAGCCCGGTCTTTTTCGCAACCGCAGTCTCCAGGCCATCCGCTTTCTTCGTTTGGCAATAGTCCGCCGTGCGGCGATCCTGCCATACGATCGCGTTGTAGACGGGCCTGCCCGTGGCGCGCTCCCAGATGACGGTCGTCTCTCTCTGGTTCGTAATGCCGATAGCGGAAATATCGGCTGCCGCCGCGCTCGCCGTCTGCATGGCACCGCGGGTAACGTTTTTGACCGAATCCCAGATCGCCTCCGGGTCGTGCTCGACCCAGCCGGGCCGGGGGTAGATCTGCGGAAACTCCTGCTGCTCACTCGCGACGACACGGGCAGCGTGATCGTAAATGACGGTGCGGCTGCTGCTGGTGCCCTGGTCGATGGCAAGCAGGAACTTTCCTTTCATGACGCAACGGGTCTCATGCTGAATATCGGTTGCTTTACGAGCATTCGCCGACCGGCTTCGGTCGGCCAGGGATGATCGCCCTGGTGGTCGGTAAACTCCGCGATGCGCGCCCTGGTTTCTCCCGGCCACGGCACCACGCGCCGCCGCGACGGATCGAAATGCAGGTTCATCCACTCGCAGGTTGCCGCGAGGTAGCCCCTGTCCGCGTGATACATGCGCTGGAACTGGTGAATGCGTTTCTCGTCCCACGCCAGTACCTGCGACGTAACGATGTACTCATCGCCCTCGACTATTTCACTCTGCCAGGTGACGTGTGACTCGGCAGCGATGGTCGAGCTGTTGTGGGTGCGCACATAGTCTTCGGTCAGGCCGAACCTCGCCCACAGCGCGTCGACGGCCTGGTCGAACGCGAGCAGGTAGTACGCGACGTTCATGTGATCGTTGAGGTCGATCCACTCGGGCAGAACCTGCCCGCGCATGACCTCGACGCCTTGTACTTCGAATTCCGCCACTTCAATTGCTTCCGAGAACGCTTCCGGCAGTATCCACAATTCCCGCCTTGTGTCTATCGCAGTCACACGGTATTACTGGCGGCATGTCTTCGCCCGCAATGACTGTCATCGCCATCATCGCCGTGTTGCTCGTCGCGGGCATAATCCGGCTGAAGATGCGCGGCCTGAGAAAGACGCCGCCGCAGCTCAAAGCGGGCTCCCCGTTACCCGATTTTCGGGCCATCGACGAACAGGGAGATCCCGTTCGTTCGATCGAATTGCACGGCTCACCGACGGTCATCCTGTTCGTGCGCGGCAACTGGTGCCCGTTTTGCAGCCGCCAGGTCAGCAACCTGACGCAGCACTATCGCGACATCATCGACCTTGGCGCGAAGCTGATTCTGATAACCCCGAAGCCAACCGAAACGACGCGTCGTGTTGCAGAGTTCTTCAAGGTGGAGTTCGACTTCTGGCTGGACGAAGACCTGGCTGTGGCGCGCCAACTCGGCCTGCTGCAGGAAGGCGGCGTACCGCAGGACTACGACCGGGAGTATGGCAGGGACACGACCTGGCCCACGGCACTGGTCGTCGACGCGGCCGGTATTATTCGCTACACGGAATTATCGAAGCACCTCTCGGATCGTCCCGACCCGCAGGTGCTGCTCAGGGAAATCCGCAGATCGCTCAAAACCTGACGCCGACGGCCCTGCAAAGAAAACGCATGAGTGGCTCGGCATTGCGAAACGTCGTTTCCACGGTGCGCTGAAACTGCGGTTGCAGACAGTCTGCCGTGTCGAGTTCCCGCGCGACGAAGAAACTCTTGCGCTTGATGTCCTCGATGCACTCGTGATCCTTGTCGAACCCGCGTGGCGGACGCGTCAGCGACTCGCCACCCAGCGAGAAGTTGCGGCTGAAGGTCCTGTCGCTCGTCACGCGCAGCCACTCTGCCGGCTTCGCGGCAATGCGCTCACGAATGCTGCGCAGCGCGTCCGGATGAGGCCGCCACATGCCCGCGCCCAGGAACACCTCGTCCGGTGAGATATGCACGTAATAACCGGGCGAGTGTACGTCCCGTGCCTGCTCGTGCCGAAACTGGATACCGACATTTGTCTTGTACGGCAGCTTGTTCTTCGAAAATCTCGTGTCGCGATAGACGCGCATCATCGAACCGCCCACACGCGTCGGGACCGCCGTGAAGCGGGGCGCAATTTCTTCAAGCGGGTCCTGCATCGAGATGATGAACCGCAGGGCCACGTCCAGCACGTCCTCGTCGTAGCGCGCCTTGTTGGCCTTGAACCACTCGCGAGTGTTGTTGGCCTTGAGCTCCTTCAGGAACTTCAGGGTGCGCTGTTCGAAGCCCACCTAGCGCACCATGCTCAGCAGTTCTCTGTGCCGCCACCCGGGTGCGGATACATGTCCGATTCGTCCTCGTCATCCCGGCCCGTCAGGCAGACAAAGTCTTTTTCGACGAGGATACTGAGCTTCTCGCCGTCGGCCAGTACCTGTTCGCCGCGGATAGACACCTGGTCGGTCGTCGCCCAGGCGAGCACCGCGGTCTCGGGCAGACGCACCACTACCTGGCCGCCCGAGAAAAAAGCTGCCGGATTGACGCTGGCCGGGCTGCTTTCGACGCTGTAGCCGAGTTCGCGCCCACCCGGGAACGCCGTACTTGCCGAAACAAGCCCTTGCCGGCTCAGTGTCTCTACCTCGCCGCGCATCAGGCGCAGCCTGATCGAATTGTCACGGATTCTCAGTTTCACGGATGTTTATTCACTATTATTGGCGCCTGATTGAATCATAACCGAGACCGCATTGCTCTCCGACCCCTGGTTCTATGCCGTCGCG
>JBFFOM010000030.1:0-34641 GCA_041574455.1 Woeseiaceae bacterium | reverse complement strand
TTGCGAACTTTTATTTCGGCGGCTTTGGCAATAACTACGTCGATCGCGGCAACATCAAACGTTATCGCGAGTACTACGCGATGCCCGGTTTCGAAATCAACGAAATCGGCGGGCGAAATTTCGCCAGGACCATGCTCGAGTGGAACCTGCCCCCCATTCGCTTCCAGCGTGTTGGTTCTCCGGGGTTCTACCTGAGCTGGGCCCGGCCCGCGCTGTTTGTAAATCACCTGGTTACAGATCTGGATGACAGCGCGATTCGCCGCGAAGTGCAGAGTGCCGGCATTCAGATCGATCTGCGGTTCACGATCCTGTCGCGCATGGACATGACCTTGTCCGTCGGGTACGCGAAAGGATTCGGGAACGACCTGATCGAAGACGACGACGAGTTCATGGTGTCGCTCAAAGTCCTGTAATCTCGGCGCATGGATCTCGTTATTCATGCGCTGGTCGGGCTGCTGCCGGTTTGCTGTTTCCTGGGGGCGCTGGTCTTCCTCGACAGCTACAAACTCATCCCGATGCGCTGGATTCTCGGCACGATCGGGCTTGGTTGCATCGCAGGCATCCTGAGTTATCCCTTCAATGTCACGGTAATGGACACATTTGACGTCGGGTTCGTGGCACTGACGCGCTACGTCGCGCCCTTCATCGAAGAATTCCTCAAAGGCGTAATCATCTATGTGCTGATTCGCCGCCACCGCATCGGCTTTCCCGTGGATGCGGCGATTTTCGGCTTTGCGGTTGGCGCCGGCTTCGCAATCTTCGAGAACCTGTACTACCTGCGCGCAATGCCTGACCTGCCGCTCGGCACCTGGATTGTCCGCGGCTTCGGCACCGCGATCATGCACGGCGGCGCGACGGCGATCTTCGCGATCACCGCGCACACACTCATGGAGCAACACCCGAAGCGAGTATTCCTCGCCTTGCTGCCAGGGTTTTTAGTCGCGGTCATCGCGCACTCGGTCTACAACCACTTCTTCCTGATGCCGATCGTGAACACCCTGCTCGTGTTCGCGTCCCTGCCGGTCCTGTTCACGATGGTGTTCCAGCAAAGTGAAAAAGCGGTGCAGCACTGGCTGGGCATGGGCTTCGATGCGGACGCAGAGATTATCGAACTGATCAATTCGGGCGACTTTTCGACGTCCAAGATCGGCGAATACCTGCAATCGCTGACCGAAAAGTTCGAGGGCCCGGTCGTTGTCGATATGCTGTGCTACCTGCGCCTGCACAAGGAACTCGCCATGCGCGCCAAGGGCCTTCTCATGCTGCGCGAGCAGGGGTTCGACGACAAGCCTGGTGAGGCAACGCAGGCGAAACTAAAGGAACTCGAGTATCTCGTCTCGAGCATCGGACCAACCGGCCTGCTCGCCCTGAAGCCGTTCCTCAGGATCAGCCGCAAGGACCTCTGGCAGTTCTACATGCTGGCGAATTAGAAGCGAAGCGGCGCCGCCAGCGTTTCCAGGAACGCCTCGAGCTGTCGAAGCTCGCGTGCACTGAGCCCCAGTGGCTTGGCTTCGTTGTGGCCTATCATGGCATCGGGCGCCTCGTTGTAATGCGCAAGCACATCAGCGAGCGTCGCAAGCTGGCCTTTATGGCCATATGGCGCCGTGTTTTCGAGGTTGCGTAATGACGGTGTGCGGAACGTACCGATCAATGTCGCGCCCGTCAGGGCGAAGTCCAGCTCCGCGCATTGTCCAGACGGGTCGTCGCTAAATTCACTGCGGCAATTGAACGGCTCGTCGAGTACTTCGCGTGCGCCGACGACGCGCCCTTTATCAGGTACCTCGCCGGGAAAATTCAGAAGGCCGGTGTTGTGAAACTCGTTGTTTGTGAACAAAGGCCCGTTGTGGCATTGCGTGCAGTTCGCCTGGCCGATAAAAAGGCGCAAGCCGTTGATCTGGTCGTCCGTGAAGAGCTCGGCTTGTCGCTGTTTGTCTCCCGCGATCACCGCATCGACGTAGTCATCGAAGCGTGATGACGTCGGCATGATCGTGCGCTCGAAAGCCGCTATCGCCTTGCCGATGTTGGCGAACGTCGAGTCTGTGTCGTCCGGCTCGCCGAAAAGCATCTCATACTGACTGCGATACGATTCGTCCTGCAGAACAATGCCAACGATTGTCTCCCGGTCGCTGCCGTGCTCGTTCGGATCTTCCAGCGGCGATAGTGCCTGTGACCACTGGCTGTCGCGGCGACCATCCCAGTAGAGCCACGGGCTGTAGGCCGTGCCGACGATACTCGGCGTGTTGCGCTTCGAAATACCGATTGCCACCCCTTTCGGCAAACCATCCGTGAAGTGGCGCTCGGGCTGGTGGCAGGTGGCACAGGAGATTGCACCGTTGGCGCTGAAGCGAGTATCGAAAAAGAGCTGCCTGCCAAAGGCTGCGGCTTCCGGATCATCGGCGACCGCATTGGTCGGATCGGGTGGCAGGGGCGGTAGTGCACTGAGCGACAGGGACTCGATGACGACGAGTTCTTCATCCGACCACGGCTCGGGCGCGTGATCACACGAGGCGAGCATCGCGACCGCCGCAGCACAGATTGTCAGACGCAGGTGCCTCACAGGTCGAGCGTCACCAACACCGTGTCTTCGATATCGCCCACACGAATCGTGAAGACCAGCTCCCACTGCCCACGCATGTGAAAACGCACGCCATCAAGACGGTAGTCACCATCGCCGAGTTCTTCCGTGACGCGCGGCGCGGTCGGCAGGCCGTGATCGTGTGCGGGCATGCCGCCATCGACTTCGATCGTGGCGCCGGTCACGGGCTCACCCACTTCGGTTTCGACGTGCAGGATCCAGCTATGCATGCGATTGATCTCGACCGCTCCATCGGGTGCGGTCCAGGTGACCGTGAACTCCGCTGCACGGGCATCCGGAGCCGTAATCAACATGGCGAGGAGTACGACAGCCGACGAGCCGAACCAGCGCTTCAGCCTGCCGCTCATGTAGAGGTATTGCAGCTGGATGAGCAGCAGCAGGCCGATGAAGAACGGCCAGTACCCGAAGCCCGTGAAGCCGACCTCGAAAGGAAACACCGATGCGTAGACGACGCCGGTGTCAGGATGGCGTGCTGACACGATACCGATGAAGTCGCCTTCTTCCTCGAAGGTATGAGAAATCGTATAAACGTCGGGCTCGATGATGGCCTCCCTGTAGAATACTGTTGCCGCGCCGAGGTCATCGACCGCCTCGACATCTTCGATGCGCGCGAACCGGCCCTTGCCCGTCACGTCACGAATGATGCGAAAATCGACGGGCATGGTCTGCAGGGCGTCGTGCATGTACTCCATGACGAACACGCTCTCGGTGGCATCGGGAAGATCCTCGCAAAACTGCTCGTGCCCCGCGGTGGGGGGCTGGTAGATCTTGAAATGCGCGCGCAGGTAATTGACTTTGATGACACAAATGTCGTCTTCCTCGACGACACCGCCGTGCGCGGCAGCCGGTGGCGCTGCAAGCAGGCAAATCAATAGCACAAGGCCGACCCGAATCATGCGAACATTCTAATCATGAATTTTGTCCTGAGCACAGCCGCGCTCATTGCGGGCCCGTTTCTCTATGCGCTCGGCCTGCGCAATGCGAGGGCCCATAAGGCGCTCGACCTGCTGATCGTGGCTGCCATCGCATGGATCGTCGGCGTGCAAATCATTCCTGAAGCCCTGGAGATGGCCGGTTACTGGGCGTTGGCCCTGCTGGCACTCGGCATGGCATTTCCCTACCTGATCGGTCGCATCTTCCACCTCGCCTCGAGCACCGCCCACGTCGCCCTGGCCGCGGTGGCGCTGGTGCTGCACGCCGTGATCGACGGTATCGCTCTTCTGCCCGCCAGCGGCGATGGGCTGGCAATAGCGGTTATCCTGCATCGAATTCCCGTCGGCATGGCGATATGGTGGACATTCCGACCAGGCATAGGCGATATCGCGGCCGTCGGGGCATTCGTGCTCGTCATTGCGGCAACAGCGGCGACGTACTTCTTCGGCGCCACCTTTATCGAGATGACCGAGAGCCGGTTGCTCTCCCTGTTCCAGGCATTTGTCGCCGGGGCGCTCGTCAACCTGGTCTTGGTCAAACTGAGAGAGATCTGGTGAACAGAGCGTGTCCCAATTGCACCAGTCCGTCGATTCCGGTAGCGGAGCTTCTGATTTCGAATTGTCGTTGCTCTAGCTGCGGCGCCATCGTCCGTGTCCGCCGGCTCTGCAAGGCCCTCTGGGCGCTGGCGACAGTGAGCATTACAATCCCTTTTGTTCTCGCAGTGCTGGCATCACAAGGCGTTTACGCCGCGATACTCCTGGCTACCCTGCCGATCGCCGTGCTGGGTTATATCAAGGCGCGGTTTTGCGGGCTTGTCGCGCAGCCGCTCGAGATCGATTAGTCACCAATAAGGCTGAGTAACAATGAACATACGAACCATCGCCTTTGCCTCACTGGCAATTTTCTCTTTCCTGTCAGCGCCTGCTGTCGCCAGCCAGCCCTCGTGGCTGGGCGAGTCGGTCGCCAGCCTCGAAAAGGAACTGGTCGCCGCGCACGGCGAGGAGCAGCGGGCCCGAGCGCAGCAAGGACTGCAGCAGGTGGCCGATTTCTGGCGTACCGAAGACGGGGATCGCGACGCGTTCGAGAGTTTCGTTCTCGGGAATTTCGCCGGCGACCAGGCGTCACTCGACGTGATGTTCGATCGCTTCGAAAACCTCCTCGAGAAACTCGACGGACACATGCTGGAGATTTTCCAGGCGTTTCGGGAGCAGTCAGACCTGGATGCCGGCCCGATCCTGCCCTACGACGAGCGTTTCGCGGCCTACAATCCCGCCTCGCATGTCAGTGACGACATGTTCGCGAACAAACTAGCGTTCGTCGTCCTGCTGAACTTCCCGATTACATCGCTCGCGGAACGACTCGGTGAGGGCGAGAGCTGGACCCGGCGACAGTGGGCAGAGACGCGACTTGCCGGTCGGTTCGCGCGGCGTGTGCCGGCCGACGTGCAGCAGGCACTGACCGCCGCAGACTCTGCTGCCAACCAGTACATTGCCGAGTACAACATCTGGATGCATCACCTGCTGACGGACTCGGGCGCGCGCCTGTTTCCCGAGGGCATGAAGCTGCTGTCGCACTGGAACCTGCGCGATGAAATCAAGGCCAACTACGGTGAGCCGGAAAACGGTCTCGAAAAGCAGCGCATGATCCAGAAGGTCATGGGGCGCATCGTCGACCAGTCGATCCCCGAGATCGTCGTCAACAACCCGCACGTCGACTGGGACCCGTACGCCAACACGGTCAGCGCCACGGACGTCAACGATTCCGGCGAACCCGCGCCGACCAACCTCAATGTCTCGAGCGCACCGGAACCGGACACGCGGTATGCGACACTGCTCGGCACGTTCAGGGCACAGCGTCTTGTCGACCAGTATTCCCCGACCGCGCCATCACGCATCGCGCGTAGTTTCAACGAAGAGCGTGAAATCCCGGAGGAGCGCGTCGTCGCGATGTTCGATGCCGTGCTCACATCACCGCTGCTCGAACGCACGGCACGACTGATCGAGGAGCGCCTCGGACGTCCCCTCGAACCGTTCGACATCTGGTACAACGGCTTCCGCTCCGCCGGCACGTACACCAACGCGGAACTCGACGCAATCACGAAGGAACGCTTCCCGACCGCGGCAGCCTACGAAGCAGCCATGCCCGAACTTCTCGTTGGCCTTGGCTTCGATGAGGGGCGCGCACAGGAACTTGCCGACAGCATCGTCGTCGAACCTGCGCGCGGCTCCGGCCACGCCTGGGGCGCCGCGATGCGTGACGAGAAGGCACATCTCAGGACCCGCGTCGGTGCCGACGGCATGGACTACAAAGGCTTTAACATCGCCGTCCACGAGATGGGCCACAATGTCGAGCAGACGATCTCGCTGACAGATATTGATCACACATTGTTGCAGGGTGTACCGAATACGGCATTCACCGAAGCGCTTGCCTTCGTATTCCAGGCGCGTGATCTCGAACTCCTGGGCCTCGATTCACCGAGCGACGACGAACTCGCCATGCGCGCCCTCGACGATTACTGGGGCGCAGCCGAGATCGGCGCCGTTGCCCTTGTCGACATCGCCGTCTGGCACTGGATGTACGATAACCCCGAGGCTACGCCGGCGGAATTCCGTGCGGCAACCCTGCAAATCGCGAAAGACGTCTGGAATCGTTACTTCGCGCCGGTCTTCGGCGTCGAGGACGTCACCCTGCTTGGCGTTTACTCTCACATGATCCACAGCGCCATCTACCTGCCCGATTACCCGATCGGCGCGATGATCTCGCGACAGATCGAAGAGCACATCGGCAGTTCGGGCGACCTCGGTGGTGAATTCGAGCGCATGAGCCTGGCGGGCAGCATCTCGCCGGATCTCTGGATGAAGAAGGCGACCGGCGCACCGGTGGGTCCCGAGGCCCTGCTCAATGCGGCGGAGCGCGCGCTGGATCAGCTCGGGAAGTAGCAGCCCGCGTTACTGGGATGGAGCCGATCTGAGGGGTCGAACCCGGCCAGAAGCAGGCATTCCACCTGGCCGGGTTCGGCGAGTCTTACATCGCCTCGGGTCAGTCTGAACTCAGGATCCAGACATCGTTTTCGAGACGAAACGCGTTGACGCCATCCGGTAATCCGAAGCGTTCCCGGTCGCCGCCGAACGTCATGATCGACGGCTTTTGCCCGGCGCGATTACCCGATAACACGAGTGCGTGAAAGTCATACTTCATCTCCTCCGGCGAACCACCGTTCCACGGCGGAGCCGCTGGCGGCATGAGCTCGGTCCAGGCTTGTCCATCCCGACTCGTCCAGATATCGACAGGGTTTGCGTCAATGATGGGAAGGCCCGGTACCTCCCCATAGCCCCCGAAACAGACTATCTGATCGAGCATCACAACACACTGATGCCCCGGCCGCGGGGACCAGCCGGCGGAGTCCGTCACGAGCTCCCAGTTTGCCCCATCTTTTGATCGCCATACGTCATTGAAATAGAGCGTTGCGGTGGCCGGCTGGCACGGGCTTGTCGGCTCGAACCCGCAACTGAATCCGCGCTCTCCGCCGAGCACGTAGATATAGCCACCCTTTGAGACCACGGCCGCACCGGCGCGTGGGGACCACCTCGGACCGCTTCCGACGACTTCTTTCCAGTTGCGCCCGTCCCTCGACATCCAGACATCGTTGAACAGCACGCGGCCGGTACCGCCGGTTGACGCATCGTCGCCCTGGCTGCCACCAATTACGAAGATCGCGCCTTTGTGCACGACAACGGATAAACCGGCACGGCCCTCCCATGGGGCGTTCAGAGTCTCAGGCCTCCAGTTTTCACCATCCTTGCTGCTCCAGACATCCGCAAAGAAGGTAGAGCTGGGGATCACTGGCGGGCAGGGAACTCCGGGCGGAAGAGCACCGCAGCCCAAGGGGAAGATCGGGTTGGGCTGTGTTTCGAAATTCTGACCGCCAATGACGAACATCCGGCCCCGGTGAGAAACTGCGCCGAAATAAGCACGCGGTCTCCACATCGACTGTTCATTGTCGCTGTTCCACTGGACCGTCTTTGACCAGGTAGCCCCAAGGTCGGAGCTCTTCCAGACATCGCCATAGATCGGCGTTCCATCATTGAAAGAAAACGGGCCCCGGCCGCCCATCACGTAGAGGTCGTTTCTGAGTTCCAGGGCGCGAAGACCTGCCCGAGGCTCCCACATCGCAGGGTCGAACGGTACAGTCGGCCGGATGTTGGTCCAGCTATAGGAACCGATGTTGGTCGCACCTCGTTCGGCCAGCGCCGGTCCCACGGTGACGCATGAGCCGATTACAGCAAGAGCGATTAGCCGGACAGTACTCGCAGCTTTCATAATCAATCTCCCTTCGTGTCTTTGTTGTTGTGGCGCTGCTGCGCGCGGAGATTCTCTCCCGGTGATCGTATTACAGAAGTCGCGGGGTCAGCGGAGCATTTGACATATCGCAGGGCCTGCCCGACAGCTTGGTCAAAAGCGGAAACCCCAACGGCCGTGTGTGATCGGAGGCGACTGTTTCCTGGTAAGTTTCCTTTCTCGTTTATAGAGTGCCACGCACCTGGAGTAGAATCCCGTAACGTCTGCGAAAGACTCTACCCTGAGGGAGGCGTTTGATATGAACGATGAATTGAAAGGACTACTGATCGTCAGTCTTTTCGGGGCCATCGGCTTCATGTGGGTTGTTGGCGGTATTGCAGTGATTCTGGCGGGCTTCCAGGAACATTGGGCGCTTGGATGGCTCGCTCTGTTCATCTGGGTTTGGGGGTGTATCGCGGTGGGGCTCCATTTCAAAGTGCAACGGTTCTTCCCATAAGTTCCACTGACAAGTCGTAGCAGGCCACATGGGCTGGCGGTAGCCCGCGACTACTCGTACAGCGACAGCGTTTCCAGGCTCGGATCCGCCAGGATCTCCTCCTCGGTAAACGGGAAGTCGACCCATTCGCCCCGGGAATAGAGCTTTGTCTGGTCGGCGTAGTGCGGCGAGTCCGGCTCCGGCGACTGTGAGTAGGTCAGGATGCCGCGGGCATCGAGGTTGCCGTCCTCATCCCAGCCGATGACCTGGATGTAGCTGTTGCCGTGGACAATGGGCGTATAGCCCTTGCCGTCAGTGAAGCTGGTGACGATGTAGCTGAAGACGCCGTGGTGACCGACGCCGCCCGGGATACCGATGCGTTCGCCGTTGCGCTCCGCGAACTGCACGTCTCCCCAGCGCACGTCGAGCGGTATGCCCTTCTCCGCGAGCTTCGCCTGCGCGGCCGCCAGTGCCGCGCTGAGCGCCTGGCTTACTTCGGGACTGTCGATTGCCAGTCCTCGCGGTGTGTTGACGGGATCCGCTACATCGAACGGGACGGCATACAGGTTCGGGATGCCCCGCGCCTGTTCCCAGAATTCCGTCCAGATGTGTGTGCCCCGGCTGTCGACGCCGGCGGTTCTGTCCCAGCTGGCGAGCACGTCGCAGCTCGCGGCAATCTCGTCGCCCGCTCCCTCGCACACGGTCAACACGTCGTCGAGGAAGAGCTCGGCACTGAAGTGTCGATGGCTGAACAGGATGTTCTGAATGTCGCCCGACGTCAGCTTCGCGCCGTCCGCGAGAGCTTCCTGCATGAATGTCAGGCCGGCGCGCGTGCGATGGCTGCGCGGCGTGCGCTCGTCACCGATGATCGAAGAGTAGCCTTCGAGGGGCGCATCAGGATTGGATAGCCAGTAGCTGTCGTTCGAGTTGGTGAAGTATCCGGTCGAGGTCGCTCGCGGCATATCATTTGCGGGCATGTTCCCGACGATGGCGCTGCGCGCGTCGACCTTCCAGTCTCACGCCGGATCCGAACCGTCGAGCACCACGGCCCGGCCGGAGATGCCGTCTACCTGGCGCCAGCACGTCGAGATCGTCTCGGAGGAAAGATTCGGCGTCGCCGACAGGTCGCCATAAAACGCATTGCCATGACGGTCCGCGGCGATCGTGTTGACGAAAAACGTGCCGCCATGACTTATGGCCTTTTCAATATCCGCGACGGACTGCGCAGATTGCAGACCCGTGTAGGTAGGCATCAGTCCATTGTTGTCGACGATCGCATCACGGATTGCATACGCTTTTTCAACGGACCAAGGCAACTGCTCAGTGACGACCAGCGGGCCATAGTGCGTCATGTAAACCGTATGACCCTGGTGCTGTGAATCCTCACCGGCGCCCGGCACGCCGACGGTGATGGCCTTTATATCGAGGTACTGATCCCCATGACGGTACTGCATCGGGTTGTCGGGATTGAGTTCGAGTTCGAACAGGGTAAAGCGCGCTGCGGTCGATACCGTGTGGGTCCAGGCAACATCCTTGTTGAAGCCGACGCCGATGAAGTTTCCGGCCATCAGGCGCGCACCCATGATGTCGAGCGTCCCGGGGATCGTTAGATGCATGATGTGAAAGCGTGACGGCCCGTGCCACGGGTAATGCGGATTGCCGAGGAGAAGGCCACGCCCGCTGGCCGTCAGGCTGCTGCCAACCGCGATTGCGTTGCTGCCGATACCCATTTCGGGTACGTCGATGGAGGCTACGTTTTCGGCCGCGGTCCCCGGCGGCGCCGCGGCCACAATCGCACCCTTGAAGAAGCCGAGGCCGTAACGAATCCCGAAGGCGACGACCATGCGATCCAGGTCGCCGTCCGACAGCGGACGTACCCATTCCTTGCCATTGCACGACGCCGGCAGTTGTCCTTCATGGTCCCGCAGATAGCGGTTGTAGCCGTCGATGTACCCGAGGTTGTATGCAATGACTTCCGGTGTGAGCGCGGAGCGATGATGCTCCAGCCGTTCCTCGGTAAGGATGCTGCGATGAAAAACGTCGCTGACAAAATTCTCATCGGTCGGGCCAAAGTCGGCCGACAGCGTACCGTTGGCCGTCGACATTTCCCTGGCGAAGACACATACGCTGTCCACCGCCGCCGCGTAGGCAGAGCCGTACCCGAGGCTGCCCCAGTCTTTCGCCAGGACATGCGGTATGCCGTAGCTGGTCCAGCGAATATCGACCGCGTACTGGTGATCCGGTTCTTTTGCCGAGCAAGCGACGAGCAGTGAAGTGGCGAACAGGAGGATAAGTGGACGAATTTTCATGGGAGTCAATGATCCGAACGACGGGTTGATGGCCGCCATTCTACATGCGTTGCGCGCTGTTTCCTGAATTCGGCGTCTCGTCGATTCGTCGCTCGAGCGACGGATGCCGAGCCCCAGGGTGTTACGCATCCTCGGGGTATGTGCCACCTTTTTTCAGGTAACGCCCGCGGTAGAAGATCAGCGGGTCAGATTCACGGTCCTCGAGACGCACTACACGCCCTACGATGATCTTGTGATCACCGCCGTCGTAGATGTGCTCGGTGCGGCATTCGAAGCAGGCCGCATACTCGGGGAAGATCGGCACGCCATGCACGCCCTCGCGGAAGTTCATGCCTTCGAACTTGTCGTGACCACGTTGCGCAAACCGCGTTGACAGCTCCTGTTGATCGACGGTCAGGACATTCACCGCAAAATACTCGGCATTGATAAATGCCTCGTAACTGTAGGAATCGATCGCGACGCTCCAGAGCACCAGCGGTGGATCGAGTGACACCGAGTTGAAGCTGCTGATCGTAATGCCGGCGGGCACGCCGTCCGCATCGACGGTCGTCACCACGGCGACCCCGGTTGCAAAACAACTGAGTGCGCGCCGGAACTCGGTGAGGTCAATTTGCGGGTCGTCAGCCGACATAGGTGCTGCCAGTTCGAATTTTGTGCACGTTACCATTGTCCGGGCGCACAGACGAGCGCTTGCGATCGATAGGGGCCAAATTCAGAAACCGGGTATGTGATGTGCCGGTCACTTGAACGACACACGCTAACCGGCGTTGGCAAGCTCGACCTGTTCGTCCACGTAGGCGGCAAATGCCTCGTTGAATTCGCCGCGGTGTCTCGCCCAGTAGTCCGCGAAGAAGGCAGTCTTTGCCCACATTTGAATAATCAACGCATAAGAGCGCGCAATGTCGTCGTCGAGGAGACCCTGGTTTTTCAGGTTGTACTGCAGTTCATACAGCCGGAAGAACGACTGGTAGAACATGTTGCGCTGCATGAGCTCCTTGCTTTCAAACTGGCGGATTTCTGTGGAAATCCTGGCCAGCGATTCATTCGACGCGATATCCATAATCGCCGTTCTTGAGGCGAGGTAGAGGTCCTTGGTCATCTCCGCCCGGGCTACTTTAGTGCCGTGGCGGATTTGAATAGCCAGGTAGATCAATGACGCGATTACGCCTCCGGCACCGACGATCTCGGCGATCGTAGAGGCAGCTTCCCAATTCATGGCTGATCCTGTGATCGTGCGATTATTCGAATCATGGTTTGTTATCCCAACTCAGGGTTTGAGAAATCCGAGCAGACCCCGTTCGGAGTCGAACTGCGTGAAGGAGAACGCCAGCAGGCCGCCCGCGATCAGGTGCCAGACGCCCCAGACTGCCGCAATTGCGGCCGCCCCCCCCAGGCCCTGCAGCTGGCTCAGCAGGATAACCAGGGCGAGTCCGGAGTTCTGGATACCGATCTCGAAGGTCAGCGCACGGCGCGTTCCCCGTGATCCTGACAGCGCGAACCCGGCCAGGGCGCCCGTGGCAAACGCCAGCGCGTTATGAATGACGACGACGCCACCGAGCAAGGGCACGGCCGGCCACAGCACCGGGAAGAAATACGCGATGCCGTAAATGATGACGCTAACGAGCACCGCTGCGCCGACAATCGTCGTGCGCTTCTTGATGCGTGCCGCAACCTCGGGCGCCTTTGCCGCCACGATCATGCCAAGCACGAGCGGGACCGCGAGCAGGAAAGTCGTCTGGCCGAGGAAGAGCAACGGACTGACATCGAGCGAGCGCAGCAAAGTCGCCGTCGGCTCGTAGGCATGTGACCAGAACAGGATTGACGCCGGCGTCAGGATCGCGGCCAGGAGGCTGGATGTCGCTGTAAGTGCAACCGATGCCGCGACATTTCCCTTCGACAGGTAGGTCAGCAGGTTGGATACGGCCCCACCCGGGCAGCAGGCAACGACGATCATGCCGAGCGCGATCGATGCCGGGGGCTGCATGGCGAGAATCAGCAGGAACGTGGCCAGCGGCAGAAGGACGACCTGTGCCGTTACGCCCCCGAGAAACAGCAGCGGCTTGTCGCGAAGGAACGAGAAGTCATCGACTCGAAGTCCCAGAGCCACACTGAACATCACCAGCATCAGCGCGAGCGCGACGCCGGTCTGCCCGATAGGGTCGAGGACGATCCGCAAGCTGTCGAGGGTGCTCATCTCCATATGCGCCACATGGTAGCCGTTCCTGCTATCCTTTGCCGACACCAATGAAGGGGGCAGGATGGCAGGATCGTTCATCCAGGAGCTGAAGCGCCGTAACGTCTTTCGCGTTGCGCTCGTCTACGTCGTCGTGAGCTGGTTGCTCATGCAGATCGGCGACGTGATGTTTCCTGCCCTGTTGCTGCCGGAGTGGACCCCGACTCTGCTGGTCGCATTCCTGATTCTCGGCTTTCCGCTGGTTGTTGTTTTCGCCTGGGCGTTTGAACTGACGCCAGATGGCGTGGTGCGCACTTCCAACGTTCCGGAAGAGCAGTCAATCACGGCGGACACCGGTCGCAAAATCAATTTCATGATCATCGGCATACTCGTGATCGCGGTTGCGTTCCTGCTCGTCAAGGATTTCCTGCAGCCCGACGTACCAGCGTCTTTCAGGGTCACCGACACCGACCACTCCATTGCGGTGTTGCCGTTCAAGAACCAGAGCGCCAGCACCGAAAACGCAGAGTTCTTTGCCGGCGGCCTGCATGATGAGTTACTAACCCTGTTGTCTCACCTCGGCGACTTGCGGGTTATCTCGAGAACCACGGTGGAACGCCTGGGCCCGGAACTAACGATTCCGGAGATCGGTGAATTACTCAAGGTTACCAGCGTCCTCGAGGGGCAGGTGCAGCGCGCCGGCGATCGTTTGCGTATCAATGTACAGCTCATCGACACGGCGGACGAAGGGCACATCTGGGCCAACACCTACGACCGCGAGCTGACCGCCGAGAACATCTTCGACGTGCAGAGCGACATCGCGCGCACGATCACCGATGCCCTGCAGGCCGAGATCTCCCCTGCGGATGAGGCGCTGCTCGAGTCCGTACCAACGACCAACACTGCAGCACTGGAGAAATACCTGCTCGGCGTTCAGCTCTGGAAGCGCCAGTCGTATGGCGCACTTGCCGACGCCATTGGCTACCTCAACGAAGCAACCACGCTCGACCCCGACTTCGCAGCCGCCTGGGTCGCTTTGGCCAAAGCCTATACGAGTGCCTACCAGACCGGCGCCATCACCACGGAAGAACTACTGGCTGGCGCGGAGCCGGCCGTCGCAAACGCGATGCGCCTGGATCCGCTGCAGGCAGCCGCGCACACACAGCAGGCTGTTCTGCAGTTGGCACGCGGCGATTTCGGTGGCGCCCAGCAATCATTTGAACAGGCGCTCTCGATCGACGCCTACGACTCGGTAGCCGTCGGCGAGTATGCATTCTTCCTGCGCAATGCCTATCGACCGGAGGAAGCGATTCCACTCATCGAGAGGGCGCTGGAGAACGATCCTTTGTCGACGGAATTGCTGTTTCAGCTGGGCAAGGCGCACATGCACTCCGGTCGTCCGGAACGCTATCTCGAGATCGCCGAACGGATACGCGAAATCGACCCTTCTGTAGTCAATGGCTATATTGCCGCCACGCAGGCATATCTGTGGATGGGCGAAGTGGACAAGGCCGTACCGTGGACTATCAGGAGCTTTGGCATTGATCCACTCGATTACGAGAACTGGGCCCATTTGGCCTTGCACCTCGAGTGGCTCGGCGATTCCGTATCAGCCGACAGAGCCATACAGCGTGCCAGCGAACTCGGCGCCAGCGAACCAGCGGTACTCAAGTGCCAGGTCATGCTGCATCTCAGCCGTGGCCAGGTTGAAAGAGCGACAGCCATCGCAAGGGACGCGATCGCAGCGAACCTGGATAACCGCTGGAGCTCCGAGAGTGTTTTCCTGCGTGCCTTACGCGACGAGGCCCTGCAGTCGGGCGACGTGGATGCCGTTCTCGAGCTGTACCGCGAGCGGGCGCCGCAAGCGTTCGGGCCCGAACCTGTTGTCGCGCCCGCTGAAGCAGGTTTTGTCCTTGATGCAGTAGCGCTAATCCAGTTCATCGGCGACGACGACCGCGCGAACACCTTGCTGGGTGCGTTGCTCGAGGGGTATGAGCGCCTCAATCCCAGGCACATTCGCGGCTACGACCTCGGCATAGTGGATATCGAAATCCTGGCCCTGGCCGGCGAGATCGACCTGGCGCTGCAACGCCTGCAGGAGGCAGTCGATGGCGGCTGGTCTATGGAGTGGCGATACTTCGTCGAAGGTCGCAATCTCGACAACCTCAAGGACCGCCCCGAGTACGAGGCCATCGTGGCTCAGCTCGAGGCCGAGCAGGCTGAACAGAGCGCCAACTGGCTCGCATCGCCGCACCTCGGCGAGTTCGACCCTCGCGACCCGCGCGCAAAATAGTATAGTGGCGCCCCGATCTTTCGAATCACATCCTGGGGGAATCAGGTGAAGAAATCTGTTGCCGTACTCGCGGCGTGTGGTGTTTTGGCTGCGGGCTGCGAGAAAGACGCGGAGGACACGGGGCCGGCCCCGTTTGAGAGCCGCTACCAGGCGCTACCATCCGGCACGACGCTGATCACGGGCGCAACGGTCCTGACAGGAACCGGCGAACGTCTCGACGATGCCGACATATTGATCGTCGACGGCAAGATCTCTGCTGTCGGTAAGGGCCTGGCAGCCGCTGGCGCCGACGTCGTCGACGCATCCGGCAAGTGGGTGACGCCCGGTATCATCGACGTGCACTCGCATCTTGGCGTTTATCCGTCGCCGGGTACGGCGTCACATTCGGATGGCAACGAGATGACTGCGCCGGTGACCGCCGAGGTCTGGGCCGAACACAGCGTGTGGCCCCAGGATCCCGGGTTCACGACGGCGCTGGCAGGTGGTGTGACGTCCATGCAGATCCTGCCGGGGTCGGCCAACCTGATCGGCGGTCGCGGCGTCACGTTGAAGAATGTCCCCGGCCGCAACGTCATGGACATGAAGTTCCCGGGCGCGCCGCATGGCCTCAAGATGGCCTGCGGCGAGAACCCGAAACGCGTTTATGGCAGCCAGGGACGTGCGCCCGCGACGCGCATGGGCAACGTGGCGGGTTATCGCGCCGCGTGGATCGAAGCGGCCGCGTATCGCGACAAACTCGAGGCCGCGGCGAAAAACCCGGGTACCGAGCCGCCGACGCGCGACCTCAGGCTCGAGACGCTCGTGGGCGTACTCGAAGGCGAGATTATCGTGCACAACCACTGCTACCGAGGCGACGAGATGTCGATCATGCTCGAGATCGCGAAGGAGTTCGGCTACAAGATCGGTACCTTCCATCACGCGGTCGAGGCGTACAAGATCGGCGACCTGCTTGCCGAGAACGACACCTGCGCGGCCATGTGGGCCGACTGGTGGGGCTTCAAGATGGAAGCCTACGACGGCATCCGCGAGAACATCGCGCTCGTCGACAGGGCCGGTGCCTGCGCGGTGGTGCACTCCGATTCTGCGATTGGCATCCAAAGGCTCAACCAGGAAGCGGCCAAGGTGATCGGCTCTGCCGCACTAGCCGGGATGGACATCTCGCCCGAGCATGCGATCCGCTGGATCACGAGCAACGCAGCCAAGTCGCTCGGCGTGCTCGACCAGACCGGCACGCTCGAGGAAGAGAAGATGGCCGATGTCGTCATCTGGAGCGGCAACCCGTTCAGCGTCTACACACGGGCCGAACGCGTCTATGTCGATGGCGCACTCGCCTACGAGCTGGGTAATGATGAACTGAACCCGGTTACGGACTTCTCACTGGGCACGGCAGCTGCCACCGGAGGTGCACAATGAGTCGCCTCATTGCGTTACTGGCCGTTTGCCTCGCGACACCCGCATTGGCCGGCACGACCGCGATCGTCGGCGGCAAGGTACACACGGTCGGCCCGCAGGGCACGATCGAGAAGGGCACGGTCCTGATCGTTGACGGCCGCATCGCGGCAGTCGGCGACGACGTTGCCGTGCCGGCCGGCGCCGAGACTATCGATGCCTCGGGCAAGATCGTGACGCCGGGGCTGTTCTCGCCGTTCAGCCAGCTGGGCCTGATCGAAGTCAGTTCCTCGGCAGGACCGACCGACGGCTCGCAGCGCGGCAGCCAGTTCACGGCCGGTTTCGACGTCGCCGACGCCTATAACAAGCACTCGACGCTGATCGCGATCAACCGCATCGAGGGCGTGACGCGCGCGGTCATCGCGCCGACACCGGGCTTCCCGTACGGTAACGAGCCTGCGGGTCACGTGATCGCCGGGCTCGGCGCCATCGTGAACCTCGGCGACACCGATGTGATCGACAAACGCAGCGCCGCGATGGCCGTGGTGCTCGGCGAGGCGGGCAGCAATCTCGCCGGCGGGACGCGGACGGCCGCGTGGCTGACGCTGCGCAACGCTCTCGACGAGGCGCTCGACTACCGCGAGAACCGCGGCGACTTCGAGCGCGGCATGCGCCGTGAGTACGTGCACAGCATGGCGGACCTCGAAGCGCTGCAGGGTGTCATCAACGGCAACGTGCCGATCATCGCGGGAGTTTCGCGGGCGGCCGACATCGAGGTGTTCATCGACCTGGTCAACGAGTACAGCCTCAAGGCAATCATTCGCGGCGGCGCCGAAGCCTGGATGCTGGCGGACGAGCTTGCAGCCGCGGGGATCGCGGTCATCGTCAGCCCGACGGCCAACCTGCCCGGCAGCTTCGATAGTCTCAACGCCCGCTTTGGCGGAGCGACGATCCTGATCGATGCGGGCGTCAAGGTTGCGATCAGCGACGGCAGCATGCAAAGGACGCACCGCGCAAGCAACATCACGCAGGAGGCCGGCAACGCGGTGGCTCACGGTCTTCCCTGGGATGACGCGCTGCATGCCATTACCCTGGCGCCAGCCGAGATCTACGGCGTGGCCGATTCGACAGGTAGTCTCGAGGTCGGCAAGGCCGCCGACGTTGTCATCTGGCCCGGTGACCCGCTTGAACTGACGAACTTCCCCGAGCAGGTCTTCATCGATGGCGACAAGATCCCGATGGTCAGCCGCCAGACCCTGCTCAGGGACCGCTACCTGCAAACCGACCGCGGACCGCCCGCTTACAGGAAGTAGTTGCTCGACACCGCCCAGGGTGTAAATCAGGCTCAGTGCTCCAATAGAAAATAAGGGTTGACTTAATTAAGTTTTTACTTATTATGTGTCCCCATGGACACATTCACTGCGCTTGCTGACCCCACTCGCCGCCGGATCATCGAATCGCTGGCGGTCGGTGAAACCTCCTTCGGTGAGATCGCCGACAGGTTCGAGATGAGCCGCCCTGCCGTCTCTCAGCACCTCAAGGTACTGCGTGAAGCCGGCATCGTTACGGCCCGGGTCGACGCGCAGCGGCGTATTTACCGGCTAACGGACGAAGGGCTCGACGAGATCGAGGCCTGGCTCAACAAGGTGCGCGAATTCTGGACGCAGCGGCTCGCCAAGCTGGAGCAGCTGCTCAGCGAGACGGAATAGAGAGGAGAGAGATCATGAACGAATACGGCGTCTTGCTCGACGACAATACGGTCCGGTTCGAGCGCCTGCTACCCGGGCCTATAGAGCGCGTCTGGAGTTTCCTGACCGAGAACGACAGGCGCGCACAATGGCTGTGCGGTGGCGATGTCGAGACCAACGTCGACGGTCACGTCGACATGCTCTTTCACAATGTGTCACTGTCGAGCGAGGGTGACATCCCCCGCCCGGAACGCTTCAAGGATATGCCTGAAAAGATGTCGTTCACCGGTCGGGTCACGCGTTGCGAACCACCCCACGTTCTCCACCACACCTGGGAGTTCGGCGACGAGAACTCCGAGGTCTGCTACGAGCTCACCGAGGAGGGTGACAAGGTCCGGTTGGTGCTCACGCATCGCCGCCTCGAAACCCCGCAGATCGTCCTCGACGTCAGCGGTGGCTGGCACACGCACCTCAACATCCTTGTCGACGTGCTTGAAGAAAAAGAGCTGCGCCCGTTCTACAAGATGCAGGAGCAATACGGTTCCGAATATCGCGAAAGACTGGGGCTCAGCTGATCGGTACCCAGTTCTCGCGAAGGTACGCTTCCTCGAAACCATTCTTCCGGATATTGCTGTAGGAATGCTGCGGGTCGCCGGGAACAGCCTCACCTGTCATCGTGCAGATGAGGCTGCATCCCTGCTCCAGCCCGAAACGGATCCGCGCACCCAGCACGGCCGTTTGTCCGCCCCGCCGACGAAAGTCCGGATGCGTCGCGCCCCAGTCGAGCGCTGCCGATTCGCCGTTGACGAAGATGGCGCCCGTCCCGGCCGGCTTGTCCCCGTCGAAACTCATGAACGCCTGCTGGCCCTCCACGCCGGGTAACAGCGCAACCACCGGCTCCGACACGGGCAGCATGCCAAATGCCGGCGCAGCGATCGCCGCAAACCCGGCACCATGCTTTATGCCAACAGGGCGAATATCGAGATCTGTATTTGCCTCACGGATTGCGCCACCACCGCGAACAAATTTCATCCAGCCTCGGTACTTTTCGTAACCGGCCGCGGTCAGTGCCGCATCCGTGCCAGGGAGCTTGCGCTCGGGGACCACGTGCAGGAAGAACCGCTCGACACCCGACTCTTTATACAGCCGACGGATCTCCCGCAGCTGCTCTTCTCCAGGCGCATCCTCGGAGCCGAGTTCCATTACGCGATTCATCAGGATGCTCGGGTCGCTCGTCGATACCGAGCACAGCGCATCGCCGACCCGCTCCAGGCGCCAGTCGTAGCCCACGATACCGGCAGCCACAAATGCCCGATGCCAGGCGCGCAGCGCTTCGGTCTCAGTCCGTTCTGTTATATCGCAGCGTCCCATATGCCATCCCGGAATATCACCATAACGAATGCGTATCGAGGTTTGCTTGTCCGGCGGGTCTCTCTATATAGACTCGACCGTCCTATGAACGCAAACGTTGAAACCCTGTTTCCAGGCCGCGACGAAGTCTACGACTCGATCGTCGATCTCGTCCCGGGCCCCGATAACCCGACGCCCATGGTGCGCGTCGGGCCGCGTTTCAATACGCAGGATGATTTCGAACTGCTCGTGAAACTCGAGGGCATGAACCCGTTCGGCTCGATCAAGGACCGGACCGCCTGGTACATGCTGAAGGATCTCGAGCTCAGGGACGACCAGTCACTCGTTGAACCGACCGCCGGCAACACCGGTATCGCGCTTGGCGCACTTGCGAATGCTCGCGGCATTCCGCTCGAGGTCGCGGTACCGGAAGGAGTACCCGAGGAGAAGAAGGCACAGTTGCGCTTCCTGGGCGCGGAAGTTATCGAAGTCGAGGACGAGCTTTGCCCGATCTACCCTTCCGAGGGCGCACGCGGCGTCGTCAGGAGCATGGTCGAAAGCGAGGCTTTCGACGGCATGTACGTCAGCCCCAACCAGTACGAAAGTGATCTCAACGTCGCCGCTCACTACCATACGACGGGACCCGAGATCTGGCGCCAGACCGGTGGCAGGATCGACTACTTCTTCGCCGGCATCGGCACGGGTGGCACGATCACGGGCGTCGGTCGCTACCTCAAGGAACGCAATCCGAACATCAGGGTCATTGGCGTCGAGCCGGCACTCAGACACCACAAGCTGTCGGGACTGAAGCGCGTCACCGGCTTGCCGGATGAGCACTTCCCTGCAATCCTCGATCGCAACGTCGTCGACGAGTATCTTTCTGTCACGGACGAAGAAGCGTTCAAGGCCGGCATCAGGATCGCCCGCACGGACGGGATCCTCGTCGGACCAACGACGGGTGCCGCGCTCCACGCGGCAGCCGCGTACGGCAGGGACAATCCCGGCCGGGCGGTCGTGATTTCAGGTGACAGTGCCGCGAAGTACGTCTCGGCCTACGCCGAGTACCTATAGGCCAGCGATCCTGCGGCCGAACTCCTCGACCTCGAGCCAGTCCGTGAACTCGTAAGTCCCGTTCGGGTCCGTCGGCCCCTTGGTTATCCACATGATGAAGCGAATCATCGTGCGATCGACGGGACCGAGCGCCGGATACTCGATTCTGCCGGCAAACACTCCGAGGTTTTGCGGCACCCAGTCAATCTGTCTCAGGAACTTTTGCAGGTAAGGATTCGTTTCGGGCGTGTTTTTCTCGGGCTTACGCGCGACGACGTTGACTGAAAACAGTGCGTTCGGGTACTGCTCGAGCGTCGCCTGGTTTTTCCGGATGAATTCATAGACGGTCTTCTGGTGCTTGCCGTAACGAATGCTCGCGCCGATCACAATCTTGTCGAAAGCGAAGTCACCGAGGTCCGGACCGTTCTTGAGGTCGGCGAGCTCGACCGTATCGCCAGCCTCCGCAATGACCGCCTGCAGTCGCCGGCATATTTCGATCGTGTGACCGTCGGTAGTGGAATAGAGTATGAGTACTTGTGCCATCGGGTATCTCCGCGAATAATCTAGCACGCATGGACGAACATGCCGACATCGGACAGATACGTAGCCTGCTGCAGGAAATCCACGACCTTGCCGTAGAGCTCGAGAACCGTTACGCCGACGACCTTGCCGGCGTCAGGCCAGAACATGCCGAAGGTGCCCGCAACCTCATCCATTACCTGGCCTTCCGCAATGCGGAGACCCAGCAGCTGCGCAACTTCCTGCGCAGGCTCGGCCTTTACTCCCTCGCCCATGCCGAACGCCATGTGCTCAGGTCGATCGAAGCCGTGCAAAGGGCGCTCGATGCGCTCGCCGGCGAGCGTATCGATGATGTGCAGATGCTGACCGAATCCCTGCATGCAGAGAGCCCGAATGCGAATGCGCAATGCCGGGCGATACTCGGGCCGAACCCCGACGGCCGGGACGTCAGCATCATGGTCACGCTACCCACCGAGGCTGCCGACAACCGCGTGCTGGTCGAGGAGATGCTCGCAGCCGGCATGAACCTTGCGAGGATCAACTGCGCGCACGACGATGAGGTTGTGTGGCGCCGCATGATCGACAACGTCCGCTCCGCCGCAGTGGACGCCGATACCGAGTGCCGCATCGTCATGGACCTGGCAGGTCCGAAGCTCCGGACCGGCGAACTCGAGCCGGGACCACGCGTCATTCACATTCGTCCCAAGCGTGACCCGATGGGACGCGTCATCGCACCGCGTCGCATCAGGCTGATCCCTGAAGACGTGATCCAGCGAGGCTCCAAGGCCGCCGTCCTCACGGTGCCACAGGAGTGCATCGACCTCGCCCAGGTCGACGACCAGGTTCGCCTGCGCGACACGCGGGGCAAGAAGCGTCGCCTGACTGTCGTCGAAAAAGACGACAAGGGAATCGTGCTCGAGTCTTACCAGGGCGCATACATCGCCACGGACACGAAGTTTCAGCTGCTCCGCGAGGGGCTCGGGGAGAAGCTCGAGTACCGCGTTGGCGAACTGCCGGCTGTCGAACAACCCCTGCTCCTGCACGTCGGCGACACGCTGATCATCCATGCCGACAACCGGCCCGGCGAGCCCGCCAGGCAAGACGCCGACGGCATCATCGTCGAGCCTGCGCACATCGCTTGCCAGCAACCCGAGGTCTTCGAGTTCCTGTCACCCGGCGAAAAGATCTCGCTCAACGACGGCAAGATCCAGGGCAGGATCCAGAACGTCAGCGAAGAAAAGATCGAGGTCGAGATCACCAAGGCCAAACCAACGGGAAGCAGGCTGCGCGCGCATCGCAGCATGAACTTCCCGCAAAGCGACATAGAGTTGCCGGGACTGACGTCGATTGATCACACCAACCTCGAGTTCATTGCCCGTCATGCCGACGCCGTCAACCTGTCGTTCGTCAGGAAACCCGGCGACGTAGAACTGCTGCTCGTGGAACTGGACAGGCTGGGCGCCAACCGGCTCGGTCTCGTCATCAAGGTCGAGACGAAGAAGGGCTTCAAGAACCTGCCCAATATCATCCTCGCAGCGATGCGTCGTTACCCGATTGCCGTCATGATCGCCCGCGGCGATCTCGCCGTGGAGGCCGGCTGGGTACGACTCGCCGAACTCCAGGAAGAGATCCTGTGGATCTGCGACGCGGCGCGTATCCCCGTGATGTGGGCCACGCAGGTCCTCGAGCAGGAAACCAAGAAGGGCCTGCCGTCACGTGCCGAAATCACCGACGCGGCCGAGTCACAGCGTGCCGACTGCGTCATGCTCAACAAGGGTCCGCATATTCTTGCGGCCATCCGCACGCTCGACAGCATCCTGCGGCGCATGCAGACACTGCGCAGGCGCAAGACAGCGTAGCGCTGATATTGCCGCGTCTTACTCGCTCTCGGCGATAATTCGGTCCACCTCTTCCCTGAACTCCGTGCGTGGAGAGACGAGGTCCATCGCTCGCCAGATCGGGGCACTGCTTCGAATGCGCTCGACCGTTTCGCCATGATAGAAACTGGCATCCAGGAAGCCACTCTGGTACTGGTAATGCTCGTTATCAAGGTCGATCCTGACAATGGTTATGAGCCGGAGCGCGAGCGCCCAATCTGAGGGACTGAGCGCACGCGGGTCGAAGTCCGGTTCATTGAACCGATCCTGCATGTCTCGAATGACATGGTCCTTGGCAAGTTCGAAGTTCCACTCAATCCCGTCGAAAGCCCTGGCCTGATAAGCCTGTGCCCGCAAGGCGGCCTGCGTCTGTTGCAGCTCCACAACGACCGCCAGCAGTGATCCCACGACGGCCACCAGCGCAACCAGTTCGAACCAATCCCGCCACTGTTCAATTGACATCCTGCGCCCCCTTGCACGAACCCGGATCGTATCGAGTATGTCATAAGTATAAGCGGCCGCATGAGCGGCCGCTTTAGCTGAGTGCCGGGTTCTGCTTACGCAGCTTTGAGTTTCGTCGACGTTGTCCGGGCAGCACGCAGCTTCGCTTGTGCGGCTGCAAGGCGTGCAATCGGCACACGCGGGCCCGAGCAGGAAACGTAGTTCAGGCCAATATCATGGCAGAACTGAATCGATTCCGGATGACCGCCCTGCTCGCCACAGATTCCGATCTTGAGGTCTTCGCGCTGTTCGCGCCCGCCCTTGACAGCCATCTTCATGAGCTTGCCAACGCCCTTGGTATCGAGCACCTCGAACGGGTTGTCCTGCAGGACGCCCACCTCGTTATACATCGGCAGGAACTTGTTCTCGGCGTCTTCACGCGAGAACGAGAAAGTTGCCTGCGTCAGGTCATTGGTACCGAAGGAGAAGAACTCGGCGACATCTGCGAGGTGCCAGGCACGCGTGCAGGCGCGGACCGTCTCGATCATCGTGCCAAACTTGAAGTCGAGCTTCTTGTCGTGCTCGCTCTCGAGTTTCGCAACGATCTTGTCGGCCGTGCGCCTGACGTGAATGATCTCCTGCAGCGTGATGACCTGCGGCACCATGATTTCCGGATGGACATCGACGCCGTCTTCAGCGCACTGCATCGCGGCTTCGAGGATCGCCCGGATCTGCATTTCGTAGATTTCCGGATACGTGATCCCGAGGCGGACACCGCGGTGCCCAAGCATCGGGTTGACTTCGTCGAGCTCACGGACCTTGCGCAACATGCGTTCCTTGCGCGCGAGTGCATTGGTAACGAAGTCTTCGTCCATTTCCTCGAACGCTTCCGGCAGCTTCACGTCATGATCGAGCGTTGCGATCGCCGTCTGACGACCACGAACGATCTTGCGATAAACCTCGAGGCTCTCGATCTGCTCCAGCAGGTCATGCTCGGTTGGCAGGAACTCGTGCATCGGCGGATCGAGCAGGCGAACCGTTACCGGGTTGGGCGCCATCGTCTTGAACAACTGGATGAAGTCGTCGCGCTGGAACGGCATTAATCGCTCGAGCGCCACTTTACGATCTTCCTCGTTGTTCGCCAGGATCATGTCGATCACGATCGGCAGACGGTCGATCGCATTGAACATGCGCTCGGTGCGGCACAGGCCGATACCCATGGCACCGTATTCGCTGGCTGTCTTCGCGGCGTCGGGCGTGTCCGCGTTTGCCATGACCCTGAGATCGGCCGTCTCGTCCGCCCAGCCGAGCAGTTCGGCCAGTTCATCCGAGAAGTGCGACGGGATCGTCTGGATGGACCCGAGGTAGACCTCACCGGTGCCGCCGTCGAGCGTGATCACGTCACCTTCGTGGATGATCTGCTCGCCGACGCGCGCGAGGCGTGCCGAGACGTCGACTTCGATGCCTTCGGCGCCGGCGACACAGGGTTTGCCCATGCCGCGCGCCACCACGGCCGCATGCGAGGTCTTGCCGCCGCGACTCGTCAGGATGCCCTGCGCGGCGAAGAAACCGTGAATATCTTCCGGACGCGTCTCTTCGCGCACCAGGATGATTTCCTCGCCGGCGTTGCCGAGCTTTTCGGCCAGGTCAGCGTCGAAGATGCACTTACCGGAGGCTGCGCCGGGTGATGCCGGCAGACCCAGTGCAATCGGCGGGATCTCGTGTTCAGGGTCGAGCGTCGGGTGCAGCAGCTGTTCCAGCAGCTCGGGCGGCACGCGCAGCAGAGCTTCGTCGCGCGTCAGCAAGCCTTCGTGGAACATCTCGACCGAGGTCCGGACCGTCGCAGCGGCATTCATCTTGCCGTTACGGGTCTGCAGGCAATACAGCGTGCCTTTCTCGATCGTGAACTCGTAGTCCTGCACTTCCTTGTAGTGCGACTCGAGTGTGTTGCGAAGCTCGACGAGTTGCGCATACTGCTCGGGCATTTCGGCCTCGAGATCGACGATCGGTTTCGGCGTGCGAATACCGGCAACGACATCTTCACCCTGCGCGTTCGTCAGGTATTCGCCGAACATCTCGTTCACGCCCGTACCGGGGTTGCGCGTAAAGCCGACTCCCGTGGCGCAGTCGTCACCCTTGTTGCCGAAAACCATCGTGCACACGTTGACGGCGGTGCCGTTAGCCATGTCCGGTGTAATGTTGAACTCGCGGCGGTAGTCGACCGCGCGTTTGCCCATCCAGGAACGGAATACGGCCTCGACGGCAAGCTGCAGCTGCTCGACAACGTCATCGGGGAACTCGCGGCCTGCCTGCTCGCGCACGACGCTCAGGAACAGGTCGCTGATTTCCTTGAGGTGATCCGCTTCGAGTCCGACGTCCGCCTTCACGCCCACGCGTTCCTTGACCGCGTCGAAGTGCGCATCGAAATGCTCGTCGTCGATCCCGAGCGCGACCTTGCCGAACAGCTGGATGAAGCGGCGGTATGCGTCATACGCAAAGCGCCTGTCGCCGGTCTGCTCGATCAGGTACTGCAGAGTTTCCGCGTTCAGGCCGAGGTTGAGAATCGTGTCCATCATGCCCGGCATGGACAGCGCCGAACCGGACCGAACCGAAACCAGCAACGGGTCGGGGCCCTTGCCGAACGTCTTGCCTGTTTCCTTCTCGAGCGCGGCGAGTTGCGCGCGGACCTCGGCCATCAGGGCCTCGGGCAGCGTGTCGTCGTCCAGGTAGTCAAGACAGGCTTCGGTCGTGATGACAAAGCCCGGGGGCACGTTGATGCCGATCTGCGTCATTTCGCACAGATTGGCGCCCTTGCCGCCCAGTAACTTCTTGTTGTGGCCGTCGCCTTCGGTGAAGGAATATACGAATCTACCCATGATTAACCTGGCTCCTGCGCGTTGCCCTTTTTCTGAGATAGTCGGACAACGCGGGTCCAAGTAGTATATCGGCAAACCCCTAGCGGCTTAGAGCGTACCCGTAACGTTCAGGAACAGCCCCTGGTGGTCGAAGCTGAGATCGGTCAGGTCGTCCGAGAAATCGGTGAAGTTGTAGCCGAGACCGAGCTTCACATGATCGCCGAAGTAGCGGGACACCGCTGCCAGCGCGCCGGCCTTGCTCTCGTCGAGGTCCGGCATATCGAGCAGTCTCGTTTCGACGAGGACCTCCCAGTTCTCGCGGAACCGGTAGTCGGCGCGCAGCACATACAGGCTCGCATTGTTCTCGAAGAACTCGGGGTCTACCCGATCCAGGCTGACCTGTCCGAGTCGATAGGCGTACTTGGCGCCGAGCGTCAGCCTGCTGGTGAAGTCGTACGTCATGTCGACGGCGGCAACATGGCTCTTCTGGATGAATTCACTGGCAACATTCTGGCCACCCACCTGCCCCGTGGTCGGCACATTATAGAAATAGGTGTACTTGGCCATCGCATTGAAGCGGTCGTTGCTGACCGGGCGCAGAGCGTAACCGAATACGGCTTCTGTATAACCGCCGTCAAAGAACGCACCGTTGGAGCTTTCGCTGTCGGCATAGTTGAGTTTGCCGAACAGCCGCGACGACGGGTTCAGCTGGAACTTGAGGCTGTTGCGGAACAACCAGGTCTCACGCTCGTTACGCGCGAGATCGAGTTGTTCGACATCGTCGCTGCGGTATTCGACGCCACTCGAGAACTGCCAGCCACCGCTGTGCAGTGCAACCTGCACGCCGGCGGCAACCCGATCGGTTTCCGCGCCGGTATACGTGTCCTGCAACGTGCCCAGATCGGTATTGAGGCCGAGCGTCCATTTCTCATTCGGCGCGAAGCTGATACCGGCCGAATGGGTCAGTCCATAACTGTTGTCGCCATGCTGGTAGCGTTCCTCGAGGAACACGCTGGCACTGTCGGAGAAGCGCGTCTTGAGCCCCGCGACGAGATTACCTTCGCTGCCCTGGGCATTGCGCATGCCGAAGTCGGTACGTTCGTTCTCGAGCGTATAGCCGAGATACATGCTCGTGCGATCGGAGTAGAGGTAGTTCGAGCCAAGCCTGCCGCCGGCGCCCAGGTCACCATTCGAGATCTCTGCGTCGACCTGCAGTTTTTCGGTTACCTGGTAGGTGCCGCCAAAACCGGCCCGGGCATTCTCGCGACGCGTCCCGGTTACCGACAGCGTGTCCTGCACGAAGCCGTAGACGTTCCAGTCGGATTTCGAGTCGTAACCGACCTGGACGACCGCGTCCGCACGCTCGCCTTCGTCCTGCGTCAGCGGCACGAGCACCGAGTTATCGATGCGCTCGTCCACCCGGTAGCCCAGGCTGACGTCCCAATTCTCACCGAACTCGTAGCCGACATTGAATTCCTGTGCCTCGGTCTCGATGCCGAGGTCGAGCGTACGCTTGTCCACCTTCGCACCGAAGGAGAAGCGTTCACCGATCGGCACGCTGAGCGAGCCGCCATAGTTCGTCGTGTCGGACAACGCCGTGAGCCCTGGTGCAGAGTAGCCGGCCTCGAGCTCCTGGACGTACAGGGTCAGGCGCGTGTCGTGAACGCCAATGAAGTCCCGCAGGCGGAAGCTGAGATCGGCTCGCGATGCTGCGGCCTTCACGTTCGAGAACGCGGACCCGTCGATCGTGTTGAATTCGAAGCCGCCGTCCTGCGACGTAACCGGCAGCGACACGAGCCCTTCGCTCTCTGACTGCTGGAGCTTGAGCCAGGTATCCGGACCGGCCTTCAGCGTCAGGTCGACCGCCTGCAGGCTGCTGTCCTCGCCGTCCTGCTCGTTGACGTTCGACGTCACGCCGATCCTGACGAGGTCGGCGATCCAGTAATGCGCCTGGCCGCCGAAGGAAATGGCGTCGATGTCGTCGAATCCCGGCGTGTACTCGTAGCGCGCCACGAGATACACCTCGTCGCCCGACAGCGCGCCGCTGCGCACCAGCAGGTTGTCGTCCGAGGTCGACGCCAGCGGTTCTGCCAGCAGGACGCGACCCTGGAGATAATCGATATCGTAGTCGATACCCGGGGTCAGGTTGATCACGCCGGTGACCAGCCCCGAAACCTTGTCGCGTACTTCGACGCGCAGGCGCTCCGAGCCGGTCAGGAGGTCCTGGTGCTGGAGGAAGTAGAGCGAGCCACCGGTGCCGCGGAATTCCTCGTAGCTGCCGACCGTGCCGGGCTCCGCGGCGAACGCATCCACAGCGTAACGCTTGTCGCCGAACTCCGTCGCAGCGCCCGACTCGTAGTGGAGGTTCGCGCCGTACAGACCACGGTCGACGCGCGCCAGCTCGTTGTTCATGTAGGCAATCTTGAAGTTGCCCCACTGGCCGAAGTTGTCATCCTGGCTGACGCGCACGAAGAACTTGCCCATCGTGGGCGCCATTTCCTGCACGGTGCTGTCGTCGCCATACGTCGGGTAGTAGTAATCACCGTCGATACGACGGAACAGCGAGTCCGGCGACTTGTTCAGGAAGTTGCTGAAGATGTCGTCGATCGGTCCTTCACGCGTATCGGCACTGGCCGTCAGGCGCCAGTGATTCCCGAATTTGCCGTTGACGAAGAACGCGAGGCGGCCATCGACCGTCGAGTCGTAGTCGTAAGGTGAATTCTCGCCCTGCAGCAGGTCGATCGGCCCGCTGGCTTCATTCGCCGACACCGTCAGGTCCGCCATGCCGACATAGAACCAGTCGTTGTCCTCGAATTCGAGGTCACGCAGATACAGTTCGCCGCTGCCTTCCTCGTCGAGGACGGCGACTTCTACCGTGTGCGAGCCCTGCGGCAGGATCTCTTCCGCAACGAAGCTGCCATTGTCATCGACAGGAACCGGGCGACCGGCAACCCAGACCTCGTGACCATCGGGCACGTTGTCGCCACGCACTCTGATCGTGCCGCTGCTGAGACCGATGTTGTGCAGGCCCAGGCTGTTCTCGCCGTAAGCGGCAAGCAGCGCTTCGTCATCCTCGACTGCGGACTCTTCCTGTTCTGCGGGCAGCGTGTCGCTATAGACGACCCACAGCGGCTGCGGGCGCGTCTCGTCGAAATTGCCGTCGGCACCGTAGACGCGCAGGACATAGGCCAGCTCGTCGCCCGGCGCGCGGAAGTCGGTTGGGCGCGGCGTCCATGCGGCCGCGTTCTCGAGATCGAGCTCGATGATTTCGAGCGGCAGCGTCTCGAGCGACTGCCCGGTCCGGAATACGCGGATCTCCGCACGGTCGATGAAGTGCGAGTAGTTCGTGTACATGCGGAAACGCACGGTCGACGCCTGCCTGGCACCGGTATCGTCCTCTGCAACGTCGATCCGGGACGGCTGTGCCGTCACGCTGAGACGCGGCGCGGAACGCAGGTTGTCGTAGCCAAACTCGATGTCGGCACCGGCGAAAGCGACGTCCGTGCAGCGCTGGATGTCGGACGAGCTGCGGTTGGGATCGTCGATCGGCACGCCGTCGACGGTGATGCGCATCAGGTTCAGGCCCAGCGGGTTCTCGGGGCTGAGCTCGCGCGTCATCCGGGTTACGTCGACGCCTTCGTAGTCGTCGAGGATCGCCAGCTCGTCATAAACGACCTGGACCGCGACGTGCGACGTCTCACCCTGGACGAAGCCGGCGTTGACGACATCGTCGGAATGGACGAAGCCGCGTCCTTCGAATTCGCGTTGTTCCTCGGCCAGGCCCATCTCGCCGGCGATCTGCTCCATGGCGCGGCGCGCCCGCGACGCGGACAGGCCGATGTCGTCGCCATAGACTGCCGCCGTGCGGCGCTCGAGGCGCTCATTGCGCGTGTAGCCGATGAAGCGCAGTCGTGGATTGGTCTTGCCCGCCACGTCCGCCAGCGCCCGTTCGAGCGTCTGGGCATAGCCGTCCTGAATAATCGGGGTACCGTTTGCGAAGTCGATCTGGCCGATCCTGCCCCAGGGCGGATCGTAGACGCGCGTGACCATTTCGGCGCCCGCATCACCCGGACACAGCTGCGGCTCGTCGGGCAACTCCTGCAGCGGATCGTCATACCAGAACTCGACCTCGACGCGACGGTTGAGGGCGCGACCGCGCGCCGTGTCATTCGAGGCCAGCGGCTTCTCTGCGCCGCGACCGTCGCTCAATAGCATGTCCGTCGGCAGGTCGAGAGAATCCTGTACTGCGAGTGCGACACGCCTTGCCCGGGCCCGCGACAGGCCGACATGGTCGCCGTAGATGCGCTCGGTCCGGCCTGATAGCGGTATCGCATCGGTGTAGCCGACGAACTTGACGACGACATTCTGCTTGCCAGCGAGATTCGTGAGGCCTTCGCGCACCTGCTCGACGAACTGCTCGGGCACGTCAATGGCTTCGGATTCGAAGTACAGCGGCGCAATCAGGTTCTGCACCCGGGCGCGGCGTGCGTGCCCCTCGACGTAGCGGAGTTTGCAGACGGTCTCCATGCGACAGACCTTGACGGTCTGGGCCTCGTGCTCGACGAGGACTTCTTCGAGGGTCGCCTTCTGGCGCACCTCGTCGTACCAGACTTCGACTTCGACACGGCGATTGAGCGCCATGCCCGCCGGGGTCTCGTTCGAGGCGGCCGGCTGCGTGTCGCCCTGCCAGGAGTACGACACACCTTCGGCCGGCAGTGCCAGCGCGGTCTGCATGTACTCCGCGACCTCGCCTGCTCGTTCACGAGACAGTCCCATGTTGTCGCCGTAGATCTCGGCGAGCCGCGGTGACAGCCGCTGGCTGTCGGCGTGCCCTACGAGGTGCAGGCGCAGGTTCATGCGATCGCGCATGCTCGCAAGAATCCCGGCGAGTTCCTCGACGGTCGAGTCCGGAATCTTCGCCACTCCGGTTTCGAAGTAGATTGGCGGCACCAGCCCGGTCAGCTTGATGGTTTCGAGGCCATCAGCCAGGCCTTCGCGCAATTCGATCTCGTCACTGGCCTCGTGGTCAACCCGTTCGGGATCCTGGACCCACAGCATGAACGGCTCGTCGATCGACAGGTGGCGTTCCACGGCCTCGCCCATCGGTTTCTCGTCAACGTCGGCCGCAACGGCCGCGAACGGCAGTACGGCAAGCAGCAGCAGGAAGTGGCGGGACGTAATCATCGCTCACCTCCGCGTGGCTGTGTGACAGGCCCACCGAGACGCCAGTGGATCTCGGGTTCGACTATCAGCTCGTACCCTGCTTCTCCGTCTTTCCAGCTCTCCATGATCTGGCTCTTGAGCTCGTCGAGTCGCTGGTTCACCAGGGACTCGGATTCGAGATCGGCAACGTAGGACAGGCGCAGGACGGCCGGCGATTTCTGCAGTTCCGCGAGGAGCAGATCGAGGCGCGGTATCCACTGCTGGCGCATGTCCGTGGAATCGGGTTCGAACACGGCGTCGGCAATATCGAGGCCGACGACGCGATGGATCGATGCGCCGAAATTGATCTTCAGCGCCTTACCGCGCGTCGCGCGCTGCACCTGGACCGGCCGCGTCGACGGGCGGAAGCCGCTCGGCAGCGTGCGGTCGTCGAGCTTCACGACGAAGTTCGAACCGCGGCTGTCGTGCGGCACGGTCGCGCACGTAATGTGGTAACGGCCGTGTGCGTCCGTCGTCGCAGCGAGACCGCGCGCAGTGACCAGGCGAACGCCCTGGAGGCCTCCCTCGTCACCGTCCTGGTAGCCGTTGCGGTTACTGTCATTGAAGACCTTGCCCGTGACGTCGGTGCAGTCGAAGTCCGGGTCGGGAATGATGCGGACCCTGGCCATCGCCTCGGCCGACATGACGCCGCCCGTCAGCGCGTTCATCGCGATGGCCCGGTTGATGAACTCGCCCTCGGTCACGCCGGCGCCTACCGCAAGGAGCAGCTTGATTTCGTGGCGGCCGTCGGTCTCGAGTACGAGGCCGGACCAGATCAGTTCACGCCCGACGATGGCCGGTTCGGTCGGCACGTCATCGAAGCGCGCAGAGCCCTCGACATAGCGGAAGCCTGCCGGGAAGCGGTCGATGATATTGACGTCGCGCAGGTCGGCGCCGAACGAGTTGCTGACCGTAATTACGTACGGGACGAGCTGACCGCGCATCACATGCTGCATCGGCGTGGTCTTGGTGACGGCCACGGCGCCGTCGAGGCGCGGATCGAGCGGAATGTGGTTGTTGAACAGCTGGCTCGTTCCCGGAATCAACGCATCATCGAGGCGCAGGAACAGGTGGTAGTTGGTGCCCGCGCTCCGCGCCGGCACAGTCACGTCGGGCGCAAACTCGGAAGGCTGTGCTTCGCAATGCTGTGCCGTTGCCAGTACTGCATCATCAACTGATCCGGCACAAGGCGGCACGTCGAACGGCAGCGTCGTGAGATCCGAGGTCGGCGGGATCATCTCCGAGACGCCGGGCACGTATGCCGTACTCGGTGCGGTGACCTGCAGCAGGTAGTTGCCCGGTCCCGGACACAACGGACTCGAGAAGTTGATGTCGAACTTGTAGTAGCCGTTGCCGATCGTTACCTGGCCCTGCTGGTTCGGATCGTCGAAACAGGCGTTCGGGAGCGGCTGGCTGTTACGCGCATCCAGCAACCTCACGACCGCACCGGGGACCGGGTTGCGCGAGATCGAGTCGTAGACGACGCCGTTCGGGTCGACCGGCATGTTGAGCGCCAGGAGGTTGCTGCCTTCCTGCACGTCGATGTCGTCGATACGCTGCTGGCCGTCGGTAAAGTCGGAATCGGTCTCGCCCAGCAACGCCGTCGTCAGCGTGGCGCCCGGGGCGGCGAAACGGATCGAGTAGGTCTCGCCCGCTATGTAATTCGGGGGTACGAAGCTGAAGATGTAGTAGCCGTCGGCATCGGTCTGCACCGTGCGCACGACTTCGTTATTCAGCCACAGCTCGACGGTCCAGCCCTCGAGCGAGCGCTCGGTGCCGCCCGGTGTGTTGTCGTGATCCGCGTCGTGCCAGACCTCGCCGCTCAGCGTGCCGGCATTCGGCATGGCGCCGACGTCGATGTAGACGGTTGCCTCGGCCTGCTGCTGCGGGTCGTCCCAGTAGACGCGCGCCGTGTTCCCGATCGTCGTGCCCTCGACGAGGTTCGGATCGATGTCCGCCTGGAAGCGCAGCGTCACGAACTCGCCGGGCTCGAGCGCGCCGTACTCGGTGAAATAGTCGGCCGTGATGACCTGCCCTGCGACGGTGACGCCGGCCGGGAGGCCGTTCAGCGTGGCTGACTGGTCGACGTAGGCCAGGTAGCCCGGGTTGACCTCATCGAGGTCGTCGCGGAGCTGCACATACAGGGCCGGGACGTTGCCGATGTTCTGCACGGTGACCGTGTAATCCAACGTCGCGCCCGGAATCGCAGCGCCGCCGCCAACGACCGCAACGTCCTTGACGATCGACAGCACCTGGGCATCACCAACGACCACGACGGTCGGTTCAGGACCGGTCGACGGGTTGCCGTCGCCGTCCGTCAGCAGGTTGGGCGCCTCGGCGCTGTAGACGGTTCCCTGGTTCGTGATCAGCGTGCCGCGTGGCGTCGCGGCATCGACCAGCATGTCGAACGTCACGGTCGTCGACGCGCCCGGATCGAGCACGCCATCGTTGCCTATCAGCAAGCGTGCCTCGAGCGGGAACACACCATTGTCCGGCTGGCCGACAGGCGCCCCGTCAAGCGTCGTGGAATCGGCAACGTAGATCGTGTTCGCGGGGACGTTGTCGAACAGCTCGACCATCGTCGCCGGCACGTTGCCGTTGTTGTAAACGGTGATCGTGTAGCGCAGCGTGTCGCCCGGGTCGACGATGCCGTTCGAATTGTTGTCGATCTGCAGCGCCGCCGATTTCTCGGCAAACAGCAGCGGGTAGTTGCCGACGACGTCGCGGGTCGGATCGTCGACGACGTCGGTGCGCGGATCGTCGGACGGCACGTCGGCGAGGCCTTGGTCAGCCGCAGTGACAAATGCCTGGTTCGAGATGATCGTGCCGTCGGGCACGTCCGGGTAGACCGTCACGTCGAACTCGATAGTCACCGCCGGATCTCCGGCTGCGAGATCGCCGAGCAAGATGCCGTCAATCAGCGGCGAGCCATTGGCTCCGTCCGCAACCGGCGCCCCGTTCAGGGTCGTGCTGCCGGCGACATAGGTCGTGTTCGCGGGCACCATGTCGCTCAGGTAGACGTTGGTCGCGTCGTCCGTGCCGACGTTCTGTACAGTGATCGTGTAGCGCAGGTTCTCGCCTGCCAGCAGCACGGTCGGGTCGCCGTCGAGGTAGGTGGAGATCTTGTCGACATCGAAGTACGGGGCCGACTCGATCAGGATCTCGGTCGGATCGTCGTCGCCGTCGATGTTC
>JBFFOM010000029.1:0-34779 GCA_041574455.1 Woeseiaceae bacterium | reverse complement strand
GGTCGGTCAGAGCTACGCAAACCTCGACCAGACGCTCGATCTCGCGACAGCCACGCTCGACGAACTCGGCCAGTCGCTGTCGCCGCTCGGCGCCGTACTGCCGCTCGAGCAGGGTCCGGACACCGACGAGTTCTTCCTCACGTTCGACAACATCGACGGCAATCTCTACAACCGTCCTGAAGACCCGGCGCTGGTCGAGACGGACTTCATGGCGACGGCCGAAGAACGCAGGTCCGACATCGGTGTACGCACCTTCGACGAAATCGACGCAACCTATGCGTTCGTTACGGGCGTCGACCGTGTGAACTACTCGCGCCTCGAGAGCGGCCAGACCGTGTTCCCCGTCGAAGAGACGTACCAGGAACTGCGGCAGTCGTTGCCGTCCATTGCGGACATCGAAGGCGTACTTTCCTCTCACCAGGTCGCGATCGCGCAGCTCGCAATTCAGTACTGTGACGCTGCGGTAGAGAGCAATACGATGTGGACCGGACTCGACTTCGATACGCCTGCGGGCACGTTCTTTGCCGCTGGCACCCGCGACGCGTTCGTCGAGCCGCTGATCCAGCGCGTTGTCGGCCATTCGTCGACGAGCCTGGCGATCAGTTCTCAGCCGAGCTACGCGCTCGTGCATGCCGAGCTGGCATCGTTCATCTCGGGCGGCGCGGCCCGCCCCGACAACCTGATAGATCGACTGCTGGCCGGCTCGCCGCCGAATCCGCCGAGTGACACACGCTCGATCGCCAAAGGTGTGTGCGCTTCCGTACTCGGCAGCGCCGCCACGCTGATTCAATAACGACAGGACATCAGAAGGAACTTATGACCATGAAACGTAATAAGAGCAACTGGGACATGCCGCTGTTGCATGCGGATCATCCCCGTCCTGTCACGCGTCGGCAGCTGCTGTCGCAGGGCTTCATGACGGGTGCCGCCTTCACGGTTGGCGGAATTGCACCGTTGCTGAATCCACGGAATGCGCATGCCGTACTGTCGCAGGACCTCGATCAGTTGCGAGCCAACCCGTGCGAGATCACGGATGGTGCGGGCAAGATCCCGTTCATCTGCTTTGACCTCGCGGGCGGCGCCAACATGGCCAACTCGAACGTACTCGTCGGCAACCAGGGTGGCCAGACCGACTTCCTGAGCACCCAGGGTTACGAGAAGATGGGCCTGCCCGCTGACCAGATTCCGGGACTGACAGACGTGGACGGCAATGACTTCGCCAACTTCGACCTCGGACTGGGATTCCATTTTGACAGCGCGTTCCGGCGCGGCATCCTGGACAAGGTCAGCGCGGCGACTGCGGCCAACATTAACGGCGCAGTCATTCCGGCCCGTTCGGACAACGACACGGGCAACAACCCGCATAACCCGATGATGGGTATCGCGCGTGCCGGTGCCATGGGCTCGATCCTCGGCAATGCCGGTTCCGAGACCTCGGACTCGGGCGGTAACTCGACCCAGCCGCTCATGCTGTTCGATCCCGCACTGGCCCCGACCAAGGTCGACCGGCCCAGTGACGTCGTCAACCTCGTCGATACGGGCGACCTCGTCGGCATCCTGTCGAAGGATGACGCAACCAAGGTCATGGAATCGATCTACAGGCTCTCGGACCAGAAGATGTTCAACGTCGAAAACCTTGTGAATCGCGACGCCGACATCGACCGCGCCGTGCGCTGTGGCTACCTCAAGGCCGCGCACATCGCCGATCGTTTCGGCGGCACGCCGATCGACCCGGGCCTCGATACTGACATCGTTGGAGGGGACGGCATCTTCACACTGGCCGAGTTCACGGCCGGCGACCGCAGTGCCCGCGAGTTCCAGAAGACGGCCTCGATCATGAAGCTGGTCATGAATGGCTTCGCCGGTGCCGGCACGGTCGAGATGGGCGGCTACGACTATCACGGTGGCGCACGCGCCGAGGGCGAGGTCAAGGACTTCCGCGCCGGCCAGTGCATGGGTGCCTGCCTCGAGTACGCCGCGCGGCTCCAAATGCCGCTGATGCTCTATGTCTTCAGCGACGGCTCGCTATCTTCGAACGGTGTCATCGATAATTCCCCTGACGGTCGCGGCAAGGGCGAATGGACAAGTGACAACTCTTCCACGGCCGGCTCGTTCTTCCTGGTTTACAATCCGCCGCGGCTCGGTGGCAGCCCGACACTTATGGGTGGCTCCCCCGACGAGCAGCTCATCCACCAGCAGCTCGGCTATATGGACGCGGGCGGCTCCGTCGTGCGCAATGCGACACCGATGGCCAACAACGTCAACCTGCTGGTGAACGCCGTGGTGCTGAACTACATGGCGCTGCACGACCAGGTCAACAACGGCGCCTTCTCGGCTGTCTACCAGAACCTCGGCATCAGCCACGGCCTGGGTACCGACCTGCAGCGTTACATCGCGTTCAACCCGATCGTTTCCGGGACGGTCCCGGTAGCGTAGTCCCATTGCCAACCCCGTATAGCTTCGGCTATACCATGCGGCCAGTCGCTCCCCTTGCGACTGGCCGTTTTCTTGGTACCGGACACCCTATTTCTCCCGAAATAGGGTGTCCGGTACCGTATTTCGGCATAATCTTTTGCCATGACAATCCCGTCCACCCTCCTTGCCTGCCCGCGTTGTGACAAGTCGCCGCTCGAGCAGACCGAAGGCGCCTGGCACTGCAAGGCCTGCAAGATCGACTTCCCAATCGTCGCGGGAATTCCCTGGTTGTTTGCCGAGCCCGAAGCCGCGCTCGGCGAGTGGCGCGGCCGCATGCAGCTCGCACTGCAGAAGCTTGCTCACGAAGTCACGGGGCTCGACCGGGAACTCGAGGACAAGGAGATGTCGGCGCTGGCCAGGCGTCGCGTCGAGCGTTACAGGAAATGCGTCGAGTCGCACCAGCGCAAGCTGCAGAAGCTGTTACGTCCGATCGACGTACAGGCCCTGCAGGGAAACTACGAAACCTACCTCGCCTTGCGTACGCGACTGCCGACCGATCAGGGACTGCATACGTATTACGCCAATATTCACCGCGACTGGGCCTGGGGCGACGAAGAAAACGAGGCATCACTGAAACAGGTCGAGGCCGTATTGCACGATCACGCCGAACTCGGCAACGTGCTCGTCCTGGGGGCCGGGGCCGGCCGCCTCGCCTATGACATGCACATGCGTTTCGACTGCGAGGCAATGGTCGCGGTCGATTTCAATCCGCTGCTGTTACTCGTCGCGCAGACGGTTACGAAAGGTGCTCATCTCAACCTTTACGAGTTTCCGATCGCACCGCTCGCGCTCGAAGACGATGCGGTGTTGCGCCAGCTGTCGGCACCCGAAGCTGTCGACGAAACTTTTCACCTCGTGCTCGCCGATGCACTGCGGCCACCGTTCCCGGAAGCGGCGTTCGATACCGTGGTGACGCCCTGGCTGATCGACATCATTACCGAAGACCTGCCCGTCTTTGCGGCGCGCATCAATCGGCTGCTGAAGAGCGCAGGTCGCTGGGTGAATTTCGGCTCGCTCGCGTTCGCATCGCACCGCAAGGCACGTTGCTACAGCCCGGAAGAAGTCAAGGCGATCGTCGCGGAGCAGGGCTTCTCGGATCCCTACGTGTCGCAGGCAACCATTCCCTACATGAACTCGCCCGCGAGCCGCCATGGCCGCCTCGAGCGTGTGTTCACCTTCTCGGCGTACAAAGAACGTGATGCCGGCAGACCGGAACGCCACAAGTCGTTGCCCGACTGGCTGGTGACGGGCGACGATCCTGTGCCGCTTACACCATCATTCAGGCAGCAGGCAATGTCGACCCAGATCTACTCTTTCATCATGTCGCTGATCGATGGCAAGCGCTCGATCAAGGACATGGCAGCTGTACTCGAGAAGCAACGGCTGATGACGCGGGACGAAGCGATACCGGCGATTCGTACATTCCTGACAAAAATGTACGACGACTCACAACAGCAATCCGGCTTTTAGGGGCCGGCATGGAGAACACAGGGTGAACGCATTTCGGCAAGCCCTGGTCGTCCCGCGGTGTTTCAGACAGAAGGCCTCACCCTGATGCCCGACTCGCTGCGCATCGATCGCTGGTTGTTCCATTGCCGATTCTTCAAGACCCGCAGCAAGGCAACGGCCGCCGTGACCGGTGGGCACGTGAAACTGAATGGCGTGCGCCCTGCTCCGGGCATACGCGTGAAGATAGGTGACCGTATCGATCTCGTGCGGGATCGCCTCCCCTGGTCCCTGGAAGTCGTCTCGATACCGACGCGTCGCGGTCCGGCAGACGAGGCGCAAGCCTGTTACATCGAGGACCCGAACGTGGTCGAGGATCGTGAGTTGCGGGTCACTGCACTGCGCCAGGATCGCATGTCAATGCCCAGAACCCCAGGCAGACCCGACAAGCGGACGCGCAGAAGACTCAGAGAGCGGGGTCGCGGGCAGGGCTAACTGTCGGGCCACAAACCGCGTATGAACTGCCCGATCTTCCTGATCGCCGCCTTGCTTTCCGGCATCTTGCCGACGAACAGCTGAAACACGTGCCACATCTCCGGGAAGACCTCGAGCTCGACCTTGATACCTTCCTCCTCGAGCATGGCGGCAAAGCGCGTGGAATCGCTGAGGAGGATCTCGTCGTCCCCGACCTGAATCAGCGTGGGGGGCAGGCCGGCGACATTGGCAAATACGGGCGATAGCAGCGGGTTCTTCAGGTCCTCGTAGGGACAGTAATGGCCGATGATGACAGAGATTTGGGCCGGGTCGAACCAGGGATCCTGCTCGGCGCGACTCGTTGCTGACTCGCCGCTCGCCGTCATGTCGAGAAACGGCGACAACATCACGGCGCCTGCCGGCAGCGGCAGGCCATCGTGGCGCAGTTGCAGCATCGTGGCCACGGTCAGTCCTCCACCCGCGGAGTCGCCCCCGATGATGATATTGCCGGCCTCGTAGCCTTTGTCGAGCAAGGCGCGGTAAGCCCGGACACAGTCATCCGGTCCGGCCGGGAACGGATGCTCCGGCGCAAGCCGATATTCGGGTAACACCGCCTCAACCTGTGCTGCTTTGGCTATGTGCGTGACCATCTTGCGATGCGACGCACAGCTGCCAAGCGCGTAGGCGCCACCGTGCAGGTAGAGCAGGATCCTGCCGGGCGTGACCTGCTCCGGCCGATACCACTCGGCATGCAGGCCCGCCAGCTCGCCCTGCTCGATTGCAACCCGGCGTGCCGGACGCGCGAGGCGCCCGAGCTGGTCCAGACGCTTGCGCATCATGAGGACAGGCGCAGTGGGGATGTCGATACGTTTGAGGTACCAGCTGGTCAACCAGCGAATGAATCGGGCGCGGCGGCTAATGCTCATGCCCTTACTTTAGCGGATTTATCGCGCGCTGCGTGCCCCAGGGGCAACAGGCCGGCTCCTAACGCTCGAGGTACTGCAGCTTGTCCTCGACCTCGCGCCACTCGTCGGCGTCCTCCGGAGGATCCTTCATCTCGGTGATGACGGGCCACTCCTGCGAAAGTTCGGCATTGAGTTCGAGGAAGTGCTCCTGGCCTGCCGGCAATTCGTCTTCCGAGAAGATGGCCTCAACCGGGCACTCGGGTTCACACAGCGTGCAGTCGATGCACTCATCGGGATCGATGACAAGGAAGTTCGGGCCCTCGTGGAAGCAATCCACGGGGCAGACTTCGACGCAATCCGTCAATTTGCACTTGATACAGGCTTCGGTGACAACAAACGTCATGGTGTGACCCTACATTTTTCGGCCCGCGTACGCTATGCGAAGTTGGCCTGCTAATCAAGATGTGTTCCTTGCTCGTGCGCACGGGCTTGTTGTGGCTGCGCGGCTTCACAAAGGTCCCCAGCAGCCGGACCGCAGAGTGGCGCGGCCGTCTTCCTGGAGTTTCTCGAGATGCGCGAGCAGTGAGCGCTCGGCGAGCGCATGGAGCCGCTGGGCAACGTCGGCATACACGTGGGGTACGAGCTCTGTCGTCGTCAGCCCGGGGTTCGCCTGCAGTGCAGCCAGCACTTTTGCCTCGCGTTCGAGGCGATGATCGACGATCCAGTCGATAACGCGCTCGGGATCACGGATTACCTCACCGTGGCCCGGCGCCAGCGCGGCACAGCCCAGTCGGCGGATGCGTCCCAGCGACTCGATGTACTCCCTCATGTTGCCGTCGGGCGGATCGATGACGACGGTCGAACCGTCGATGACGTGATCGCCCGTGAACAGCCAGTTGCTCTCCTCGTGCAGGTAGCAAACGTGATTCGACGCGTGCCCCGGCGTATGAATCGCCTCCATGTCGAACTCGTCGATCTCGTTCAGGCGTTCGCCATCGCCGCAGAACCGCTGGGGAACAAAAGTCTGGTCCTGGTGGGGACCCGCCGGAGCCGGCCTCCCGTACATGACCGCACCCGTAATCTCTGCGAGCTTATAAGCCGCAGGCGAGTGATCGGGGTGCGTGTGGGTGGCGAGGATCCAGCGAATCGGTTTCCCGGCCAGCTCGATGATGTTCTCGATGTGCCTGTCGATTGCGGGGCCGGGATCGAGTACCGCGATCTCGTCCTCACCGATCAGGTAAGTGTTGGTACCCGGCCCTGTCATCATCGACGGGTTTGGCGCTACGAGCCGTCGGATGCCGGGTCGCAGTTCGGTAAACGTCTCGAGCGTCGGACCGAACGCGTTCATTCCGTGTAACCCGGGTAATCGAGCTCGCCCGGCAGGACAATCTCTTTCTCCCCGTCACGCTCGATGACCATGGGCAGCATCGTTGTCACGCCCCAGTCGACGCATGATGACGACCATTCCATCAGGGCGTCGAAGGTCTTGTGTCGCGCAATACTCTCCAGCGTCTTGATCGTCGGATGATGCAGCGTGATCCTGCCTTCACGCCCGGCAACCAGGGTGTCGTGCGCTGTCGCCCATTGCGACGTCGTGAGTTCGCCACCACAGTGGCTCGCCAGTTGCCCCTCGGGCAGCGCTGCCACGAAGAAGCGAGTCGAATAACGTTTAGGCTCTGATGGTGGCGTGACCCAGTGACTGATGTAGTGCAGCTCTTCGCATTGCAGTGCCAGCTCATTGCGCCGCACGAAATCGGCCCAGTTGTCACTGCCATCGTTCAGCGCATCGCGGGCAGCCTGCGCGCCTTCCGCAACGCGCTCGACATCGGCCAGCAGGACGCCAGACTCCTCGAACAATTCCCGCACCGCCGCGCTGTAGTACGCAAGGCCGCCTTTCTCGACACCCAGCTTCGTGTTCGCCATCTGCGGCGACAAGCCCGTGCAGCACGCCTCGACTGCCACGTCCTCCGGGTCCACGACACCGCCCGGAAACGCATAGGCTGCACCGAAAGACGACTTGGCGTGGCGACGCACCATGAATACCTCTGGCTCGCCTGCCGCCGGCCGCACGAGAACGACCGTCGACGATGGCCTGGCAACAGGGATGCTAGTCAACGGCAACGGGCTCCGGGTCGCCGGTTTCGATATAACGTTGCAGGCGCTCGAGCGCTTCGGTCAGGGCATCGTCTACAGCAGGGGCCATCCTGTCGAGCCCGGACGCCGAGTAACCGCCCACCGCATAGGTCAACTGGATACTCGTGCCTTCCGACCTGTCAGCGAAGTCCCAGGTCATATTGCCCTCGACACCCATCAGCCCGAGCGGCCCGAGCCCCCCGGTCATGCGCAGTGATGTGCCGGGCATAACGGCTGTTACGGCCAGGTGCACGACGCCGGCTTTCCTGCCGAGCGTCTCGCAGAAACAGCCCTGCAATCTCGGCTCGATACTCAGGCGCTCCGCCTCACCCGAAACGGTGTGATCCGAGCTCCACCACCTGGCAACGTCGATGGCTGCAGCCCAGGCTTCGGCACGTGCCGAACTCACGATGACCTCATGTACGATCGTGAAACCAACCGGGGACGAGTCTTTGACTTCGGCGGCGCCGCTCGCGGGCCACGCCGCGACCAGCAGCAGGAGAATTGCTTTTTTCATTTCAAACCCCAGTTCCTCTCGCAGCATAACCCAAACTTGCTAACCTGAAGCCATGGAAGACCTGCGCGTAGTATATGAGAGCCGCGATCGGAGACGATGTTCCGACCGGGCGCTGGTACTCGCGTCCGGGCACATTCCCTACCAGATGATCGATGACGGCCTGAGTTGTGCGCTGGTCGTGCCGGCCGAGCACTCGGCACGTGCCGCGGAAGAACTGCGACTCTACGATGAAGAGAACCCCCCGCTCCGCCCGAAGCCGCGTAAACGCATCGTCTATCAGGACGCGCTGCCCGGCGTGATCGGCTACGTGCTGGTCGTCTGCGGAGTCGCCTGGATGGCCGGTTACTCCTGGTTCGCCAGTGACTGGTTTGTCGCGGGCCGCGTCGACGGAACCCTGATCCGCGATGGCGAATGGTGGCGCACGATTACGGCACTCACCCTGCATTCCGGCGTACGGCACCTGCTCGGCAATCTCGTCTTCGGCGTCTTCTTCGGCATCTTCGCAGGACGCCTGCTGGGCTCGGGCGTGGCCTGGCTGGCCGTCGTCGTTTCCGCCACGCTCGGCAACGTCGCCAACACGCTGCTACTCGATTCGGCACACCGTTCTATCGGCGCGTCGACGGCCGTGTTTGCGACGCTTGGGCTGCTCGCCGGCTATGTCTGGCGCGGGCAGTTGATGGCGCAGGATCGCTGGTCAACGCGCCTCGGTCCCATCATCGGTGGCCTCGCACTGCTCATGTTTACGGGCACTGGCGATGAAAATACCGACATCGGTGCTCATCTCATGGGCTTCGTCTGCGGGTTCGGGACGGGCATGATACTGACGCTGCTCGGCCGCATGCCCGCGCCGGCTCGCACCCAGGCTGTGGCCGGCAGCATTGCGCTCGGCATCATTGGCATCGCCTGGTACGTGGCATTACAGGGCTGAATCGGGGACGCTTTGATGTAAGATTCGCGTTCTGGGGAGGAGCGCTCAGCAGCCAATAATGAAGAAGATCCTGCTGTTTCTTGTGGTACTCGGTCTGGTCGGAACAATCGTGCTGTGGCTTCGCTACGGCGGTGGCGCGCCGTACCCTGACCTGTCCACCGCGCCTGTTCTCGACGCCGGATCGCTCGAGGAAGTCCTGAGCTACGACGAGCCAATTGGCAACGTCGCGGTCAATCGCGACGGCCGGATCTTCTTCACGGTGCATCCGGAATCACGTCCCCGGGGCAACAAGCTGCTCGAGTACGTCCGTGGCGCTGCTGTTCCCTACCCGTCCGGCGGGGAACAGTCGGAGTTATTCGATACTGTTCTTGGCATCGCCATCGACCGCTACAACCGGTTGTGGACGATCGATCATGGCAATCACGGGTGGCGGTCCCCGCGCATCATCGCGTTCGATCTCGACACCGACGTAATTATCAGGGAGCAGATACTACCCCCCGAGGTCGCACCGGCCGGTTCGTTCCTGCAGGATCTCCAGGTCTCTGCAGATGGCAACACGATCATCATCGCGGATACAAGCCTCTGGCGTAAGGCGCCCGCTATCATCGTCTACGACATCGAGACCGGCAGCGCTCGCCGGGTCCTCCAGTCTCACTCATCCGTGTCGGCCGAGGACTACATGATTCGCAACAACGATCGCGAGATGGAGTTCCTGGGCGGTATCGTCGCCTTGCGCGGCGGTGTTGACGGTATTGCGCTTGGCGAGGAATGGCTCTATTACGGCGCGCTCAACGGTTCCGGGCTGTTTCGTATCAGGCTCACAGACCTGAAGAACGCGTCCCTGCCGCCGGGACAACTCGCCAACCGCGTCGAGCGCGTCGGCGACAAGCCTTTGAGTGACGGCATGAGCATCGACCTGGAAGGGAATGTCTACATCACCGATATTGAGCACAATGCGGTCTTTATGGCGAGCCCGGGCGGAATCATGGCAACATTGATCCGCTCGCCTGAGATTCGCTGGCCAGACGCGCTATCATTCGGCCCGGACGGGTACCTGTACCTTGCGGACAGCGCACTCGGCGAGCTCATCCTCCGGCCGCGCGAACACATTGATGCGCAGGCGCCCTACAGGATATTTCGCTTTCGGCCGGGTGCCCAGGGCGTTGCCGGACAATAACAAGCGAGCGAAGAAATGGAAGAAGCAGTAAATAGCGCAGTGGGCTTTGACTGGGCCGGTCTGTGGCAAGCGGTGTGGCAATGGGCAAAGACGGACGGCGCTGATTTCGGCATCAATGTCGTGCTTGCCATCGTCATCTTCTACGTCGGTAAGATGGTCGTGGGCCTCGTCGTCCGCGGCATGGGCCGGGTGATGCAGGCGCAGGACGTCGACAAGACGCTGGAGACCTTCGTCGGCAACCTCGTGCGCATGGTGTTGATGGTCGTCGTCATCATCGCCGCGATCAGCCAGGTTGGGATCGAGACGACCTCCTTTATCGCAATCTTTGGTGCTGCCGGCCTCGCAGTCGGTCTGGCCCTGCAGGGCTCACTGTCGAACTTCGCGGCAGGCGTCCTGATCGTCCTGTTCCGCCCGTATCGCGTCGGTGACTTCGTCGAAGCCGCCGGCATCGCGGGCGTCGTTGAACAAGTACAGATCCTGACGACGGTCCTGAAGACCGGTGACAACAAGCAGATCATCGTGCCCAACAGCCAGATCATGGGCAGCATCATCACGAACTACTCGGCGAACGAAACGCGGCGCGTGGACATGGTCGTCGGCGTCAGCTATGACGACGATCTCGACAAAGTGCGCGCGACGCTCGAAGAACTGGTTGCTGCGGAAGAGCGAATCCTCGATGACCCGACCTGCACGATCGCTGTAGCCGAGCTTGCGGACAGCAGCGTCAACTTCGTGGTCCGGCCCTGGGTCAAGACCTCCGACTACTGGGGTGTCAACTTCGACCTGACCGAGGCCATCAAGAAGCGCTTCGACAAGGAAGGGATCTCGTTCCCGTTCCCGCAGCAGGACGTGTATCTTCATAAGGCCGACTGATTGTTTTAGCCGGCGGTGCATCCACCGGGACAAAATCTGCATCTCTACAACTGAGTCACCCTTCGTTTCACAGGGAGAGCAGTATGAATAGCGGAATCTTCGGCCTTGCCGCGTTTGGGTTCTGGATGTTCGTCGCAGCGGCGACAGTCGGCGGCATCTGGGACGGCATACGCAAGCGCGAAGCGGAGCATGAGACGCTCCGTCGCATCATCGAGAGCGGCAAGGAACCCGACCCTGAAGTGGTCGACCAGCTGCTCGGTCACAAGAAGGAGCCGGCGCGCGATCTCAAGGTCGCGGGACTGATTGTCGTATTTGTTGCGCCTGGCCTGGCCGTCATGGGCTTCCTGATCGGCGAGGGCTCTTTCATGCCGCTGCTCGGCGTCGCTGCGCTGGTTGCCTTCGTCGGCATCGGGCTCCTGACGGCCTCGAAGTTCCTCGAGCGCGCGAACGCCAAGGACGAGAATCCCGATAATCGGCCGCTGCTCAGGTAAATGTCTTGCGATACTCGGCGGACTTTCTTCGCAGGAGTCCCGAATCCGTATTGGTGGCGCTATCAAGATCAGGGAACCGTGACGCATTTGCGGAACTCGTAGACCGTCGCCAGACCTGGATTCGCAACCTCATGCGTCGCTGCTGTCGCGACGTCGACCTCGCGGACGACCTGTCACAGCAGGTGTTCTTGCAGGCGTGGCACACGATCCACCAGTTGCATGATGCAAGGCGCTTTGCACCATGGCTGAAGCGCGTTGCAATCAACACCTGGCTGCAGCACAAGCGACGTAACGACCCGCTGCGAGACGCTCACGAACACCGCGAGTCGGATGATGCGCGGGGCCCCACGACCGCCATCGCGATGGACCTCGACCGTGCCCTCGCGACGCTCGCCGACGACGTCCGGTTATGTGTCGTCCTGGCGTACCACGAGCGCATGACACGCACGGAAATAGCCGAATTCACAGGCATCCCGCTGGGCACCGTCAAATCGCACGTGCGTCGCGGGACGCAGAAACTGCAGCAGGAACTCGCGGCATACATGGCACCGAATGAGGAAGCATCATGACAATCGATCCCAAACTGCTGGCCCTGTTTACCGAGGCACAACAGGTATTCGATCAAGACGCATTTGCGCGCGAGGTTCTGGCACGCATAGACGCTGAACGTCGCCGCACGGTGTTGCTCTGGGCCGGTCTCGGCTTCATCGCGCTTGTCGCACTGGCGCTTCTTGCAGCCCCGGTCACCACCGCGCTGGGAATGGCAACGGAGTTGCTGCCTGCCACGCTTTTTGAGCTCGAAACCGGCTGGCTCGAGCTGCTGCTGTCCCCAATCAACAGCATCGCCGCAGCCATTGCGATCGGCGCGCTGGCCCTGCGCAAGTTCTACCGCAGCATCTTCGGTTGAAGCTCAGTCCGAGACGTCCGGTTCGACGAAACACCATTTAAGCTTGGGAATACGCGCCTTGAGGTTTCGCTCGAGGTCGTTGATGTGCTCGATTGCGTCGTTAATCGTCAGCTCGGGATCGAGTTTCAGCTTGACGGCCAGCATCGTGTCGGGCCCGAACTGGATCGTGATCGTATTGAAGATACCGATAATGTCCGGATCCGCCTCGATGATCTCGTTAATTGCCTCCTGAACCTCGGGGTCGGCAGACCGGCCGACCAGCAGCGACCGTACCCGCCATGCGATAAACGCCGAGATGATCAGCAGTACCACACCAATGCACATCGAACCGAGGCCGTCATAAACGGGGTTGCCCGTGTACCACGCGGTCAGCAGGAAGCCCAGTGCCAGGACCAGGCCAAGCTGCGCGCCGATATCCTCACCAAGGACAACCACGAGTTCGGAGTTGCGCGTATTGCGCAGCCACTCGCGAAATGGCCGGCCCTTCCGGACCTTGCCAATCTCGCGAATGCAGCCAATAAGCGACCCCCCCTCGAGCAGGATCGCAAGAATGAGGACGATGATGGCAACCCAAATCTGGGAGAGCGGCTCCGGATGGGTGAGCTTGTGGTAGCCCTCGTAGATCGAGAACAGCCCGCCCATCGTGAACAGCAGGATGGCGACGATGAAGCTCCAGAAATAGCTGAGCTTGCCGTAGCCCAGCGGGTGGTCGTCGTCGGGCGGACGCTGAGACTGTTTGAGGCCCAGGTACAACAGCACCTGGTTCCCCGTATCGGCATACGAGTGAATCGCCTCGGCCAGCATGCTGCCGGACCCGGTCAGCCACGCCGCCCAGGACTTGGCTATCGCGATACCGAAGTTGGCGCAAAAAGCGTAGAGTATTGCGCGTACTGTTGAATCGTGTGAGCTGCCAACCATCTTGGTACCTGTCAACCGAAACCTGGCTCGGACGTTGATATCATAATGAGCATGCGCAGACTAACAACTTTGATTCTCACTGCAGCCCTCGCTGGCTGCGCGGCACACCCGGACCCGATCATCGACACGCAAGGCGTGGACGAGGAGAAGCTCGCCCAGGACTGGGCGGAATGCGAAGCCTACACCGAGCAGATCGAGCCTGCGAAGGGCATCGCCAAGGGCAGCGCCACCGGCGCGGCTGTCGGCGCGGCTGCAGGCGCAATCCGCGGCGAGGATGCGGGCGAGGCTGCCGGCCTCGGCGCATTGTACGGCGGCACACGCTCAGGCCTGATGGCCGACCGCGAGAAACAGCAGGTCTTCAAACGCTGCCTGCGTGGCCGCGGCTATCGCGTCCTGAATTAGGGTGACTGAGCCCCAATCTATGATACTGTATGTTCATACAGTATTTGGCATCCTATGGTCACCCGAGCGCACAAAGGGCGAGGCGCAGTATCCCGGCCTGCCGGACGATTCGAACAGCGCGTCGTCGAACTCGACGAGGACGTTGCGCGCGCGCGCGCGGACAAGACTCCACAGACGGAATTGCGCGCCACCAAGGCCGGGCGCATCATCAGCACCAATACGTCGCCCGACGTCCCTTTCGATCGGTCGATAAACCCGTACCAGGGCTGTGAACACGGCTGTGTCTACTGCTACGCGCGTCCGAGCCATAGCTACCTGGATCTGTCGCCGGGTCTCGATTTCGAGACGCGCATTTTCTACAAGTCGAATGCCCCTGCTCGCCTGCTGGCTGCCTGGGAAGCGCAGAACTACGAGTGCAAGCCGATTACGATCGGTGCTAACACCGATCCTTACCAACCGGCGGAGAAGTCCCTCGAGCTCACGCGGCAGTTGCTCGAGCTGTTTCTCGAGTACCGACACCCGGTCACCCTGATAACCAAGAGCCACCTCGTCGAACGCGATATCGACCTGCTCGGGGCACTGGCCAGCCGCAATCTCTGCTCGGTCGCGATCAGCGTGCCAACGCTCGATGACGAACTAAAGCGCATCATGGAGCCCCGGGTACCGTCAGCAGCGTCCCGCCTCAAGGCCATGCGCCTTCTGGTCGACAATGGGATTCCCGCGAGCGCGCTCGTCGCGCCGGTCATCCCGGCCATCAATGATACGGAGATCGAGTCCGTACTCGAGGCCGTCGCCGATGCCGGTGCCAGCCAGGCGCATTACATCTTCCTGCGGCTGCCGCACGAACTGCTCGATCTCTTCTCGGACTGGCTGGAAGCGCATTTCCCGGACCGCAAGGAGCGGGTACTGAGCCTGGTTCGACAGGCAAGCGGTGGCCGCAGTTACGACAGTCGCTACGGCGTGCGACAGACGGGCCGCGGCGCCTATGCCGACATGCTCGCAAGCCGCTTTCGTGCCGCCACGCGCAAGCTCGGCCTTGCTGGCGGCGAATACGCACATTCCCTTGATTGCAAGCAGTTTCTGCGGCCCGGTCAGCATCAGCTTGGACTCGACCTTTAGCCCCGTTATAGTGACCGAACTATCGGCCCTGCTGTGTGTCTCAGCTTACGGAGTTGGAACCTGGTCATTACCACCGCATGAGCACTAGATTCTTCATCACCGCCATGGCAGTCGTGCTGGCGACTGCCGCAAAGGCTCAGGAGGAGCAGACAGACCCGTATGCCGAACTGGGCCTGCTCGACGAATCCTCCCCCATAGCTGCCGAAGACCCGGCGCAGCCGGTTCCGGAGGCAGAGGAATCTGTCGCAGAGGCACCGGACGCAGAGGCACCGGACGCAGAGGCACCGGACGCAGAGGCACCGGACGCAGAGGCACCCGACGCAGAGGCACCCGACGCAGAGGCACCGGACGCAGAGGCACCGGACGCAGGGGCACCCGACGCAGGGGCACCCGACGCAGAGGCCTCCGGGACAGAAGAAGACACGGTACCTCGCGAGATTACCGAACAGGACATGCTGCTCGAACATGCGCGTTTCGTTACCTACATCGACGAACAAAACTATGACCAGGCAGATATCTCGGCCAAGCGCGTCATTGAGATGGCCATTAGGCTGTACGGCCCCCAATCGCACGAGACCGCCAAGGCCCTGAACAACCTCGGCGTGGTGCAGAACAACACCAGGCAGTATGACGCTGCCATCCAGAACTTCACGTCGGCGATCGAGATTCTCGAAGTGCTCGAGGATCGGCTCAACTCGCAGCTCATCAACCCTCTCAGAGGCCTCGGGGCAGCGCAGCTGGGCATCGGGCGACCGGACCTGGCCAGGCAGACCTATGATCGAGCGACGCATATCACGCATGTTAACGAAGGGCCGCACAACATCGAGCAGGTCGAGATTCTCGAGTCAATGGCCGAGGCGAGCATGCGCATGGGCGACGTCGATTCGGCCAGGGACGTCCTCGATCGTATTCACATTCTCAACGTCCGACATTTCGCCGACGACAGGCTGGGGCTGCTGCCATCCCTGATGCGACGCGCAGACTGGCAGCACCGGGCCGGTTATTACAACGACGAAAGGGCCACCTACCGGCGCGCGATTCGCATTATTGAGGATTCGGTCGGCAAGATTGATCCGCGTCTTGTGGACCCGCTGATCAGGCTCGGCGAGTCGTTCTATTACTTCGAACCGCAAACTTCGGATTCGCCACGCTTCGTGGGCTCAACCACGGGTGAGATATACCTGAGGCGCGCAAACCGCATCGCGGAGAAAGCCGAGGACTTCCCCTGGTTCGAGCTCGCAACGACCAAACTCGCGCTCGCCGATTACTACACTTTTTCCTTCAACCACGGCAGCGCCAGGAGAATTTACGAAGAGGTCTGGAACGAATTATCGACCGACGAGTCCCGCATTGAAATGCGTGACGAACTCCTCAGAGAACCTCGCCCGATCTGGGAGCTGTCGTTGCCGCCGGCAACCAACGGAGCGGCCGGCAAGCCTGTTGGGGACGGCGACATCCAGACGGGCTTTGTCAACATCTACTACATGGTGACCGCGCGCGGCCGGCCGCGCGTCGAGAAGACGACAACAGAGCCTGTCGAATTCACCGACATGCAACGCGTGGTCGAGCGCGAGGTCGGGCGACGCGCACACCGTCCGGTAGTCAGCGAAGGAGTGACCGTCGATTCAGGACCTCTCGTATTCAGGCACGAGTTCCAGTACAGCAAGATCGAGCTCGACAACATCCGGGCGACAATCGCAAACGACGAACAACAGACCGCGGCCAGCGAACAATGAGAAAAACGACGATGCCCGAGCGCGGCGAGGCACTGACCGGCAGGGATACGGCCATGCCTGTCCCTGATCAGCACTTCGTAAATGGCAACCCTTTGCAGGGCCCGTTCCCCGAGAACATGCAGACAGCCGTGTTTGGACTGGGCTGCTTCTGGGGCGCCGAGCGCCGTTTTTGGGAGACGACCGGCGTATTCACGACCGCGGCCGGTTACGCGGGCGGTATCACGCCCAATCCGACGTACGAGGAGGTCTGCAGCGGCGCTACCGGCCATACCGAGGTGGTGCTCGTCGTCTTCGATCCCGTATTTGTCAGCTTCGACACGCTGCTGAAAGTCTTCTGGGAGAGCCACGACCCGACGCAGGGCATGCGCCAGGGTAACGATGTCGGCACACAATACCGGTCGGCGGTATATACGGTCGACGACATCCAGCAGAATGCAGCTCGCCATTCACTGCAGGCCTACCAGGAGCAACTTACCAGGGCCGGATACGGTGAGATCACGACCGAAATTACGCCGCTCGACACGTTCTACTACGCCGAGGATTATCATCAACAATATCTCGCCAAGAACCCGAACGGCTATTGCGGCCTCGGCGGCACCGGCGTCAGCTGCCCCGTCGGCCTCGACCTCGATCAGAAGTCTGCGTAGGATACGAGCCGTCTCAGGCGGAGGGCCCAACACGTGGCGGCCAGAAAGAAGAAAGAACCTAAACCGCGCAGACCCAGCCGCAAACAGGCGGAAGAAGCCGTTCGCATACTGCTCTTGTGGGCCGGTGAAGACACGCGTCGAGAAGGACTTCGCGATACGCCCAGGCGCGTTGCAGCGGCGTACGAGGATTGGTTCAGCGGCTACGAGGTTAACCCGTATGAATTTCTCGAGCGTACCTTCGAGGAGGTCGAGGGTTACGACGAGATGATCGTGCTGCGCGACATCGAGTTCGAGTCGCATTGTGAACACCATATGGCCCCGATCATCGGCAAGGCACATGTCGGCTATCTGCCGACGAACAAGGTCGTCGGTATCAGCAAGCTGGCACGCGTCGTCGAGGCATTTGCCCGGCGCTTCCAGGTTCAGGAGAAGTTGACGGCGCAGATCGCCAACTGCATCCACGACGTCCTGCAGCCAAACGGTGTGGCCGTGGTCATCGAGGCTGCACACCAGTGCATGACAACGCGCGGAATTCACAAGACCGACGTCACGATGGTCACCAGCCAGATGCTCGGCGGCTTTCGCAAGGACGCGAGGACCCGCGCCGAATTCATGCGCATCATCGACAGCAAGCGCTAGTCAGCGGCAATCATGAAGAGGATTCTGCAGTCAGGCGGCCTGCTCCTGATCGCGGCGTTGCTGTACCTGTCCCTGTGGCCAGTGCCGATCGACCCGGTCGCATGGCAGGCACCCGAAGATCGCGGGCTCATCGACCCATTCGCGCAGAACAAACAGCTACAGGCAGCGACGGCCATCGACCTGGGCGCCTTCGCCGGTCCCGAGGACGCTACGCTGGGGCACGACGGCTACGTGTACGCGACGTCGGAAAGCGGACACGTCATTCGTGTCCGAGATCGCAGGGTCGAGGAGTTCGTATTCGTCGGTGGCCGTCCGCTCGGCATCGAGACAGATCGTGATGGCTCACTGGTCATCGCCAATTCATACACGGGCCTGCAACGCGTCAGTGCCGATGGCTCGATCACATCCCTGTATGGCGGTGACGACGCAGACATCTTCGCCAATAATCTGGCGATCGCCGACGACGGCCGCATCTTTTTTACCGAGGCCAGCCGCAAGTTCGGCGCTAGAGAATTCAGGGATACGATGGACGCCACCGTGTTGGACGTCATGGAGCACGGCAGTCACGGACGAGTCATGCTCTTCGACCCGACGACCCAGAGCGCCGAGGTCGTGCTTGACGAACTCGCCTACGCCAACGGCATCGCGATCAGCCCGGCAAATGACTTCCTGCTGATCGTGGAAATGAATGAATACCGGGTACTCAAGTACTGGCTCGAAGGCCCGAGAGCAGGCCGGACAGAGATCCTGCTCGAGAACCTCCCGGGCTTCGGCGACAACCTGAAGACGGGACATAACGGCCGCTTCTGGCTGGGCTTTGCGGCCCCGAGAAAAGCCATCGTCGACAGGCTCTCCGACAAGCCCTGGCTGCGCAAGGTCATCATGCGATTGCCGAAGTTCATCCAGCCGGAAGCCGACGTCAGCTCACACGTTATCGCCTTCAATGAACACGGCGAGATCCTCATGAACATGCACGACCCGGCGGCCCGCTTCCCGATACTAACCGGTGTGCTCGAGACGCAGACGAATCTCTATCTCACGACGCTGTACGGCAGCGCCCTGCCGGTCATCGCCAAACAGGACCTATGAGCCGCCCGATAGCCCCAGTGCCTCGACGCCCTGGATGAATGTGATGTCCACCGGAATATTCTCGTCGGTCAGGCGATCGAGATCGTACTGCAGATTCGCGCCGATGATGCCCTTGCCCTCGGTCAGCTCCCTGGCGCCCTCGTAATTGCCGTCACCCTGCAGGGTCAGCAGAAGGCGCGACAAACCGGCGATCGCGTCTGCGAAGCGTTCGAAATTCACACTGTAGCGGCCCGTTTCCGGATCGCGGACAAAGGCGCCCTCGTCGAGAAAGTAGTTGAAGCGCACCATGTTTGCCTTGCCATGGGCGCTTGCGGCACCAAAGCGGATCGAGCGGAAGATGCCGGCCATGAACGTCACGTAGAAATCGCGGAGGTCGACATCACCGAGTTCGCCTGCCTTGTGCAGCTCGGTAATCATGTAGAGACCCAGGATGTCGGCCTTGCCCTCCTCCATACTCGACGCATACTCCTGTAAAGCGTGCTGCACGGTGCCCGTGCCGTCGATCGTGTTCTTGATGCCGAGGCCATGTGCAACTTCGTGGAACATCACGTTGGCGAAGAACGCATCGAACGTAATGTGCTGGCGCTGTGACTCGTCGATCAGGACGTCCCCGATGGGCTCGAGAATCTTCTCGTACTTCGCCTGCATCGCATTCTTGAGCTGCAGGCGACGCGAGCCTTTCGCGAGCTGGACTTCCTCGTCGTTCGGCAGGTTGATTGCAATCGTCTTGGAACCGGCGTTGCTGTGTCCGGCGTAATAGACGACGTCGTAGGCATTGAGATCCGCGTCTGTGCCCGGTGACTCCTGCTTGTACTCCTCCGGAACAGGCAGGCCTTCCTGCAGCGCCGGCAGGAAGGCCGCGAAACGCGCGAGTCGTTCACTCCATGCCAGGTCCTTGATCAGCACGTAGGACTCGTAGGCGGCCTTGTAACCGTAGAGGCGATCGAGGTAGGTCTCGATCGGACCGATAACGACGTCGATCTCGTTGTCCTTGACATCCATCCAGTAGCCGTCGCTGAGCTGGAAGTCGTCACTGATCAGCGCGTTGGCACGCAACCGCAGGTAGTTCGCGAAATCCGGGCTTTTACTGAGCTTTGCAGCTTCGCGCAGCAGGCGTGCCGTTTCGGCGAGTTCCTCAGCATACTCGACGCTGTACGGAACAACCGTCAGCTCGCCGGCCGCATCACGGCGCACCAACGTATAGAGATCGGTCTTGCCCTGCAGGAAGGTCGTCTCGAACTCTTCCTTGCTCATGTCCTCGGGGTAGAACTTCGCACCGGGCGGCTTCGGCCCGAACCCGTCCATGAATGCCTTGTCGCCGTCGAGCGCGTCCCAGGGACCGTAATTCAGCTCCGCAAATCGACGCGTACGCTGATCTGGAATCGAGGCCAGCCATTCCTTGTAGTCGTCGCCATAGGACTGCCGCCAGAAGAGATCATCCATGACCTCGGACGCTTCGATAAGGAGCACGATCATCTGCTTCTGCTCGTCACTGAGATGACCGAGATCTGCAGTCAGTGTGAATTCGGCGTAGATCTCCGGGCGCACTGAGGCAGTATCGAGCGTCTCGACGGTCAGCTCGGGCTGCGGCTCCTCCGCGCAGGCGATTATGAAAACAGACAGCAGGACAAGCCCTGTGGGGCGAAGAAGATTCTGGTGGTTCACGTCAGGATCCCGAAGTGGATGTATTCGCCTATTATCGCACAGCCGGGGCCGCACTCAGAGGTCGACGATCTCGACATCCCGGTAGCTCAGCTCGTGCCCTAGGAACTGGCCGCCAACCCGGGCAAAGCGTGTCGCGCCGTCCGTCGCCAGCAGGCGCAGCGAACCCGGGGTCGGCGCTTCCCTGAGCGCGCCGCCCTCTTCGAGTGTCTGGCGCACGACGTCAGCCGTCGTGCTGGCCGAGTCGACCAGCTCAACACCATCGGCGGCGATCGCACTGATCGTCTCCCGCAGCAGCGGAAAGTGAGTGCACCCGAGAATAATCGTGTCGGGGGATGGGCCGTTGGCCTCATCGAGATAACGGCGGACGATCGAACGTGCGATGTCCCCGTTGCTCCAGCCCTCCTCGGCCAGCGCGACCAGCATCTCGCAGGCCTGCTCTTTTATGGTCGCATTGACGTCACGGGCTGTGATGGCGTCGCGGTAGGCGCCGAGCCGCACGGTTGCTTCGGTCGCCAGCACCAGGTGGCGGCCACCGGGCCGTGCGGCAACGGCCGCCGACGCGCCTGGCTCGACGACCCCGATGACAGGTAGCGGCGCCAGCTGGGTTCGCAGTGCATCGAGCGCAACAGCCGATGCCGTGTTGCAGGCGACGACGAGCAACTTGATGCCCTGCTCGCTGAGCTTGGCGGCGGCTTGCGTGGCGTAGCGCGCGATCGATACCGGGCTCTTCGTCCCGTACGGCAGGCGCGCAGTATCGCCGAGGTAGACGAGGTTTTCGTGCGGCAGCGCCTCACGAATTGCCTTGAGGACGGTCAGTCCGCCGACACCGGAGTCGAATACGCCAATGGGAAGGTCGTTGTGCGAATCAGCGCTCATACGCGCATTGTGCCGAACACTGTCCATCTGTGGAATAATCCCGCCCGATTAATCGAGTAAGCGAGACTGCGACGTGCAGAAATTCCTCTACGGCGTCCTGGCCGCCCTGCTGGTGGTCGCCCTGATCGGCTTCGCGATGCCGCGCACGCATACGATCGAAGTATCGACGGAGATCGATGCCCACCAGGCAACGGTTTTTGCGCTCGTGAATGATTTTCGACGCTTCACGCTCTGGGCCCCAGGGGGTGACACGGACCCGAACGCTCGTTTCATCTACTCAGGAAGCATGCGCGGCGCGGGTGCGACGGTCACCTGGGATGGCGCCGTGCTGGGCAGCGGAACGCAGACCATAGCGGAAAGCCGGCCATTCGAGTACGTCGGTATCGTGATGAGCCCGGGCGAGCCCGGCGAGTCACGGTCCTGGTTCCGCCTCGAACCTGGCACGGGCACTACGATCATCCACTGGGGATTCGAAGCCGACTACGGCATGAACATCGTGGGACGGTACTTCGCTGCGATGCTCGGCAGCGTCGTCGCGCGCGAGTACGAAGCCGGCCTCGCCGGCCTCAGGGAACTGGCAGAGAGCCTGCCGGCCGGGGATTTCAGTGACATCGAGATCAAACACCTGATCGTGGAGCCCACGGAAATTGCCTACCTGCCCACGCATTCGCGTCCCGAACCAGCCGCGACCGCGGACGCGCTGGGCAAAGCCTATTTCGAGATTCTCAACTTCATCGACGAGAACGACTTGCAGGATTCAGGGGCGCCGCTCGCGATCATGCAGACGTTTGTCGGCTCGGAATTGCTGTTCGATGCCGCTATCCCGGTACGCGACATGACGGACGAGACACCCCGCGACGCCCCGGGCGTGAAAATCGGCTCGACCTACGGTGGCGCCGTTATTCGGGTCCGGCACATCGGCCCTTACAGGAACCTCGCGAGCACGCACCGGAAGATCACCGCGTATCTCGCGGCACTGGGAATCGAGAGAAACGGTTCGGCGTGGGAATCGTACGTCAGCGACCCGGCCAAAGTTGAGGAAAAAGACCTGCTTACTTTCGTTTACTACCCGGTTCGGGAGAACTAGACGGACTTCACCAGGAACGGCGGCACCCGTTCCTCGCCCTTGCCACCGAGTGGCAAGGCCGGCTGAAGCTCATCGCCCTGGCGCAGGATTTCGCCAAATAGAGTAACCACGCGACCCGCACAATCACTGGCTTCCCGCAGCGACATCTTGCGGACTGATGCGCAAATCGGGCCCTCGCCATTGAGCGGCGTAACGCGCTGCATATCGTGCCTGAGATCGGCGAACGACTGTTTGATTGCGACCGGCAGCTCGTCTTCGTGAATATCGGCGAGATGCTCTTCGAAGGCCTTGATAAGGCGTTGTTTGATATGCCCATGCCCCGCCAGCACGATCAGTGCTGCGTGAAAGCGATCGACGTGGTCCGTCATTGCCACTCCAGCGTTTTATCTACTTATTGTGTACGCTTTTTTCTTGTTTTTCGGAGTCGACTATGTCCTTTAGTCCGGGGCTCCCTGCAGAGCCTCGCAAGTCCTTCGGTACTCCTTCCATTTCAGAATCTTGCGCAAGGTTCTTATAACAGGTTTGCTAAAGATCGCGCAAGTGCGACCCGATCCCGACTAAAATGGGGCATGCTCGTCCGCTCGCTGCCCAACTCGTCGGTTTTCCTTGCCATTCTGGGCCTGCTGCAGGGTCCGGTGCCCGCGACAGCCGACGAGGCACTCGATGCGGATGCCCTCGAAGCGGGCGGCTACGTGATTGGCTCAGTGAAACTCGACAAGGCCGACGTCTTTGACCTCGATGACCCTGAAGAAGACAACTGGCTATACCGCACGGCGAACCGCTACCACATCGTCACGCGTGACAAGACCATCACCAAGCAGCTGCTGTTCGGGCCGGGCGACGTATACGACCAGCGGCTCATCGAGGAGTCCGCACGCATCCTGCGCGAGAATCAGTACCTGTATGACGCCAGCATCGAGGCAACTCGCGCCGGCGATGGCACGGTCGACCTGACCGTCCACACACGGGATATCTGGTCCCTGGCACCCGAGCTTTCCATCTCGCGAAGTGGTGGCGAAACCCGCTCGAGGATCGGGCTCGAGGAATCCAACCTGTTCGGCAGGGGGCAGCTGCTTCGTGTCCTGCGCGACAACGACGTCGACCGCGACGAGAACATCATCGAGTTCGCAGACCAGCGTATCGGCAGCAACTGGTGGTCGCTGCGCGCTCGCTACTCGCACAACTCGGACGGTGACGCCCACCTGCTGGACTTTGTACGGCCCTTCTATGCACTGGACTCGCGCTGGGCGGGAGGCGGGAGCGTGTGGCAGGACGACCGGGAGAGCAAGCTGTATCAGTTCGGCGAAGAGACTGCCGAATACCGGCATGAGCGAGACTACACCCAGTTGTTTGGTGGCTGGTCGCGAGGACTCGTCGGCGGCAAGGTCCGACGCTGGACCGCCGGCGTCGTCTACGACGACAGCCGTTTCTCGGAGGTTTCGGATTCGTCACTGATCTCGCTGGTTCCCGACGATCGCAGGCTCGTCTACCCGTTCGTCGCTTTCGAACTCGTGGAAGACGGCTACGTGACCACCCAGAACCGCGACCAGATCGAGCGTACCGAAGACTTCCAGATGGGCCTCGCAGTGCGTGCGTCGCTCGGCTGGGCCTCGGAGTCGTTCGGGTCCGATCGGGATGCGGCGATTTTTTCGGCGCGCGCGAGTCGCGGCTTCGGCTCGCTGGAGAAGACTGCGTTGCTGCTGTCCGCGTGGACCAGTGGTCGCGTGGAGTCCGGCGACCTCGCCAACACGCAGTTTTCGATCAGCGCTCGCTACTATCACAGGCGGTCGGACAAGCGGACCTTCTATGCAGGCCTGTCGGGCACGGCCGGCGAGTCGCTCGACATCGACAATCTCGTCGAGCTTGGCGGCAGCACCGGGTTGCGCGGCTACCCGCTCAGGTACCAGGTCGGTGAGTCCAGACTGCTCGCGACGCTCGAGCAGCGGTTCTACACAGACTGGTACCCGTTCCGCCTTGCACGTGTTGGCGGCGCGATCTTCGCCGACGTCGGGCGCGCATGGGGAGAGAACCCACTCGGTCCTGATAATCGCGAGTGGCTTGCGGACATCGGCATAGGACTCCGGCTGGGATTGACGCGTTTCTCATCGGGGCGCGTCATTCACATTGATCTTGCGTTCCCGCTCAACGGGGACGATACGATCGACAGCGTGCAGTTCAACATCGGGTCGCGGAAGAGTTTCTAGACAGTAATCTCGATCGTCCAGTGCTCCTCGCCCATCGTCTTTTCCGCCGTGTAGCGCGGGTCTGCGTGGCCGACCTGCCATGCCGTCGCGAGCGTCTCGTTCATGAGGTATTCGCGATGGATCTCGATGGCGTTCTCGACCGCTTCCGATCCCGAAACGCCGAGCGTGATGCGGTCGGAGACATTCAGGTCCGCCTGCTTGCGCGCATCCTGCACCGAACGCACAACCTCGCGGGCAAGGCCTTCGGCAATGAGATTGTCGTTGAGCGTCGTATCGAGCGCCGCGAGATAGCCCGAGTCGGCTTCGCAGGAATAACCCTCGGCCGAGTGCGTTTCAATCAGGATATCGTCGCCTTCGAGCGGAATGGTCTGGCCGGCCACCTCGAGTTCGAACGCCTCGCCCCGCGCGGCCGCGCCGGCAATCTCTGCGCCATCGGCTTCGAGCAGCGCCTGGCGAATCTGCGGCACGAGCTTGCCGTACTGCTTGCCGAGCTTCGGCAGGTTCGGCTTGATCACGTAGCTGACGAGGCCGGCGTCGCGTGCAATGAACTCGATGTCCTTGACATTGAGCTCTTCGAGGATCTGGTCCTTGTGGCTCTCGAGCGCGGCCGCGGCAGTATCGTTCGGCGCGCGCACCAGCACACGGGAGATTGGTTGACGGGTCCGGATGCCGGATTTACTGCGCGCTGCGCGACCGAGGCCAACGACTTTCTGCACGACGCCAATATCGTGCAGCAGCTCGTCGTTCTGCCAGGACGCATCGGCTGCGGGCCAGTTGCCCATGTGCACTGATGGCAGCGCATCGGGGTCCACCGAGCGCACCAGGTTCTGGTAAACATTCTCGGCCAGGAACGGCACGAACGGCGCCATCAGCTCGTGGGCGCCCTTGAGACACTCGTAAAGCGTCAGGTACGCAGCCTGCTTGTCTTCGGGATCCGTCGATTTCCAGAAGCGGCGACGATTGCGGCGTACGTACCAGTTGCTGAGCTGGTCGACGAATGACTCGATGGTCTCGCCGGCCGCCTTGGCATCGTAGTTGTCGAGCGCATCGGTCACTGTCGTGATGGTCCGGTGCAACAGTGCGAGCGCCCAGCGATCAATTTCAGGCCGGTCGGAAACCGGCACGTCTTTCGTCAGGTCGATGTCGTCGAGTCGCGCGTACAGCACGAAGAATCCGTAGGTGTTCCAGAACGTGTTGATGAACGAGCTCGCGACGTCGGCCACGATGTCGACAGATACGCGCTTGGGAACGTCAGGCGCGAGTCGTGCGAGGAAGTACCAGCGCAGAGCGTCGGCACCGACTGAATCGAACACGTCGTAAGGGTTGATGATGTTGCCGACCGACTTGGACATCTTCTTGCCGTCCTTGTCGACGATCAGGTTCAGGCAGATACAGTTCCTGAAGGCCACGCTGTCGGAGACGAGCGTCGCGATGGCGTGCAGTGTGTAGAACCAGCCGCGGGTCTGGTCGATCGCCTCGCAGATGAAGTCCGCCGGGAAATGCTTCTCGAACTTTTCCTGGTTGTCGAACGGGTAATGCCATTGCGCATACGACATCGCGCCTGAATCGAACCAGCAGTCGATGACCTCGGGCACGCGCCGCCAGGTCCTGCCGTCCTTCTCGAAGGTTACGTCGTCGACCGCCGGGCGATGCAGGTCGAGTTCGCTGAGCTCCCTGCCCGTCAGTGCTTCCAGCTCGGCCACGGAACCAACGCAGGTGAAGCTCTCACCGTCCGTCCAGACCGGCAGCGGTGTGCCCCAGAAGCGCTCGCGCGACAGCGCCCAGTCGATGTTGTTCTCGAGCCAGTTGCCGAAGCGCCCATCCCTGATGTGCTCGGGAACCCAGTTGATCGTCTGGTTGAGCTCGGCCATGCGCTCGGCAAATTGCGACGTGCGAATGTACCACGCGTTCTTGGCGTAGTAGAGAATCGGGTCTCCGGTACGCCAGCCGAACGGGTAGTTATGGCGGTAACGCTCGGCGCGGAACATCAGGCCGCGGTCTTTGAGCAAGCGGATCAGGATCTTGTCCGCGTCCTTGAAGAACATGCCTTTGACGGGTTCGACCGCATCAAGCATGTTGCCGTCGAGTCCCACGCCATGCACGACGGGCAGCCCGTTGGCCTGACCGAACGCGAGATCGTCGACGCCATACGCCGGTGCCGTGTGCACGATACCGGTGCCGTCCTCGGTACTGACAAAATCGGCCGCCATCACCGTGAACGCGTTCTCCGCGTCGCACTCGAGGTAGTCGAACAATTGTTCGTAGCGGGTGCCGACGAGCTCCGAGCCCTTCACGGTCTTGACGACTTCGTGCTCGGTGTCGCGGAATACCGCTTCGCGTAAAGCCTCGGCGACGATCAGCGTCTGCCCCTCCGACTCGCAGTAGCTGTAGTCGATGTCGGCGCCGACGGCGAGCGCGAGATTGGACGGCAGCGTCCACGGCGTCGTCGTCCAGACGAGGATGTAGGTATCGTCTTCGCCCTCGACCTTGAAACGTACCGTGATCGACGGGTCCTCGGTCTCCTTGTAACCCTGGGCGAGCTCATGGGATGACAGAGTTGCGCCGATGCGCGGGTCGTAGGGTACGACCTTGTAACCCTTGTAGATGAGATCCTTGTCCCAGATCTGTCTGAGCAGGTTCCATACCGACTCGATGAACTTGTTGTCGAGCGTGTAGTAGGCCTCGTCGAGGTTGACCCAGAAGCCCATGCGCTCGGTCATCTTCTCCCAGTCGCCGATATAGGTCATGACCGACTCGCGGCACAGGCGCGTGAACTCGGCGATGCCGACTTTCTCTTCGATCTCTGCCTTGTCGTAGCTCTCGATGCGACCTTCTTTCTTCAGGAGCTTTTCGACTTCGTGCTCGACGGGCAGTCCGTGCGTGTCCCAGCCCGCCTTGCGCGGCACGTAGTAGCCCCGCATCGTCTTGTAGCGAGGAAACACATCCTTGAACGCCCTGGCAAGCACGTGGTGGATGCCGGGCCGGCCGTTAGCGGTCGGCGGACCTTCGTTGAAGCTGAATTGCGGACCGTCTTTCGTGGCCTCGATCGTCTGCTTGAAGATCTCGTGCTCACGCCAGAACTCCAGCACCTCTTCTTCGAGGGCCGGCCCGTTGTAGCGACTGCTAACTTCTTTAAACGCCAATTCCCTGTCCTTCAAACGCAAAAAACCCCGGAAGTAATTAGGTACCGGACACCATAATTGACCGAAATATGGTGTCCGGTACCTAATTACTTCCGGGGCGATCAAATTCATCGCGGTACCACCCGGATTCGCAGCTTACGCTGCCTCATGGATATCCCGTATCCGTCGTCCGTCTCGTGGACCAGCCGGCCAGGCCTACTCGGCGATGCCTTTCGGGTGGCGACTCCGGGGTGATATTCGGCAGGTCCAGGCCCGGAGCTCGCACCCGCCTCCGGTCGCTGTGGCCTGGAGGGATTGCGTACTCATCCCCATCAGCGTCTTGCCCGCGAAACTAGCCGGTAAAGGCTCAAAAAACAAGCGCTTTGTCCCGTCTAGCTCGCCTGGCGGCCGCGCACCATGCGGAAGAACCACGTGATGAACACCGCGAACGCCGCTGCACCAACCAGCATGGCGACAACCTCGCTGCCAAGCCACTCTGTGCCAATGCCTTCAGGCCGTGCACTCTTGGCTACTGCGACCAGCGCGATGCCGACGCCAAGCAGTCCCTCGCCGCCGACGAACCCGCTGCCGAGCAGAACGCCACGCTCGCGGCGGTCGGCCGCCTCGGTATCATCCCTGGCATTACGTTCCATCCACAGCCGAATCAGGCCACCGACGAAAATCGGCGTCATCGTCGACACCGGCAGGTAGACGCCGACGGCAAACGGCAGGGATGGAATCCTGAGTAATTCGCAAACGATGGCGATTCCCGCGCCGCTGGCAACCAGTGTCCACGGCAGGTTCTGGTCAAGCACGCCGTCGATCACCAGTTTCATCAATGTGGCCTGCGGAGCCGGCAGCTCGGTACTGCCGAAACCGAAGCCCTTGCCGAGCGCCAGCACTGTCAGGCAGACAAATACGGCCGACGTGATAACGCCAATTAACTCTGCGGTTTGCTGTCGACGCGGCGTCGCCCCGAGCAGGTAGCCGGTCTTCAGGTCCTGCGAGGTGTCACCCGAGATCGACGCGGCAATCGCCACGACACAACCGACGGTCAGCGCCGCAGCCTTGCCCAGCGAATCGGTCCACCCGAACAGGAGAAAGATCGACGCGGTGCCGAGCAGCGCGGCGATCGTCATGCCACTGGTCGGGTTGCTGGTCACGCCGACGAGACCGACGATCCGCGATGCCACGGTGACGAAAAAGAACGCGAAGACGACGACGCAGATGGCCGCTGCCATGCGGATGCCGGCGCCGCCCACCGCGCCAAAGACCTGCGGCACGAGTACGAGAACTGCTGCGATGGCCAGTACGCCGATGCCGACGACCTTGAGCGGCAGATCTGAGCCCGTGCGCTCGACTTTGACTTCACGAATGTCGCTGCTCATGCGGCTCGTGAGTTCCGCGGACCCGATCCTGAAGCTGCTGACCATGACCGGGATACTGCGAATCAGCGTGATGATGCCGGCCGTCGCGACGGCCCCGGCGCCGATGTAGCGCACATAGCGCGTCCAGATCTCCCTCGGCTCCATGTCACGGATCAGGTTGACCGTTTCCGGATAGAACGGGGCCGCCAGGTCGGCGCCCCAGTAGTCGATCAGCGGAATAATGATGAGCCAGGACAACAGGCCACCACCGACCATAACCGCCGCGATCTTCGGCCCGAGGATATAGCCAACGCCAAACAGCGCCGCGGACAGGTCCATGCCCAGCTCGCCTTTACGAAGGAACGGGATCTTCGCGTGGACCGCTCCCGGGATGACGTGAATCCAAGACGTCAGGAACTTGAAGAATGCGCCGCCGGCCAGGCCGTAGAACACGAAGCGCGCCCGCCCGCCGCCAATCTCGTTGGCGACGAGGACTTCGGCGCAGGCCGTGCCCTCCGGGTACGGCAACTTGCCATGCTCGCGCTCGATCAGGAAGCGGCGCAACGGAATCATGAACAGGATGCCGAGCAGGCCACCGGACATGGCCAGCAGGGTCATCTGTAGCAGTTCCGGCGGCATGCCCCACATGAACAACGCGGGTAACGTGAAGATCACGCCGCTCGCGAGGGAGCTCGACGCCGAACCGGTCGTCTGCGAGATGTTGGTCTCGAGGATCGTGCCGCGAATGCCGACGCCCCGCAGGGCACGGAACACGGCAACCGTCATGACGGCGACCGGTATCGAGGTACTGATCGTCAGCCCGGCGCGCAGCCCGAGGTAGGCATTCGCGGCACCGAAGATGATGCCGAACAGTATGCCGAGTACGACGGCCTTGATCGTGAACTCTTCAGGCGATTCATTCGCCGGCACAAACGGGTCGTAAGTATCGCCGTCGGCGATCGGCACGTAGGCTTTCTGGCTGAGTCCGTCTTTTCGCATGTTCTTCTTGTCCGGATTTCGGAAGTGCGTGATTCTACTTCAGGTCGCCGCAAAATATGCGATAGTGCTCGCGCCATGAAGAAGACAGCACTGATTTCCGGCGCATCGTCCGGTCTCGGGGCCGAGTTCGCCCGCCAGCTGGCCGGCGCCGGCATGGACCTCGTCCTCGTGGCACGACGCCGCGAGAGACTCGAAAGCCTGGCGGCTGAGCTTCGCGACGACTGCGGCGTCACCGTCACGGTACTCGTCGCCGACATGACTGACCCGGACGCACCTGCCTGGCTGCTCGCCGAGACCCAGGCACGGGAACTCCAGATCGACTATCTCATCAACAACGCAGGTTCCGAGGGGCCCGACCTCGTCAAGGTGCGCGACTGGCCGCGGCACGGTGCCTACCAGCAGCTCATGATGACGTCGGTCGCCGCGATGTGTCACGAGTTCATCCCCGGGATGCTCGAGCGTGGCTTCGGCCGTATCGTGAATGTCGCGTCGGTAGCCGGGCGCGTCACGGTGGGCGGCGACTACACGTATGGGCCTACCAAGGCTTACCTGATCGCCTTATCCAAGGGACTGGCCTCGGCATTCAGGGAAAAGGGCGTCTACGTAATGGCCCTCTGCCCCGGCTTCACGCATACCGAGTTCCACATGTCCGACAGGCTCACAGCGACGAAGGCCGCAACCCCGAAGTTCATCTGGTACGACGCCGACGTGGTCATCCGCGAGGGCCTCGCCGCACTCGAGAAAGGCAAGGACGAGTACACCTCGGGCCGGTTGTACCGATTCGTGGTGCCGATCGTTCGCCAGCGGTGGGCGCGCGGCCTCTTGAAGCTGTTTGGCGTCAGTCTCTGAGAACTAAGCGTTCTCGGCCTTGCTTGCACAGTCGATGCAAAGCTCGACGGTCGGATCGAATTCCAGCCGTTTCGGATTGATCGACTCACCGCACTCGAGGCAGTAGCCAAACTCGTCCTCGTCGAGTCGTTGCAGCGCGGCTTCGATGCGCCGCAGGGTCTGCGCCCTCCGCTCGGCCGACGCCTGCGCCATGGCCTGCGCCTGTATCGCGTCCATGCGGGACAGCCTGCCGACCTTGGCCTGGTCGAGTTCGACGACGGCGGATGCCTCTGCGCCGGACTGTTCGACTTCCTCGAGCTCGGCACGTAGTGCCAGTAGTTGCGTGCGCCAGTCCGTGGTCACGGTGCGTTCGCGACACCTGTTACGAGTGTCACCCACATCGCGAGCAGCACGACCCAGCTGATGCCGTAGATGGCCATGCGCGGATAGATCTTGTTGCTGCCGAGGTGGATGAACGTGTGGACGATGCGGGTAGCCACGTACGCCCAAGCCAGCCAGACCATGCCTTGCGTCCCCTGCCCTGTCACCATCGCGACAATGCAGGCCGCGTAGAACAGCACCGGGTTCTCGAACAGGTTGACGAAATGGCGGTTGTGCTGGGCTACTTTGCGTGTCTCGCCCGTGTCGCCCTGGTAGGTCTTGTAGAATCGCGCGTCGATCTCGCCGCGCCTTACCGCGGCAATGCGCAGCAGCACCATGCGAACAAGAACGATAGCCGTCAGCAGCACCATGGCTGCCATCGGGTAGATCAGCTGTGCGTCCGGCATCGTGCCACCTACTTCATGTTGCGAATCGCGGGCATGGCCGCGTCATGCATGGACTTCTCGGCGCCCTTTTTCCACTCGATCATGTCCTTGCGATCACCTTTGGACTGGCCGAACTGCTGGCGATGCTGGAACGCCTCGTTGACCACGCGGCGCTGCGTGTTCTCGAGCGCGGCGCCCTTCAATTCATGCTTGCGCACGTAAGCTGCCCAGGTGCGCTTGAACTCGGGGGAGCTGTGGTCCGTCGCACACAGCACGACAATCTTCTGCAGGTCGTCCATGACACTGTCCATACCCGGATCGCCAGTCGTGGGGTTGGTCCACTCTGGTGTGTGCGCGGGGATTTTTGGCTCAGGGCGGGTCTTGCCTTCGCCTGGCTCATCGGCATTGGCGACCGACAACACGCAGGCCAACAAGAACCACACAACATTCCTCATCGCGACTCTCCTCCGGGTGCCTCGGGACACTTTGCGTGGCGCCGCTGATTGCTGTCAAATGAGCTGATGTTTCCAGAACCGCGATTCGTAGCCACGAACGGGCTCGAGATGGCCGTCTACGAACAGGGCGCGGGCCTGCCCGTCCTGTTTCTGCATGGGTTTCCGGAGCTGGCCTATTCATGGCGCCACCAGCTACCGGCCCTTGCGGATGCGGGGTTTCGGGCGATAGCGCCGGATCTCAGGGGCTATGGGCGCACCGGCGGACCCGATGACGTCGCTGCGTACGACGTCGGCGAACTGATCGCCGACGTCGAAGGACTGCTGGATGCGCTCGATCTCGAGACCGCCACCATCGTCGGTCACGACTGGGGCGCCCTGCTCATGTGGCACTTCGCGATGATGAAGCCGGAGCGCGTCGAGCGACTGGTCGGGTTGAATATCCCGCATACGCCGCGCCCCCCGATTGATCCGATCGAGATCTTCCGCCATCGCTTTGGCGCCGATTTCTATATCGTGAATTTCCAGGATACCGACGATGCGGATCGCGCATTTGCGGCAAACCCCCGTCGCTTCTTCACCAATCTCGTGCGCAAGAACCAGCTGCCGCGCGCGCTTTTCGAGCGACTCCCCGGCGACGAGAAAGTGCTGAGCCTGCTGCGCGTCATGGAGCGCGACGACCCGGGAGGCGAACCCATCCTGAATGCAGAGGAACTCGACTATTTCGTGCAGGCCTACGAGGCGAGCGGGTTCACGAAACCGATCAACTGGTACCGTAACTGGTCGCGCAACTGGGCGGCGTTCGAGGGCGTCGACCAGACGATCCGGATGCCTGCCCTGTTCATCGCGGCCTCGGATGAACTCGTCGTGGGACCGGAGCACGTCGAAGCCATGCGGCCGCTGGTGCCCGACCTGACGGTGCATACGCTCGAGCCCTGCGGGCACTGGAGCCAGCAAGAGCGTCCTGAGGATGTGAACCGCCTGATTGTGGAGTGGCTAATGCAGCGCGGGTGACACCAGCTCGTCGGTACCTTCGCCGAACATCGCGCGATCGAAGGCGTTCACGATGGCATCGGTCGGTTGCGCGCCGACAAGCAGTAGCCGCCGGTTCAGCAGGAAGTCGGGCGCCGTATTCAGCACGGAACTCCTGACCTGCGCTTCACGCGCGACGACGACCTGGCGAACCTGGTCGCTGCCGATGGCCTTGCGCACCTCGCGACCCCGCATCCCGACGTTGCCCGCCAGCTCGATCAGCACGTCACGTTCGCCGATGTCCCGCCCTTCTTCGAAGAAGGCCGACATCAGGGCTTCACCCAGTTCTGTCTGGTCCTTGCCGAGCGTCTCAGCGTGCTGCATGACCTGGTGCGCCGGCAGCGTATTGGGAACATGCCGGATCCTGTCGAACGCGAAATGGATTCCCTGGCGCTTACCTGCACGAGTCAGCTCCTCGAGCACCGGTTCGACGGCGTCCCGACTGCCGAAGCGCCGCGTCAGGTACTCGTCGAACGCCTGCCCCTCCGGAGGAATCTCCGGGTTGAGCTGGAACGGGTACCAGCTGACATCGGCAGGTCCGGCGACCGCCTTGAGCGCCTCGTCGAGGTGCCGCTTGCCAAGGAAGCTGAACGGGCACACGAAATCGGCGATCACCTCGACGTGCAGCGCAGCCGTCGGCGTGACCCGATCGTTGCTCCGGACGATGTTGAACAGTGTCTCGCTCATGCGCTCGATCCTCCTCGTTACATCCCAAGATGAGGCCCGTATCGTTGAAATCAAGCTACCGCACGCCGCTTGAATCCTTGCTGAACAAAGCGTTTGACCTGCCAAACAAGAAAAAAGTTTCTAAAAAACGCTAAATAGCGACTAAATGTTGCTAATTTGGTACTAACTTGCACAAAAAACAAAGCACGCAGCGGAGTGTGCGCCTCGATTGAGGCATTAATAAAAATAGAGATTTTAAAGAATTTATCGCTATTTATCGTCTTTTTATTAGATTTTTAGCACTTTTATTGGTTTTTTAGTTTTCTCATACCCCGAATCCAGGCGAAATAGGCCACGGTTCCGACAATGACGAAGTTGGCGATCTCCTCGAATGTCACGATAGTGACCATTTCTTCGAACATCGCGTCATTTGGCACCATTATTCTTACAGACATGCCGAGAATCAGCGCGACCAGGCTGATCAGCGATTCGACGGTCACGATGGCGGTCGCCCATCCAGGACGCCACAGAATCAGGGCGAGGCAGGCGAAACACAAAGCGTAGTATGTCGCGCGAGCTGCCGGCCACGGCTCGAGAAACGCCGCCCGGAGGTTAAGACTGGCAAGCAAATCGAGCAGGACAAACAGAATCGTTGCCCCGTAATAGCCGATCAGCCATTTTTTTGTACTCATTGATGCAATATTACTGCCTGATCGAAGGTCAGATAACAGGAAGCCCAAAGGAGCACACTCTTGCTGATAAAGAAACCCGCCGACATTCGCCCGTCCGAGATCACGAGCCACAGCAATTACCTGAATCGTCGCCAGTTCATGCAGGC
>JBFFOM010000028.1:0-37286 GCA_041574455.1 Woeseiaceae bacterium | reverse complement strand
GTAATCATGATGATGGGCACGTTCGCGACGCGCGCATCGTTGCGTACGTGCGAGGCGAATTCGTAACCGTCCATGCGCGGCATTTCAATGTCGAGCAGGATGACGTCAGGCTTGTGATCCTGCATGACGCTGATGGCATCGAGACCGTCTTTCGCAGTCGCCACCCGCAGGCCGCTGCGTTGCAGGAAGCGCTCGGTGACCCGCCGCACGGTAATCGAGTCGTCGACGACGAGTGCCAGTGGCCGGTCGTCGCTTGGCGTCGGCGCGGCCTTCTTGATCTCGACCACGGGTGCGCCCGTGCGCACGAGCGCATGCACGTCGAGAATCAGGATGATGCGACCGTCGCCGAGAATCGTTGCGCCGGAGATACCGCGAATACTCGCGAGCTGCGGCCCGATGGATTTCACGACGATCTCCCGGCTTGCGAGCATCTCGTCGACGAGGAGCGCTGCCGAGTACTCACCTGCGTGCACGAGGATGACAGGCACCGACGCCTCGTCCTCCGGCAACTTGGCCGCCTGTCCGCCGAGGTACATGCCGAGGTGTCGGAACTTGTATGACTGTTCGCCGTACTGGTAGCTCGGCTCGCTGTGGCTCAGCAGGCTCTCGAGTTCGCCGCGCGGAATTCTTGCCACGCCTTCCACGGTAGGCAGCGGCAATGCGTAGACCTCCTCGCCCGTGCGCACGATCAGCGCCTGGGTAATCGCCAGCGTGAACGGCAGGCGCACCGTGAAGTTCGTTCCCTGGCCCGTGACCGACGAGATGCGCAGCGAACCACCAAGTTTCTTGACCTCGTTGGCCACGACGTCCATACCGACGCCGCGACCCGCCGACTGCGTCAGCGACCCTGCCGTCGAGAAGCCCGGCTTCAGGATCAGGTCCATGATCTCTTCGTCGGTGACCTTGGTATCCGGTTGCAGGAGGTCGAGTTCGTAGGCCTTGCGACGGATCGAATCGACGTCGAGTCCCGCACCATCGTCGGCGACGTCGATGACCATCTCCGCACCTTCGCGATGCAGGCGGATCGTGATCCGGCCGACAGCCGGTTTGCCGGCGGACTGGCGCGCGGACGCGTCCTCGATGCCGTGGACGACCGCGTTGCGCAGCATGTGCTCGAACGGCGGCAGCATCTTGTCGAGGACCTGGCGGTCGAGTTCGCCGGCGGCGCCTTCGACGGCCAGCTCCGCCCGCTTGCCGGCTTCCTGGGCAACCTGTCGCACGAGTCGAGTGAGGCGCGGCACATGCCGCTCGAACGGCACCATGCGTGTCCGCATCAGGCCGTCCTGCAGCTCTGCAGTCACTCGTGACTGCTGTACGAGCAGGCTTTCTGCTTCGTTGGTAACCGATTTCAGGAGGTCCTTGAGACTGCGCAGGTCGTTGGACGATTCGGACAGCGCCCGGGTCAGCTGCTGGATGTTCGAATAGCGGTCGAGCTCGAGTGGATCGAAGTCCTTCGCCACCATCGTGTCCTGGTGGCTGTGCATGATCTGCGCCTCGGTTTCGATCTCGAGCTTGCGCAGCTGCTCGCGCAGGCGCGCCACTGTCTGCTCGAGCTCCTCGACGTGGAAGTCGAACGAATTGACCTGCTGATTGAGGCGCGAATGGTAGATGCTGATCTCACCCGCGGCATTGAGCAGGTCTTCGAGCAGGTCGGCATCGACGCGCGCAAACTCCTGCCGTTGGTCGGGCGAACGCAATGCCCGCACGTCCGCGGCAGGCTGCCTGACCTTGGTCGCCACGTGCACCGTGGGCTTGGGTTCTGGTTCTGGCTCTGCTTCGGGCTCAGGCTCAGGCTCGATTCCGGGTGCCGGTTCTTCCGATTCGGGCGGCGCGGCTGCTGCCGCAGCTTCCTGTTCGCTTGCGATCTGCGCCAGCTCATCGGCGAGCGGCGAGTCGACGATGACCATGCTGACCGTGTCTTCGGGCTCGATCGTGAACTCGGCGGACGGTGCCTCCTCGACGGTCTCGTCGGCCGGCCCTGGCTCGATCACGACCTCGTCGGCAATTTCGAAACCGGCATTGGCCTGCTGGATACGTTGCTCCAGGTCGGCAACCCGATGCACAGGCTTGCCGGCCATGACGAGATCCCGCATGCGGTGCAATTCGTCGATGCTGCGCTGCATCAGGTCTTCGATCGCCGGCGTCGCCTTGACCCGGCCATCGTTGACCGAGATCAACAGGGTCTCGATTTCATGACTCAGGTTGCCCATCGCCGTGATACCGGCCATGCGTGCACCGCCTTTGAGTGTGTGCAGGTGACGCTTGAGTTCCTCCATCGGCTGCGACGAGCGTTCCTTCACCCATTCGAGCAACGCCTTGTCGGCGGACTCGAGCAGCTCGGCCGATTCCTCGGTGAAGATCGAGGCGATCTCGGCATCGTATTCCGGTTCCTCACGGGTAACTTCAAGCACCGCTGACCGAGGAACGTCTTTCGGCCTGGCCGGCGCCGGTGCGGCTTCGGGCGGCATCGGCACCATGGTCGGCTCGGCCTGGACAGCATCGGAGAGCTTGTTGATGTGCTCGATGAGCGCAGTGTAATCGGCACGATCACGATCCGGCTTATTGATGTCGCTGACGATCGTATTAATCGCCCGCGAAGCCGCCCGGAGCGCATCGAGACCGGACTTCTGGAAGCCGACCTTGCGATCGTAGACCTTGCGGACGAAGCGGTTCAGGGCTGCGGTCACCGCGACGCCACGCTCGACGTTGGCCATGTTGGCGCTGCCGTGCAGCGTGTGGCAGGCGCGGTACAACTTGTCGGTCACATCGAATGGCGGTGCGTGACCCTCGCAGGCATCGAGATAGTCTGTAATGACCTTGAGGTGGCCGGCCGTCTCTTTCGAGAAGACGTCGTAGAGTACCGGATCCATCTCGAGCGCCGGCTTCTCGTCGGCGGCAGCCGCCGTCACCGGCCGGCTGATCTCCAGCATGGCTGCATTCGGATCGCCGTCGGCAAACGCATTCGCACGCACGATCAGCAGGCTGATATCGGCCGCCGGGTCGGTACCGACTTCGAGCTGCTCGACGAGTTCGGGTACGGCAGCGGCAGCCGCCTTGATGAAGTCGATCATCGGCGGCGTGCGCGTCAGGGTCCGGTTGATCAGCTTGTTCAGCAGGTTCTCGACGGCCCAGCAGTACTCGCCGATGCGTTCTGCACCGACCATGCGCCCACTGCCCTTGAGCGTATGGAACGAGCGCCTCACTGTAATCAGCATCTCGAAATCGTCGGGCGACTCGAGCCACGCAGGCAGGCGCCGCTGGATCGAGGCGATCTCTTCCTTTGCCTCCTCGATGAACAGTTCGAGCAGTTCGGGGTCCATGTGCTCGGCGCCTGCCGACATCACTGGTAACGGCATGACCTCGGTGGCCTTGTGGCGCTCCGCGGCCGCTTCGGCAAGCGCTGCCTGGCCCGCCGCCTCGACGTCGAGCGCCTCGAGTTTCTGCGTGGGGACGGCCTCCGGCTCTGCGAATTTCATCTGCTCCATGCGCTGCTGGACGTCCCGCAGGACTGCCAGGCACGCCTCGGCATTATCGAGCATGTACCATGGCTCGCTGCGACCCGCTTTGACGGTCTCCATGTAGTACTCGATGCTGACGATGGCATCGGCGAGACGGTCGGTTTCCTTCTGCGTCAGCACCGACGGTCCACCCGCGCTCAGCATGGTCGTGACCAGGCTGCCGACGCGCTCGACGACCTCCATCGCCCGGGGCTTCTCGAGCATCAGCAGTCCGGCCCTGATGCCCTCGACCAGCGACGGTATGTTGTCGAGTCCGACCGATTCCGCCCCGGTCGAAATACTCTGGCTGATCGTTTCCTTGATGCGTGCAAGATTAATGATGCACTCGCGCATCACCGATTCGGCTACCTTGCGGAAGTCTTCTTCATGTTCGGGACTCTCTGCGGTGGCTTCTTCGGGCTCGATGACCTGTGTCAGGCGCAGCAACTGCTGCTCGAGCCGGTCTTCGACCCGCAGCAGGGTCGAAGCGATGTCGAGAATGATGCCCTCGTTCGCGATACCGCCCTGTTCGACGACAGACTTGAGACGCACGATCTCGCCGTCGATGTCGCCGCGCAAATCCCCAAGCCCGAGGACACCCAGGGTGTCACTGATCTTCTTCAGGAGTTCGAGTTGCGGTACGAGCTCCGATGTCTTGTTCATGCCGGTCCGCACGAAGATATCGAGCACGTCCTTGACGCGCGCGAGGTCCTCGCGAATCGCGGAGCCGACCGTCTCCATGAGCCTGGCGCTTGGCGCAGCCAGCGCTTCGCGTGCGTGCTCGACCTGTTCGTCACCAGGGATCAGTTCGTCGAGGTTGAACGCAGCTCGCACGCTGCTGATGCGTTCGCCCGCCGTCGACGAGCGTGCAACGTAATAGAGCAGGTTGTTGAGCAGATCGTCGACCGGGTGCGTGTCGTATGCAGCAAGTCCCTCGTCGATGACGTACTTGAGCTGCCGGTCAGCCTGGCCAAGCAGTCGCTTGAGCGCGACCGAGGTCTCGAGACCACCATTCTGCAACGATTCGAGCACCGCTCCGACGACCATCCACAGCTGGTACATGTCGTCACGGGTCGCCGAGTGTTCCATGGCTGCCACGACCTTGCTGAGCGTCTCGAGGTGGCGCATGTTTTCGCCGCCCTTGATCCAGCCGAGCATGGCCAGCTGGAACTTCGGCCGCAGTCTTCGCGCCACGAGCACCGGGTCTTCGCCCGTGCCATCTCGCTTCGCCCGTTTGTCCTCGGACCGGGTCGGCGCCAGGTTGAGGAGCAGCAATGTACCCTCGGACAACAAGGGCTCGCCGCGCGCAGCACGCAGGTCATTGAGCATGGGCAGCAGCACCAGCGCAATATCGCGCCCGCCGCCGAGCAATCGCTCGATGTAGATCGGCAGCTGCACCATCGAGCGCGTCAGCGCGTCGAGACCGTCCTCGCGGCCTGTGCCTGAACGCTGTTTCGCCAGGTAGTCACAGCAGAGTTCCATTTCCTCGACGAGCAGGGCTGCGCCGTAGGTCTCCGTCATGCGCAGCGCACCGCTTGCCTGGTGCAGGAGTTCGCCCGCCCGGGCGAGGGCCGCGGTACCGCCGCGCCCGTCGACACAGTCCTCGAGCGCGAGATGCGCGTTGCGGATCGTCTCCATGAGCTCGTCGGCGACGATCACCAGCGCGCTGACGGCGCCCTGCGCGCCATCCTCGCCGATCATCTGCTCATGTAGTCCCGTGTTGCCGCTCATCTGGTCGTCCGCGTCGCGCCTGGTCGTTAACCCGTCTTCGCCTGTGGATCGGCTTTGGACTGTGCAGCCTGTCCCTGTGGTGCCGGCTGCGCGGCCGGCGTCATACCGGCACCGGTGCGTCGCAGTGCGCTCGTCTGCATCATCTCCGGCGGCAGCGCAAAACCTTCGACTGTCTTCCTGAGTTCCGTGGCCAGCTGCGACAGCTTGGAGATCGACGCAGCCGTCGCGGTTGTCGCCTTTCCGGTCTGGTCACCGATTTCCTTGAGGCGCGTGGTGCGCCGCGTCACATCTGCGGCCGCGCCGGCCTGCTGGCGAGCCGAGCTCGAAATATTCTGTACGAGGCTCGCGATCTGGTTGGATACCTGCTCGATCTCGTCGAGCGCCGCACCTGCGTTTTCGGCCAGCAATGCACCGCCAACGACGTCGGTCGTGCTGCGCTCCATCGAGATCACCGCTTCATTCGTATCCGCCTGAATCGTGCGTACCAGTACCTCGATTTGCCGCGTCGCATTGGTGGAGCGTTCGGCGAGGCGCTGCACTTCGTCGGCAACAACCGCAAAGCCGCGGCCGGCTTCGCCGGCCATCGATGCCTGGATCGATGCATTGAGCGCGAGGATGTTGGTCTGCTCGGCGATATCGTTGATGAGCTCGACGATGTTGCCGATTTCCTGTGAACTCTCGCCGAGGCGCTTGATGCGCTTCGAGGTTTCCTGGATCGTCTCGCGAATCGCGTTCATGCCGTCGATCGTGCGGCGCACAGCCTCGCCGCCCTTGTGCGCGACTTCTACCGAGTGGCGCGCAACGTCCGAGGAACGCTCGGCGTTACCGGACACTTCCTCGATCGATCCGGCCATCGATACGATCGATTCCGTCGCCGCGTTGATCTCGCGCGCCTGGTTATCGGCGGCTTTTGCAAGGTGGGCTGCCGTGTTCTCGGTCTGCTTGGTCGCCGTGTCGACCATGAGGGCCGTCTCGTTGACCGTGGCCACGAGTTTGCGCAGCTCTTCGATCGCGAAGTTGAACGAGTCGGCGATCGTTCCCGTAATGTCTTCGGTCACCGTTGCCTCGACCGTGAGGTCACCGTCCGCGAGGCTGCCCATTTCGTCGAGCAGTCGCAGGATAGCCTGCTGATTGCGTTCGTTCTGGTCCGCCTGTTCGCGTGCCCGCTGTTCGAAGACGGATACCTTGCCGTGCAGGACCTGCAGGAAGATCACGAGCAGCAGGACGGCACCGAGAATGCCGAGCGGAATCCAGATCAGGTTGAGCGGCTCCGGCAGGATGCCACCGCCTGACGCACCGAACGCCGACTGCAGCAGTGTGTCCGCGCTTTCCTGCAAAGCCGCCTGGGTCGCGCCGAGACCGCCCAGTTCGCCGATATTCGCCCCAATCGTCGCCGATTGTTCTTCGAGGCTCGCGATAACCGGGAGCAGCGGCACGATGGCAGCCGCTCTTCCTTCCTCATTGAGCGGGCGGATGTCGAGATCGGTTTCTTCGCCATTCAGACCGCTGATGACGTTTTGCAGCCAGGCAACGTTGTCCGCAATTACCGTAGCTGCTCGTTCGCCACCACCCGGTAGCGCGGATGCTGCCTGGCGCACACGGTCGGCGCGTTGCTGGAATTCCTGGATCGTGGCGGTGGCGCCCGAACGATCCAGCAGCGCATTGGAACCCTCGAGTACGGCCTGGGCATCGCCGACCAGCTGGTTGGCCGCCGCGTAAACTCTTTCAACCGGGGCGCGCTTGGCAAGAATGGCGCCCGCGCGTGTTTCAAACTCTCGCCAGTCACTGGCGCGGCCCGGGGCCCCGCCGCGACGCAGCGACGCAAGCCTGGACACGCTGCTGTCGAGCTGCGCGAAAGCGCCCTGCTCACCGTTCAGCGCGCGGCGCGCCTGCGACGGTACCGCCTGCGAAAGCGCGGCAAGTTCGGACGATGACCCGCCGCCGCTGCCCGATTGCAGGTAAACGAGCGCGGCTGCGACGAGCAGCAGGACCGCCGTAATGCCGGTGACGATCTTGAATGTGGATGCGTTGTCAGTTTTCGTGGCCATAATTCTTCGGACCTTCTAATCCGCAGCCGCCTGCAGAAACAGGTTGCTCTCGACGAAGTCGAACAGGTTGAAAACGGGCCAGGCCTCGTCCGCCCGGCTATATGTGCCGTTGAGGAAACGATCGCAACGGACGGCCGTGTCCGGAGCCTCGCCCGCAAATTCGTGATCGGTAAAACGGCGGAAACCCAGTACCTCATCGACGACAAGGCCGGCCGGCACTTCACGATGATTAACGGAAATCACCCGGGTGTTGCGACGCAGCGTGGTACGCCCGCTGCCGAGCAGCAACTTGACGTCGATGAGCGGCAGCAGCTGGCCGCGCAGGTTGGCGATGCCGAGAAGCCAGCGTTGCGCACCGGGAACCCGCGTCATCGAGTCCGGCAGCATCAGCACCTCACGAACCTGGTTACGCGACGCCACGAATTGCTCGTCGCCGATGCGAAAGCCGACCCCGACCCACTCGGACGGTGCGCCGCTCGCGCCCTGGCCCGCGTGGGCGACCCGGCTGCGCCGCTCCATTTCCTGGAGCAGCTCGAACGGGTGCTCGACGAGTGTCGCAAGATCGGCCGACTCAGCCACTTCAGGCAGCCATCACCGAATTGATCTTGGCGACGAGTTCTTTGTCGGCAATGGGTTTGACGAGGTAGTCGACGGCGCCCTGGCGCATGCCCCAGATCTTGTCGGTCTCCTGATCCTTGCTGGTGATCATGATGACCGGGATGTTGGCCGTCAACGGGTCCCTGGTGAGCTTGCGCGTTGCCTGGAATCCGTTCATGCCCGGCATCACGACGTCCATCAGGATGCAGTCGGGGCGCGATGTCGTTGCCTGTCGGATGCCCTCTTCGCCACTGTCGGCGACCAGGGTCTCGAAGCCGGCTTTCTCGAGCATGCTCTGGAAGAGATGCAGCTCGGTGGGTGAATCGTCAATGATGAGAACTGTTGCCATCCTGATTGTCCTGAATGCTGTTCCTTAGTTGATCTGGTTGGAGATAGCACCAAGCAGCTCGTCCTTGGTGAACGGCTTCGTCAGGTACTGTTCGGACCCCACGATGCGACCGCGCGCGCGGTCGAACAGGCCGTCCTTCGATGACAGCATGATTACGGGCGTCTCGCGGAACGTCTTGTTGTGCTTGATTAGCGAGCAGGTTTCGTAGCCGTCGAGCCGCGGCATCATGATGTCGACGAAGATCAGGTCCGGCTGATGATCGGCGATCTTTGACAGCGCGTCGAAGCCGTCAATTGCCGTGAAAACCTGGCAACCTTCTTTGGTCAGGAGGGTTTCGGCTGTCCGGCGAATGGTCTTGCTGTCGTCTACGACGAGAATCTTTAGGCCGCTCAAGGACCTGGGCGCGTTACTCGACACTTTTTTCCCCACACAAGAAAACCGACTTTTACCATATTGACATAAGTCCCGCTACGACGCCCGCCACGATACGCAAAATCGCCGAAATCCGGGCGCTTACGCGCGATTTCGCTGTATAGTTGGCCGCCTCGCGGGACTGAATCAAAATCCAGGCATCAATGGCATCGCAACCCCTCAAAATCGGCATGATCATGGACCCGATTGGGTCGATCGCCCCGTATAAGGACTCGTCACTCGCCATGCTGCTTGAAGCCGAGCGCAGGGCTGTGGAAATCCACTACCTGGAGCAGAAGGATCTCAGGTTGGTATCGGGGAAAGCGCTGGGCCAGTCCACACTTTTACACGTTCGCGACGACAACGACGACTGGTTCGACCTGGGCGAACGGCAGGAAATCGGGTTGGGCCAGCTCGATGCGCTCCTGATGCGCAAGGACCCGCCGTTCGACATGGAATACGTCTACACCACCTACATTCTCGACCGGGCCAAGCTCGACGGGGCACTGATCGTCAATGACCCCGAGGCACTCCGGAACATGAACGAGAAAGCGTACACAGCCTGGTTCCCGGATATCACGCCGCCGACACTGGTCACTCGCTCGATGGACGACATGAAGGCGTTTCTCGCCGACCACGGTCAGGTGGTCGCCAAGCCGCTCGACGGGATGGGCGGGCGGTCGATCTTCGTCATCAGGCAGGGCGACAAAAACGCGAATGTCGTGTTTGAAACTCTGACCGAATACGGGTCGAGATTCGCGATGGCACAAGTCTTCATTCCCGAAATAGCTGCGGGCGACAAGCGCATTCTTCTGATCGAGGGCGAACCCGTCCCATATGCCCTCGCCCGGATTCCATCGGACGAGGACAACCGCGGCAACATCGTGGCGGGGGCTGCGGCGGTCGGCCAGCCGCTGTCCGAGCGCGACGAGGAAATCTGCGCCATCGTGGGTCCGGTGCTGCGGGATGCCGGCGTCGTATTCGCCGGCATCGATGTCATCGGTGACTACCTGACAGAGATCAACGTCACCAGCCCGACCGGGATTCGTGAACTCGACAAGCAATTCGACCTCAACATCGCTGGTAAACTGTTCGACGCGATCGAAAACAGGCTGTGACATGGCGAATGCGACGGTCCCCGTTGATCCCCTCGACGAGCTGCGGCTCCTGGCGCCGATTGCGCCCGACCGGCTGCCGGCGATGCTGTTCCTCGCGGCACTGATCCACGGCATTCTGATCATCGGCATCACGTTCAACCCGGAACTGAGCAATCCATTCGCCGAGGCCATTTCGCTCGAAGTCACGATCGTCGCCGACCCCGACCAGCAGATCGATCGCCCGGACGAGGCGGCCTACCTCGCGCAGGCCAGCCAGGAAGGCGGCGGCAATATCACCGACCAGATTCGCCCGTCGGCGCCACTGCAAAGCGCTATGCCGGCGGACAACATCGGCCGCGAGGACGGCAACGCCGTGGCCGACGCCAAGGCGCACGAACGCACCGCCGACGAAGTCCTTACGACCGAGAACACGAGCGACCGCGAGGTGCCAATCGACCCTCGCACTGACCCACAGCGTGAAGACAGCATCGCGATTGCCATGGAGTCCGGCGCCGAGCAAACCCTGCCGCTGCCGCAGGAGCAGGAAGCGACGTTCCTGCTGACGGACGACGATCCGCAGCAACTGATCATCTCGGCCGACACTCGCGAGTCAGTCGCTGCCGCCTATCTCGATGCCTGGAAGCGACGTATCGAGGCGGTGGGCGCAGCCTACATTCCCGAACTCGGCGACATCGGCAACCTGACCGGCAGCCCGACCATGCTGGTGCGCATCAGCGAAGACGGCGAACTGATCGAGGCAAAGGTCAGCCGCACCAGCGGCTCACCCGTGCTCGACCTCGCTTCCGTCGACATCATCCAGCGCGCGTCTCCGTTCGACGAGTTCCCGACCGAGATGGCCGACGACTACGACACCGTGGCATTCGAGTACAAATTCCTGTTCACGGAGCAACTTGTACAGCGCGACTGATGGGCAGATACTGGTGGTATGCATCCGGATGCCTCACTGACAAATCAGCTACTTATCGCGATGCCCGGCATGCTGGACCCGAATTTCAGCACGACCGTCACGCTGATTTGTGAACATAACGACGACGGTGCGCTCGGCATCGTGGTCAACCGTCCGACCGACCTGAAACTCGGCAGCCTGTTCGAGCAACTCTCCGTCGACAACCCCGATCCCGGCGTCGCCAAATACCCGGTCCTGTCGGGCGGCCCCGTCGGCATCGAGCGCGGCTTCGTGCTGCACGGTCCCGAGCAGAGTTACGAGAACACGCTCGCTGTCTCGACCGATATCCGGCTGACCCTGTCGCGCGACATCATCGACGCGATGGCCGCCGGCAGCGGGCCCGAACAAACGCTGGTCGCGCTCGGGTATGCCGGCTGGGATGCGGGCCAGCTCGAGGATGAGATGCTGGCCAATTCCTGGCTCAACGTACCCGCCACCCCTGAGATCGTATTCGAAATGCCATTCGCCGAGCGCTGGAATTCTGCCGCCCGCACGCTTGGCATCGACATCTCCGCCATGTCGACGGACGCCGGGCACGCCTGAATGCCGGGTCCGGCGACGATCCTCGCCTTCGATTTCGGCCTGCGGCGCATCGGCGTCGCGGTCGGCCAGTCCGTCACCGGCTCGGCAAGTCCGCTCGGCGTCGTCGCCAATCGCGACTCCGGCATCGACCACGACGCCATCGCGGCCCTGATTGCAGAATGGCGTCCCGGCACGCTCGTCGTTGGCATGCCGGTTCATGCGGACGGCTCCGCAAGCGAAATCCAGGTCCCGGTGAAGGCCTTTATCGACGAGCTCACTCGTTACGGGATTCCGGTCGAAACCGTCGACGAGCGCTACACGTCTGTCGAAGCTGAACGGGTTCTCAAAGAGGCGCGTGCAGGCGGCACCCGCGGGCGTATCCGCAGGGAGGACATCGATAGTGCGGCAGCCGTATTTATCGCTGAAAGATATTTGCTAAGGGCGTAAAATGCCGCCGCGATGAGCGCGGAACCTTCAGAAGTCGTCGAAAACGAAGCCTCCCTCCAGATCGACAGCAACGGTAATCTCTGCCACTTGCTGACGCTGAAGGGACTCGAAAAGTCACTCCTGATCGACATCCTGGACGACGCCGAGCAATATCTGACTGAACCCGGCGAACTGCCGGCACGCAGCCAGTCACTCGCCGGCCGCACCGTCGGCAACCTGTTTTTCGAACCCAGCACACGTACGCGTGCCTCATTTGATCTTGCCGGCAAGCGACTCGGTGCCGATGTGCTGAACCTCGACGTCAATACCTCATCGCGCAAGAAAGGCGAGAGCATCCTCGACACGATCTATACGCTCGAGGCCATGCAGGTCGACGTCATGGTCGTGCGCGATGCCAGCGATGGCGTACCGGCCTACATTGCGCGCCATGTGCAGCCGCACGTCAGCATCCTGAATGCGGGCGAATCGGACGTGTCGCACCCGACCCAGGGTCTGCTCGATGTCCTGACAATAAGGCAGCACAAAGGCAGCTTCGAGGGACTGACGGTCGCCATTGTCGGAGACATCAGGCATTCACGCGTTGCCATGTCTGCCACGCACGCGCTGAACACGCTGGGCGTCGGCGAACTCCGCCTGGTCTCGCCGCCGGTCCTCGCTCCCGATCCCGACAAGGTGCCCGGCGCGATCATTCTCGACAATCTCGTGGACGGCCTGGCCGATGCCGACGTGGTGATGGCGCTGCGCATTCAGAGAGAACGCATCGGTAACCTCGACGGCATCCCGGGCATCGACGAGTACTTTGCCAACTACGGTGTCAGTCATGAGCGCCTCAAGGTTGCCAGGCCGGACGCGATCGTGATGCACCCGGGGCCGATGAATCGCGGCATCGAGATCGAAGGCGCGCTGGCCGATAGTAAGCACTCCGTCATTACCCAGCAGGTGACGAATGGCGTTGCGGTGCGCATGGCCGTTCTCGACCGTATTGCCCGCACAATGGCGGCCCGCAACTGATGGCGCTGACCGCGGCGCAGCAACAGGCGCAGGCGAGCCGTAACACGATATTCGTCGAAGACGGCGAACTGCTGAGTGTCGAATCACACCCGGGCGAGCAGTTCATCATGCGTATGCGGGCCCCAAAATGTGCGGCCAATGCCCGACCCGGCAGTTTCGTTCACCTGACCTGCGACGAAACACTGCCGATGCGCCGGCCGCTGTCCATCATGCGGGCTGGCGACGACTGGATCGAAATCCTGTACAAGATCGTCGGTCCGGGGCTGCGCCTGCTTGCGCAGAAAAAACCCGGCGACATCCTCAGCGTGCTCGGCCCGATTGGTCATGCGTTTGACCTGCACGACACTCGCCCTAACACATTACTGATCGGGGGCGGTGTCGGTATTCCACCGATGGTCTTCATCGCGGACTGGATGCGCCAGCGGCAAGGCAGCTGGAAGCCGTTCGCGATCCTCGGGTCTGAAATCCCTTTTCCATTCGCGCTTCAGGACTCGGCACTCGAAGTAGCAGGCATTCCTGCTGAAGTCAGCAGCACGATGCCGCTCCTGGAAGAGTGGGGCATCCCTGCCCGTCTCACGAGCCTGCAGGGCTACGAGGGCTGCTTCGACGGTTACGTGACGGTGCTGGCCGACGCGTGGCTCGAAGCGCTGCCGCTCGAGGAACTCGCGAAGGTAGAAATCTTCGCCTGCGGGCCGACGCCGATGTTGCGTGCCGTTGCCGACCTGGCTGCGCGTCATGATCTGCCGTGCCAGGTGTCGCTCGAGGAATTCATGGCCTGCGCCGTCGGCGGTTGCGCCGGTTGCGCCGTAAAGATCATCACGCCCGAAGGCGAAGCCATGAAGCGCGTCTGCGTCGATGGACCGGTCTTCGATGCTGCAACCGTTGCCTGGTAGCGCCTGGGGCAGTCAATGGCTACGGTGACCCGACGGATTTCTTCATCCCTGCGCGGCGCCGACTTCGGCGCCTTGTTGCTGGAGCTGATCGTGCTGATCGCCGGCATCTTGCTGGCGCTGGCCGTGGATCGCTGGAACCAGGATCGACTGGATCGAATCGAAACCAATCGAATCGTCGAACGGCTCAGGGCCGATACCGCGAGCAATCTCGCGATGTTCGAGTCTGTCCTGCCGGACATGGAGATTGCCCTGAACGACGTCAAAGCGCTGTTTCGCGCACTGGAGTCCGGGACCATGGCCGGCGCAGACCCCGCACAGATCGAGAGGGCAGTCGTAACGGTTGACGTCGTGCCCAGTTATCCGCTCCTGTTCGCCGCGTACGACGAGCTGGTCGCTACCGGGGGCCTGCGGCAGCTGAACGACAGTGAACTTATCGATCTGCTCAGCAATCAGCGCGCCGAGTATGAGGCCGCACTGGCGGTCGTCGGGTACTGGCGTGATTCAATCCAGGGCGTAAATGATGCCCTCGATCAGCACGTTGAGTTCTATTACACGACGGAGCTGATGGATGAGGAGGGTATGGGGGCGCGCTTCGATTTCGCGGAACTCGCCGCCGACCGTAACCTCAGGAACAAGGTCTTCGATGCCGTGGACATACACGGCGACTGGCTGCGACTACAAACCAGCATTTTCGAGGTCACGCAAGAAATCGATGCGCGGCTCGGCGAGCGCTAGGGTTGCCGCGCGCGACAATAACAACAAGCTGGCTTGAGCGGGCAGCCCGGAACTAACCGCCGAAGTTGATCTTCGCCTCGAGGTTGGAGCGCGAATCGGCGTGCGACATTGCTTCTTCGAGCGTGATCGTGCCGTCCTTGTAGAGTTGCAGCAGCGCATCGTCGAAGTTCTGCATGCCCTGCTCGCCCGAGTCCTTGTGGGCCTCTTTCACCGCGGATATGTCGCCCTTGAGAATCAGGTCCTTGATGTGCGGCGTATTGAGCATGAGTTCGACGGCCGCGACACGTTTGCCGTTGCGGGCGCGCACGAGACGCTGTGACAGGATCGCGCGCAGGTAGTGTGCGAGGTCCATGTAGACCTGGCCATGTTGCTCCTGCGGGAACAGGTTGATGATGCGGTCGAGCGTTTCCGGCGCGTTGTTCGAGTGCACGGTCGCGAGTACGAGGTGGCCCGTGCCAGCCATGTCGAGTGCGGCACGCATCGACTCCGTGTCACGAATCTCACCGATCTGGATAACGTCCGGGGCGCCGCGCATCGCGCTCTTGAGCGCACGGTGGTACGAACGTGTATCCAGCCCGACTTCGCGCTGATTGACGATCGACTGCTTGTTCGGGTGCAGGAACTCGATCGGGTCTTCGATCGTAATAATGTGTGACGAGGTCTTCTCGTTGCGATGGTTGATCATTGCCGCAAGCGTCGTCGACTTACCGGCGCCGGTCGCACCCACCATCAGGATCAGGCCGCGCTTGAGCATGACCAGTTCCTTGAGCTGGACAGGCATCCCGAGCTCGTCGAGCGTCGGCAGCTCCGATGTAATGAAGCGAAGCACCATCGCCACGTTGCCGCGCTGGTGAAAGACATTGACGCGAAAACGTCCGAGCCCGTCCTCCGACAACGCGAAGTCGACTTCGAGTTCTTTCGTGAATTCGTCCATCTGCTCTTCGGTCATCAGCTCGAGCGCCGCCTGCTTGACCATCTTCGGCGACATTTCGAGCTTGTTGACCGGCATGATCTTGCCTTCGATCTTGATTTTGGCCGGGGCGAACGGCGCAAAGAAAAGGTCCGAGGCCTTCTTTTCCACCATGAGTTTGAGCAGAGGTTTGACGTTCATCTAATGCGAGTCCCTTGCCGTCAGAATGTCTGGGCCGTGTCTTCGTCCATGATGCGCAGGCTGTCCGACTGCTGGTCGGCGATAGCGGAGTCACGCTTGCTCTCGAGTTTGACGCGCAGTCTGAGTTCGTTCTTCGAGTCGGCGTTGCGCATCGCCTCTTCGTAACTGATCGCGGCTTCCTCGTAGAGATTGAACAGCGCCTGATCGAAGGTCTGCATGCCAAGGCGCGTGGACTTGGCCATGATCTCCTTGATCTGCCCCACCTCGCCCTTGAAGATCAGGTCCTGGATTAGCGGCGTATTCAGCATGATCTCCATCGCCGCGACGCGACCAATGCCACCCTCGCGAGGAATCAGGCGCTGCGAAACGAACGCCTTGGTGTTCAGCGAGAGGTCCATCAGCAGCTGCTGGCGACGCTCTTCGGGGAAGAAGTTGATAATACGGTCGAGCGCCTGGTTCGCGCTGTTGGCGTGCAGGGTTGCAAGGCACAGGTGTCCGGTCTCTGCGAACTGGATGCCATACTCCATGGTTTCCTTGTCGCGAATCTCACCGATGAGGATGACATCCGGCGCCTGGCGCAGCGTGTTCTTCAGCGCTGCGTGCCAGGTCTCGGTGTCGACGCCAACTTCACGCTGCGTGATGACGCAACCCCTGTGCGGGTGCACGTATTCGACCGGATCCTCGATCGACACGATGTGACCCCGTGAATTCTCGTTACGGTGGCCAATCATGGCTGCGAGCGTGGTCGACTTACCGGAGCCCGTGCCGCCCACGATGATGCACAGGCCGCGCTTGTTCATGACGACGTCTTTCAGAATCGGCGGCAGCTCGAGTTCCTCGAGCGTGGGGATTTCCGTCGTGATAGTACGCAGTACGGCGCCCGGCATGCCCTGCTGAATAAAGGCACTGACGCGGAATCGACCGATGCCCTTCGGCGCAATCGCGAAGTTGCATTCCTTGGTGGCGTCGAATTCCTTGATCTGCTTGTCGTTCATAATCGAACGCACCATCATCGCGGCCTGATCCGCGTTGAGCGGCGTATCGGTGGCTTTGTGGATCGTGCCATCAACCTTGATCGCTGGCGGGAAGCCTGCCGTAATGAACAGGTCCGAACCTTCGCGTTCGACCATCTTCCGCAGAAGGTTTTGTGTCAGTCGTACCGCTTGTTCGCGTTCCATCTCTTACTCTCCCGTCAGCCTTTTGCCGACGACTAGAAGTTCTCCTTGTTGACGGCCCTGAAGCGCGCCTCTTCCTTATTAATAAGGCCCTTGCCCATCAGCTCGGCCAGGTTCTGGTCCAGCGTCTGCATGCCGACTCCGTGGCCTGTCTGAATCGCGGAATACATCTGCGCGATCTTGCCCTCGCGGATCAGGTTACGAATAGCGGGCGTGCCGATCATGATCTCGTGTGCCGCAATGCGGCCGCCGCCGATTCTTTTGAGCAACGTTTGGGAGATAACGGCACGCAGTGACTCTGAGAGCATGGCGCGTACCATTTCCTTTTCAGCCGCCGGGAACACGTCCACGATACGGTCGATCGTCTTGGCTGCAGAACTCGTATGCAGCGTTCCGAAAACGAGGTGGCCGGTCTCGGCGCCGGTCAGCGCCAGGCGAATCGTTTCGAGGTCACGCATTTCACCGACGAGGATGACGTCCGGATCCTCACGCAGCGCGGAACGCAGGGCTTCGTTGAAGCCAAGCGTGTCGCGGTGGACTTCGCGCTGGTTGATGAGCGACTTCTTCGACTCGTGCACGAATTCGATCGGGTCCTCAATTGTCAGGATATGATCGGGCTTGTTCTCGTTGATGTAGTCGATCATCGCGGCGAGGGTAGTACTCTTACCCGAGCCGGTGGGTCCCGTAACGAGTACGATTCCCCTGGGGTGCATTGAAATATCCTTGAAGATTGCCGGCGCGCCGAGATCCTCGAGCGTCAGGATCTCCGAGGGAATCGTACGGAACACGGCGGCCGAGCCACGGTTCTGGTTGAAGGCGTTGACGCGGAAACGGGCGAGCTTGGGAATCTCGAAGGAGAAGTCGGTCTCCAGAAATTCCTCATAGTCCTTACGCTGCTTGTCATTCATGATGTCGTAAATCATGCTATTGACGTCTTTGTGCGTCAGCGCAGGCATGTTGACTCGCTTGATGTCACCATCGACACGAATCATCGGCGGAACGCCACCTGACAAGTGCAGGTCAGAGGCGTTGTTTTTCACCGTAAACGACAACAATTGGGCAACGTCGACGGCCATATTTCTCCCTCGTTAAAGAATGCCGGACTTACCATAACCCGGACCTAACTTGAGCCTAGTATAGCGAAGCAAACGGACTAAAACGTGATTGGAGTCACGGAAAACTTAACTTTAATCAGTGATTTGCTGCGTCAGGCGGCCGTCGATGCGGGGCGCGAGCCCGAATCGGTGCGGCTGCTGGCCGTCAGCAAGAAACAACCACTTAGCAAGATCCGCGCAGCAGCAGAGGCCGGGCAGCGGGATTTCGGCGAGAACTTCGTTCAGGAAGGCCTCGAAAAGATCCGGAATCTGGCCGCTCTCGACCTTACCTGGCACTTCATCGGACACCTGCAAAGCAATAAAACACGCGCCGTCGCAGAATACTTTGACTGGGTGCACACAATCGACAAACTGAAGACGGCGCGACGGTTGAGCGAGCAGCGACCGGACCACCTGCCACCGCTGAACGTCTGCCTGCAGGTCAATGTCGACGACGAAACCTCCAAGTCGGGCGTCGCGCCGGCCGAGGTGAAAGAACTCGCGGGCACCTGCGCAGAGCTGCCCAATCTCAATCTGCGGGGCCTGATGTGCCTGCCGGCCATCCGCGACGAATTCGACGCGCAACGCGTGCCGTTTGCGGCCCTGCGCGCCATGGCGCAGGATTTGCGTGGCGCCGGTATCGAAATCGATACCCTGTCGATGGGAATGACGGCAGACTACCGTGCAGCAATTTTCGAAGGCGCTACGATGGTCCGCATCGGCACGGCCCTGTTCGGCGAACGGAGATAGGAGCAACATGGATTACGGCAAGGTCGCGTACGTCGGCGGCGGAAACATGACGAGAGCGCTCGCGGGCGGCATGCTCGCGGCCGGGTACGAGGCCAGCCATCTGCTGATCTCCGAACCGCTGGCCGGTCACCGCGCCAGCCTCGCCGAGGAGCTGTCCGGCGCTGTGATTCTCGAGCACAACGAGGATGCCGTGCGCGAGGCCGAGTGCATCGTGCTGGCCGTCAAGCCGCAGATACTGTGCGACGTCTGTAAGCCCCTCGCGACCATCGTCCAGCAGACACGACCGCTGATCATCTCGATTGCCGCCGGTGTGCGCGCCCGAGACATCGAACAATGGCTCGGCGGCAACCTGCCCGTGGTCAGGGTCATGCCCAATCAGCCCGCGCTCCTGCGTCTCGGCATCTCCGGGCTGTTTGCCAATAAACATACGTCCGAGCACCAGCTGCGCGCCGCCACCAACATCATCTCGACGACCGGACCAGTCATCGAGGTCGATAGCGAGGAAGACCTCGACACGGTTACCGCGGTTTCGGGTACCGGGCCGGCCTATTTCTATTTGCTCGTGGATATGCTCGTGCAAGTCGCCGTCGACCTCGGCCTCGATTACGACGACGCGCTGGCCCTCGTCCTGGAAACCGCGCGTGGTGCCGGCGAGATGGCCGAGCGATCGGGCGAGACGATGGCGTCACTGATTGCCAGGGTTCGCTCGCCCGGGGGCACGACGGCTGCCGCGTTTGACCATCTCGACGGCACGGATTTCCGTGCTATCTTCCACGCAGCGGTCGTCGCGGCGCGTGATCGCGCCGTCGACCTCGCCGACCGGGCTCACGAACAGGGAAAGGAATAGAAATGCCGGATAACGTTGCCAGCGCGTTGTCGTTTGTCGTCGGATCGATCGGCCAGTTGTACGCGTTTGTGCTGATCCTGAGGTTCCTCCTGCCGTTTGCGCGCGCCGATTTTCGCAACCCCCTTTCGCAAGGCATCCTGAAGGTTACCTCGCCGCTCGTTGTGCCTCTGCGCAGGGTGGTCCCGCCGATAGGGCGTATCGACACGGCCACGCTGCTCGTCATCTTTTTCGTGCTGTACCTGACCCTGTTCCTGATCTCGCTGATCATCGGGGCACGACTCGGCCCGAGTATCCTGGCCCTTGCGAGTCTTGCCTACATCCCGCTGTTGATGCTGCGGCTCTATTTCTTCCTGATCATCGTGCGCGTCATTCTGAGCTGGGTCGCACCCGGCGGTTACAACCCGGCAATTGCGCTCTTTCACCAACTGACTGACCCGATACTCCGGCCGGTGCAACGCGTGATCCCCCCGCTTGGTGGTTTCGATCTGTCGCCGATTTTCGCAATCATCCTGATCGGCGCTCTGATGCGCCTCGTGCAGGGGTTCATACCGTTCGCTGCGATGTAACCGGCCGTTTGGGGCACCGCCGCGGCCGTTTTAGTCACCGATGCCGCAAATGGTTTATAGTGAAAAAAAGAGGGGGGTTGATTGATGACAATTACGAGAATGCTTGTCTCGTTTTGTCTGCTCGGGTTGCTCACGGCCTGTGGCGGTCCCGGAGATTCGGCGACTGTACCCGAGGCACAGCCGGCCGGATCGACATCGGCAGACATCGGTGACTATGTCGTGCATTTCAGTGCGCAGTCGACCGACCAGCTGCCACCCGAAGTTGCCCGTGCCTACAACATCCTCCGCAGCAAGAACCGGGCTATGCTCAATGTGTCGATCATTCGCGAAGCTGACAACATGCCGGTCGCTGGTAAAGTTACGGTCAAAACGGTCAATCTGACGGGACAGTTGAAAAACGTCACGATGAGAAAGATCGAAGAGCCTGGCGACAAGGTTGCTATCTACTACATTGGCGAAACACCCGTCGCAAATCGCGAGACGCTCGTCTTCGATATCAGTGTGACGCCCGAGGGCGAGGAGCAGGCGTCGGCAGTACGTTTCAAGCGCCAGTTCTACACCGATTCCTGAGCGCGAAACAGGCTTTCACAATCCTGCAAAGACAGCCGGAGGAAAAGGCGTTTTCCCGGTTACCCCGCGTTGGAAAAAGTGTTATCGTCGCTGCGCTTTTACGGCGGGCGAAGGCCCGTTTCTTTTGTTTTCAGGAGTTAGTTTTTCATGGCAACGAACAGCAAGAAGCCACCCACCAAGTCAGAGATTTACGCAAAGATCGTTGAGGACACCGGCCTTACGCGCAAGGACGTTGCCGCCGTTTTCGATTCGCTCAACGGTCAGATCAAGAATAGCCTTGGCGGTCGTGGCGCGCCGGGTCTGTTTACCGTTCCGGGTCTGTTGAAGATGCGTGTCGTGAAGAAGCCGGCTCGTAAAGCGCGCAAGGGCGTCAACCCGTTCACGGGCGAGGAGATGATGTTTAAAGCCAAGCCGGCCACGAGCGTCGTCAAAGTTTCGGTCTTGAAGGGCCTTAAAGACATGGTGTAGGGGCACTGTTCCCGAACGAGGCCGGGCCGTCGCCCGGCCTTTTTTATTGATGCTCGGCAACGAACGCCATGACCGCATCGCGGAGATCGCCGAGGCGGCCATGAAAGAAATGTTCAGCTCCATTGATAATCAGCAGTTCCGGTCCGGGCTCTAAAGAGTCCACCCACTCGACGGTCTCGTCGACGTCGATGAGTTCGTCTTCGTCTCCCTGCACGATGAGCCAGGGACAATCGGGTTGCATCGACAGGCCGGTCGCCAATCGGCCGATCGCCGGAGCGACACTGACAAGCCCGTCGACATGTGTCCCGGCGGCGGCTTTCACCGCCACAGCAGCGCCAAACGAAAATCCAGAGAGCCATAGCGGATACGCGCCATGTCGGGCCCGCATGAATTCCATCGCGGCGAGCGCATCGTCAAGTTCTCCAACGCCATCATCGAAGCTGCCCTCGCTCTGCTCGGTGCCACGGAAATTGAACCGTAACGTCTCGTATCCGGAGCGCACGAAAGCCCTGGCCAGCGTATGCGCAACCTTGTTGTGCAGCGTGCCACCGTGCTGCGGATGCGGATGACACACGACCGCGGCTCCTTCCGGCGCGCCCGCCCCGGGTCGCTCGAGCACGGCTTCGAGTCGGCCGACCGGGCCGTCGATAAACAGCTTTTCATTGACAGGGTGTTTCGACATGTCGGTTTTCGCTGTAAAATTATGATCTTATGTTGAATGTGGTGATGTCATGAGCGACAGCATGGATCTTGAGGCACGCTATTGTGCACGCAATTACCATCCTCTGCCCGTCGTACTGACGCGTGGGGAGGGCGTCTTCGTCTGGGACGAAGACGGCAGGAAATACCTCGACATGATGAGCGCCTACTCGGCCGTCAGCCATGGCCATGCCAACCCGCGGCTGGTGAGGCTCGTCCAGGAGCAGGTTGCGACGCTCACCATCGTCTCGCGCGCGTTCCACACGGACCGCCTCGGCCCGTTCCTCGCACGTGTCTGCGAGCTGACCGGCATGGACAAGGCATTACCGATGAACACCGGGGCCGAGGCAGTGGAAACCGCGATCAAGGCTGCCCGCAAATGGGCGTACACGGTCAAGGGGGTGGCCGACAACAAGGCCGAAATCATCTGCTGCAACGGCAACTTTCATGGGCGGACCTTGGCGGCCATAACGATGTCGGACGAGCCCCAGTACCAGTACGGTTTCGGGCCCTTCCCGCCCGGATTCCGGAACATCGAGTACGGTAACAGCGATGCCCTCGCGGCCGCGATCAACGACAACACGGCGGCATTCATCTGTGAGCCGATCCAGGGCGAGGGGGGCATCATCATCCCGCCCGAGGGCTACCTCAAGGAGGCATTCGAAATCTGCCGGGAACGCAACGTGCTCCTGATCGCCGACGAAGTCCAGACCGGTCTCGGCCGCACGGGCAAGTTGCTCGCGTGCGAGCATGAAGGTGTGCGCCCGGATGGCCTGATCCTCGGCAAGGCGCTCGGCGGGGGCATCCTGCCCGTTTCGATGTTCCTTGCGCGCAGCGACGTCATGGGAGTCTTCACGCCCGGTGACCACGGCAGCACTTTCGGCGGCAATCCACTCGGCGCCGCAGTCGGCCTCGAGGCACTGAATATCCTCGTTGAAGAGAAGCTTGCCGAGAACAGTGCCCAACTGGGCGCCTACCTGCTTGGCGAACTCAATACGATCGACAGTCCGATGATTCGCGACATTCGCGGTCGGGGGCTGTTCGTCGGTCTCGAGATCGACCCTGAACTGGCCAGCGCCCGCACGGTTTGCGAAGCACTGATGGAACGTGGCTTGCTGAGCAAAGAGACGCACGAAACAGTCGTCCGGCTGGCACCGCCGCTGGTCATCAGCAAGGCGGAAATCGACTGGGCGGTCCAGCAGATACGTGACGTCCTTGCCGAACTCGAAAAGGTCCGCCTCGCCTCATAAAGGAATGACCCGATGCCCGAACTGAACATCATCCACATTGCCTTGCTGGTCATTACCACGGTTGTGGGTGCGGTCGCGGGTTGGGTCCTCAGGGGCAACCGGGCAGAACAGGAGAAAGCAGCGGTCAGCGGCGGCTGGCAGAGCCAGATCGAGGCGCAGCGACGCGAGCACGACCGCCTGCTCGATCAGAACAAGAGCCTCATGGAGCAGGTCAGCCAGTTCCAGGCCCAGCACGCAGACGCGAAGAATCGTGCCAAGGAGCTGTCGAGCGCAGTCCAGGAAGCCTACAGGCGCCGCGACGAATTGCAGCGTGAGATCAAGGACATTCGGGGAAACCTCGAAACGGTCCTCAGCGAACGCGACCAGCTGGCGTCGGATATCCGTGCCCGCGACGACGGTGCAGACGTGTTGCAGGCCAAGGACGAGCGGATCGAGCAGCTTGCCAGGGAACTCGAGAACTGGCAGAACCGCCTGCCGCCCCTGATAGAACGCTTTCGGGTGCGCAACGAGGAAGCCGCACGATTCGAGCAAGAACTGGCTGAGGCGCGGGCGCGCATCGAGGAATTCGAGGGCTCGCAACTCGATGCCGCAAACCAGACACAGATCGAGCCGGTCGAACGTCCGGAGGAACTGACGGCCGGGTTCGACGCATCCAACGACCCCGACGACGAGTATGTCGAAGACGAAAAGCCTGTCGCAGAAATCGAGTCACACGACGACGAGGGGGAAGACGACGAACCGTTGGCTGATAAGGATACCGAAGAGGACCCGGACGACGACCCCTTTAATGCTCGCGACGACCTCAAAATGATCAAGGGCGTTGGACCCGCCATCGAGAAGACTCTCAACGAGATGGGTATCGTCAGTTTTCAACAGATCGCCAATATGAGCGAGTACGACATCGATCGGATCGCCAATCGCCTCAAGGGGTTCCACACCCGCATCTACCGCGAGGACTGGATTGGCCAGGCACGGGCCCTGCTCGACGACGCCGCGAACGCCTGAGCATTGGCTGGCCCGCTCCCCAAGCTGCTTGCAGCAACAGTGCTCGTCGCCGGCACCGCCTGGATCCTGCCTATTCACAACGACGAACCTGCAGGGAATGATGGCAAGGTGGCAACGCATGTAGCCCCGACGTTTGTGATCGAGGCTCGCCGCGGTCGCCTGCTCCTGTCCGGGCACACGCTATCGGCACAACATGAAATTCGTCTGCGCCGCAGCGCCGCCACAGGGTTTCCCACGCTGGAACCGCACTTCGACTTTCGCCCACTGGGTATCGTTCCAGACTGGTGGCCCGATGTGACGACGCAACTCGTCCAGCAACTCGCATCGATGAAATCACCCACGGCCGTGCTCGCCGAAGACGTACTTCACGTATCCGCACTGGTCACCGACACCGCATCGGCGCAGGCGGGTATCGATGAACTGCAACTGCCCGAATCGGTGCGGCGCCACATGCGCTTCGAGAGCATCGACAGCGACGTTTCGGCACGATCACTGTGCGCACGCCAGTTCGCAACATTCGCGGCAAATCCGATCCAGTTCGAGGAATCGACTGCGGTCCTGCGGCAGTCCGCTTATCCCGCGCTCGACAAGATCGCGTCACTCGCCGATGCCTGTCGTGACGCGACGGTGATTATCACGGGGCATACTGACTCGTCGGGTAACGAGGACTGGAACCGCCTCCTGAGTCGCCGGCGAGCACAAGCCGTCGCCGATCACCTCGAAAGCCTGGGCATCGACCGCGAGCGGCTCGAGGTCGACGGTCTCGGGTCGGATGTCCCCGTAGCCGATAACGCGACGCGTTACGGGCGCAGTCTCAATCGCCGCATCGACGTGCGCTTTTCCGCCGGTGACTAGGGCAGCGGTTCCGGCGCCGTCAGTCTGACGAGCTCTATCTCGAACAGCAGCGTCGCATTCGGCGGTACCGGCGGCTTGCCCCGCACGCCATAACCGAGCTCCGGCGGAATGCGCAGCTCGCGCTTTTCGCCCAGCAGCATGCATGTTACGCCCAGGTCCCAGCCGGCGATGACCTGCCCGGAATCGATCTGGAACTGGAACGGCTGGACGCCGCCTGAAGACCAGACCTCGAGGCCACGGCCACCCTCGGCCGCTTCATCGTACAGCCACAGCGTGGTGTGAACGTCGGCATAGTCCTTGCTCGCTGCCGCCCGTCCGTAACCCGGCTCCAGGACTTTCGCAAGGAGGCCCGGCCGGATCTCGAGCAGACCCTCGTTATCGGGCTGTGGACACGTCACCTCGGCAACTGTTTTTTCTTCGTCCCCTGGTTGCTGCGCCTCCTGGTTGCATCCGGTCAGCGCAAGACCCGTAACGGCAAGAATCAAAAGCTTGTTCATTCGCTCTCATCCTCGAAATCCAGTGATGCGGAATTGATGCAGTATCGCAATCCTGTGGGTTGCGGGCCATCCTCGAACACGTGGCCGAGGTGCGCATCGCAGGACGCACACACGACCTCGGTCCGAATCATGCCATGTGACACGTCGCGATTCGTCTTTACGGCGTCGCCCGCCAGCGGCAGCCAGAAGCTTGGCCAGCCCGATCCCGAGTCGTACTTGGTCTGGGAACTGAACAGCGGCGCGTTACAGCAGATGCAACGGTAGGTACCGTCCGCCTTGTGAGCGACGTATTTGCCGGTGAACGGTCGCTCTGTCGCAGAACACTGCGTCACCTGGTACTGCTCTTCGGTGAGCTTCTCCCTGAGCGTATCGTCGTCAGGCTTTGTCATTGTGGTCCCCGCTTTCGATGTCGAGCAGCAACTTGTTCATACGATGCACATAAGCGGCCGGGTTGTCGAGTTGCGTGCCCTCGGCAAGCAGGGCGTGGTCGAGAACGATGTGTGACAGCTCGTCGAACCGAACTGCGTCAGTCTCGGCCGACAAACGGGCAACCAGCGGGTGGTCAATGTTGATTTCGAGAATCGGCTTGCTCTCCGGCAGCTCCTGCCCGGTCGCTTCCAGCATGCGTCGCACCTGGGGACTGAGATCGTCGTCACCGGACACGACGCATGCCGCTGAGTCCACGAGGCGCCTGCTGACATTGACAGCCTCGACGCGTTCCTTGAGTACCTTGCGGATCTTCTTGAGCAAGGGCTTGTGCGCCTCGTTCATCGCGTCCTGGCTGACCGAACCATCACCGTCTGGCAGGTCCAGCGCCGCACGGCCGATATCAACCAACGCCTTGCCATCGAATTCCTGGAGCGCATCGACAAGCCACGGGTCGATGCGGTCGCTCAGCAGCAGCACTTCGATACCGCGGTCGCGCAACTGTTCCAGGTGCGGACTGGCCAGCGCCGTCGCATGGCTCTCCGCCAGGATGTAGTAGATCTTGTCCTGGCCCTCCTGCATGCGCGCGACGTAATCGTCGAGCGACTGGTCCTGAGCGTCTGTGCCAGCATGCGTCGTCGCAAATCGCAGCAGCTTGGCAAGCTTCTCCTTGTTCGCGAAGTCCTCAATGGCACCTTCCTTGAGTACCTGGCCGAATTCGCCCCAGAACCGGCCGTAATGGTCGCTCTTGGCGAGTTTGGCGAGCATGTCGAGTACGCGCTTCGTCAAAGCGCCACGCATCGCGGCCAACTCGGGATTCTGCTGCAGGAGCTCACGGGACACGTTGAGTGGCAGGTCGGAAGAGTCCACGACGCCCTTGACGAAACGGAGGTACAGGGGGAGGAACTGCTCCGCGTCGTCCATGATGAAGACGCGTTGCACGTAGAGTTTCAGGCCGCGCGGCGCTTCGCGATTCCACAGGTCGAACGGTGCTGCCGCCGGAATGTACAGCAGGCTCGTATACTCGCGCTTGCCTTCGACACGGTTGTGGCTCCACGTAAGCGGGTCCGCGAAGTCATGCGACAGGTGTTTGTAGAACTCCTTGTATTCGTCATCACTTATGTCCGTGCGGGACCGCGTCCACAAGGCCGTCGCCGAGTTGACGACCTTGTCTTCTTCTGCGCCCTCGACGTGCAGGGACACGGAGAAGCCAATATGGTCCGAGTACTTGCGAATCAGCGATTCGATGCGGAACGGCTCGATGAACTCCGACTCGTCGTCACGCAGGTGCAGCGTTACGCGGGTGCCGCGACGCTCGCATTCGATCTCCTCGATTGTGAACTCGCCCTGGCCGTCCGATTCCCAGCGAACGCCTTGCGCGCCTTCGGCGCGGCGCGTCTCGACCGTAACCTTGTCAGCGACGATGAACGAGGAATAAAACCCGACACCGAACTGACCGATGAGCCGGGCGTCATGCTGCTGATCGCCTGTCATCCGTTCGAGGAACTCAGCGGTGCCGGAGCGGGCAATCGTGCCGAGATTGTCGATCAGCTCCTGGCGGGACATGCCGATGCCGTTGTCGACAACTGACAGGAGGCGCTTCTCCCTGTCGAGTTCGATGCGAATCGCCAACTCGTCTTCACCGAGCAGGTCTGGTTGCGACAGCGCCTCGAAACGCAGCTTGTCGGTCGCATCGGATGCGTTCGAGATCAGCTCGCGAAGAAAGATCTCCTTGTTGCTGTACAGCGAATGGATCATCAGCTTCAGGAGCTGACGAACTTCAGCCTGGAATCCCAGGGTCTCTTTGTGGTCGGCCACGCCGCATATCTCCTGCCCAAAGGCAGAACGATAGGGATCAGGCGAACGATTTCAAGGCCAGGGACGTAACCGAGCGGTACAGCAGGATGACGAACAGGACCGTCGAGGTCGCGAGCGCGATCGGCGGATGCAGCAGGGCAAGCCACATCGCCAGGCTGGCGACACCAAGCAGCAGCGATGTAATGAGCAGCCGGATCAGGACCTGCCTCAGTTTCTCCCAGACCAGCCCGAACGCGCCGTACAGGTCGTCAAGGTCATCGAGATACTGGAGCAGGCATTCCATGACGCTATTTGACGATGGTCAGCAAGGGGCCCGAACACTCCGGATCGCCTTCCGGGCCATCCGATTCGTGCATCGCTGCATGCGTAGATTCCTTGGCATGTGCGATTGCGCGATGAAACATATCCCAGCGCTGGCGCGCCGACTCGTTCTTGAGCGTGTCGACAGGAGAGTCAGGTTTCTTCAACTTGTTTGACATACTTTGATAGCGTTGCTGAGTGGTGTTGATTTCGACTATAGGGGGGGCGTGGTTACCGGGATGTGAGGCCGGTCACAGCTTGCTTCAAGAAGTCGCAGCAAGGCCTCAAAATGGTCAAAAACCAGACGCAGTTCCACCTATTAAGTTGAAGTAATTCACAAGCAATGAGGAGACGGCCACCCGTTACTGCTGCAAAAAAAACGCCGGCATAAAGCCGGCGTTTCGCGTGTCTCGGATTGCGGTTCTATTCACTCTCATCCGTGGTTTCTTTCGACCAGTTGCGACGCACCTGGTCGGTCCACTCACGATAGCCTTTCCACGAATAGAGGGCCGGGTCGATGCCCGAGCGACGACTGCGGGTCGTCGGTGCCTTCGATATCCAGTGCCGATACTGCTGCCAGCCGTCGGCATCATTGGCCGCCGGCTCGTCGCTGGCGAGCGCCGTGTCCTGCGGCTTGGATTCGTCCTCGGCTTCCGTGCCGTAGGCCGGGTCCCAACTGAGATGTTTGCTGTCCGGCATTGCCTTGCCCATATCAATCCATTGAGCAAATGTTAAGTGTCTCACCTGCGGAATCACAGGAACTGCATCACAATGCCCATACGCGGTTTTCTCATGAAAAACAGAGGGTTAATCTCCGTTTTTACTTAATCACATAACAGGGCTTGTAGTCGCCGTGGGAAATCTTCATGCGGTGCTGGGCGACAAAACCGGTAAGCATCTGGTCCAGGAGACCCATGATGCGCCGCGACCCGCGAATTTCGAAGGGCCCTTCGCGGTCGATCAGTTCGGCCGTGTCCTCGCGAACATTGCCCGAGACGATGCCGGAAAACGCGCGGCGCAGGTTGGCGGCAAGTTCATGCGGCGGCAGGTCCTCGTCGATATCGAGATCCAGCATCGATCTGTGGGTGGCAGCAAAAGGACGCTGGAAATCCTTCACGATTTTCAGGCGCCAGTTAAAGTAATACGCATCGCCATGTTCGCTGCGAAACGCGAGCACCTGCCTGAGTCCTGTCTTTATGGCCCTGGCCACCGCTTGCGGATCATCGATGATGATCTGGTAGCGGCGCTGCGCGTCAGGACCGAGCGTCGCGCCGACGAATTCGTCTATCTGGCGGAAATAGGGTTGAGCGGAACGGGGGCCGGTCATGACCAGGGGAAACGGTATTTCCTCGTTCTCCGGGTGCAGGAGTACACCCAGCAGGAACAGGATTTCCTCGGCTGTACCGACGCCTCCCGGGAATACGACGATGCCATGCCCGACGCGCACGAACGCTTCGAGGCGCTTTTCCATGTCTGGCATGATCACCAGCGAGTTGACGATGGGATTGGGCGACTCTGCGGCGATGATGCCCGGCTCGGTGATGCCAACATAGCGACCGCCACGTATGCGTTGCTTGGCGTGACCAATCGTCGCGCCTTTCATCGGACCCTTCATGGCACCCGGCCCACAACCTGTACAGACATTCAGGCCGCGCAACCCGAGCTCGTAGCCAGCGCTCTTGGAGTAGTCGTATTCCTCGCGGCTGATCGCGTGGCCGCCCCAGCAGACCACGAGATTGACGCGCGCCGGCAGTTTGAGCAGGCGCGCATTGCGGACAATGTGAAACACGGCGTTCGTAACGCCGTCCGGCGTGTCGAGATCGAAGCGGCCGCTGTCGACGACCTCGTTACGTGTAAACACGATGTCGCGGAGTACCGCAGACAGGAGTTCGCGCGTGCCGCGAATCATCTTGCCGTCGACAAAAGCCTCGGCCGGGGCGTTTTTGAGCGTGACCTTGAGGCCGCGGTCCTGGCGAATGAAACCGACCTCGAAATCCCTGAACGTGTCGAGCAACACCCTTGCGTCGTCAGTATGACTGTCGGAATTGAGGACAGCGAGCATGCAGCGCCGCAACAGCGGGTACAGCCCGCCCGTACCGCTGCTTTGCAGCTGGTCCACTTCGAACTGGGACAGGATTTCGAGGCTGCCTTCCGGCCAGACTTCGGCGTCAATGAATTCGGTGCTCATTCAGGGGCGAATTTCTATGGGGGTGTTCTCGCCCGTCATGAGCCAGATGTCGATCATGTCCGAGTTGGACACCGCAACACAGCCATTGGTCCAGTCCTGGGTCCGGTAGTAAGTTTCCGATCGGGTCGGCACATTGGGCTGGCCGTGAATCATGATGGCGCCGCCGGGATCGACGCCCAGGGCCGCGGCTTCGCGCCGGTCGGCGGCATTCGGATAGGAAATATGTATCGACAGGAAGAACTCGCTGTCGGGGTTGCGCCGGTCGAGGATGTACCGGCCCTCGGGCGTCTTGAAGTCGCCTTCCCGCCGCTTGTCGCCGATCGGCCGGATGCCGAGGGCGATCCGGAAGGTGCGGAAGATCTCGCCGCCCTGCAACAGATGCAGCTGTCGAGCATCCTTCTCGATGACGACAAGGTCCGCCACAGGGAATTCCCCGGCCCGGATGAATCCCGGCATTAGCAGTACCAGTACGGTGATCAGCAACGATTTCATGCCTGCAAGCCTAGCAAACCTCTCTCGGACGACAAAAGCGCACGTCACACATTGCGGCCCGCAATCCAGCCGATCGCAAACCCGATACCGCCCGCCACGAGCGTATATGCAGGCAGGTAACGGAAAACCCTGTCCGGGAATTCTGCATCGCCGAACATGTCATTCAGGTTGATCGAGTACGCGTAGTGCAGGTATGCCGACAGGCCGAGTGCCGGAATGGCGAAACCGAGCGTGCCGAGCGGCATCCGCATGCCGGCGCCCGACCAGTGACCGGCTCCACGCCGCAAGGTGAGCCAGGAAAGCACGGTCAGGACCGCCAGTGGCAGGAGATTGCGCCCGACCCATGGACCGCCAGCCTGCACGTCGGCGAACCAGAGCGCGGCGGCGGCGCAGACCAGTATCACCGGCGACAGGCGCAGAATGAGGTAGCGCGTGGCCGTATCCATCAGCTCGATGCTGCCACCAGGACCGGTATCTGCACACTCATCCCCGGCTGCACCTTGTGCAGGTCGAGGCCCGGGTTGTACTGGCGAAACAGCCACAACGGCACGTCGTACTTGCGCAGGGCGACGACCCAGATCGACTCGCCCCGGCGAATCGTGTGCGTGACGGTCTCCTTGATGATGTGCTGCCGAAAGAAGCTGTCCTGCTGGCGGCGGTGATACGCGATGCGCCGTTCTTCGAAGGTCCTGGCGTCGACCGTGCCGAGATCGAGCCTGATCCGCTGGCCGACCTCGACCGGAGTGCGAAACGCCAGGCCATTGACGTCGCGCAGCCGCTGCGTCTTGATTTCGAGCCAGTCTCCGTAGTGGCCGAGCGTCTCGAGCGGTTGCACCTCGATCGTGTTGTCTTCTGCAACCGTGTAGTCGCTCGGGTCCGACAGCAACGCGGTCTGGATCGTGCCGAGCATCATACCGGCCAGGCCGCCGACCGGTTCCTCTTCTTCCACGGGTGGCGTTGCGGCCGCCACGACAACCGGCTCAGGCGGCGGTGCTGCCGGCATGGGGCCGGCTGCGGGTAAGCGGATGCGCTGCCCGGCGCGGATCCGGTGGCTACTGCCAAGCTGATTGAGCGCGACCAGCGTCGAGACACGCGTTTGGTACGCCTCGGCGATCTCGGACAGGGTGTCGCCGCGGCGGACCGTGTGGAAGAGGTCGGGCAGCTGTTCGTCGAACACGGCGTCGGCGGGCAGGTTGGAGACCAGGCTGGCGAGCGACGTCGACGTCGCAGCCGCTGGCAGGCGCAGCTCATAGCCTTTCGGCAGATATTTGCTACCTTCCCAGATCGTCGCCTGCAGCCCCGGATTATGCCGCGCGATCTGGCGCTCCGACACGCCGGCCGCCTTGCTCAGGCCTTCCGCCGAAACGTAGGCCGGCAACTTCACGGCCGCATAGTCGATCGGCTTCTCCGGGACCACGCCCGGAAAGTACTTTTCCGGGTTCTGGTCAACTTCCTTGGCCGCGAGAAATGCAACGTAAAAATTCCGGGAAGCGAAACCGAAAGTCCGCCCGTTGTAGTTGCGCAGGATAGCAACGAGAGCATCGTCGCCGTGGATGCGCATCGCGCGACGCACCCCGGCAAGACCGTGGTTGTATGCCGTGATTGCCATCGGCCAGCTGCCGGTCAGCGAGTAGTTATACGCGAGCAGGCGGGCGGCACCGCGCGTCGCGGCGAACGGATCGTTGCGGTCGTCGACAACGTGATCCACGCGCATAAAGCGTCGCCCTGTGCTGCGCGTGAATTGCCAGATGCCCGATGCGCCCACATGTGAACGGGCATTCGGATTATAGGATGACTCGACGTGCGGCAGCGCGGCGATCTCGATCGGCACCCCCTGTGCCGTCAACTGCTCGTTGACATAGGCGCGCCATTGCCCTGCCCGCTCGAGTCCCTCACGGAATCGCTCACGCAGGCCCTGCTGGTAACGAATCTGCCGCGCGGCGCCGGCCAACGTGCTGTTGCTGACGTCGCTCGGCCACAACGCGAGCACGCGCGCCTCTTCATCACTCAGGCTGTCACGTTTACCCGACGCAAGCGCCTCGAGAACGGCGCGCAGTGCCTTGCGCCGGCGGTCCACGCGCCGATTGCGCTCGCGTCGCGACAGCTCTGCCGGCATCGCCAGGCGATCGTAGACGACGCCGAGGTTGCGGCTATCGTGCAATACGCCCTCATCGACCGAGTAATCCGTGAAGACCGCGATCCAGAAATCTACATCGGGCTGCAGTTCGGGTGGTTGCGGAAAGCTCTCGTCAGCCGCAGCCGTTCCACCGAGCAGCACAACGAGAGACAATAAGAGAAGCCGCGTAATCGTCATGCGTGGCATTTTGGGCGATTCACGAGCGCGATGTATAGTCCATTCTCTTCTTACCACTCGAACGAATGAGCGAACGCAAACCCCTCACAAGTTACCGGGAACCAGGTACCTGGCCGGTGTGGTTTGGCATGGGCCTGCTCCGGCTCGTCTGCCTGTTGCCGCATCGCGTCGCCCTTGCAACAGGTCGCCTGCTTGGCCGGCTTGCACATATGATGGGCGGGTCCCGACGCGCGGTCGCGCGTCGCAATATCGAACTCTGTTTTCCCGACTTGACCCTTGAACAACGCGATGACCTCGCCAGGGAGCACTTCAAGGCCCTGGGCATGGCAGTCATCGAGATGGGGCTCGGGCGCTGGGCCAGTCTCAGACACCTGGAATCGATAACTACGCTGACCGGTGTCGAGCACGTCAGGAAGGTGCTTAACGAAGGGCGCGGCGTCATCCTGCTCTCGGCACATTTCACGACACTCGAGGTTATGGGGCGCATACTCGCCCGCGAGATCCCGCCATTCGACGCCGTGTTTCGCAGGAATCGCAGCGAGTTCATGACGGAACTGCAACGCAGCGGTCGTGAAGTCTCGGCGGATACCACGATCGAGAAGCGCGACATCAAGAAGATGGTGCGCAGCCTGCGGCAGGGGCGCGCTGTCTGGTACGCACCGGACCAGAGCTACAACCGCAAGGGCGCGGAGATCATCGAGTTTTTCGGCGTTCCGGCGATGCACACGACAGCGACGACGACACTTGCGCGACTGGGCGACGCCGTTGCGATCACTTTCTTTCCGTTACGCAAGCCCGATGGCACCTACGAAATGACATTGCTGCCGCCGTTCGAAGACTTCCCGAGCGACGACCCTGTCGCCGATACGAAACGCTACATCGATGTGCTCGAGACGCATATTCGCAAGGCACCGGAGCAGTATTTCTGGATTCACCGCAAGTTCAAGGATCTGCCGGACGGTTACCCGGATTATTACGCCGATCTCGAAGCGTTGAAGTAGCCTTCGAGCAGCTGCTCCCAGTTCTCGGTTCGGAAGTTGAGTCGCGGGTCGAGTCCCGTGATCTTGTGCAGCGAACGATGCAGCCGGCTCAACGTTTGCTGCTGCCACGTCCCCGGCTGCCGCAGCGCCCCCTTGTCGAAGTCGAGCAACCAGACGAGACCGTCGCGGTCGATCTGAACATTATAGGCGTTCAAATCGGCATGGTAGACACCGGCCGCGTGGAACTCGTAAATGGACTCGCCACAGGCGTTCCAGAACGCCTCTCCAGGATTGTTGTCGGCGATGTACTGCGACAGCGGCACGATATCGGGGACACGCACGGTAATGATGTCCGCTGTGTAAAAGGTCCCGCGTTTCACGTAGCGAGCCGCCGCAGGTCTCGGCACACGCATGTTGTTCGATGCCAGCTTGTCGAGGAGGCGCCATTCCAGGAACGAGCGCGTCTGGTCCGCACCCGAGAACAGGTAGGTGTCCTTGATGAGCTTGCCGACCATGCCTCCACGCATGTAGTGACGCAGGACGAATTGGCGCGGCACATTCCCGACGTACATCGTATTGCCGCGCCCGCTGGAGCGCAGGGGGCCTGCCAGCAACTCCGCGTGCAACCAGCCGGCAGCCGTGAAGCGTTCTTCCGATATCTGGTTGATGATGGCCTTATCGTAAAGGATGGCGCCGGCCGCGGTCTTCTCGACGGTCTCGGTCATCAGCCCTCGTCATCCACCAGGTGATATCGGGCACCGCAGTAGGGACACTTGGCCTCGCCCGTCTCCTGAACCGGAATAAACACCTTCGGATGGGAATTCCACAGGTACATACCGGGCATCGGGCAACTCAGCGGTAGATCCGACGCCCGCACGGCGTACTTGCTCTGGGCGTTGGCCGGAATCAGGTTCTGATCGACAGTGCCAGCTGTGGGTGCCACGTGAGTCCTCATTCGAATCGTCGGCGGAGGCGAATTATAAGCTCAACCCAGCCACTCGTCCCAGGTTTTGGCCACGTACGCCCGCCTCCCCGTGAACTCCTCCTGCGCGACAAGGGCGGACTGGTCGTCGAGACCAAGATGATGGGACCGCAACCGATAGTCGCGGTACGCATCCTGCAGCGCATCACGAACCTGCGACGCGACACAGCCAGCCTCGACGAGTGAGTCCAATTGTCGAATATTGTCCGACCAGAAGGTCACGTCCGGGTGCTCGTGCGCGTTAGCCAGCACGAGGTACTGGACGAGAAACTCGATGTCTCCGATGCCGCCGCGGCCATGCTTGAGATCGAAAGCCTCTCTGTCGCTGCGATCCAGCTCCTTGCGCATACGCTTGCGCATGTCGATGACATCCTGGCGCAGCGTATCCCGCCGCACGCGTCCGACGAGCGTTTCACGACGGATTCGGTCGAACTCCGCGGCGATACGCGGACTGCCGGCAACAGGACGTGCGCGCAGCAATGCCTGATGCTCCCAGGTCCAGGCGTTTTGTTCCTGGTAGCGTTCAAAGGCTTCCGTGTTCGTTACGAGCAGGCCCTTGTGCCCGTCCGGTCGCAGCCGTGTGTCCACTTCGTACAGCTGCCCCGATCCCGTCTGCATTGACAGGAAGTGTGTCAAGCGGCGCACCAGCCGCCCGAAGAACATGCCATTGTCGAGGGGCCTGGCGCCGTCGGTCTCCTGTTTCGCGCCATGAGAGTCGTGCAGGAACACGATGTCGAGATCGGATCCATAGGAGAGTTCGAGTCCCCCGAGCTTGCCGTAAGCGATGATGCCGAAGCCCGCCTCGTGCACGTCGTCGTCGATCGTGTAGTGTGGAACGCCATGGCGGTCGACCAGGTCCCGCCACGCCACCCGCAGCGCCTCCTCGAGAACGACCTCGGCAAGCCAGGTCAGCCCGTCGCTGACTTTCATGATCGGCAACATGCCATTGAAGTCCGCAACGGCGATCCGGAACATGATCGTACGCTGGAACTGGGCAAGCGCTCGCACTCGCGCTTCGCTGTCGCCGTCGTCTTCGCCCAGGCGCGCCTGTAACTCCGTGGCGATGTCTGCGCGGGTCACGGACTCCGAGTAGACGCCCGGATCCAGCAGTTCGTCGAGCAACACCGGGTAGCGCGCGATCTCGTCAGCGATATAACTGCTGCGACCGCACAGTTCAACCAGGCGCGACAGCGCGCCGCGATTTTCGTTGAGCAGGGAGAGATAAGCACTGCGCCTGAGCACACGCTCGACAATCGCCAGGGTACGCACGAGTGCCGGTTCGGGGTGCGCGGATTGGGCGACGGCCATGACGAGACGCGGCACGAACTGGCGCAGGCGCTCCAGCGAAATGGCGTCGATCTGCTTCTTCGCCATGGCGCTCGCGAACCCGACCAGCAATTCCGCAATAGGTTTTGCACCCGGGACCGCCTCGTCATCGAGCAGTTCGACCCATGCGCCGGTATCGGCGCCAGCCTCCCACGCCCGCGCTGCGCGCGTCAGGAACGGCGTATCGCTCTCGCGTTCACGAAACGCGACCTGGTCGAACTGTGTGCCAATCGCGTCGCGATGCCGTTCTATGTCATCGCGCAGCGTGTCCCAATCCGCGTAGCCCATTGCCAGCGTCAGGCGCGCGCGATCGACTTCGTCGGACGGCAGGTCATGCGTCTGGCGATCCCGTATCGCCTGGATGAAATTCTCGACGCGCCGCAGAAAGCGATAGCCCGCACGAAGTTCGGCGGCTCCTTCGGCCGACAGTCCGCGGTTGTTGACGAGCAATGGCAAGACGTCCTGCAGTGCGCACGCCTGCAACCCGGGATCATTGCCGCCACGGACGAGTTGCATGGACTGCACGACGAATTCGGCTTCGCGGATACCGCCGGGGCCAAGCTTGATGTTGTCGCGCAATTCGCGCCGTTTCACTTCGGCCTCGATCATTGCGTGCATTTCACGCAGCGACTGGAATACCCCGTAGTCGATGTAGCGCCGGTAGACGAACGGGCGAATCAGGGTGTCGCCGAGTTCACGCACCACATCGTCACCCGGATACGGTCCGACGACCCGTGCTTTGACATAGGCGTAGCGCTCCCAGTCGCGGCCATGCTGGAGCAGGTAGGATTCGAGCGCACCGAAACTGACGACGGGCGGCCCGCTCTCGCCAAACGGACGCAGGCGCGTATCGATACGAAACACGAAACCGTCGACCGTGGTTTCATCGAGCAGCGCGATGACCTGCATTGACAGGCGCCCGAAATACTCCTGGGCGCTGACACACTTCCCGCCATCGGTCTTGCCGTCGTCCGGATACAGGAAGATCAGGTCGACATCCGACGAAAGATTGAGTTCGCGGCCACCGAGTTTACCCATACCCAGGATGACGAGCGGCACCTTGCTGCCATCCGCATCGCGCACCACACCGTAACGGGGCTCGAGCGCGCGCTCGGCGATGTTCGTCGCAGTCTCGAGCATGTGGTCCGCGAGGGACGACAGCGATTCCAGCGTTTCGTCGAGGTCCGCCAGCCCGAAGACCTCTCGCCAGATAACGTGCAGCAGGTAGCGGTTACGGAAGCGTCGCAGCAGCGGCTTGGCCTGCTCGG
>JBFFOM010000027.1:0-38172 GCA_041574455.1 Woeseiaceae bacterium | reverse complement strand
GTTCACGCGCTCCTCGCTGCTGCGCGTCACGGCGACGTATTACAGCCGCCGCTTTGGTGACCGTGCGGCATATGACCTCGATGGCGTGCAGCGCCTCGGCAACCCGAACATCCGCTATGACTACGTCGCGCTCGGCCTGCGCGCGCGCCAGCGCATCACGGACAACATGTGGTTCGGCTTCGATGTCGAGCGCACGGAGCGCACCGACCAGTACGTCGGCTACAACGACTACATTCGCGACGGCTTCGGTGTCGAGTTCCACTGGTCGCCGGGTTATCGCTTCGACTTCGAAGTCGACGTTGACTATTACCTGTACGACTACCCGAATGCGTTCGCTTTTCACGAGCAGGCGGCGGGGCGCAAGACCCAGGAATCGCTCGACATCTGGGCCGAAGCCAGCTACCGCATCACGCGCAACCTGAGCGTTGTAGCGGAGGCCGTACACCGCGAGGTCGTGTCCAACGACATCCGCATTCAATATGACCGAACGCAGTACTTAATTGGCGTTCGGTGGGAGCAGTAGAACTGCTACACTTGCGCGCTTTCCCGAAGGGTTGGCAGCCAGTTGAATGAGTGAATTGGGACTCAGCCCGCTCAGAGAAGCGATTCGACGCGGCGCGCGATGCCGCGCAGGGCGGGACCCTTCGCAAAGCGCGCAACAAAGACGAAGCGCTTCTCTGGCGCGCCCGGCGGGTCGAATGCTCAGAACTGCGCTCCGCGTTGCGCCTCTTGTAAAGGTGTCCAACCTGTACGTCGAGACGCGCCTTGATCGCAGTTCTGAGCTTTCGACTGAGCCTCCATTTACTCATTCAACTGGCTGCTAGCGCGAGATGGACGTCACCCCCATCCTCGAAAACCTCAACGACGCGCAGCGCGAGGCGGTCACCGCGGCTGCCCGGCCGACACTCGTCCTGGCCGGGGCCGGCAGTGGCAAGACGCGCGTCCTCGTGCACCGTGCCGCCTGGCTCATCGACGTCGAAGGCGTCTCGCCGCACAGCCTGCTTGCGGTAACCTTTACCAACAAGGCCGCGGCCGAGATGCGTTCGCGCATCGAGAGCCTGCTCAACCTGCCGGTCCAGCACCTCTGGGTCGGCACCTTCCACGGACTTGCGCATCGCATGCTGCGACGCCACTGGCGCGAGGCGAACCTGCCGCAAAACTTCCAGATCATCGACGCGGACGACCAGCTGCGCCTGATCAAGCGGCTGATCCGCAACCTCGAGATGGACGACTCGCGCTGGATACCGAAAGAGATCCAGTGGTTTATCAACGCGCAGAAGGACGAGGGGCTGCGCCCGCAGCACCTCGACGACGGGGGCGACGCGGACCGGCGGCAGATGATCTCGCTGTACGCCTCCTATGAAGAGGTGTGCCAGCGGGGCGGCCTCGTCGATTTTGCGGAGTTGCTGCTGCGCGCCCACGAGTTGCTGCGCGACAACGAAGAATTGCTCGGCCACTATCGCCGCCGCTTCCAGCACCTCCTGGTCGACGAGTTCCAGGACACCAACGCCATCCAGTACGCCTGGCTGCGCCTGCTCGCCGGCGGCGATGGCATACCGTTCGTCGTTGGCGACGACGACCAGTCGATCTATCGCTGGCGCGGCGCCCGCGTCGAGCACATCCACCAGTTCCGATCAGACTTCCCGGGTACCGTTGTCGTCAAGCTCGAACAGAACTACCGTTCGACGTCGACGATTCTGAACGCGGCCAACGCCGTGATCGCAAACAATGCCGAGCGTCTCGGCAAGCGCCTCTGGACAGAAGGTGCCGAGGGCGAGCCGATCAAGGTGTATTCAGCCTATAACGAACGCGACGAGGCTGACTTCGTCATCGCCCGACTGCGCGACTGGATCGACCACGGCAACCTGCGCGCGGACGCCGCAGTGCTGTATCGCTCGAACGCCCAGTCCCGCGTACTCGAAGAAGGGCTGATCAACGCCGGCATTCCGTACCGGGTGTACGGCGGCCTGCGCTTCTTCGAGCGCATGGAGATCAAGGACGCACTCGCTTACCTGCGCCTGATCGCGCACCGCGATGACGACCCCTCGTTCGAACGCGTCGTCAACAAGCCGACGCGCGGCATCGGCGCACGCACGCTCGACCTGGTTCGCCAGTACGCGCGCGCCAATGCCTGCCCATTGTGGCGCGCGGCGGGCGCTATTGCGTCCGACGACCTGCAGGGTCGCGCCGCCAACGCCGTGGCCGCGTTCATGTCGCTGATCGAGCGACTCGACCGGGAGACGAAAGGTCTCGAGCTGCATGATCAGGTCGATCACGTTATCTACCAGAGCGGGCTCATCGAGTTCTTCAAGAAGGACAAGGGCGAAAAAGGCGAGACGCGCGTCGAGAACCTCGAGGAACTCGTCAGCGCCGCCACGAGCTTCACGCCGGACCCGGCCAACGAGATGCCGCCGCTGGACGAGTTCCTGTCACACGCCGCGCTCGAAGCGGGCGAGGGACAGGCCGACGCGTGGGAAGACTGCGTGCAGCTGATGACCATGCACTCGGCCAAGGGGCTCGAGTTTCCGCTGGTCTTCATGAGCGGCATGGAAGACGGCCTGTTCCCGCACCAGCGCTCGATCGCCGATCCGCACGGGCTCGAGGAAGAGCGTCGGCTCTGCTACGTCGGTATCACGCGTGCGATGCAGACCCTCTACGTCACGTATGCGGAGCAGCGGCGCCTGCACGGCATGGACAGTTTCTCGCAACCGTCGCGCTTCATCGCCGAGATTCCGGAAGAGCACATCGAAGAAGTACGTCCGCGCGTACAGGTGTCGCGGCCGCTGCATACGGCCCGCTCGACGCGCCGCTCGACGGGCCCGGTCACGGCCGGTGGCGAGGCCGGCATTCGCCTGGGCCAACGCGTGCGGCACAGGAAATTCGGCGATGGCGTGATCCTCAACTGCGAGGGACAGGGCGCTCACGCCCGTGTCGAGGTCAATTTCGAGTCGGCCGGCACCAAATGGCTGGTGCTCAGTTACGCAAATCTCGAGTTGATGTAAGGTAGACTACGGTTCCGACGCTAAAGGAATTGCGGCGCTGGATTAAGGCACGTCAAGAACAATGAAAATTCTCATTCTCGGCGCAGGCCAGGTCGGATCATCCGCGGCGTATCATCTGTCGCGCGAAGAAGCCAACGAAGTCACGGTCGTCGATCGCCGGCCCGACGTATTGCGTGAACTGCAGGACCGCCTGGATATCCGCACGGTCGTCGGTCACGCTGCCTACCCCGAAGTTCTCGAGCGCGCCGGTGCCGCCGATGCCGACATCGTCGTCTCGCTGACTGACTCGGACGAGACCAACATGGTCGCGTGCCAGGTGGCTTACACCCAGTTCCGCACCCCGACCAAGATCGCACGTATTCGTTCCGCCGAGTACATGAACGCGACTAAGCTGTTCACGCAGGACGCCATCCCGATCGATGTACGCATCAGCCCCGAGCAGCTCGTCTGCAGTTTCGTCGAGCAACTGATCCTCTATCCCGGCTCGACGCAGGTGCTCGACTTCGCGGACGGCCGCGTGCGCCTCGTCGGTGTCATGGCCGACCGCGACGGCCTGCTCGTCGGCCAGCGAATCGCGACGCTCAAGGACCATATCCCGAACACCGAAGCCCGCATTGCCGCGATTTATCGCCAGGGCAACGCGATGCTGCCTGACGGCGATACTGTCATCCAGGAAGACGACGAGGTGTTCTTCATCGCCGATCGCAAGGACATCCGCGTGTTCATGAGCGAGATGCGCCGTCTGGAAGACCCGGTGCGGCGCGTCGTCATCGCCGGCGGCGGCAACATTGGCGTGCGTCTCGCGATGGCGCTCGAGCAGACCAACCAGGTCAAGCTCATCGAGCGCGACCAGCAGCGAGCCCGCATGATCTCCGAGCGCCTGAACAAGGCAATCGTGCTCGTCGGCGATGCGGCCGACGAGGAGTTGCTGCTCGAAGAAAACATCGACAATGTCGATGTTTTCTGTGCACTGACGAATTCCGAAGAAGCCAATATCCTGAGCTCGATGCTCTCGAAGCGGCTCGGCGCGCACAAGGTCATGGCGCTGATCAATCGGCCCTCGTACGTCGACCTCGTCGAGTCCGGCAGCATCGACATCGCAATCTCCCCGCAACAGATTACGATCGGCTCACTGCTCGCGCATGTGCGTCGCGGTGACGTGGTGCGCGTGCACTCGCTGCGCCGCGGCGCGGCCGAAGCCATGGAGGCCATCGCCCACGGAACCGAGGAGACTTCCAATGTCGTCGGGCGGGCAATCGAGGACATCGACCTGCCGAAGGGCACGGCGATCGTGGCCGTCGTACGCGACGAGCAGGTGATCATTGCCCATCACGACACCATTATCGAGGCCGACGATCACGTCATCCTGTTCATGACCGACCGCCGCCGCATCGAGCGACTCGAAGCCCTGTTCCAGGTCGACGTGTCGTTTGTCTAGGTTCCTGTACGCGTGAACTGGACGGTCGTACAACGCATCCTCGGACTGCTGCTGATGATGTTCAGCATCACGATGCTGCCGCCGATCATCTTCAGTATCTACTACGACGATCACTCGTGGCTGCCGTTCGTCAAGGGCTTCGCACTCACGTTCGCAGCAGGCCTCGTGTTCTGGCTGCCCGTGCACCGCTCGAAGAAAGACCTGCGCCTGCGTGACGGCTTCCTCGTGGTTGCGTCGTTCTGGACCGTGCTGGGAACCGCCGGTGCCGCTCCCCTGATTTTTGCCGACGTGCTGTCACTGTCGTTCACGGATGCCGTATTCGAATCGATGTCGGGCCTGACGACGACGGGCGCGACCATCCTCACCGGGCTCGACGAGCTGCCGGTGTCGATCCTCTATTACCGCCAGCAGCTCCAGTGGCTTGGCGGCATGGGTATCATCGTCCTGGCCGTCGCTGTTCTGCCCATGCTTGGCGTCGGTGGCATGCAGCTGTACCGGGCCGAGACCCCCGGCCCCGTCAAGGACACCAAGCTGACGCCACGTATCACCGAAACCGCGAAGGCGCTGTGGTACGTCTACCTTGCATTCACGATCGCCTGCATGCTCGCCTACCGCATCGCCGGCATGGGCTGGTTCGATGCCCTGTGCCATGCGTTCTCGACGGTCGCGATCGGCGGCTTCTCGACCCACGACGCAAGTATCGCGTACTTCAACAGCCCGGCTGTCGACCTCGTGTGTGTGTTCTTCATGTTCCTCGCGGGCATCAACTTTTCGCTGCATTTCTTTGCCTGGCGCTACGTCTCGATCAGGCACTACTTCCAGGACCCGGAATTCCGTGCGTATTCGTTCATTCTGATCGCGCTGTCATTACTCGTCATCGGGGCGCTCTTCAACGACCGCGGCTTCGCCAGTCCGTTCGATACGATCCTCGATGGCCTGTTCCAGTCGGTGTCGATTGGCACGACCACAGGGTTCACGACCGAGAGCTTCGCGTTATGGCCGGCTGCCGTGCCTGCCCTGCTGATCTTCGCGAGCTTTATTGGCGGCTCGGCGGGCTCGACCGCGGGCGGCATCAAGGTGATTCGCTGGTTGCTCGTCTACAAGCAGGGCGTCCGTGAAATCGTCCGCCTCGTGCACCCGAGCGCCGAGATTCCCGTCAAGCTCGGCAACAAGGCGGTTCCGTCACGCGTCGTCGAAGCCGTCTGGGGGTTCTTCTCCGTCTACATCATCGTCTTCGGTGTCATGTTGCTCGCGATGATGTCGACAGGTCTCGACCAGGTAACGGCGTTCTCGGCCGTCGCCGCGACGCTCAACAACCTGGGCCCAGGGCTCGGCGGCGTTGCAGACGGGTTCATGAACGTGAGCGATGCGGGCAAGTGGGTAGCCGTCGCCGGCATGCTGCTGGGCCGCCTCGAGATCTTCACACTGCTGGTCCTGATCACGCCGACGTTCTGGCGCACCTGAGTGATGGAGCGGGCGACCGGCAGCTCCCTGCTTGACCGCATCAGCACCGTCACCGGCCGAGTTACCGCGTGGCTAACGTTGTTCATGGTTGTCGTGACGTTTGTCGTCGTCGTGATGCGCTACCTGTTCGACGCCGGGTTCATCTGGGTTCAGGAATCGGTGGTCTGGATGCACGCGGTCGTGTTCATGCTCGGCGCCGCCTACACGCTTGGGCACGAAGAGCACGTCCGCGTCGACGTTTTCTATCGCGCGATGAGCGCGAAGAGGCAAGCCTGGGTAGACCTCGTTGGTGTCGTTATCTTCCTCTTGCCGCTGTGCGTGTTTCTCGCCTGGAAATCGTGGGACTTCGTGGTGCAGTCCTGGAGTATTCGCGAGGCCTCGCGTGAACCGGGCGGCCTGCCGTACCCGTTCCTCCCGCTGCTGAAGACCGTGATCCTGCTGATGCCGGTGACCGTTCTGCTGCAGGGACTGTCCCTGTTCCTCGGGGCCCTGCGCACGGTGCGGGGGCGCTGACATGGAGTGGGTCGCCGGCCTCCTGTTCATCACGGTCATTCTCGTATTGCTCGCGGGCTTCCCGGTCGCGTTCACGCTTGGCGGCACCGCGCTGATCTTTGCGGTCGCGGGCATCCTCGGCGGCACCTTCAACGAACATTTGCTGCTCGGCCTGCCGAACCGGGTGTTCGGCATCATGATGAACGAGACGCTCGTCGCCGTGCCCCTGTTCGTGTTCATGGGCGTGGTCCTGGAGCGGGCGCGCATCGCCGAGGAGCTGCTCGAGACGCTCAGCAGCCTGTTCGGGTCGCTGCGCGGCGGGCTCGGCATCTCGGTCACGCTGGTCGGCATGCTGCTCGCGGCCAGCACCGGCATTGTCGGCGCCACGGTAGTGACCATGGGCCTGCTGTCACTGCCGACGATGCTGAAGCGCGGCTACGCGCCCGAGATCGCGACCGGGACGATCTGTGCATCGGGAACGCTGGGGCAGATCATCCCGCCCTCGATCATCCTCGTCATGCTCGGCGACGTCATGACCACGGCCTACCAGCAGGCGCAGCTGGAGATGGGCATCTTCTCGCCGAAGACGGTTTCCGTCGGAGACCTGTTTGCAGGCGCGCTGCTTCCAGGCCTGTTGCTGGTGTTCCTCTATATCGTCTACATCCTCGCGGTTGCGTTCATCAGGCCTTCGTCGATGCCCGCGCACCAGCAGAATGATGATGCCGTTTCCTTCGGCAAGGTCCTGCGGGCACTGGCGCCACCGCTGCTCCTCGTGTTCGCCGTACTCGGCTCGATCCTGGCAGGCCTCGCTACGCCGACCGAGGCGGCGGGCGTCGGCGGCATGGGCGCGCTGCTGCTCGCCATGCTGCGTCGGGCCCTCGATCTCGCGCGGCTGCGCGACATCATGCGGACCACGCTCAAGATCAGCAGCATGGTGTTCCTGATCCTGATCGGCGCGTCGATCTTCTCGCTCGTATTTCGCGGTTACGGTGGTGACGACGGGGTGCGGGCGATCCTCGAGGCGCTGCCGGGCGGCGTCTTCGGGGCGGTGATCGTCGTCATGCTCGTGATGTTCCTGCTCGGCTTCGTGCTGGACTTCATCGAGATCACGTTCGTCGTGGTACCGATCGTCGGCCCCGTCCTGCTTGCCATGGGGCTCGATCCCGTATGGCTTGGCATCATGATTGCGATCAACCTGCAGACGTCGTTCCTGACGCCGCCGTTCGGATTCGCGCTGTTCTATTTGCGCGGGGTGGCGCCACAGTCGGTGACGACGGCTCATATCTATCGCGGCGCGATTCCGTTCGTTGCCATCCAGATCTTCGCGCTGCTGCTGATCGCCGCATTTCCCGATCTCGTCACCTGGCTGCCGAACAAGATCTACGGCGCCTGACGGCCTCCGGGACTAAGCAAAGGTTGCTTCGATCGCTTCGGCGAGCTTGCCGACCATCTCGTCCTCGTGCTGCCCGTCGATTATGTAGGGCGGTGCAAGCAGCACGTGATCGCCCTGGCGACCGTCGATCGTCCCGCCCATGCCGTAGACCATCAGACCGCGCTGCATGGCATGCCGCTGCACCTGGTTGTGGGTCCTGGCCGACGGGTCCAGCGGTTCCTTGCTGGCTTTGTCGGCGACGAATTCGATGCCGATGAAGAGCCCCCGTCCGCGCACGTCACCGACCTGCGGATGATCGACGAGCCGGTCCTGCAGCGACTGCTGCAAAGACCTGCCACGCGCCCGCACGTTGGCAAGCAGGTCTTCGTCTTCGATAGCCGTAATGGTAGCGAGCGAGGCGGCAACCGCTGTCGCGTGACCCATGAATGTGTGGCCGTGCTGGAAGAACCCGCTGCCGGCGCGGATCGTGTCGGTGATTTCATCGCGACATAGCAGGGCACCGACCGGCTGGTAGCCCGCGGCCAGTCCCTTCGCCATCGTGACGATGTCCGGGACGATGCCCTCCTGCTCGTAGGCCATCATCGTGCCCGTCCGCCCCGTGCCGCACATGACCTCGTCGAGGATCAGCAGCACGCCGTACTTGTCGCAGATCTCGCGAATGCGCTTGAAGTAACCGGGCACCGGCGGGACCGCGCCGGCAGTCGCGCCGACGACGGTCTCGGCGACGAAACCGGCGACGTTCGCCGGCCCCAGCTCGAGGATCTTCTCCTCCAGCTCGTTCGCGGCCCGCCGCCCGTAGTCTTCGGCGGTTTCCTCGTCACTGCGTTCGCGGTACTCGAAGCACGGCGCGATGTGATTGCCCGGCACCATCAGGGCGGCAAAGTGCGCGCGCCGCCATTCATTACCGCCGACAGCGAGTGCGCCGAGCGTATTGCCGTGATAACTCTGGCGGCGGGCGATGAAGAGGTGCCGGTCGACGTCTCCCTTTTCGACGAAGTACTGCCGCGTCAGCTTGAGCGCCGCCTCGATGGTCTCCGAGCCGCCGGTGACGAGCAGGACCCTGGCCATCCCCGGGGCGTGAGCTGCCAGTTTGTCGGCGAGCGCCTCCATCACGTCGGTCGTGAAGAACGAGGTGTGCGCGTAGGGGAGTATTCCAACCTGCGCCCGGATCGCTTCGATCACGGCCGGATGACTGTGGCCGAGACAGGACACGGCCGCACCGCCGCAGGCATCGAGGTAGCGATTGCCGTCGGTGTCCACCACGTAGACACCTTCACCGCGCGCGGCACGCGCGGGAACCTGGAGCAAACTGCGGTGCAACACGTGGTTCATGTCCGACACCTTTCTCGTTGTGACGCCTTACCAGTAGGCGCTGATCTTTGACAATTGACGTTCGGCTTCCGCGACAACATCGATGGCGTCGACGCCGGCCCTGGCGACGAGCAGCGTAATCAGTGCCTGGACGACGGCAAGCGCCCCCGTGAAAGAGTGATAGAAGGACGCCGACCGGTTGCGGGCAATGATGGTGTGCACCGCCGCGTTTGATGCCGGCGAGACGATGCTGTCCGTGATGGCAACGATCTTTGCCCCGGCCTCAGCCGCATACGCGACAGCATCGATCGTGAGCTGCGTGTAGGGCGGAAACGAGATGACGAGCAATGCGTCCTTTTCGCTGATGCTGCGCAGCTGATCGACGAAGATGCCTGCCGACGTTTCGACCAGTACGCTGTTGTCCTGGAACAACTGGTAGGCGTAGTGGAACACGAATGCCGGTGCGTGCGCGCCCCGCAGGCCGAGAACATAGATACGCCTGCTCTCGTGCAGCGTATCGGCCGCAGCGTCGAGTGCTGCGTATGCGTCCTCGGTGAGCGTCGTCTCGATGTTCTCGATTTCCTGCTCGCGCAGATCGTCGAACAGGCCCCGCACGTCGTCCCGGCGTCGCAGCACGTCCTCGACCCCGGCCGCAAACCGCGCCTCATTCTTGCGCAGGCGCTCACGGAACGGCTCCCGCAGCGCGCCATATTCCCCGAACCCGAGCGCTTTGCTGAGCCTCGTCACCGTCGCAGGCTTCACGCCAGCCTTTTTCGCCACCGTGCGCATCGAACTCAGTCCCACTTCCTCGGGGTTTTCGAGCATGAAACGGGCTGCCTTCTGCAGCTCGGGTGTCAGGCCGGAATAAGAGTCGATCAGCAGCCTGACGGTGTCTGAATACGCGTGGGACATGGCAACAGATGAAACATATGAATCATAATTCGACCACATTGAATCATTCGTTGCAATAACCACCCCGTTCCGCTAGGTTTGTAAGCGGAAGTCATGAGACAAAACGACACATTCTGTGTCCTGCGAAAAGCAATTCAGTCTTCAAAAGCAAGGGGGAATCAAGCATGAAGAAAAGGTCTTTAATGGTGGGCATTTCTGCCGCACTGCTCGCGACGAGCGGGCTTGCGCCGCAGGCCGCCCTGGCGCAGAACGGCGACGACGAGTTCATCGAGGAAATCGTTACGACCGGTACCCGTAGCGCCAAACCCCGTTCTGCCGGCGACTCGCCCGTGCCTGTCGACGTCATCGGTGCCGATGATTTCGAGGCCATGGGCAACACGGCCGACATGACGGATAACATCAAGGCGCTCGTGCCGTCGTATACGGCGACGCCCGCAACCGGCGACGGCAGTGCGTTTGTGCGCCCGACATCGCTGCGTGGCACTGCGCCCGACCAGACACTTGTACTGATCAACGGCAAACGTCGCCACCGTTCGGCGCTCGTGCAGTTCTTCGCCCCGGCCGCCGGTAACGGCGCCCACGGTGTCGATATCGGCATGATCCCGAGCCTCGCGATCAAGCGCGTTGAAGTCCTGCGTGACGGCGCGTCATCGCAGTACGGCTCCGACGCGATCGCCGGCGTCATGAACTTCATCCTGAAGGACGCTGACGAAGGCGGCCAGGTACAGGCGCAGTTCGGCGAGTACTTCGACGGTGAACAGAGCGTTCGTCTTGGTGCAAACATCGGCCTGCCGCTCGGCGATGGCGGATTCGTCAACGCGACGATCGACTGGGTCGACAATGATGCGCTGTCGCGCGGCATCCAGCGCCCGGACGCACAGGCGTTGATTGACAGTGGCGTTCAGGGCGTGGGCGCTGACGCACCATTCGGCGACTCCCCGCTTGTACAGACCTGGGGAAGGCCGCAGACCGAAGGGGTGCGTTTCTTTGCCAACGCCGGCTTCGAGCTTAGCAGCTCGGCGGAACTCTACGCTCGATTCAGTTTGGCGGAGACCGATGGCCGGTACCGATTCTTCTATCGTTCGCCAAATCACTCCAGCCTCACCGATCACCGTGCGAACGGTTACACGGGTCTGCCGGCAGGTTTCACTCCTTACCTAGACGGCGCGCAGGATGACGCAAGCTTTGTTGTCGGCGTACAGGGTGAGTTCGACAGCGGAATGCTGTATGACTTCAGCTACAGCTTCGGTAAAAACGAACTGGACTACTTCCTGAACAACACGGTCAACCCGGATGTCGCCCTGGTAGGCACCTGCCCCGCCTGCGAGATTCCGCAACGTGACTTCGATGTTGGTGGCTATGCCCAGGAAGAAGTCACGGTTAATGCTGACTTCTCCATGCCGATGGGGGACGCGATGAACCTGGCATTTGGCTTCGAAGCTCGCGAAGAGACGTTTACCGCATTCGCCGGTGAACCCAATTCCTTCCTGGGCGCCGGGTCAAGTGGTTTCCGCGGCGTCGAGCCGAAGAACGCAGGTGACTTCAAGCGCGATAATGTCGCGATCTACGCGGACGTCGAGCATGACATCAGCGAGGCCGTTCTGCTGCAGTACGCAGTACGCTACGAGAACTTCTCTGATTTCGGTGGCACGCTGAATGGCAAGCTCGCCGGTCGCCTGAGGTTGAGCGATACGTTCGCCTTGCGCGCCGCTGTGTCCACCGGCTTCCATGCACCGACGCCGGGCCAGTCGAATGTCTCGACGATCATTACGACGTTCGACGGTACGTCGGGACTGCAGGTGGAAGAAGGCCTGTTCCCGGTCAGCAACCCGGACGTCGTAGCGGCAGGTGGCACAGCGCTTACCGAAGAGCAGTCGGTAAATATCAGCGCGGGCTTCACGGCGGATATTGGCGACAACTGGTCACTGACCGCGGACATCTACCAGATCGAGGTGGATGACCGTATTTACCGCACCGGCGATATTCCCGTGCCCCCGCGCCCAACGGATCCTCCGGGCGCGCCTGCTCGGTCGATCTCGTTCTACACGAATGCGCTCGACGTCGAGCACCAGGGTGTGGACATAGTGGCAACCGGTGGCTTCGATATTGGTGCCGAGACGAGTCTCGACCTGGCACTGGCTTACGGCTACAACAAAATCGAAGTAACGGGCCAGAAGCTGGTTAGCGGAATCCAGCCCGTGAGCGACGGTCTTGTTGAAGACATCGAGAATAATTACCCCGAACACCGTTGGGTGCTGACGGGTAATTTCCTGATCGGTGAAGACTTCAACGTGATGGCACGTGTCAATTACTTCGGCGAGCATTATGACGAGCGCGGCACCATCGGGGCCGCTGTCGATCCAAGCGCGAAGATCGACTCGATCTTCTATGTCGACCTCGAGGCTGGCTGGAACTTCAACGACAACTGGCGTGTGGTTCTCGGCGGCAGCAACATCTTCGACGAATACGTCGACGAAATCGGTCCGCCGAATGCCAATCGCCTGAGTGTTGGGCTGACGTATCCACGTCGTACCGTGGCGAACTACGAAGGTGGTTCGTGGTACCTGAAGGGTGTCTACTCCTGGTAGGAGTCCCCCAGCCTTTCACGGCAACAGGGCCGGTCGCTTTGCGACCGGCCTTTTTAATTGGTCAGAGGATTCCCTTGCTAGGGGCCTCGGCGAGTTCCTGCATTAATCGGTCGTCAGCGTAGCGCGCTGCACCGAGGGCGTCGCTCCAGGCGGGGCGTTCCGCGCCAACAATCCAGCCAGCACAGAGCTTGCCGGCTGCGCAGGCGGCCATGCTGCCAAAGCCCGATAGCGCGGCGACCATGTACGCGTTGCGCGTCCGCATCGGGCCGATCAGGGGCCAGTTTTCTGCGGTCATCGTGTAGTAACCGCCATAATGCGAGTACCGTGCCGGGGGATTGTCGACATACGGCCGGAGCGCAGGGATGAATCGAGCCGCACCGCGCATCACGATCTCGGGGAATTGCGGGTCGGAGAACGGTTCGTTCGCGAGGTCCTCGCGAGGCTCGCTGGTCGCGTCGTTGTAGGCCCACCCGAGCTTGACCCATTTACCATGTGCGCCGCCCTCGGGCCGACAGTGCGTGCCGCCCGGCATGGGTTCTGTGAGCCAGCGGGTGTCCGGGTCCTCGGCGAGCAACTCACGCTCCTCATCGGTCCAATCGAGCGTCTTGTCGTCGAGGTCGATCGTGAACGGCATGTCCCGCATGATGGCGCCGCGCGTGTCTTCGAAGGCGACCTTCTGCTGGAACAGGTTCGTGACGGGCAGCGTCTCACCCAGCATCGCGGCGATCCTGTGGGCGAACGGCCCAGCCGCGTTCACGATGACATCTGCTGCGACATCGTCCGCGCCATTAATCGCAAGATTGAAGCGGTCGCCCTTTTCGATATCGTGCACCGCGCCCCGGATCCGCTTCGCGCCCCTGGCACGCAGTTGTTCGAGCATCCACGTGCCGAGCTGGTGGCCGTCGATGCTGCCGCCCCGGCGAACGCGCATGACATGGCGGATGTCGTTGGCAAGCCACGGAAACGAATTGCGAACATCACCGCCCGAGACGATGTCGACGTCTGTATCGTTCTGCAGGGCCGATTCGAGGTCGTCGATACTGTTACGGCGCGTTGCGAGCACGTAACCGCCGCGCGTCATGCGAAAAAGGTTATCGGTGTCGTGTGCAAGCCGGTCGAGCTCGTCGATGCTGTCGTTGGTGAACGCCGACATCACCGGGTGCGGCCACCAGTTGCGGTAGTTGTCACCCGACTGCGCGCTCGTGTAACTCATCGGCTGGCGCGAGTCGATCAGCGCGAGCGAGCGTTTGCCATGGCGTGCGGCGAGGTACCAGGCCGTGGCGATGCCCGCGATGCCGGCACCGATGACGGCGATCTCGTACCGGCGGGATTTCGACAAGGTCAGTCGTTCCTTGCCCTTAAGTACGCCAGCTCGGTGATGCGGGAGTTTTCACTCGCCTTGTCGAGATACTCGAAATAGGCCGTGCCGATCTTCATCGCAGCCGGGTCGTTTGCCATCAGCTCATCGATGACTTCCTTGGCGATGTCGCGCAGGTAAGCAAGCACGTCATCCGGGAACGGCCGGATCTCGATATTCGGATCCTGCATCAGCCGCGCGAGCGCATTCGCATTACCGTTGGTGTACTCGGCGGCCATGTCCGTCGTGATGGCCTGGCACGCCAGGCTTATCAATTCCTGCAGGTCGGCCGGCAACGAATCCCAGGCTTCCTTGTGAATGATGGTCTCGAGCCCGGGGCCCGGCTCCTGCCAGCCCGGGTAGTAGTAGTACTGCGCGGCCTTGTGCAGGCCGAAAGACGCGTCATTGTAGGGCCCGACCCACTCGGTTGCATCGATCGCGCCCGTTTGCAGCGCGGTGAAGATCTCGGCGCCCGGTAAGGTGACGGGCGTACCGCCGGCCCGCCGGATCACTTCACCGCCGAGGCCCGGGATACGCATCTTGAGACCCTTGAGGTCGTCGACCGTATTGATTTCCTTGTTGAACCAGCCGCCCATCTGCACGCCGGTATTCCCGGTCGGGAACGGCACGAGATCGAATGGGGCGTATAGCTCGTGATACAGCTCGATCCCGCCGCCGTAGTACATCCAGCCGTTGAGCTCGTTGTTGGTCATGCCGAACGGGATGGCGGTGAAGAACTGCGCGGCGTCGACTTTGCCCTTGTGGTAGTACGCTGCGCCATGGCCCATTTCCACGGTGCCGCGCGATACGGCATCGAAGACCTCGAACGGCGGTACCAGCTCGCCGCCGCCATAGACCTTGATCTTCAGGCGACCGTTACTCGCTGCCGCGACGCGCTCGGCCAGGTTCTCGGGCGCCATGCCGAGTCCCGGGAATTTCGGTGGCCACGAGGTTACGCAGGACCACTCGAACGTCTCGCCGCTCGCGGCCACTTCACCTTCGCAATTGCTGGTTTCTTGCGCACAGGCAGTGAGGCCCGCTGCAGCAGCGAGGCCACCCACAAATTCTCTTCTTTTCATTCCGGTTCCGCTCGAGTGTTTTCGGCTAGTGTATTGATCGGCCCGGGGATTGCCACCCGCAGCATCTGGCCGAAAGTGGGATTTTATCCCATTGTACTTCTCCCACTTTTATATATTTTTGGAATTAGTGGGGACTATGTGCTCCCGCTATAGGCTGAAAAGGGCCCCGGCGGTGCGCCGGGACCCCTACCCTCCATGGTCCGGCCGGCAGAATACTGCCCGATTCCCCATCCCTGGGAGCGCCGGGAGGGAGAATCTCGTCGACTTCTCCCACCGGCCGGTGATTCGAGTCTTTCATACGATGGCGACCACAGTGCCGTATTATTCTCGGCCTTGCGGCAATAAAGGCCGCGGGCCCACATAATCGAGGAAAAGCCGCCAGAAATGATCGGATTACTGCAGCGCGTCAGCCGGGCCGACGTCGTTGTCGACGGCGAAACCATCGGCGAAATCGGCCGCGGGCTCATGGTGCTCGTCGCCGTGCATCGCGACGACACGGAAAAGGACGTTGCGCGACTGGCGGAGCGCCTGCTCGGCTACCGGGTCTTCCCGGACGAGGAAGGCCGCATGAACCGCAGCCTGCGCGATATCGATGGCGGCATCCTGCTCGTGCCGCAATTCACGCTGACCGCGGATACGAAGAAGGGCACCCGGGCGAGCTTCACGAAGGGCGCGCCGCCTGACAAGGCCTCGGAGTACTTCGACCGCCTCGTCCAGCTGTGCCGGGAAGGACTCACCAAGGTCGAGACCGGCCGCTTCGGTGCCGATATGAAGGTGTCACTGACCAACGACGGCCCGGTCACCTTCTGGCTCGAAACGCAATAGGAAACCGGCCCCGAATTCGCAGAATTAAGTACTCTGTCCCTTATTTATTGCGCCGGCGGGGGTATCATGAACATAATTCGCGGCTTGAGTTTTGGGGCGCAGCCCCGGGAGTAACGAGATGTTTTCGAATATTGGTCCGTGGCAGCTGTTGATCATCCTGGTCATCGTGCTGGCCATTTTCGGCACCAAGAAACTGCGCAACATGGGTTCCGATCTCGGGGGCGCGGTCAAGGGCTTTCGTTCGGCGATGAACGAGGCGGATGAGGCGGCCGAAGACGCTGAGAAGATCAGCGATGAGTCGCAGGACGCCAACTTCGACACCACGCCGGCCGAAGAGTCCACCAAGGAAAAGGACGCCTAGCCGCCGGGGCAGACCATGTCCGGGATCGGCGGCTCTGAATTCATCCTCCTGTGCCTGATCGGGCTACTGATACTCGGGCCCGAGCGGCTGCCGCGCGTGGCGCGCCAGCTCGGCGGGTGGGTCGGCAAGGCGCGCCAGATGACGCGCAGCCTGCAGCGCCAGCTCGAGGACGAGCTCGACGCCGAGAAGAATCTCGGCTTTGACCCGAGCGACATCAAGAACCTGCACCCGTCGCAGTTGCTTACCCCCAACGAGGACGACACCTACTCCCCGGCACACGACAAGGACGAGGGCACTGCCGCGACACCCGCGTCCGAGAAAGAAGACAAGAAACCTCAGTAATGGCCGAACAGCAACAGGAAGAACTGGCCGAAGGCACCCTGCTGTCCCATCTCGTGGAACTGCGCAGCCGCCTGTTCAAGATGTTCGGCGCCGTATTTCTCGTCTTCGTTGCGCTGCTGCCGTTTGCCAAGCAGATCTTCAATTACGTGGCGACGCCGCTCGTCAGCGTCGTACCCAATGGTGAGCTCATCGCCCTGAGTCCGGTATCGCCGCTGACAGCAACCATTGCCCTCACTTTCTACATGGCGCTGTTCATCGCCATGCCCGTGATCCTCTACCAGGTGTGGGCGTTCGTTGCGCCGGGGCTCTACCTCAAAGAAAAGCGCTTTGCATTTCCGCTGCTCGCGACGAGCATCGCGTTGTTCTTCGTCGGCATGGCGTTCGCGTACTACGTGGTGTTCCCGCTGATTTTCGGCTTCGTGTCGACGTTCACGCCGGACACGGTCAATTACCAGCCCGACATGACCGAGTACGTAAGCTTCGTGATGATGGTTGTCCTTGTGTTCGGGCTCGCGTTCGAGACGCCGATCGCGACCGTGCTGCTCGTTTCGACCGGGCTGACGACAACCGCAAAGCTCGGCAAGGCCCGGCCTTATGTCTTCCTCGGTGCCTTCGTCATCGGCATGCTCCTGACGCCCCCCGACGTCATCAGCCAGACCATGCTCGCCGTGCCCGTTTACCTCTTGTATGAACTGGGAATTCTGATGTCGCGGGTCTTTCGGGCGCGCAATCCGGAACCCGGTGAAGAGCCTGCTGTCAAGTAGCAGGAGCAGTGCCAAATGGTGTTTAATGCCTGACACCCAACCCGCTGAAACAGATACAAAGGCTTAGCAGGCCTGACGGGGGAAAATATGACCGATGCCGTCGCCGCTCCCGCGGAGGACTATTCGCACGAAAGCGATTTCCTGGGCCACCCGGTTGGCCTTTATGTGTGCTTCACCACGGAGCTCTGGGAACGCTTTTCATTCTACGGAATGAAGTACCTGCTGCTTCTGTACCTCACGAAGTACCACCTCTTCACCGACCAGATGGGCCTCGACGTGCTCGGCGCTTATGCCGGTCTCGTCTACGCCCTGCCATTGATCGGCGGCATGCTGGCCGATCGCTACCTCGGTATGAGGAAGTCGGTGTTGTTCGGCGGCATCATGCTGTCCATGGGGCACATCCTGATGGCCGTCGAGGGTCATGCCGCCAGGTTCTACGCGGCCGGCACGACGCTCGCGCAGGAACTGACGCTGGCAAGCGGTGAAGTGCTGGCCGCAGGTACGGTGCTCGTCCAGGACATCACGATGCGCGACACGGCGGCGCTCAAGGTCTTCTACCTGGCGCTTGCCCTCATCGTCATGGGTGTCGGCTACCTGAAACCGAATATCTCGACGATCGTCGGCAAGCTCTACGCGCCGGAAGACCCGCGCCGCGACTCGGGCTTCACGATCTTCTACATGGGCATCAACATCGGCTCGTTCACGGCCACGCTGCTGTGCGGCTGGCTCGGTGAAACGTTCGGCTGGAAGTACGGTTTCGGCGCTGCAGGTATCGGCATGATCATCGGCCTGATCACGTTCACGCTCGGCCAGAAGTACCTGCATGGTCATGCAGAGCCGCCCGCGCCGGAAAGGCTGAAGAAGAGCTTGTTGGGCCCGATCAACGTCGAGTGGTCGATCTACCTGCTGAGCCTGCCCATGCTCGGCGTGCTGTGGTGGCTCGTCCAGCATGAGCCGATCGTGCTGATCACGCAGAACGTGTTCCTGATTGTCGCGATCGTCAGCCTGATCCTGTATTCGATGATTCACAAGCGCCAGGATCAGAACAACAACCTGGCCTATACGATCGCCACCGTGGCCATCCTGTCGGGCATCTTCGCCGTGATCGCCAACCTGCATCCGCCCGCGTGGATGGAAGCGTTTTCCGCGGCGTATGCGGAGCAGGTCATGTACCTGTCGATCGTGCTCATCGTCGGGTTCGTCATCTACGGTTTTCTCACCCATTACTCGGACGAATTCGGCCGCACGGTCGTCCTGATGATCCTGATCCTCTCGACGATCGTCTTCTGGGCGCTGTTCGAGCAGTCGGCCGGCTCGATGACCCTGTACGCCGATCGCGTCGTCGATCGCACGTTGGGCGATACGACGTTTACGGCTGCCCAGTTCGGCTCGCTCAACGCCGGCTTTATCATGCTGCTCGCGATCCCGTTCGCGGCACTCTGGACCTGGCTTGCGAAAAAGAACCTCGAGCCGAACACACCGGTCAAGTTCGGCCTCGGCATCCTGCAGGCCGGCCTCGGCTTCGGCGCGCTCGTGTTCGGCGCCCAGTTCCCGAACGAGGCCGGGCAGGTCGCGATGATCTGGCTGGTCCTTGCCTACCTGCTGCACACGACGGGCGAGCTCTGCCTGTCGCCAGTCGGCCTGTCGGCTGTAACCAAGCTCTCCATCCCCAACGTCGTCGGCGTCAGCATGGGCACCTGGTTCCTCGCCACGGCGCTGTCGGAGACCGTGGCGACGCGTATCGGCAAGATGGCCGCCATCGACACCTCGGGCGGCGAGACGCAGGACGCTGCGGCTGCGCTAGCTACGTATACCCAATTGTTCGAATTCCTGATGTGGTTCGGCATTGGCGCCGGCGTGTTCATGATCGTCATTTCGCCGATCCTGCGACGCTGGATGCACGGCATTCACTAAATTGGAAAAGTCATGAAGCACTACATGAAAATTCTTGCGGGCCTCATGCTCGCGACAAGCCTTGTTGCCTGCTCGCAGCAGGCCGCGGACGAACCTGCGGCGGCGGCACCGACCGAAACCGCCGAGGAGTTCGTTGCCCGCGTCAACGCCGAGCTCGCGGAGCTCGGCAAGGAAAATGCCGCCGCGTTCTGGGTGCGCGCGACCTACATCACCGAGGACACCGCCATTCTTGCGACCGCCGCGAGTGCTCGCTATGCCAAGTGGCACAGCGAGACGGTGCAGCAAGCGCTCGCTTTTGAGGATCACGAGCTCGACGCGACGACACGACGCGCGCTCGACCTGCTGAAGCTCGGCACCTCCGCACCGTCGCCCAATGATGCCGCCAAGCGCAACGAGCTCGCTGCGATCTCGACCGAGCTGGAAGGCATCTACAACACGGGCCAGTACTGCCGTGAGGACGGCGAGTGCCTGTACGGATCGGATCTCGAGCAGAAACTGGCGACGGGACGTGACTACGACGAGCTGCTCGACTACTGGGCAGGCTGGCGCAGTGTCGCCGCCCCGATGCGTGACAAGTACGCGCGCTTCGTCGAACTCGCCAACGAAGGCGCGGCCGAACTCGGTTACACCAACGTCGGCGAGATGTGGCGCTCGAACTACGACATGTCGCCTGCCGAGTTCCAGTCCACGATGGCCACGCTGTGGGACCAGGTCAAGCCGCTCTACGATGAGCTGCACTGCCACGTGCGCGCCAAACTCGGCGAAGTCTACGGCCCGGACAAGGTGCCGCAGGACGGCCCGATCCCCGCGCACCTGCTCGGCAACATGTGGTCGCAGCAGTGGGGAACGCTGTACGACCTGATGGAGCCTTATCCCGGCGTCGGTGACATCGATGTCGACGCAACGCTCAAGGCCAAAGACTTCTCGCCCAAAGAGATGGTGCGCTCGGCCGAGAACTTCTATGCATCTTTGGGAATGCCGCGCCTTCCCGACACCTTCTGGGAGCGCTCGCAGTTCTCGCGCCCGCAGGACCGGGAAGTGGACTGCTACGCGAGCGCCTGGGGCATGGACGGCGGCAACGACGTCCGCATCAAGATGTGCATCAACCAGACTTTTGACGAACTGCGCGTGATCTATCACGAGCTCGGCCACAACTACTACCAGCGGGCTTACAAGGACCAGCCGCCGCTGTTCCAGGGCGCCGCGCATGACGGCTTCCACGAGGCCATTGGCGACGCGGTGGTCCTGTCGATGACGCCCGGCTACCTCGCCGAGGTGGGCCTCGTGGGCTCCGGGGAAGAAGACCCGCAGGCCGTGATCAACCGGCAGATGCAGACGGCCCTCAACGGCATCGCCTTCCTGCCCTTCGGCAAGCTCATCGACGAGTGGCGCTGGGGCGTGTTCTCGGGCGAAATCGCACCGGAGAACTACAACCAGGCCTGGTGGGACCTCCGGACGAAGTACCAGGGCATCGTGCCGCCGGTCGAGCGCACGGAGGAAGACTTCGACCCGGGCGCCAAGTACCACATCCCGACGAACGTGCCGTACTCGCGATACTTCCTGGCCGCCATCCTGCAGTACCAGTTCCATCGTTCCCTGTGTGAAACGGCGGGACACGACGGCGACCTGCACGCCTGCTCGATCTACAACAGCAAGGAGGCCGGTGCGAAGTTCTATGCCATGCTCGAGGCCGGCGCGAGCCAGCCCTGGCAGGACACGCTCGAAGTCATGACGGGCACCCGCGAGATGGACGCCACCGCGATCATCGACTACTTCGCGCCGCTCATGGGGTACCTGAAAGAACAGAACGAAGGCCGCAGCTGCGGCTGGTAGTTCAGTCAGAGCGCTCCTGTGTTCCAGTTCTTTCGTGCAATCCGCCGGGAGCTGCTGGAGCGCGGCATGCTGCAAAAATATGCCGGCTATGCCCTGGGCGAAATTGTCCTCGTCGTGGCCGGCATCCTAATCGCGCTACAGATCAATAATGCGAACGAGGCGAGCCTGGAGCGCGAACGCGAGGCGCGCTACCTGCAGAATCTCAAGCTCGATCTCGAATACACCATTCGCGAGCTGGATCGGTTCATCGAGACGCGCGAGGGTCGTATCGCATCCGGGCTGCGGATAATCGAATATTTCAACGGGCGACCGCTCGATGACCTTCGTGACTTCAACTACCACAATATCAACGTGCACCTCGTGGTCCGCTACTACCAGAACATCAACACCTACGAGGAGCTCGTCAACTCGGGCAACCTCGGACTGATTTCGAGCCAGGCCATTAAGAACGACCTGATGAACCTGGACCTGCTGTATGAACAGATGAAAGGCGACGAGGACCACATGCGTTTCGATCTCGAAGGCTATGTCTACACCCCGTTCTTCGACGCCGTCGACATCGAACCAATGACCGAGAATTACGTGTACACGTCGACCGGCGGCCAGGCCGGCGCCGACGTGCCGCTGTCGCGGGGTGCCGTGGACGGGCTCCTGGACGATGTGCGCTACAAGAACGGCTTTACGCTCGTCATCTATATGATGCGCGTCATCAACGGACGCTTCACTGCGATGCGGGACATCGCGAGGGGTCTCATCGCCCAAATAGATCAGGAACTGGCGGGGCGGATTGAGTAAACTGTCCGGCAAACAATAAGAGGGGATCCTCATGTCAGATCAGTCCGCGACCGCCCGCGGTAACGGCGGCTTTCTCGGCACCGTAGAACGCGTCGGCAACAAGCTGCCTGACCCGGCGGTGCTCTTCATTGCACTGCTGTTCATTGTCTGGGTGCTGTCGTGGTTGCTTTCCTATTTCACGTTCAGCTACATCGATCCGCGCTCCGGCGAGCCGATCGTCGTCTACAACCAGTTAACCGGCTCGGCGCTTACGACGTTCATGACCGGATTCGTGACGAACTTCGTGACGTTTGGCCCGATCGGTACCGTACTGGTCGCGATGCTCGGTATCGGCGTTGCAGAACATTCCGGCTTTATCACTACCGGTATCCGCGCGTTGCTGAACGTCACGGCGAAATGGTTACTGACGCCAATGGTCATCCTCGTCGGCATCATGAGTCATTCCGCCGTCGATGCCGGCTACGTGCTCGTGATTCCGATTGGCGGCGTAATCTTCTATGCCGCGGGCAGGCACCCGCTCGCCGGTATTGCGGCAGCATTCGCAGGTGTATCCGGCGGCTTCTCGGCGAACTTTCTGCCGGCCGCGCTCGACCCGCTGTTGCAGGGCCTCACGCAGAACGGCGCACAGCTGTTCGACCCGGAGATCCAGGTCAATACGCTCAACAACTATTTCTTCACGACGATATCATCGGTCCTCATTGTCGGCCTCGGCTGGTACATCACCGACAAGGTAGTCGAGCCGCGTGTCTCGGATACGCCGATCGATGGTAATGCCGAGGATCTGCCCGAGCTGCACGACCTGAAGCCCGAGGAGAGCAGGGGCCTGCGGTGGGCATTGCGCGCCATGCTGCTCGGCATCGTGCTCCTGATTATCACGCTCGTGCCCGATACGTCGCCGTGGCGGGATGCGAACGGCGAACTCGTATCCTTCGGGGCGCCGATCATGCAATCAATCGTCGCACTGATCTTCTTCCTGTTCCTGATCCCGGGCATCGTGTTCGGCTACGTCGCTGGCACGCTCAAGGGCATCAAGGACGTCATCGACGGCATGTCGCACTCGATGCAGACGATGGCGTACTACCTCGTGATCATGTTTTTCATCGCGCAGTTCGTGTACGCGTTCAACGCATCGAACCTCGGCACGCTGCTCGCGCTCGCCGGCGCCGAGGTGCTCAAGAGCCTGGAGGACTATCCGTCGATTCTGATCGTCGGCATCGTGCTGCTGACCGGCTTCGTCAACTTGTTTGTCGGCTCGGCGAGCGCCAAGTGGGGGCTGCTCGCGCCGATCTTCGTGCCGATGCTGATGGCCCTCGGCGTCTCACCGGATTTGACGCAGGCGGCGTATCGCGTGGGCGACTCGAGCACCAATATCATCACGCCGCTGATGCCCTACTTCCCGCTGGTTGTCGTCTATTGCCAGCGCTACGTGAAGAACACGGGCATCGGTACGCTCGCCGCCATGATGCTGCCGTATTCGATGTGGTTCCTTGTGACGTGGACGATCTTCCTGCTGATCTACTACGCGATCGGCATTCCACTCGGGTTCTCGGCCAGTTACACGTACCCGCCGACCTAGGCGAACCCTGAACCTGAAGCACAAAAAGGGGGCATCTGCCCCCTTTTTGCCGCCGGCTTAGTGTGCGCCGCTATTCGGTTGTTCTAGCGCACGTCGATTGAAATATCCCGCACGTTGCCGCGCGCGCTGGTCAGGCAGGCGACCTGCGCGGGATCCCCGTTCTTCTGCACGACCGTGACCAGCACCGTGTAGCCATTGCTGTTCTCCCGAACCTGGTACGCCCTGGCGCTCGTGACGTCGTAGCGGCTCCTGGTTGCCTCGACGCAGTTATCTTTCGCAATGCGCTCCATCTCGCTCTCGCCCGGTTCGAGCGACTGCCAGTTGAGCGCAATGTAGATCCCGGCGCACACAAGGGCGATCGGGACGATGTTTCCTGCGATCCGGCGGAGTCTCATACGCTCAGGCTACTGTGTTGCCGCGCTCATACCAAGCCCTGGTCCTGTTGACGATCTTCACGACCGACAGCATCACGGGCACCTCGACGAGCACGCCGACGACCGTCGCCAGCGCAGCGCCCGACTCGAAACCGAACAGCACGATCGCCGTTGCCACAGCCAGTTCGAAAAAGTTACTGGCGCCGATCAACGCCGATGGCGCGGCGACGCAATGTGCCACACCGAACGTGCGATTCAGCAGGTACGCCAGCCCCGAGTTGAAATAGACCTGGATCAGGATGGGGACTGCGAGCAGGGCGATGATCAGCGGCTGCCGAATGATCTGCTCGCCCTGGAAGCCGAACAGCAACACCAGCGTGGCGAGCAGCGCAACCAGCGCCACCGGCCCGAGCCGCTCGAGTGCGCGCTGCAGCACCTCGTCACCGCCGGTCGCCAGCAGGCGCTTGCGCACGAGCTGCGCAATGATGACGGGCACGACAATATAGAGCACGACCGACAGGAACAGCGTGTTCCAGGGCACCGTTATCGCCGACAGTCCCAGCAGCAGCCCGACGATCGGCGCGAACGCGAAGATCATGATGACATCGTTCACTGCAACCTGGCTCAGCGTGAAGTGTGGTTCGCCGTCCGACAGGTTGCTCCATACGAAGACCATGGCCGTGCACGGCGCCGCGGCAAGGATGATCAGTCCGGCGATGTAGGAATTGACCTGCTCGGCCGGAAGCCAGGGCGCAAACAGGTGGCCGATGAACAGCCACGCGAGCAGCGCCATCGAGAACGGCTTGACGGCCCAGTTGATGAACAGCGTCACGCCAACGCCGCGCCAGTGCTCGCGTACCTGGTGCAATGCCCCGAAGTCGATCTTGACGAGCATCGGGATAATCATCAGCCAGATCAGTACCGCGACCGGCAGGTTGACGCTGGCCGCTTCCAGCGCACCGATGGCATGAAACACGCCGGGAACAATGCTGCCGAGAATAACGCCGACGATGATGCACAACGCCACCCAGACGGTGAGGTAGCGCTCAAAAATACCCATTGCTGCTCCGGGAAAAGGCTCTAGTCGCCGATACACGCGCCGGCGTACGCTTTGTTGACGCCTGCGTTATCGAGCTGGCAATCGTTGTCGTAGGTTACGCCATCGAGGCCGCAGACGGGCAAATACTCGTCCGGACAATTTTCGCCCAGACCCTCGCAGACCCCGGCATAGTCGACACGAACGCCGCGACGTTCCGCATGGCAAGCGTTGCTGTACGTCATGTTGTCTGCGCCGCAAACCGGTACGAACAGATTTGGGCAGGCGCGTATATTGCAGGCCCCTTCCATGAAGGACTCGACCTTCGCCGCGTCGGCGAAACAGGCGTTGTCATAGGTGTGTCCGTCGCTACCGCAGACGGGCGCATAGACATTCGGGCAGTTATCGAAATCGCAGTTGCCTTTGCGTTGCACGGGTACGCGCTCGACACCTGCTTCGCAACGATTGATGAAAGTCCGTCCGTTCATGCCGCAGACCGGCTCCTGGATGCTGGGACAGCCATTCGGCGTGCAGGCACCAAGCCCGGCGATCTCGACACCCGACTTGCCGGCAAAGCACTCGTTGATATACGTGTTGCCATCGATGCCGCAGACGGGGTCGTAGAGCTCGGGACACCCGGTCGGCTCTTCCCCGGCACACGCACCCTGGCTCGCCACTTCGACGCGGGCGGCCCGCGCGACGCAATCGTTGCTGTATGTCTGCCCGTCAGCACCGCAGACCGGGTCGTACTGCATCGTGCACGCCATTTCCTCTTCCTGCGCGAGTGCGGCGGACACCAGGAAGAGAAGGCCGAGTACGGCGGCAAATATCGTTCGCTTGCTCATCGTTACGAGAGACGTCCTTTATCTCTTAGAGGGGTCGCCTGCGCCCGGGTTCAACGTGCCGCGCCCCAGAAGTTGTAACTCAGCGCCCTTATACCGGGAATATACATCCGATTGTCGTCTTCTATGGTGAATCCTGCCTCCTGGATCAGGGCCGGGATATCGCGGTTGAGGTTGCAGCCGCCCGAAAACCGGCGCCAGACCCCGTTGACCCGATTCTGCCACCGATACACGTCCTCGTCGGGCGCCTTGCCATGCTCGCAGAAAAACATGCGGCCCCCCGGCTTGAGGACCCGCCGCATGCCGCGCAGTGCCGCAACCGCGTCGGGAATGGTGCACAACGTGTAGGTAACGAGCACCGAGTCGACAGCATTGTCGTCGAGCGGAATCTCTTCGCCCGGCAGGTCGATGAACTCAACGTCGATGCCCGACGCTTCGATCGCCGCCCCCGCCGAACGTCGCATACTGGCCGACGGCTCCAGGCCGAGAACCTTTCTCACCTTGCCGCGATCGTAGTACGGCAGGTTCAGTCCTCCGCCAAACCCGATCTCGAGGACGTCACCGTAGGCCCGATGCACGATCTTCTCGCGTTGCTTGCGTATCGGTTTGGCGCCGCATGTGCAGTTGATAAGCCTGGGCAGAATGCGCTCTTCATAAAAGCTCATCGCAGCAGCTCCGTAACGGCCACGAGCTCGAAGCCCTCCGCCGCGAGCCTTGGCAGTTCGCGTTCCAGCAATTCCAGCGTCGTCGGGTGCGGATGCCCGATCGCTATCACATGCCCACGCGCGCGCGCCAGGTCTTTCATGCGCTCAAACTCCCGCGCCACGGTCTCAGGTGATGTGTCCGGATCGAGAAACACGTCGCGGCGCGTGGCGTTAATGCCGTTTTCCAGGGCGATCTGCAAGGCAACGCTCTCATGGTGCGTGAAGCTGTCGATGAAGAACAGCTCCTGGCGATCCCGGATTGCTTCCATGAGCCATTGCATGTGACCCGGGTGCCGGGTCAGCAACGAACCGCGATGGCTGTTGATGCCGATAACGTGTGGTACGGAGGCTAACGCCTCGTCGAGGGCATCACTGACCCGCCTGCGGCTCATGTCGATGTGAATCTCTGCCGGGTCGCTGCGCTCGTCGTCACGGTAGGCCTGCAGCGGCAGATGCAGCAGGATGTCCCTGCCGAGGCCATGGGCAAGCTCCGCCAGGACCCGGGCGCGCGGCGCACCCGGCAGGAACGAGAACGACACCGGGCCCGGCAGGTCGATGGCCCGCTTGCCGTTGGCCAGGTGATAGCCGAGGTCGTCGATGATGATGGCGACACGCGGTGCCTCAGCGCCCGCAGCCCCGGAATACAGGAGAAGCAGGGTGGCGAGAACGCCGCGCACAGCCCCTAGGGTGCCTTGCTGTGCATCACCGGGCGCGCCTGGAGGTGCGCGATCGCCTCGGCAAGCTGCTGATCGGACTCCCGGTCGAGCTGCCCGGACAGGCTCAGGTCAGGAAACCCGTCGGTATCTTCCACGTACACATCCGGCGCGATACCCACGTCGTGAATCGAGTCGCCCGATGGCGTGTAGTAACGCGACGTTGTCAGTTTGATGGCGCGGCCCTTGGACAACGGCACCACCGTCTGCACGAGGCCCTTGCCGAACGTCTCGGTGCCGACCACCAGCGCACGATTGTGGTCCTGTAATGCGCCGGCCACGATCTCTGCCGCCGACGCCGAGCCCCTATTTACCAGCACGACCATCGCAGCACCGTCCAGAATATCCCCGCGGTGGGCAGAGCGCCTGAAGCGCGCATCGAACGAACGGCCCTCGGCCGAGACGATCACTCCCGCATTGAGGAACAGATCCGACACCTCGACCGCGGCATCGAGCACGCCCCCCGGATTGTTGCGCAGGTCCAGGACGAGCCCGCTCAGCATGTCGCCGGAGTCGTCCTGCAGCTCGTCCACGGCCCGCGCCAGTTCGCGGGCAGTATTCTCGCTGAACTGGCTGATCCTGACGTAGCCGTACGAGGGCGCGAGGAACTCGCTGTGCACGCTTGCCATGCGAATGATCTGGCGGCGCATTTCGTGAACGATGACTTCGTTGCCGCGCATCACCGTGACCGACACCCTGGAGCCCGCGTGACCGCGCAGCTTCGCGATCGTTTCCTGCAGATTCGAGGAGTCGAGCATGGTGCCGTCTACCGCGATGACCTGGTCGCCGCTGCGAATGCCCGAGCGTGCCGCCGGCGATCCGGCAATCGGCGTAATGACCTGGATCTTGCCGTCGACATCGTCGATTTCGATACCGATGCCCGTGTAGCTGCCCGTCGTGCTGACGCGAATATCGCGGTACTCCCGGGCATCGAGGTACTGGGAGTGGGCATCGAGATCGGCCACCATGCCGCGGATTGCGCTTTCGAGCAGTTCGGCATCGTCGATGGGTTCCACGTAGTCCCGCTTGACCCGCTCCAGCACTTCGGCGAACAGCCGTGCCTGCTCCCAGGCCAGCTCTTCCTTGTCCGGCGGCTTGCCCTGGCCGATCAGGCCCCCACCGACCGACAGGCTGAGACCCAGCACCAGGCCGACGACAAGCACCAAAACTGCGCGAACTTTCAATGACATACGGGCTACCGAAATGCGATCGTCGACCTTAGCACAGTGCCGGGCAATAATGTGAGCAGCAGGTCAATAACAAGAGGTGGTCTCGGATGTCCATATTCGAATACCTGATGGTGCTGGTTTCGATCATCCTCGGTCTCGGGATGACGCAGACTTTACGCGGTCTCAGTAAGATCGCACGCGGCGATGCGCCTTACGTCGTACTCACGTTGTGGGCTGCCTTCCTCGGCTACGTGTATGTTCAGGTCTGGTGGGCGCTGTGGGACCTCAATGAAGTTACATCATGGAATCAGGGCTATTTTACCCTGATTGTTCTGATCCCGTGCTCGATGTTTGCCGCGACTGAACTGCTGGTGCCGATGGGCACAACCTCGGAGACTGACTGGCGCGCGCACTTCTTTCGGGTCCGGCGCTGGTTCTTCGCCGTAATGATCCTGTTCACGCTGCTTGCCACGTTTGAAACCTACCTCCTGCTCGGCGTCGCGCTCACGCACCCGTACCGGCTCATGCAGTTCGGCATTCTTGGCCTGCTTATCGTCGGGCTTGTCAGCGCCAATCCACGCATCCACCCATGGCTGCCGACGCTGGCCATCGCGTCAATGATTGTCAGCCAGGTCGCGTTCAGGTTCGTGCCGGGGCTGGCCGCTTAACTGCCAGGCTGGCGCGTCACCCAGCGGCGCGGGTTTTCGGGGCGAGTACCCCGGCGCAGTTCGAAGTACAGGCTCGGCTGGGCCTGGCCGCCGCTGTCGCCGACCGTAGCGATGGCGTCGCCGGGCGCCACCCAGTCGCCCGTGTTCTTGAGAATCGTCTCGTTGTAGCCGTACAGCGTCATGTAGCCATCGCCATGGTCGACGATGACGAGCAGCCCCATACCCGCCAGCCAGTCCGCAAACGCCACGCGCCCGTGATAGACAGCCCGCACCTCTCGCCCGTGCGGCGCGGCCAGCACCACCCCGTTCCACTTGATGCCGCCGGCGCGTGGTTGCCCGAAGTCATGCAGCAGGGTCCCGGCCACGGGCCAGGTCAGGCGGCCCCGTAGCTCGCTGAACGGCTGCTCGGAGCTGATCGGGTAGTCTGAAAGAATGCTCGTCAGCTCGGTGATCAGGCGCGTGAGGTCCCGTTCCTGGGCTGCGAGCCGCTCGACCTCCTTGCCCTCGTCGTTGATCCTGCGGCGCAACGAGGCCAGCAGCTCACGGCGGCTTTCCTGGGACGTGTTGAGCCGGCCAAGTTCATCGTAGCGCTCTTGGGCAAGCTGTGCCAGGCGCGCCTCCTCGGCCGCGATCTGCGCACGGAGTTCATCGAGGCGCCGGATCTGCTCGATGACCGCCTCGATGTTTTCCTTGCGATAATCGTTGAGGTAGCGGTAGTAAGCCATGAGTCGCCCGAGCGTGGCCGGGTCGTGCTGGTTCAGCAGCAGCTTGATCTTCTCCTGGCTGCCGCTCATGTAGGCCGCGCGGACCTGCGCGGCCAGCGCCGCGGACTCGGCGTCGAGGTGCGCCTCTCGATCGGCGAGTTCGTTATCGAGTTCCCGCTTCCTGTTCGCCGTGTATTGCTGGTCGCGTTCGAGCTTCCGGATGCGCGCGCGCTGCTCTGCGATCGAGATCTCGAGCTCCTGCAGCTCGGCCGTCAGGCGATCGCGCTCCTCGGCCGCGCGGTCCATGCTTTTCTTGAGGTCGGAGATGCGTTCACGGACCTCCGCCAGCTCCTGTTCCTTGACCTTGGCGAGCTCCCCCTCACGCTCCTGGGCCGGCAGCGCGGCTGCGCAGGCAAGCAGGGCGAGGGTCAGGGCGAATCGGCGGAGCTGCATGGGCGCGAGTGTAGCGTTTCAGGACTATTCCCACCCGCTCAAACCGGTATAATCCCCGCTTCTGCAAGCCGAATGGCGCTCTTTCTTGCGCCGAACTTATTGATTAATGGATAGATTTCTAGAATTCGCGGGCAACCACCCGCTGATGGTGGCGGCGCTGGTCGGCAGTTTACTGTTCGCCGTGTTTTACGAATTGCGCCGCAAGGCGAGCGGACTGGTGAGTGTCGACGCCAACGCCGCCGTGCAGCTGATCAACAACAACGCTGTCGTCCTCGATCTGCGCAGTGCCGAGTCCTACGGTCGCGGCCATATCGTCGGTGCCCGCAACATCGCGCCCGATGAGATCACTGAAAAGATCGCATCGGTCACGCGCGACAAGTCGAAGCCGCTCATCGCCGTGTGCGAATCCGGTGTCTCGGCACAGCGGACCGTCGCGACCCTGCGGCAAAAGGGTTTCGAGAGCGTGTACAACCTCAAGGGCGGCATGAACGGCTGGGTATCTTCGGGACTGCCCGTCGTCACCGGCAAGAAAACCAAATCCAAATCCGGAAAAGGCAAGAAGCGGGGTTGAACCGCGCTTGAGGTATTATGATTAGCCCGCTTAAGCGGGCCTTGAACAGGAAACAGGAGCCATCAATGGCAGAGCAGGAACAGGCCGCGAAGCAACTGGCCATCAGTAAAATCTACGTCAAGGACTTTTCCTTCGAGTCGCCAAAGTCGCCCGACATCTTCAAGAGCGGCGAATGGAAGCCCGAAACGAACCTCAACCTGCGCAGCACTCACAACGCGATCGAAGGCAGCGCACACGAAGTCGTTCTGACCATCACGGTCGAAGCCAAGCAGGGGGACACGAGCCTGTTCCTGGTCGAACTCCAGCAGGCGGGCATCTTCGAGATCGCCGGTTATGAAGGCGACGAACTGCAGGCGATCGTTGGCAGCTTCTGCCCGAACATCCTGTTCCCGTACGCTCGTGAGACGATCGCGTCGATGATCCAGAAAGGCGGCTTCCCCGAGTTTGTCCTGCAACCGATCAACTTCGATGCGCTCTACCTGCAGGCCAAGCAGCAGGCCCAGCAGCAGGCCGCGCAGGGCGCTTCGCCGGAGGCCCACTAATCAAGAGCGACGGCCCGCGTCTGTTAGCTGTTGTCGGTGCCGGTTCCTGGGGAACCGCGCTGGCCGTCCAGTTTGCCCGGGTGGGCTGCGACGTGCGGCTCGGCGGCGTCGTGGAGCTGGACCTGCTCGAGACGATGGCCACCGATCGCGAGAACAGGCAGTATCTCCCGGACGTCGCTTTCCCGCCGAACCTCACGGTGCACCCCGATCTCGCCGACTGCCTCGATGATGCGCGTGACGTACTGGTCGTCGTTCCGAGTCACGGCCTCAGGGCCACGCTGACCCAGATCAAGCCGCTGCTGGGACCCGACTCCCGCGTCTGCTGGGCCACCAAGGGTTTCGAGCTCAGCACCGGCAAATTGCCGCACCAGGTTGCGGCCGAAGTGCTCGGCCCGGATGTCCCGGTGGCGGTGCTTTCCGGGCCGACGTTTGCCAAGGAGGTCGGCGCCGGCCTGCCATCGGCACTGACCATCGCTTCAGCCGACCAGGCGTTTGCCCGCGAGCTGGCCGAGGCCATCTCGAGCCCCAAGTTCCGTGCCTACACCTCCGACGACATCATCGGCGTCGAGGTCGGCGCTGCCGTGAAGAACGCCCTGGCCATCGGCGCCGGCATGTCCGACGGTCTCGGCTTCGGTGCGAATACCCGTATTGCCCTGATCAACCGCGGGCTCGTCGAGCTCATGCGGCTCGGCGTCGCGCTCGGCGCCAGGCAGGAAACCTTCATGGGCCTCGCCGGCATGGGCGATCTCGTCCTGACCTGCACCGACAACCTCTCGCGTAACCGGCGCATGGGGCTCGCGCTCGCCGCGGGCAAGACCGTCGAAGAAGCGCAGGAAGAAATCCAGCAGGTCGTCGAGGGCGTCAAGGCCGCGAAAGCCGTGCACGAGGTGGCCGAAAAGCTCGGCATCGAAATGCCGATCGTCAACCAGGTCTATCGGATTCTCTACGAAGGGGCGACGCCGCGCGAAGCGGTCGAGGCCCTGATGACCCGCGAGCTCAAACCCGAGTCTGCCTAGTCCGGGATCTTCGGGTCGAATTTCACGTCCGCAAGCTGGTCGGGATGGCGCTGCAGGCGGCGCAGCACCTCTTCCCAGCGTGGATCGCTGCGAATGGGATCGAAGAGTGGTACGCGCAATTGCGACAAGACCCACAATTTGTCCCGGTCTATTGCGGGCTCCAACCATTTGAAAGCCGCGTCGGCGTCACCTTTCCAGGCATAGGCCATGGCAATATCGACGGGCTGGTCCGCGTGGTCCGCCACCACGAGCGCCAGCATTTCGTCTGACTCCGCTTCCCGCCCTGCCGTGTGCAGGGCCTGCGCGAGCGTCACCAGGGTCTGTTGATTTGGCTCGGGATCGTCTTCCAGCAGCGCCAGCATCGGCCCGGGGTCGCCATCATAAAGGGCCGTATTCGCGATACTGAAGTCCAGATTCATCCCGAGCGCTTGTGCCACTTTCCCGGCCTCTGTGGCCTTGTCGAACATGCCGGCTTCGCGATACAGGAGGGACAGCGTGTAGTACATAAATGCATGTCTGGGATCCCGGGCTACGACGTACTCACCTATCGCAGCCGCTATCTCCGGGCGCCCGATGGAGCCCGCGAACAACATGGCCGTCCGGGCCACTTCAGGATTCGTCGGCTCCCTGTTGAAGGCCTGCTCGATCATCGCCGCGGTCTGGGCGATCGGCGGGAAGACGTTCAGCTCCATACCCCAGGCCGCATACGAATTGGCCAACGCATTCTCCGGGTCGATCTCGAGGGCTCTGCGCAACCACCCGGTTCCCTGGTCGAAAAGCGGGTCCCCGCGTACAGAGCCATTGGTCCTCCAGATTCGAAAGTAGGCGAGGGCGAGTCTGCTCATCGCATCGACATAGGTCGGTTCGATTTCCAACGCGCGCGCGTACAGTCGCGCGGCCTCGAGTTCTGCGAATTCCATGCCCCTGCCGGGTATGCCGACCGATTCGATATGGTCGGCTTTCAGGTACAGCAGGTACGCCTCGGGATCCACGCTGTCGACATGCGGGGGTTCGCCGACCAGCTCTATCCGCAGACGCTCGACGACCTGCGCCGCGATCTCGTCCTGGATGGCGAAGATGTCGTCGAGCTCCCGGTCCCAGGTGTCTGACCAGACATGCGCGTCGGTCGAAGCGTGGATCAGCTGCGCCGTGATACGGATCGTGTCGCCGGCCTTGCGCACCGACCCCTCGAGGACATGCGCAACACGCAGCTCCTGCGCGATCTCGGGAATCTCCTTATCGGTGTTCTTGTACTGGAACGCCGACGTTCGTGAGATCACCCGCAGCTCCGGAATCTTTGCGAGCAGGTTCAGCATTTCCTCGCTGATGCCATCGGAGAAATACTCCTGCTCAGGGTCCGAACTCATGTTGACGAACGGCAGCACCGCGATGGAGCGCCCGGCCTCCGTCAGCGGTGCGGTCTTCTCGAAGAAGATCTCGTCGATGACGAAGTAAGCCACGGCAACTGCAAGCGCGGCCATGACGAATCGGTCGAGCCGCTTCGCCGACTTTTTCGCCGTCGGCGCTTCGTGTTCGACCTCTGATTCACGCTTAAGCCCTTCGGGCGTGAGCTCGAAAGCCCACGAGATGATCATCACCGGGACGAAACACACAGCCAGCACGATAATGGCAATGCGCATGTGCTCGCCCGTGAAGCCGAACGCCTCGGACATGGTGTCCATGACCTGGACGATGAGCCAGGACACCGCGATGTAGCCCGCGGCTACGCGCAGGACGTTACGACGCTGCAATTCCCGGAAGATCGACATCAGGCTTTCATTCTAGGTGGCGGGAGCGCATGCTTCTACTAAACTCAGGAGAAACAACGACGAGGGAGCCATCATGGACAGAAGAAAATTCGTGCAAACCACACTCGCTGCCAGCGTTGCGGCATCGCTTCCCGCTCTTACCGCCTGCGGCGAAAAAGCGAAGGTCGCAACCGAGGCCGAAGCCAGCATTCGCGCTGTCTCCCTCGACGGGGCCGAGCTTGAACTCACCAAGTCGATGCTCCGCGAGCTGGGCGAGGCCATGACCGGTCCAGTCATCCTCTCCGAAGATCCCGACTACGAGAGTTCCCGCAAGATCTGGAACGGCATGCATGACAAACGGCCCGCGCTGATCGCCCGCTGCCTGTCGACCGACGACGTCGTACATGCCGTCAACTTCGCCCGCGATCACGGCTTGCTCACCGCGGTTCGCGGCGGCGGCCACAGCTGGCCGGGCAAGTCGATTTGCGACGACGGCATCGTGGTCGACCTCTCCCACATGACGAATGTCGAGATCGACACCGACAACAAGGTCGGCATGACCGCCGGCGGCGCCCTGCTCGGACACCTCGACGACGCGGCGCTGGCGCACGGGCTCGTTACCACGGCCGGCGTGGTCTCACACACGGGCGTCGGCGGGTACACGACGGGTGGCGGCTTTGGTCGCCTGAACCGCAAGTACGGCCTGACCATTGACAACCTGCTCGGCGCCGAGATCGTCACGGCGGACGGGCAGATTCGTTATGTCAGCGCAGAAGAAGAGCCCGATCTCTTCTGGGCCATCCGCGGCGGCGGCGGCAACTTCGGCGCCGTTACCCGGTTCGACTTCCGGCTGCACGATTTCGACCGCAATGTCCTCTCTGGAACGATTGTCTGGCCCTTCGATGACGCACGTGACATTCTCGAGTTCTATGCCGAGTGGTCGGCCGGCCTGTCCGAGGAGATGTACGTTGGCCCGACCATCGCCACCACGCCCGAGGGTGCCCGGGTCATCATGATGGATGTCGTCTACAACGGCGACGCCGTAGCCGGTGAAAAGGAGCTCGCGCCACTACGAGCCATTGGCACGCCCCTGGTGGATGGCGTCACCGTGCAGGACTACAAGGTCCTGCAGACAAGCAATGACGTTGCCTTCGGTCACGGTATTCGTTCGTACGCGAAGAACGGCATGGTAAAAGAATGGACGCAGGGCCTCGTCGATACGATGCTCGAGGCAGATGATCCCCGCGTATTTGTCGGCAACCACGTCGCCGGTGCGGCGGTGAAGCGCGTCGGGGAGCTCGATACAGCATTCCCCCACCGCAATGCCGAGATCATGATCGTGATCGCCGGCGGCTGGATGGACCCGGCCCAGGACGAGGGGCTGATCGCCGCCTGCCGCGCCTACTACAAGGCCATCGAATCGCACCTTGGCGGTTACTACGGCAACATCGACTTTGACCATGCTGCCGCCAAAGGCAATTATGGCCCGGCGTATGAGCGTCTTTCGCGCATCAAGGGCGAGTACGATCCCGGCAACCAGTTCCGGCTCAACAGCAACATCGAGCCGGCCTAGGCGCCGCCTGCAAAGTCGAGCTGCCGCCAGGCCTCGTACACGACAACCGCAGCCGCATTCGAGAGATTGAGGCTGCGGTTGCCCTCGCGCATGGGCAGCCGCAGCCGCTGCTCGGGCGGCAGGCTGTTGAGCACCTCATCGGGGAGGCCCCGCGTCTCCGGGCCAAACAGCAAAGCATCGCCTTCACGGAACATTGCCTGGTCGTGGCGCGTGGCATTGCGCGTCGACAGCGCGAACAGGCGCGGCCAGTCGAGCGCCTCGAGACAGGCATCCAGCGATGCATGCACGCGGACATTGACGAACTCCCGGTAATCGAGCCCGGCGCGCCGCAGTTTCTTCTCTTCGAGATCGAACCCGAGCGGCTCGATGAGGTGCAGGTTCGCCCCGGTGTTGGCGCACAGGCGGATGATGTTGCCGGTGTTCGGCGGGATCTCGGGTTCGTAGAGAATGACGGAGAACATTGGGGTAGAATGCCGCCGCGATGGCGAGCAATCCACTCCACATGGAATTTTGCGGGCTGCAAATGGCCTCGCCGATCGTGTTGTTGTCCGGCTGTGTCGGTTTCGGCGAGGAGTACACCCGCGTCGAAGGTTACTCCAACGCCGACGTTGGTGCGGTGTGCCTCAAGGGCACCACGGGCCAGGCCCGGCTCGGCAACCCGCCACATCGTATCTGCGAAACGCCGGACGGCATGCTCAACGCCATCGGCCTGCAAAACCCGGGCGTCGACAAGGTCATCAACGACATCCTGCCCGGCCTCGATTTTTCCGAAACGCGCTTCATCGCCAACGTTTCCGGCTCGACGATCGAGGAATACGAGTACGTCACCAAGCGCTTCGATGACTCCGATATCGACGCCATCGAAATCAACATCTCCTGTCCGAACGTCAGGGAAGGCGGCGTGCAGTTCGGCAACGACCCCGAGATGTCGGCACGCGTCGTCGAGGCCTGCCGTAAGTACACGAACAAGCCTTTGATCACGAAGCTGTCGCCCAACCAGACGGATATCCAGGAAAATGCCCGCAAATGCATCGCGGCGGGCACCGACGGTTTTGCCGTCATCAACACGATCATGGGCATGGCGATCGACACCGCGACGCGCAGGCCGGTGATCGGTAACGTGCGCGGCGGACTGTCGGGGCCGGCGATCAAACCCATTGCCCTGCTCAAGGTGCACCAGGTATACGAAGTCGCGAAAGAACACGACGTGCCAATCATCGGCCAGGGCGGGATCACGACGACAAATGACGCCATCGAGTTCCTGGTTGCCGGCGCATCAGCGGTTGGCATCGGCACCGCGCTCTTTTACGACCCGCTCATCTGCAGGAAGATCAATGCCGGCATCGTCGCCTATCTCGAAGAGCATGGCTTTGCCAGTGTCGCGGAGCTGACCGGTACGCTCGAGGCCTGAAAGGCACCCATGGCCGTCGACGCGCCGGCCGGATTGCGACTATAGTCAGGTCTGCTGATGTCTTTTTTCTCGGAACTCAGGCGCCGCAACGTCTTCCGCGTGGGCGCCGCCTACGTCGTAACCGCCTGGTTGATCCTCCAGGTCGTCGACACGCTCGGCCAGATTCTCGAGCTGCCCGCCTCGATACCGCAACTCATTCTGGCGGCGCTGATTGTCGGCTTCCCTGTCGCGGTCGTGCTCGCCTGGATCTACGAGCTCGGCCCGGGCGGGCTGCGCAAGGACAGCGGCGCACCGGCCGCCGGCTTCGGCCGCAAGATCGACTTTGCCATCATCGGCGTGCTGGTCGTCGCGCTGGTCATGTCGCTCGCCACGCGGCCATCGTTCGACGACCACGTCGACAGCTCGGTCGCGGTACTGCCGTTTGAGAACATCAGCGGCGACGACGACAACGCGCCGTTTGCCATCGGCATCCACGACGACCTGCTCACGCACCTGTCGCGCATCCGCTCGATTCGCACGATCTCACGCACGTCGATGCTCAGGTACGCCGACTCGGCGCTGACGATTCCGGAGATTGCGGCCGAGCTTAACGTTGCAACCGTGCTCGAAGGCGGCGTGCAGCGCGTCGGCGACCGTATTCGCATCAACGTGCAGCTCATACGCGCCGATCGTGACGAACACCTGTGGGCCGAGACCTTCGACCGCGAGCTGACTGCGAGCAACGTGTTCGACATTCAGAGTGAAATTGCGCGCGCTATCGCGGACGCGCTGCGCGCCGCCCTGACCGAGGACGATGAGCGCCGCCTCGCGGCCGTCCCGACCGACAACATCGACGCTCTTGGTCGCTACTTCATCGGCCGACAGCTCCTGGAGCGCCGGTCAATTGAGTCCTTACAGGCCGCTATCACCTACTTCGAGCAGGTAACGGAGCTGGATCCGTCTTTTGCGCTCGGTTGGTCGGGCCTTGCCGACGCCTACATGCTGCTGCCGGAGTACTCGGCGACGGTAGACCGGCCAATGGTCGATCGCGAAGCAAAGGCGGCGATTGCGAAAGCGCTGAGCCTCGACCCGGATCTGCCGGAGATCAAGGCGTCGCAGGCCTATTACGAACTGCGCTTCTATCGCTGGGAAGAGTCGGAGGCGATCTTCCGCGAGGCGCTCGAGGTCTATCCGGACAACGTGAACGTCCTGCACTGGCTGTC
>JBFFOM010000026.1:0-38984 GCA_041574455.1 Woeseiaceae bacterium | reverse complement strand
GCCTTTTGTGCGTGCGCCGGCGCGTACTCCGGATCGATTTCTAGGACGCGATCGAGCATGACGTCCGCTTCGCGCAGGTTCAGGATATCGCGACTGTGAATGCGTTGACGCGCCATCAGGAACAGTTCGAACGCCTCGGTATCGGTCTGCGTCTTGACAATCGCTTCCGTGCCGACGATTTCGGTCAGCAGCGCGTTGCTGATCTCTGCCGCTATCTCGTCCTGCACCGCAAAAATGTCCTCGAGGTCACGATCGTAGGTCTCGGAGAACAGGTGAAAGCCGTCGTCGGCCTTGATCAGCTGCGCCGTTACCCGGATGCGATTGCCTGCTTTCCGAACCGAGCCTTCGAGGATGTGAGCCACATTCAACAGCTCGCCGATTTCCCGGAGGTCCTTGGTCGTACCCTTGAACGCGAACGACGACGTCCGTCCGGCGACCTTGAGCTCGGACACCTTGGCAAGAACATTCAGCAGTTCTTCGGAAAGCCCGTCTGCGAAATATTCCTGGTCGCCCTCGGGGGACAGATCTTCGAACGCGAGTACCGCGATGGATTTCTCGGCCGCCGCCGTAACCGGGGCAGTAGTTACAGGTGCTGGTTCGGGGCGCATAACAGTGCGCTCGATGACAACGACAGCCAGGACCGCTACGACCATGCCAATCGTGATGATGTTGAGCTTGCGGCCCGTCTCGGGCGTGATCGACTCGGTGCGATCGACGTCTTTTTCTTTCTTCAGGCCTTCGGGCGTAAGCTCGTAGGCCCACGAGAACAGCAGCACAAACGGTAAGCCGAGCGCGAGCACTAGCATGAACACCTTCATGACCCACGCAGGCGCCTCGATGCCTTGCAGGACGATATCCGCTACCTGCAGCACCAGCCAGCTGGCAATCACGTAGGCGACGGCGACCCGGAAGACGTTACGGCGCTTCAGTTCTTCGAAGAATTGGCCCAACATACCCCCCTGCTGGAACGTGCGCGGAATTATACCCCAAGCGCTCCAGAGTCTTACGCTATTTGGCAGGACAGTACGAACCGCGCTCGAAGCTCACTGACGCGCCAGGTTTTCAGCGCGTTCTTGTTGCTTCAGGGAATCCGGCGGACGCCGGCGAGGGTTATTCGTACGTGGAGCTGGGGGCGGCGACGTTCGCCTCGCCGGGCTTGCGCATGCGCCGCAGCAGGACGCGCACACCCCAGGCGCAGGACAGCAGGCCGAGACCGACGCCAAGATACAGAAACGTCATGCTCATCTGGAGCCCGAGGTAGACACCGAGCACGATCAGCAGCAGGCCGATAAAGACCCAGTAGTGCGGAGCGTGTTCGTAAAGAGATTCCGGTAAGTACATCGATCTGACCTCGTGCTTCTGCCTAGGTGCAGAATTCGTCCTTCTGTTCCCGCGTTTCCGCGATCGTCTTCGCGGCCTCTTCCTTGCTCAGGTACTCGCGCTCACCGTTCTCGTTGGTTTTGTAGAGCCGCGGCGCGTTGACGTAAGACTCGTAAATCTCCGTCGCGCGCTGGCAATAGTACTCTTCGGCCTTCTCGCGTGCGGCACGCTGCTCGGGCGTTTCGCCCGGGTACGCGAAACCGGAACCTGACTCGTCGTCCTTTCCGTCCGCCATGGACCCACTCGAAACCCAGACGAGTTCAACCGAGACGGCGTCCTCATGCCCGGGCGTGTCGCTGTAGTGGATACGGCCTGATTCGTCGACCCAGGTGTAGATCGGCGTGTTTGTATCAACGAAGTGCGTCTTGCCGTCGGCGTCGACCCACTTCCACACGTCCGCCTGCGCACCCGCGCCGAAACCGAGGGTCAAAACCAGGATTGCGAGGAAGTTCTTCATAAACCACTCCAGTCACTGCTGCAGTATGGTCCGAACTCACGGTTTTTCCCGCGACTGGTGTCACAAATCCGGGCCACACGTCCCACATGTGCGCGCTTTACGTTTTCCGCGCGGAGCCGACATAAGGCCGTGCACAGTTCACAAAAATGACTGCAAACCCGCACGAAAACCCCGCAAACCTGACCTGCGTCTCAACCTGAAAACCGCTTAACCACTACGATTTCGTCGTGACTGTTGTGGAACGGTGACACCCGGGATTCTCACCACCACGACAGTACGGGACAGGAATTATGTAATGCAGCGACAACACGGCTTCACACTCATCGAGCTCATGATCGCGATCGGCCTCACGGGGCTGTTGCTGTCGATGGCCGTGCCCGCGCTCGACATCTTCGTGTCCAATGCCCGCCAGACCGGTGCCATCAACGATTTCGTGTCATCGATCCACCAGGCGCGCAGCGTCGCCGTAACGACCAACCAGCGCGTAACGATCTGTCCGAGTTCCAACGGCACCAACTGTGAAGCCGTCGGCTGGAACAATGGCTGGATCGTGTTCGCTGACCCTGACAGCGACCGCAATGTCGACAACGACGAGACCGTTATTGCTGCAAACGGCGCCGTCGACGGATTGACACTGCAGTCCGCTGAGTTCGCGACGTTTCTGATGTACCGCCCGAATGGCCGCGTCATGAACGCGTCGCTCAACGGCAGCTCGGGCGCAATCACGGTCTGCGATGATCGCGGTATCGATCACGCCAAGGTGATGATCATCGACCTGTCCGGTCGTCCCCGCCTTAGCAAGACCATGGCCGACGGCAGTGCGCCGTCGTGCACATAGGGGCTCTCGGATGACGCGTCATTTGCAACATGGTTTTTCCCTGATCGAAATGCTGGTCGCGCTTGTCGTCTTCAGCGTTGGCCTGCTTGCGATCGCCGGAATGCAGACGATGTCGAAGCAGGCCAATTTCGAGGCGTTGCAGCGTACCGCCGCATCGCAGATCGCCTACGGGTTGCTCGAGGACATGCGCGTCAACGGCGATGCCGTCGATACCTATCTGGCTGCCGGCGAAATGGGCTCGGGCAGCCGTGGCGGCGAGCCGGCCCCGAACTGCTCTGCAGGCACTGTCTGCAACGGGGTACAGAAAGCCTCACATGACCTCTGGTTCTGGGAGCAGGTTCTTGACGGCAACCTCGAGATGGCAGGCAACGCGGGAGGCGGTGGCCTCGTGCTGCCGACGATGTGTGTCACCGGCCCGGCTGGCGGTGGCGCGGGTATTTACGTCGTCACGATCGCGTGGCGTGGCACCGCTTCAATTACCAACATGAACAACGACGCCTGCGGCACGGCCGGGGGCGATTACGGCGCGGACAACGAGTTCCGCCGCATCATGCAGATCCCGACCTACATCGACCCGAGCATATGAACTCAAGGAAACGACAATCCGGTTTCTCCGTCATCGAACTGATGATCGCAATGCTGCTGTCGATGACACTGGCCGGCGCCATCATTGCCGTGTTCGTCAACAACAGCTACAGCTTCAACCAGGACGAAAATGTCGGCCGCATGCAGGATGACGCCCGCCATGCATTGCGCGAAATCGCGTTCGACCTGAGCATGGCAGGCCACTACGCGGACCTGCATATCCCGGGCGCGGTTTCTTACGACGGGAACCTCGCCATCGGCACCGACTGCGGCCCGGCCGGCCAGGACAACTGGATGTACCAGACAACCGAGGCGGGCACCGGTAACAGCCTGTCGGTCATGGCTATCGACAACGCAACCAACGCTGACGTTGCGGCGGCCCATTCCTGCTTCACCGCAGGCGAGGTGCTCGAGGGAACGGACGTGGTCGCAATCAAGCGCGTTGCCGGTGCGGAAGCCAACGTATTGTCGACGAACGGCGCTTACCTGCGTACCAACGGCACGGTGGGTGTCATGTTCAGCGGCACGGTGCCGACCGACCCGCCCGTTGCGATCGCGGCCCCGCGCGCAGACTGGGCATTCCGGCCGAGCATCTATTACATCCGCCAGTTTGCCAATGCGCCGGGCGACGGTATCCCGACGCTGTGCCGCAAGGCCCTGAGCGGCGCCGGCCCAAGCATGACGACCGAGTGTATTGCTACGGGCATCGAAAACCTGCAGGTCGAGTACGGTATCGACACAACGGGTAACGGCCAGCCAAACACGTACCTGACCAACCCGACGCTGCTACAGATGCAGGGCGTCGTGGCTGCGCGAATCTTCATCATCGGCCGCACGACCGAGGTCGACCCGCGCTACATGAACACCAAGACCTACTCGATCAGCAATGCACCCGACCTGGTGCCGAATGACACTTTTCACCGGCGCGTGTTCTCGACCAGCGTATCGATACAGAACATTCGCACGATCAACATGATGGGATTCTGAAATGAGACACGGACGTTACTTACAGAAACAACGGCAACGAGGCGCGATCCTAGTTGTCGCACTGATGTTCCTCGTCGCCATCACGCTGTTCACGATCTCGTCGATGCGTTCGAGCAACATCGGCCTGTTCATGGCACAGAACGAGGAATCCCGGGTAGCTGCCGCACAGGCTGCACAGGCACTCGCCGACGCGATCGTCGCCAGCCCGGCGTCGACGCCCGTGGTGGGAAACTCGGGGTTCACGTTCTGTACGGTCAATGAGTCCGGCTGCAACCGCAATGACCTGCCGGTTACCGACCCGGTGCTGTCGTACGCCATTGCCAACGATTACATCAACGCACGCGTGGAACGCACCGGATCGATCTTCCGTCCGCCTCCCCGTGTCGTTGAGACCAGCATTGACAAATTTTCGAGCGCTTCATTCCGCGTCACTACGACGTATGACCGTGTCGACGAGGGCCTCGGCCGCGAGCAGATCACCGAAGGTGTGCTCGTGCTCGTGCCGAAGCAATGACGCTAGGTGAGGATAAGGGTATGGATACCAGACTGATCAAGACTTTCATTTCAGTAGCGCTGGCCGCGCTGGTACTGACAATCGGGTCCGCTCGTGCCGACGATACCGATGTCTATATGAATCCGGGATCTGGCCTGCCGCCCGGCAGCGAACCGATGGTGATGTTCTCGCTCGACTATCGCCCGAACCTCGCCGCCACCGCCTGCACCCGCGGCGAGTGCGACGCCCTGATCAGGGAAGGCTACATGGCCCTGCAGGCATCCTACACGTTCTTCGATGTACTGCGCGGCGTCATGCGCAAGGTCTTCGATCCGCTCGAGGGCGTGCGCGTCGGCTTGATGCTCAACCACGACCACCTCAACGACTGCGCAGGGTTCGGTCGCACGCTTTGCAGTAATGGCGGTTACATACCGATGGGCTTCGAGACATTCGAACTGGGCGACGCGAACGGCGCCAAGGCGCGATTCCACAAGATCCTCGCCTCGATCCCCACGCCTCAGGGCGACATGAGTCACTCCTACCAGGGCAAGGAACTGTTCTTCGAGTTCTTCCGCTACCTGACGGGCCAGGGCGTCTACAACGCGCACAACGGTTACACCGATTTCGGCACGTCGAACGCGGACAACCTGGACGTTGACTACCCGGGAATTGCCTGGGATACGGCTATCGAAACCGGCCCCAGGAACCGGCCTCAGTACGTCTCCCCGATCGACCCGGAAGGTGCCTGCTCGAAGATTTACACGGTCAACATGATGTTCCAGGTGTCGAACCAGGATAACGACTCCGATACCGCGATCGACAACCTGGTCGAATACGGCGGATTTGGCTCACCGCAGGCATTCTTTCCCGACGTCATCCAGTATCTGTACGACGCGGACCTCGCCAGCGGCAGGTATGGATCGGCGCCGGATCTGGAGGACAAGCAGAACGTCGTCTCGTACTTCCTGATCGACAAACGCTTCATCAATACGACAACCACCAGCTACGCCCGGGCCGGTGGCACGGGTGTGCCGCTGCCATTGTCCGGAAACCCCGAGGAACTCGTCGCCACGCTGAACGAGGTCTTCCGCCAGATCCTGAGCGTCAGCACGACGTTTGTCGCCGCCTCGGTCCCGGTCAACGTATTCAACCGCGCCGAGATCACGGACAACGTCTATATCGCGCTGTTCCAGGTCGATGAGAAGGCGCGGCCGTACTGGGTCGGCAATGTGAAGAAGCTGCGCCTCGCCGGCGCCAACGATGCGTCTGCGGACGGCGTCCTCGTCGACGCAACGGGTACGCCCGCCATTGCGGCGGATGGCCGTATCCGCTTCGACGCGTTGACGGACTGGACCATACCGCAAGCCCTTCCCCCTGCAGATGTCGATGCTGGAGAGATCGATGGTCGCGACGGACGCTTCGTCGCTCGTGGCGGCGCGGGCCAGCGCGTTTCCGGTTTCCTGGCGGGCAGCCCGCAGGAGGCCAATGGTCTCGGCGGTCGCAGGATCTACTACGACCGCACGTCGACCTCACTGGCGCCATTCAACGTCGACGCGAGCACGGCTTCGGCCCTGCAGGCGGACTTCGGCGTCGCGACGGCGACAGAAGCCGCCCAGCTGATTGCCTATGCACGCGGTCTCGATGTCGACGATCTCGACGGGGACGGTGAACGCAACGAAGCGCGCGACTGGATCTTCGGCGACGCCCTGCACTCGCGCCCGCTGCCGATCAACTATGGCGCGCACGGCTCCTACACAAGCCCGGGGAACCCGGCCATCTTCCTCGCCGTTGCAACCAACGACGGCATGTTGCGCATGCTTCGCAATACGCGCGCCAGCGGTGCACAGAGCGGTGAGGAAGTCTGGGCCTTTACGCCGCGGGCCGCGCTCGAAGCGCAGAAGGTGCTGCGCGCAAACGGCACGGGCATGAAGCACCCGTACACGATCGACGGTGCGCCGGTTGCATACATACAGGATAAGAACTTCGACGGTTCAATTGTCGCGAGTGACGGCGACAAGGTGTACCTGTACGTCGGCATGCGGCGCGGAGGCAAGGCCTACTACGCATTCGATATCACCAACCCGGAAGTCCCGGACCTGATGTGGACGATTGACAAGTCCGGCGATTTTGCCGAACTCGGCTACACCTTCTCGAACCCTCGCGTCGGACTCATCAACTCATCTAACGGACCGCTCCCCGTTGTCATGTTCGCCGGCGGCTATGACACCAACAAGGACCAGCGCGGCGTTGATGGCACCGATGACTCCGAAGGCAACGCCATCTATGTCGTCAACGCGGAGACGGGCCAGCTCGTCTGGAAGGCTGTTCGTGGCAGCGGCAGTGGCAGCGGCAGCACCGTATTCGAACACGCTCGCCTGACCGATAGTATTCCGTCGACGCTCGCCGTCGCCGACACCGATGGCGACGGATTCACGGATCGTATCGTCGTCGGAGATACCGGCGGCAATATCTGGCGCGCCGACATTCACGGTCCGGATACCGCACGGTGGAAGCTCACGCTGCTCGCCTCGCTTGGCCGCCATACCAGCGGTGCCATGAGCATCATATCGGACCGTCGCTTCTTCCACCGTCCGGACATCGTGCCGAGCAAGGACGGTAACGGCATGTTCGACGCAATCGTCATCGGCTCCGGCAACCGGCCGAACCCGCTGGACATTGGTGGCATGACAACCAACTTTGCGTTCATGCTCAAGGACCGGCGCGTCGCGCCAGGTAGCGGCGTCGACCAGAACATCCAGCTGCTCGATCTCGGCGACGTGACCAGTAACTGCCTGCAGTCGGATACGCCATGTACAGTCGACCTGTCGAAAGGCTGGCGCCTGATGCTGACGGAACCGGGTGAGAAGGTGCTCGCCACGCCGTTGACGATCACGGGCAAGACGTTCTTTACGTCATACCTGCCACAGTCTGGCGGCGGCGCGACCGCGTGTTCACCGAGTGAGGGCAGCGGGCGCCTGTATGCCGTTTCGCTGCAGAACGCGACAGCGGTGATCAACTATGACACGAGTGATGACGACGCGAGCAACCCGGACCAGCCTTCCACGGTTTCGGATCGCAGCATAGAACTACAGTCGCTCGGCATTCCGGCGGAGGTCGTGTCGGTTCCGCCGAACAAGATTCTGCGGCCCGACCTGCAGATCGACAACCTGGACGCCACCACCCGCTGGAGGACCTTCTGGTCCCTGGCCGAAGACGAGGACTTGTAAGAACAATGATTATTGAAGCCAGCAAATTCCAGCGGGGCATGACCCTGATCGAACTCATGGTCGTGGTCGCGATTGTCGCGATCGTCATGGCCGTCGCATTCCCGTCATACGACCGCTATATCGTCAGGTCGAAACGAGCGGTCGGGCAGAACGTGCTGCTACAGGTCGCCGACCGGCAGCAGCAGTTCTTCATGGACAACAAGCGTTTCGCGGCCAATCTGACCAACCTCGGCTTCGCGGCCAACCCGTGGATCGTCGACGATGACGGTTCGAGCACCGTGGCGGGTGACGTCGATGCGGTTTACTCGGTGGCGCTTTCGAATGTGACGGCGACGACCTGGACCGCGACGGCCACGCCGATGAACGGACAGGGGTCACGCGACACTGACTGCGGCAACCTGACCCTGACACAGGCTGGCGCCAAGGGAAGTTCCGCCGGCGGAGATAACTGCTGGTAACGGTCTCTCCGCTCAGAGCGCGTCGCGGACGCGCTCGAGTCGAGCGCGAACCTCGTGCGCCAGCGGCACGACATCCGGGTCGTCGACCAGGGACATCACGCTGACGGGATCCATGAAGTCGACGTGCACCTTGCCGCCGGCGTCCTCGCGCACGAGCACATTGCAGGGCAGCAGCAGCCCGATATCTTCGACGGCCGAGATTGCCTGGAAAGCGAGCGCAGGGTTACAGGCACCCAGGATGCGATAGCGGGGCATGTCCCTGTCGAGCTTCTCCTTCATCTTCGCTGCCACGTTGATGTCGGAAAGCACACCAAAGCCTTCTTTGCCGAGTTCTTCCGTCACTTTCTCGATGGCGTCGTCGAAACTTGCGTCGACCACCTTGCCGAATCCGAATTTCGAACTCATGAGGACTCCTGTGGCGAGCAGTCCTGCTTGCCACAATAAATATCATGCAGCAGGTTGATTACGCGGTCGGCCGGACCACTTGCAAGTGAGTAGTAGATCGTCTGTGACTCGCGACGGGTACTGACGAGTCCCTGCTGGCGCAGTCGCGCGAGCTGCTGCGACAGGGCCGACTGGCTCAATGGAACAATCTTGTTGAGATCCCCTACCGAGCGCTCGCCCTCCGCGAGGATGCACAGGATTATGAGCCGGCTCTCATTGCCGAGGGCCTTCATCAGCCGGGCCGCATCGGCCGCGTGCTCCTGCATATCACTAACTGCAGTCAGTTTGCCGATATCGCTGCTCATCAGGCCCATAATTATAAGGAATATTATATTAGAAGTCTATAATTTAGGGTTTCGTGAACACTCGCTACCCTATTGGCCACGGGGGATTGGTATATAATCGCCGCCCGCGCATCAGACCAATTATCTCCGGAGCAGTAAATGGGCAGGGACCAGAAGTTTTTCGACATGTATTCGCTCGTCATAGGCGTGCTCGCTGCAGTCGCGCTGGCCATTTTCGTGCTCGCGATGAAGATGTCCGACCTGACGCAGGGCGTATACACGCGTGACACGGCAGAGTACCAGGCTGCCGTCAGGGAGCGTATTCAACCGGTCGGTCAGGTATACCTGCCGGGTGAGGAATCCGAGGCCTCGGCACCGACGGTCGAGACCGCTGCAGAACCCGAGCCCGTTGCGACAGCCATGACCGGGCCGCAGGTTTATAACACTGCGTGCCTGGCCTGCCACGGCACCGGTGTCGGCGGAGCACCGGTAGTGGGTGACGCTGCCCAGTGGACCGATCGAATCGGCCAGGGCATGGACCTGCTCGAGCGCCACGCAATCGAGGGTTTCACGGGCACCTCTGGCTTCATGCCAGCCAAAGGCGGTCGCATGGACCTGTCGGATCAGGAAGTCGGTGATGCGGTTAAGTACATGGTAGAAGAATCGTCGTAGGCGCGCGCCATGCGCGCGATCGCCCGCAGCAGCTCCAGGGGTACAGGCGGGCTCCTACAATCTTCTGTCCAGGCACCTCAGAGATAGCGCCTCCGCAACATGCCGAGGCGCTATTTTTTTGTCTGCGGCAAGGTCCGCGATGGTCCGCGCCACGCGCACGACCCGCTGGTGTGCCCGTGCCGACAGGTTGAAACGCACCGCTGCCGTCTCCAGCAGTGCCCAGCACTTGCGGTCCAGCTCGCACACGGCTTCCAGCGCCGGTCCCTCCAGACGTGCGTTGGGCAAGCCGCTGCGCTCCAATTGCCGCTCGCGCGCCTGCCGAACCCGCAGCGCCACTGATGCGCTGTTCTCCGCCCTGGCGTCACCGTCGCGAAGGATCGTGGTCGACGGCCTGAGCACCTCGACGTGCAGGTCGATGCGATCGAGCAGCGGGCCCGATACCTTGTTCCGGTAAGTCACTACACGGTCGCGACTGCAGCGGCAGTCGGACCTGGTATCGCCGAGATACCCACAGGGGCATGGGTTCATCGCGACTACCAGCTGGAAGTCCGCAGGAAACTCCGCGTGCACGCCCGCTCTTGCGATGCGTATCGATCCTGTCTCAAGGGGTTCGCGCAGCCCCTCGAGAACGCTGCGATTGAACTCCGGCAACTCGTCCATGAACAGGACGCCGTTGTGTGCCCGCGAGATCTCTCCCGGCGCCAACGCCGGACCGCCACCAACCATGGCGGCCGCCGAAGCCGTATGGTGCGGTGCGCGAAACGGGCGTGACCGCCACTCGCGGGGCGACACCTTTTCACCCGATATCGACAGGACAGAAGCCGTCTCGAGCGCCTCCTGTTCGGACATCGGCGGCAGGATGCCTGGCAGGCGCCGCGCCAACATGCTCTTGCCGGTGCCGGGCGGACCGACGAACAGCAGGTTGTGGCACCCGGCCGCGGCGATCTCGAGCGCGCGCTTGGCAAACTGCTGGCCCTTTACGTCCAGCAGGTCCGGACCCTGGTACGAACACTGGTCGACCTCATACGGCCGCACCGAATCCAATCGATGACGGCCGGCGAGGTGTGCGACAACCTCGGCGAGTGTCGACGCCGGGTACGCCACCGCCTGGGCAAGGCTTGCTGCATCGGCGTTACCGGCAGGAATGATGACCGCCCGGCCCGCCTCGTGAGCCTTGACGATGGACGGCAGCAAACCCGAAACGGCGCGCAGCGAACCATCGAGCGCAAGTTCACCGTAGATCTCGACGTCCTCGAGCGCGCGGACCGGGAACGCGCGATTGGCGGCGAGAATGCCGACGGCGACGGGCAGGTCGTATCGGCCGCCGGTCTTGCGCATTTCCGCAGGCCCGAGACTGACCGTGATGCGCGACTGCGGAAACTCGAATCCCGAATTCATCAACGCGCCGCGGACCCTGTCCTTGCTTTCGCGAACCGCTGTTTCGGGCATGCCAACGAGGTGAAAGTACGGCAGTCCGCCGGACAGGTGGACTTCAATCGTTACCGGCGACGCCTCGGTGCCGTACTGGGCACGACAGTGCAGTATCGCGAGACCCATTTGCCCTCCATGGCTAATAGACCAGCGTAGGAGCCCGCCATGCGGGCGATGGCGGCGGCCTTCGGCCGCCGTCGCACGTATGCCGCGCTCCTGCAGCTAGTTCTTCTCCAGGTCTTCCACGACCTGTTCCAGCACCTCGAGCTTGGCCCGCGTCTTCGCCAGCACGGCCTCCTGCACCTCGAACTCCTCGCGCGTGACGAGATCGAGCTTGTTCAGGGACGCGCGCAGCACCGAGCGGAAATTATTCTCGAGGTCCTCGCGCATGGACCGGAGACCCTCGGGCACCGTTTCCGCCAGCTTCCTGGCGATGTTTTCGACAGATTCATTGTTCATAAAGACGTGATACCGCAGCGACGTCGGAAAGGCCAGTCAAACAAATCCGGCATTTGTAGAAAAATCGCTGTGTCCAAAACGGTGCGCCCGCCTCAAATCCCGCACTACCGCAGTGCGCACATCGAACTGGCGAACTCCTATACAGCTGATTTTTATGATTTTTTTTGAATTGGCACACTTTCTGCTTTGAAGGGGGCGAATGCAATTCATTTCCAAGTGGAGCGTAAACCATGAAAGCAGTTATCAAGACCGTAATGGTCGGAACCCTTCTTGCAGCGAGCGGCCTGGCACAGGCCGACGTGTCGGTCAACGTCGGCTATGCCAGCGAATACCACTACCGCGGCATCCTGCAGAAGAACTCGTCGGCCAGCGGCGGCATCGACTACGAACACGGCGGCTTTTACGTCGGCGCATGGGCGGCCGATGTTGGCGACGGCCTGGAGGTCGACGGCTACTTCGGCTACGGCACGTCCGTTGGCGACATCGATCTCAGCATCGGGTACACGGGCTACTTCTACACGGGTGACTTCGACGACACTTACCAGGAGATCAACCTGGGCGGCGCCTTCGGCCCGCTGTCGCTCGACGTCGCTGTCGGTGAGTACGACAACTTCGATGGTCCGACCCTCGACTACACCTACTACGCACTGACACTGGCCAGCGAATCCGGACTGTATGGCACATATGCCGGCTTTGCACAGGACTTCGACGGCGAATACGTGGAGTTCGGTTACGGCACGACGGTTGCCGAGATCGACGTCGGTGTCGCTGTCATCTTCGCCAACGACGACCTCGTCGGAGACGAGGAAGAGTCCATCGTATTCACGATCGCCAAGTCGTTTGACCTGTGATCCATGTCGGGGCGGCCTTCGCGGCCGCCCCACTCTGTAAAGGGGATTCTGCAATGAAAATGATCACGGCCATCATCAAGCCGTTCAAACTGGACGATGTGCGCGAAGCAGTCGCCGACATCGGTATCCAGGGCATCACGGTCACCGAGGTCAAGGGCTTCGGCCGCCAGCGCGGGCACACCGAACTCTATCGCGGCGCTGAATACGTCGTCGATTTCCTGCCAAAAGCCAAGATCGAACTCGCTGTCGCGGACGACGTCGCCGAACAGGTTGTCGAAGCCATCGCCAACACGGCCCGCACGGGCAAGATCGGCGACGGCAAGATTTTTGTCTCGGACCTCGAAGAGGCCATCCGCATTCGCACCGGTGAGACCGGCGCCGAAGCTGTTTAACACGGAGGAACTATCGTGGAAGCAACACAGATAGCGGCGCAGGTTACGGAGCTTTCCTACGCGCTGGACACTTTCTACTTTCTTGTTTGCGGCGCGCTCGTCATGTGGATGGCGGCGGGTTTCACGATGCTCGAGTCGGGCCTCGTGCGCGCCAAGAACACGGCTGAGATTCTTACCAAGAATGTCGGTCTCTACTCGATCGCCTGCATCATGTACATGGTCATGGGTTACTCCATCATGTATCCGGGTGGCGCTTTTGAAGGCGGCATCTTCAATGCTCTGTCGAACATCGGCATCCTGGGTAAGGATGACGCCACGGTCGACGCGGTGCTGGCCGGTGATGCCTACTACTCGACGCTGTCGGACTTCTTTTTCCAGGTCGTATTCGTCGCCACCGCCATGTCGATCGTTTCAGGCGCCGTGGCAGAGCGCATGAAGCTCTGGTCGTTCTTCGTCTTCGCCGTCGTTCTCACGGGCTTTATCTACCCGGTACAGGGCTTCTGGAAATGGGGCAACGGCTGGCTCGGCGCTGGTGACGGCACCCATGCTTTTCTTGATTTCGCAGGCTCCGGTGTCGTTCACATGTGTGGCGCGGCCGCCGCGTTAGCCGGCGTGCTGCTGCTCGGCGCTCGCAAAGGCAAGTACGGACCGGGCGGCCAGGTCAATGCCATCCCGGGCTGCAACCTGCCGCTCGCGGCGATCGGCACACTGATCCTGTGGCTTGGCTGGTTCGGCTTCAATGGTGGCTCGCAATTGCAGGTAACCGGGGTCGACAACGCCAACGCCGTGGCATTGATCTTCGTGAATACCAACATGGCGGCTGCCGGGGGCCTCGTTTTTGCCCTGCTGCTGGCGCGCTTCTGGTTCGGCAAGGCCGACCTTACGATGGCACTGAACGGTGCGCTCGCGGGCCTCGTCGCGATCACGGCAGAGCCGCTCACGCCGTCACCGCTTGTGGCTTCGCTTATCGGCGCCGCAGGCGGCCTGCTGGTCGTAGGCTCGATCGTCACGCTCGACAAGCTCAGGATCGACGACCCGGTTGGCGCCATCTCCGTCCACGGTGTCGTGGGCATTTGGGGCCTGCTCGCCGTGTGCATTACAAACCCGGATGCTTCACTCAAGTGGCAGCTGTATGGGATCGTTTCGATCTTTGCCTGGGTATTCCTGGCCAGCCTGTTGGTCTGGTTCGTCCTCAAGAAGACGGTCGGTATCCGGGTCTCGGAGGAAGAGGAATACGAGGGTGTGGATATCGGTGAATGCGGCCTCGAGGCCTACCCCGAATTCACATCGGCGGAATAAGTTAAGTACCTCCCCTGTACTAAAATTCCGTAATAAAGCAAAGAGTTGGCGGGCCCCCTGGGCCCGCCTTTTTTTGTCCGGACGCGCAAAAGTCCGATTATTGCTGTGATTCCAGTCACGGTCCACCGGTACGAAAAATGCTCTAATAGCGGGACGCGGGAAAATCTTATGTAAGGCACCTTGTGCCGGGACGGTAACGAAATGAAAGCCAAACGCCTGATCCTGTGCTGCGCAGTCGCCGCAATGACGTTCGCGAGCGGCGTGATGGCCAGTGAGATCTACAGGTGGGTCGACGAGGACGGCAACGTACATTACGAGGACCGTCCGAGCGGCGCTGCCGATGAAGAACGGCTGGCGATGACCTACAACCGCACCAATCGCACCGCTGTCAGCCAGCAGATCAAGGTGCGTCACGACCGCCAGGCTGCCCGCGAGGAAGCCCGGTCGACGGCTGCGGCAGCGGAAAAGGAAGCCGCCGACAATGCCCAGGCCGAGGCCGAGCGCCAGCAGGCCTGTGAGCGGGCCCGTGCACGCCTCGAGTCCTACCTGCAGTCGCGGCGCCTGTATCGCACGGACGAAAACGGCGAACGTGTGTATCTCGACGATGCCCAGCGCCAGGAAGCCCGCCAGAAGGCTGAGGAACAGATCACCGAATTCTGCTCCTGACGCACGTTACAATGCGCGCATACCCTGACGGAGCGCGCGTTTGACCGCCAGACACGACTCAACGGATACCCAGGTCTACCTGCCGGACTTCTGTGCGGCAGGCACGCTGTTTATCGTGCTGCTCGTCGCGGAGCTCGTCGCAATTGTCCTGACGCTAGCCGCGCACGCGCCACCCGGTGAGTTTCTCCTCACGCTGTCGAAGATCTCGTTCTTTGTCTTGTGGCTTACCCTGCTGGGCGTTGCCGTAATGTGCCAGCTGCGCGGCTGGCTCGAGCGCGCGGGCAAGACGCGCGCCTTTGTCGCGAGTTTCATCATTCTCGAAATCCTGTGCCTCGTCGTTGCAGAGCTTGCATGGCAGCTGCCGGTGCGTATTGTCGGAATCTCCGTTGTTGACGACACGCACACCGACTTCCTGCTGCGCACACTGGCCATCAGCTCGATCTTCATCGCGCTCGCCATGCGCTATCTCTACGTCTCTAGCGAATGGCGGCGCAGTATCGTGCTCGAAGCGCAGGCGCGCATCAGCGCACTCCAGGCCCTGATCCGTCCGCACTTCCTGTTCAACAGCATGAACACGATTGCGTCCCTGACACGCACGGACCCTCGACAGGCGGAAGAAGCGGTCGAGGACCTGTCCGACCTGTTGCGGGCCAGCCTGTCGAGCAACCGTGATCGCACCACCCTCAAGGAAGAACTCGAAGTCGCCGCGATTTACAACCGGATCGAGAAGCTGCGCCTTGGTGACAGGTTACGACTGCGCTGGGACATCGACGACCTGCCGATGCGGGCTCGCATACCGAGCCTCACCATCCAGCCACTGATCGAGAACGCGATCTACCATGGCGTCGAACTGCTGCCCGATGGTGGTGATGTGAGCGTGACCGGCAAACGTGAGGGCAAGTACCTGACGATTGCTGTCACCAATCCCGTGGCGCCCGGCAAGCGTCGCAACAAGGACGGCAACAAGATGGCACTTGCGAACATTCGCCAGCGCTTCGAGCTTGCCTACGGCAACCGGGCAACCGTTGACATTAGCCAGGGCGACGGCACCTACAGCGTCACACTGCGGTTCCCCGTCGATGAGGATGAGACATGAAGGTCCTGATCGTCGATGACGAAAAACCGGCCCGCGATCGTCTGGCCCAGATTCTCCACGACGAGGCCGACTATGACGTGGTCGGCGAAGCGGGCAATGGACACGAAGCGCTCGAACTCACCGCGAAGCTGCGGCCTGACATCATCCTGCTCGACATCCGCATGCCCGGTATGGAGGGCATCGAGACGGCCCATCACCTGAATGCAATGGACCGGCCCCCGGCGGTGGTATTCACGACGGCCTATGATGAGTACGCAATCGACGCGTTCGATGCGCGTGCTATCGGCTACGTGCTCAAGCCGGTACGTCGGTCCCGCCTGGTCCGGGCATTGGAACAGGCGTCCCGTCTTGCACCGGCCGGTCTCGGCGAGGCGGCAGCGGCGGCACACCTGGACACGCAGCGCAAGCATGTCTGTGCCTACTCTCATGGTGAGCTCAGGTTGATTCCTGTCATTGAGATCGCGGCGTTCCACGCTGACCAGAAATATGTCTCGGTTGACCACGATAACGGCTGCGACCTGATTGATGATTCACTGAAGTCGCTGGAAGCCGAGTTTGGCGATCAGTTCGTGCGCATTCATCGCAGCGCGCTGATTGCAGTCGATCGCATAGACCGCATCGAGAAGAACGCCGAGGGCAAGAGCCGTGTCGTGCTGCGTGGTGACTCGCAAGTCGACGATAAAGAGCTGATAATCAGCCGCCGGCATGTCGCCGAAGTGAAGCGCCGACTGAAAGAATCGTGAACATCAGGATTGCCACCCGAAAGTCCGCCCTCGCCCTGTGGCAGGCGGAGCACGTCGCTGCATTGCTGTACCGGCTGCCTGGGGTCGACGGCGTCGAACTCGTGCCGCTGTCCACGCGCGGCGACGAGATTCTCGACCGCAGCCTGCAGAAGATCGGCGGCAAGGGCCTGTTTATAAAGGAACTCGAGATTGCGATGCAGCGGGGCGAGGCCGACATCGCCGTTCACTCAATGAAAGACGTACCGGCCGAGATGCCCGAAGGGTTCTGCCTTGCCGCAATGCTCGAGCGCGCCAACCATGCCGATGCGCTCGTGTCACCCAACGGTGAGCAGCTCGATGAGCTCCCCGAGGGCGCGTTGGTCGGCAGCTCGAGCCTGCGCCGGCAAGCACAGCTCAGGATGATGCGGCCCGACCTGCGCGTCGAGCCACTGCGCGGCAACGTCAATACCCGTCTCGCCAAGCTCGACAACGGCGACTATGACGCCATCATCCTGGCGGCCGCCGGTCTCGAACGGCTGGAGTTCGGCGATCGCATCAGCCAGGTCTTCACGCCCGACCAGATGCTACCCGCGGCCGCACAGGGCGTCGTAGGCATCGAGTGCCTCGAGGACGCGCCCGACCTGCGCGCCGTGCTGGCACAGCTCAACCATGCAGACTCGGTGCAGACGACGCTGGCCGAGCGCAGCATCGCCCGCGTCCTGGAAGCGAGCTGCCAGTCACCGGTTGCCTCCTTCGCCGAGCTGTCCGGCGATGCGCTGACGGTGACGGCCCTTGTCGCCATGCCGGATGGCAGTCGATCTATTCGCGACAGCGTGAGCGGAGCGGCAGATGCGGCCGTGGAACTGGGCGAACAGCTGGCCAGGCGCCTGCTCGAACAGGGTGCCGCTGACCTGCTCGAGGCGGCAGCCGGTGACTGAAGCCCCCCTGCAGGACGTCGGCGTACTGGTCACGCGCCCGCGGGTTCAGGCTATCGAGCTCGTCGAAGCCATCGAAGCCCAGGGTGGTCGTGCGTACTGTTTTCCCGTCATCGAGATCGCGCCGATCGAAGAACTCGATATCCGGAAAAGCATGGCCCACCTCGGCGACCCGGACATCGTCATTTTCGTCAGTAGCAACGCCGTCGAGTACGGCATCCGCTTCACGGGCGACGCAGAGATCGCCGTCATTGGCCCGGCGACGGCCAAAGCAGTCGTTGCCGCCGGACGCGTCGTCGACATCCAGCCCGCAGAGGGTTTCGACAGCGAGCACCTGCTGGCAGAGGAACGACTGCAGGAGGTCGCCGGCCAGCGTGTCTGCATCATTCGCGGCACCCAGGGCCGCGAGTTACTGGCAGAGGAGCTGAAGCGACGCGGCGCCATCGTCGAGTACCTGTCCGTGTACGAGCGTCGCCTGCCGGAAGTACCCGCCGAAGTTCTGACCGATATCGAGTGCCAGTGGCGCCAGGGACTGATTCACGTCGTCACCGCGATGAGCGTCCAGTCCCTCTCCAACCTGATCGAACTATTGCCCGAATGGTGCGTCTCGCAGCTCGAATCGACCCCACTGGTTACGCCCGCCGGTCGTGTGATAAAAGAGGTGCTGGAGCGCTACCCGGCGTCCCGGCCGATACTCGCGCCCGGGCCGGGGGCTAAGGACATGGTCCAAGCGATCATCGCACTTCGAAGTACCGATTCCGGAATAGCACCATGAGCGACAAAAACATCGATCAGGCACCCGCTGAAGAGTCCGCGGAGGTGCCCGTCGAAGAACATCCAGTTGAACAACGGCCGATCGAGGAAACGCCGGGCACGGCAGTGCCGGACGAGACGGCACCCGACCAACCGGCCCGGCACGCAAGCAGCGCGGTCGCGTGGCTCGCGTTTCTCGTTTCCGTCGTTGCGCTGGCTGCAGCGGGCTACACCGCGTGGACCAACTGGCAGCTGCGAACCGACACAAGCGCCGCCGATGACATCGCCCGCCTCGACAGTCAGCTGTCGGCGGCGGCGCGTTCGATTGCCGACCTCGAGACCCGCGTCACCGAACTGTCTCAGCGTGACCCCGGTATCGACGCCGCGCTTGATTCCCTGCGGCGCGAATTCGACGAACGCGCACGTCTGCTCGAATCGGTGCCGTCGCGCATGTCGACACTCGAAAGCTCGGTCGCCTCGCTGGCGGGCATTTCCGAAGGTGCACGTGATGCCTGGATACTTGCCGAGTCCGAGTACTACATGCAGATCGCCAATGCGCAGCTGCAGCTCGCGAACAATCCGCATCTCGCAACGCTCGCGCTCCGCATGGCGGACGAACGCATCGTCCAGCTGTCGGACCCGCGGCTGACCGATGTGCGACGCGCCATTTCCGATGAGCTGGCGGCCCTCGATGTCATGGAGAAGCCGGATATCGAAGGCGCTACGCTGACGCTCGCAAGCCTGGCCCGCGTGGTCGAATCGCTGCCGCTGGCCGGCACGGCCGAGCCCGCTGAGGAAGAGGCCGAAACCGATCCCGAACTTGGTGGTGTCGGCCGCGCCTGGGCATCGGTGAAGAACGCGTTTGGCGGGCTGGTGAAAGTTACGCCGGTTGATGAAGCCCAGCTAGTGCAGCTGTCGCCCGATGCAGAGTACTTCCTGCGCAACAACATTGCTCTGCAGCTGCAGGCAGCCCGCCTGGCACTGCTGCGCAGCGAACAGGTCATCTTCGAGCAGACGCTTGACGACACAAACGCGTTGCTGAACGAGCACTTCGACACGTCTAGCGCCCAGGTCGCGAGTGCGCTCCAGACGATTGCCGAGGTCCGCGGTTACGTGTTCGCGACCGAGGTCCCCGACATTTCCGGGTCACTGCGTCTGCTCCGGCAATTCCGTACGCTCAGCGAGAGCGCGCAGTGAAACTGGGCCTGATTGTTGTTATCGCGCTGATTATCAGCGCTTTCGGGACCCACTTCCTGCTTGCCGACCCGGGCAGCGTCTTCATCACCTTCCGCGGCTACCTGGTCGAAATGTCGGTGCCGGTTCTCTTCGGCAGTTTCATCGTTCTCGTGCTGGTGATATGGCTGGTACGCAAACTCTGGCAAGCACCGCGCCTCCTCGGCGAAACGTACGGCCGGAGCCGGGCCATACGCTCGGGCAAAAAGCTGACGCAGGGCATGATCGCAATCGCCGAAGGCAATCTTGCACGAGGCGAACGCCTGCTCGGCCGAGCGGCCAGTACCAGCGACGCACCACTGTTCAACTATCTGCAAGCGGCTCGCGCCGCTCACCTGCAGGGCAAGGACGAGCGTCGCGACGAGTGGCTGCGCATGGCCTACCAGGAAGCACCCGAGGCTGCGAATGCTGTGCTGCTCACGCAGGCCGAGTTTCAGCTCGATCGCAAACAATACGAGCAGGCACTCGCCACGTTACGCCAGGTCGAGGAAGATTCGAAGGATCACACGCAGGCACTGGCGCTGATGGGGCGCCTTTATTACCGGCTCGAAGACTGGGATGCGCTCGCGAGGCTGCTGCCGCGCCTCGGCAAGAACGCACAGCTGCTGCCCGGCCAGCTTGACACGTGGACCGTGCGCGTCCACAAGGAGGCGCTCGACAAGGCGGCCGATGTCGAAGTGCTCGACCGCACCTGGAAGGGCGTGCCCAGGCAACATCGGCAGGCGTTACCGCTGCTCGAGGCTTACTACCGGGGGCTCATGCGCGTCGGACTGCATGACCGTGCCGAGAAGGAACTTGCGGCTGCCCTGAAAACGGAATGGCGCCCGCAACTCGTCCGCCTGTTCGGTCTCGTCGAGGCAACCGATACGACGAAACAACTGAAGAAGGCCGAGAACTGGCTCCGCAACCGCGGCGAAGATCCGGACCTGTTGCTGGCAGCGGCGCGACTGTGCCTGCGCAATGAACTCTGGGGAAAGGCCCGCAGTTACCTCGAAACGGTCATCAGCCTGCGGCCCACGCCCGAGGCCTACCAGGAATACGGTGCATTGCTGACCCAGATGGGTGAAGCCGACGCGGCGGCCGACGCCTATCGGGATGGTCTCGGCATGATTGCCGCAGAACCCCTGCCTGCCATTCCGCACCTCAACGAGAAGTAGGTGTTCACGCTCATCGCGGGCACCGGCTATACGGGACGGCGCGTTCTTGTTCGCGTGCCGGATGCTGTCGGCCTGAGTCGTTCACCCGTTGACACGACGAACCCCTTTCACCAGTACGATTTCGATGCGCCCGGCCCGTTCCCGGTTGCGCCGCCTGACGACTTTGCGGTGCTCTACACGTGCCCGCCCGACGGCGACACCGATCAAAGGCTCCGCCGGTTCCTCGACGCGCTGCCTGCAACGCCTGCGCGATTCGTCTACCTCGGCACGACGGGCGTCTACGGCGACTGCCATGGGGCCGTCGTGACCGAGGAGGCGCCGGTAAACCCCGACAGTCGAATGTCGCGGCCGCGCGTTGACGCCGAGCTCCTGCTGACCGGTTGGGCCGAATCCAACCATGTTGCACTCGTGATCCTGCGTGTGCCGGGAATCTATGGGCCGGGACGGCTCGGCGTCGATCGAATCAGGGCGGGGAAGCCTGTCCTCAACGAAGCAGACGCCAATCCGGGTAACCGCATACATGTCGACGACCTTGCGACGTGCTGCATCGCCGCACTCGCAGACGACGTTCCGCCCGGCATTTACAACGTCGGCGACGGCGATCATCGCAGCTCGACCTGGTTCGCGGACGAGGTTGCTCGCCAGGCAAATCTGCCCGAACCAAGCAAGATCAGTCGTGCCGAGGCCGAAGAAGAGTTCTCACCGATGCGCCTGGCGTTTCTCTCATCGTCCCGCCGTGTCGACGTAACAAGAATGCGAGAGGTTCTCGGGGTGACGCCAAGAACCCCCGAAGAAGGAATCCGGGACAGCCTGTAACGACCGGGTTACGGCTGGCTTCGCTTGCTCCTTAGCCACGCCGTCAGCGGCTCCCACTCGTCCCAGTCGGGCCAGGCGAGATACTCGGGCAACTCGAAGACGCCGAGGCCACGCGTGTACGCGCGTACGTAATTCTGCGCCTCACGCAGTGCCGCAACGTATGGTGTCCTCGCTTTCGTCAGGTACTCGTCGAGTTCGCCGTAGATGAGCGTATTGTCGCGGGCACGATTGGCGACGAGGCCGAGCCTGGCCTGTTTGCGCTCCACCTTGCCGACCTTCTTGAGTTCCTCGAGGAACACCGTCGTCGCCTGCATGTCGATCGTGGACGGCAGGACGGGCACGACGATAGTCTCGGCATGGCGAACGAGGTCCGTCAACTCACTGGCGTGCGTGCGCGCCGGTGCGTCGATGATGCAGAAGTCTGCGCCGCGCGGGCAACGTCGCAGGCCGTCCTCGAACGCGGCCACGCCGGCAATCTTCGGGCGGTACCCGGGGCGCCTGTCGAGCCAGTCGAGACTCGATCGCTGCGGATCGTAATCCGCGAGCGCAACGCCCGCGCCTTGGTTAGCAAAGTAGGAAGCAATGTTGGTCGCAAGGGTGCTTTTCCCGCAGCCACCCTTGGCATTCATGACCATTATGTGCCGCATGACACCTCTCCAGGGCAATGTTATTAGACTGGTTATCGTGGGTTTGGAAGTCGGTTTATGTAAACTACAGCCGCCAACCTCAAAAGTCCATGAACGTCAATTACACAAAGATGCACGGCACGGGTAACCGCATACTTGTCGTCGACCAACGCAACGCAGTAGCCCAAGTGCCGGCGCCCGAACGGCTGCGCGAGCTCGCCGATGATGCAACCGGCCCCGGGTTCGATCAGCTGATGTGGATCGGTCCCGCGGACGGGCCGGGAACAGTCGCAAGCTACCGGGTATTCAATGCCGACGGCTCGGAGGTGCAGCAGTGCGGCAATGGCGTACGCTGTGTTGCAGCAGCGCTCGCCCGCGACGCCGGGCACCCGCAGGCATTCATTCTTTCGGGCCCGACCGGCCCTGTCGAGGCACGTGTCGATGACGACGGGCTCGTTGCCGTGAGCATGGGACAACCCGAATTCGACCCGGGACGCATCCCGTTCATCGCCGAACAGCAACAGGACCGCTACGAGCTCGACGTAGACGGCGTTTCCTACGACGTGTTCGCCGTCTCAATGGGCAACCCGCACTGTGTACTGCAGGTCGACGACGTCGCGACGGCGCCGGTCGAGAAACTCGGGCCCAGAATCGAAACTCACGAACGCTTCCCGGAAAAGGCCAATGTCGGCTTTGTCCGTATCACGGGGCGCAACAGTATCGACCTGCGCGTATACGAGCGCGGCGTCGGGGAGACCGCCGCCTGCGGCACTGGCGCCTGTGCCGCCGTCGTCACGGGCCAGCAACTGGGGTTGCTGGACGCCGAAGTGAACGTGCGCCTGCCCGGTGGCCAAGTCGTGGTAAGCTGGTATGGCGGTACGGAGCCGGTCTGGCTCACCGGGAATGCAGAGTACATAGCTGAGGGACTCATCGACCTATGAGCACGCAAGCCAAAGCCGAATTCGTCGAGGAAGAGCTGTCCGAACAGGCCGTCAGGGACTACCTTGCTGCACACCCCGATTTCTTCGAGCGCCACGCCTCGCTGCTCGGCTCGCTGAACCTGCCGCATGCGAGTGGCGGCACCGTTTCGCTGGTCGAGCGACAGGTGTCCATGCTGCGGCAGAAGAAACTCAAGTTCGAGCGTCAGCTCAAGGAGCTGATCGAGGTCGCGCGCGAAAACGACGTCCTCTCGGCGAAGGTCCACGAACTGACGCTGCAGTTGCTGGCAGCCAACGATCTTGGCGCAACGATTGCGGCCATCGAGAAAGCCTTGCGGTCGGGGTTCAAGGCTAACCAGGCCGTCCTCGTCCTGTTCGGCGAGGCGGACGCGTTCGACGATATCAATGCGGGCCGCTTTTTCCGCGTCGTCAATCGTAACGATGAAAGTCTGAAGCCTTTCCAGACTTTCCTGGAGGGTACCAGCGCACGCTGCGGCAAGATCCGCGATTCGCAGCGCGAGTTCCTGTTCCGCCAGGATGCTGACGAGATCGGTTCGGCGGCACTCGTACCACTCGGCGACGGCGCAGCAATCGGCTTCCTGGCCGTCGGCAGTGTCGACAGCGATCGCTTCCACCCGGGCATGAGCATCGATTTCCTGACGCGCCTCGGAGACCTGGTCGCGGGATCGCTGAAGCGCTTCTAGGGCAACCCCCGATGGATGCCGCTGGCTGGATCGATCGCTTCGTCCGGCATCTCGAGTACGAGCGACGGCTGTCTCCCCAGACCTGCAAGAATTATCGTCACGACCTGCAGGCCTTGGCCGCATGGCTCGACACGTCGGGGGTGACCGCCTGGACCGGCGTCGACAGCGAACATATCCGCGCGTTCTCGGCCAGCTGTTTTCGCAAGGGGCTGAGTGCGAAGAGCATCCAGCGCCGTTTGTCTGCTGCCCGCACGTTCTTCCGCTACCTGCTCCGTGAAAAAGTCGTCCGTCATAATCCCGTGACGTCCGTGACCGCGCCAAAATCGAAGAAACGCCTGCCGGGCAACCTGGACGCCGATCGCATGGCGCGCCTGCTCGAAATTCCGGGTGATGGCCCCATCGTTGATCGCGATCGCGCCATGCTCGAGCTCCTGTATTCGTCCGGCCTGCGTCTCGCCGAGCTCGTCGACCTCGATCTCGGCGATGTGGATACGAGCGACGCGACCGTGCGTGTAACGGGCAAGGGCAACAAGGACCGAATCGTGCCGGTCGGCCGGCAAGCGCTCAAGGCCCTGCGCCAGTGGCTGCTGACCCGTTCGGATCTTGCCGGGGTTGAAGAGAAGGCCCTGTTCGTCAGCAATCGCGCCAGGCGCATCAGCCATCGCTCGGTGCAGGCGCGGGTCAAGCACTGGGCGAAAAAGCAGGGCATCGACGCCAACGTATACCCACACCTGTTCCGGCACTCGTTCGCCACTCACGTCCTCGAGTCGAGCCACGACCTGCGCGGGGTCCAGGAACTTCTTGGTCATACGAACATTTCGACGACCCAGATCTACACACACCTTGATTTTCAGCATCTCGCCCAGATTTACGACCAGACACACCCGCGCGCGCGCAGGAAAGACAAGCCGTAGGAGCGCGCCGCGCGCGAATTCATCGCAGGAACAAGCACATGGAACAGTTTCGAGGGACAACCATCGTCTCCGTCCGTCGCAATGGCAAGGTTGCGATCGCGGGCGACGGCCAGGTCAGCTTTGGCAACACGGTCATGAAAGGCAATGCCCGCAAGGTGCGGCGGCTGGCTGGCGGACGCGTGATTGCCGGTTTTGCCGGCGGTACCGCCGATGCCTTCACGTTGTTCGAGCTGTTCGAATCGAAGCTCGAGCAGTACGGCAACCTGACCCGTGCCGCTATCGAGCTGGCCAAGGACTGGCGGACGGACCGCCGCCTGCGCCGACTCGAGGCCCTGCTGTGCGTCGCCGATAACGAAAGCTCGTTCATCATCTCGGGTAACGGCGACGTCATCGAGCCCGAGCATGACCTGATGGCGATCGGCTCCGGCGGCCCTTACGCACAGGCCGCCGCACTCGCCTTGTTGCAGAACACGGATCTCGAGGCTCGCGAAATCGTCGAGAGGGCCCTGAACATTGCCGGCGACATTTGCGTCTACACCAACCAGAACATCGTCGTCGAAGAACTCTGACCATGTCACAAATGACCCCCCGCGAAATCGTCCAGGAACTGGACAAGCACATCATTGGCCAGGATGAGGCCAAGCGCGCCGTTGCGATCGCCCTGCGCAATCGCTGGCGACGCGTCCAGGTGGGCGAACCCCTGCGCAGCGAGATCACGCCGAAGAACATCCTGATGATCGGCCCGACCGGCGTCGGCAAGACGGAGATCTCCCGGCGTCTCGCCCGCCTTGCGAAGGCCCCGTTCATCAAAGTCGAAGCCACCAAGTTCACCGAAGTCGGCTATGTCGGCCGGGAAGTCGACAGCATCGTACGCGACCTCATGGATGTTGCGATCAAGATGACGCGTGAAGCGGCCATGTCCAAGGTGCGTTATCGCGCGGAAGACGCGGCTGAAGAGCGTATCCTCGATGCCCTGCTGCCGTCACCGCAGCGTGCCGCGGGTTTCACGAGCGAAGCATCGGAGCCGGAGCACAGCGACTCCGATACGCGCCAGAAATTCCGCAAGATGCTGCGCGAGGGCAAGCTCGATGACAAGGAAATCGAAGTCGAGATACAGGCTGTGCCCGTCGGCGTCGAGATTATGGCGCCACCCGGCATGGAAGAGATGACGAACCAGCTACAGGGCATGTTCGCCAATCTCGGCGGCAACCGCAGGCAGACACGCAAGCTCAAGGTGAAGGACGCATTGCGACACCTGACCGACGAAGAGGCAGCCAGGCTGGTCGACGAGGAAGAACTCAAGACCAAGGCGCTCGAAGCCGTGGAGCAACACGGCATCGTGTTCCTCGACGAGATCGACAAGGTGGCCCGGAGCTCCGGGACGCATGGCGCCGACGTTTCACGCGAAGGCGTGCAGCGCGACCTGCTGCCGCTCGTCGAAGGCTCGACGGTCAACACCAAGTACGGCATGGTCAAGACCGACCATATCCTGTTCATTGCGTCGGGCGCTTTTCACGTGTCCAAGCCTTCGGACCTGATTCCCGAGCTGCAGGGACGCTTCCCGATCCGCGTCGAGCTGAAGTCGCTGTCGACCGAGGACTTCGTAAGAATCCTGACCGAACCTGACGCATCGCTGACATCGCAATACAGCGCCCTTCTCAACACCGAGGAAGTCACGCTCGAGTTCCTCGAGAGCGGCGTGCGGCGGATCGCCGAGGTGGCCTACCAGGTCAACGAAAATACCGAGAATATCGGTGCCCGGCGCCTGCACACGGTCATGGAACGTCTCCTCGAGACCATCTCGTTCGAGGCCTCTGACAAGAGCGGTACGAAACTCACGGTCGACGCGGACTACGTCGACGACCACCTCGCCGAACTCTCGCAAGACGAGGACCTGAGCAGGTACATCCTGTAAAAAGGGTGTCAGTCACCCTCTTTCCTGCGGGAAATACGTCTTTTCAGCCAGCCAAGCCGGAAATAGGGTGACTGACACCCTATTTCCGGTATCCTCGCTTGCCGGACAGGACTCAAATCATGGCCAGGCAGGACTCCGAAAACACGACCCATTTCGGGTACCAGACCGTCGCGACCGAGGAGAAGGCGGATCTTGTCCGCGGGGTGTTCGATTCGGTCGCGAGCCGCTACGACATCATGAACGACCTGATGTCGGGTGGTCTGCATCGCCTCTGGAAGCGCTATACGATCGACCAGTCAGGCGTCAGGTCCGGTGACGTCGTTCTCGATCTCGCCGGTGGCACCGGCGACCTCGCCCGGGCTTTCGCGAAAAAGGTCGGGGCCGAGGGCCACGTCGTGCTCGCCGACATCAACGCGGCGATGCTCAGACAGGGTCGCGGCAGGCTCGTCGACGCAGGTATCGCCGGCAACGTAAGCCTTGCCCAGGTCGATGCCCAGCAGCTGCCATTCGGGGACCGTACGTTCGACTGCATCACCATGGCATTCGGCCTGCGCAACGTCACCGACAAGGACGCAGCCCTGCGGTCCATGTACAGCACACTGAAGCCGGGTGGCAAAGCCATGATTCTCGAGTTCTCGGAACCCTCGCAAGCCATCAAGCCCGCGTATGACCTGTACTCGTTCAAGGTGCTGCCCCTGCTCGGCAAGCTCGTAGCGAGCGACGAGGACAGTTACCAGTACCTGGCCGAGTCGATTCGTGTGCACCCGGACCAGGAGACTCTCAAGAGCATGATGGAGGAAGCCGGCTTCGAGCGTTGTCGCTATCACAACCTGGCAGCCGGAATCGTTGCCCTGCACATCGGCTACCGGATCTAGGGCCCGACGATGAACCCTCTCGAAGCCGCCCTTCGCCCGGTCGCCAGCATCCTTAATCGCAATATTCGCGAGACGACGCCGGCGCGTGAATTGTGCGACAAGCTCAATGAGTCCGTAATCGCCGTGCGCGTCAGGAACACGGCGCTCGCGACGTATTTTGTTGTGGCCGATGGCGAGCTCATACTCACTACGGATTTCGCTGGCGAACCCGATGTACTGATCAGCGGTTCGCTGGTTACGCTGGCACGAATGGCTGGCAATACCGGCCTCGACGCCTTGCGCAAGGGTGAGCTGGAGATGGCGGGAGACGCCCACACCGCAGAACGTTTTCAGCGCCTGCTGGCGCTGGCAAAACCGGACCTCGAAGAGGAGCTGTCAGGGCTGGTCGGCGATGCGGCGGCCCACCGTATTGGCGAGGTTGCTCGCGGGGTCGGCGATTGGGCTCGTGATGCGCGCTCGACCATGGGCGCAAACATTCGCGAATACCTCCAGGAAGAAAGCCGCGACGCACCGAGTCGCTACGAGGTCGAGCGCTTCGCCGCAGAGGTCGACACGCTCCGCGACGACGTCGACCGGCTCGAGGCCCGCATCACACGCCTGCGGAAGGACGACTGACATGGCACGACGCCGCACCGTTTTCCGCATGCTTGCCATCCAGCGCATCCTCATGAAGTACGGGCTGGACGACATCATCAAAGAAACGCACCTGTGGCGCCCGCTGCGTTTCCTGTTCTATCTCGCTCCGCGGCGCCGCGACAGCTCGGCGCCTCTCGGCGAACGAATTCGCCTCGCTCTCGAGGAGCTCGGGCCGATCTTCGTCAAGTTCGGCCAGGCCATCTCGACACGTCGCGACCTGCTGCCACCCGACATTGCCGACGAACTGGCCAAGCTGCAGGACGCGGTGCCGCCTTTCCCGGCCGAAGAGGCGATCGCGATCATCGAGGACGCTTACGGAGAGCCGGTCGGCACAGTGTTCGAGCGTTTCGATGCCGAGCCCCTGGCGGCGGCATCGATTGCCCAGGTTCACAGCGCGAAACTCAAGTCGGGAACCGAGGTCATCGTCAAGGTACTCCGGCCCGGCGTCCACGAGCAGATCGAACGCGACCTCGAGGTGCTGCACATGCTCGCGGGACTGGCTGCGCGCTACTGGGTTCACGGCAGGCGCCTGAAGCCGCGCGAGGTCGTCGACGAGTACGAGCACACGATCCTCGACGAACTCGACCTGATGCGCGAAGCCGGCAATGCCGCGCAGCTCAAGCGTAACTTCCAGGGCTCCGACATGTTGTACGTGCCGGACATCTACTGGGACTATTGTCGTCCCGAGGTGCTCGTCCAGGAACGCATTTACGGCACGCCGATCAGCGACATGGAAGCGTTGCGCGAGGCTGGCACCAACATCCAGGTGCTTGCCGAAAACGGCGTCGAGATTTTCTTTACCCAGGTGTTCCGCCACAACTTCTTTCATGCGGACATGCACCCGGGAAACATCTTCGTCATCCATGCCGACCCCGAGAAGCCGAAGTACGCGGCCGTCGACTTCGGCATCGTCGGCACGCTCAGTCCTGAAGATCAGCGCTACCTGGCCGAGAATTTTCTGGCGTTCTTCGACCGCGACTACCATCGCATCGCGAAGCTGCACCTCGACTCCGGCTGGGTGCCGCCTGGCACGCGCATCGACCAGCTCGAAACCGCCGTACGCACGGTGTGCGACCCCATCTTCAGCAAGCCGCTGGCGGAGATTTCCTTCGCGCAGGTGCTGATGCGCCTGTTCCGCGTCGCCCAGCGCTTCAATGTCGAGGTCCAGCCACAGCTGATCCTTCTGCATAAGACGCTGTTCAACATCGAGGGTCTCGGTCGCGAACTGTATCCGCAGCTCGACCTGTGGAAGACCGCGCAGCCGGTCCTCAGACGCTGGATGGACGAGCAGGTCGGTGGTCGTGCGATGCTCAGGGACGTTAGGGAGAACCTCCCGCAGCTGCGTGACGCGCTCCGCGAGTTACCGGCGATCCTGCACCACCTTGGTGAACAGGTCGCCGAAGGACGTATTCGCTTCAACGTGCAGTCGCCCGAGCTAAGAGAGATCCGCCGGCAGCTCGAGGAACAGCGACGGCAACGCTACTGGCTCGCCGCCGCGGGGACCAGCATCGTCGCCGGCGCTCTCGTCGTAATGGTGGCGCCCGTGGTCTGGCCGGGGTTTGTGCTGTTCGGGTTCGGAGCAGTCGCTGCCTGGGTTGCGCGTCCATGATAGACAAGGCCACTGCAAGAACGATTGCCGATGCGCTCACCTGGGCGCGCATCTGGAGCGTCGTCCCGATCACGGTATTCGCCTGGTACGACATGCAGTGGTGGGTCTTCGGCACCTACATCGCGGCATCGTTGACCGATCTGTTCGACGGGTACTTCGCGCGCCGCGGCGATCCTCCCAGGATCAAGATCGACATCGACGGCCGCGCCGACGACCTGTTCGCGGTCATGACGCTCCTCTGGATATGGATGCTGTTTCCCGACTTCTGGCTGAAGTACTGGCTGCCGTGGATTCCTGTGCTGGTGGCGATCCAGATCGGCATCTGGGTGGAAAATATCCGGCGCCCGAAGCTCGTCATTCCGCACTTCCAGTTCGGCCGTGCCGGCATGCTGTACTTCTGCTTGCTGTTCCCGGTCCTGATTGCGTTCGGCGACTTCGACTGGTACGTCCACAGCGTATTCCTCTGGGGCACGCTTGGTAAACTCCAGCTCGTCCGGTATATCACCGGGCCCAACGCCAACGACAAACTGGAGTCACCAGGCACATGATGCGCTGGGTGGGCAGAATGGTCCTGAAGCTGGGCGGCTGGACCGCCGTGGGCGGCATCCCCGCAGAACCCAAGGCCCTGTTCATCGCGGCGCCTCACACGACCTACCCCGATGCGCTCTGGGCGCTGGCCTATATCGCCTCGATCGGCCTCAAAGCGAGGTTTTTTGCCAAGCACACGGCGTTTTTCTTCCCGATTGGCAACATCCTGCGCGCTTTCGGCGGCATCGATCTCGACCGCGACAGGCCGGGCACGGCCGTCCAGCAGGCTATCCGGATGTACGAGGAGAACGAGACCTTCTATTTCGGCCTGGCGCCCGAGGGAACCCGCAAGAAGACCGCCGGGTGGAAGTCCGGTTTCTACCGTATCGCGCTGGGCGCTGGCGTACCCGTGTACCTCGGATTTCTCGATTACGGCCGCAGGCGCCTCGGCATCGGGCCCAAGGTCGAGCTGACCGGCGATGTCGACGCCGACATGGCCATTATCCGAGCGTTCTACGAGGACATTAAAGGGCGCTGGCCCGAAAAGGCCAGCCCGATCAGGCTCCTGTAGGCATCGATGCAGGACTCGGAAAAGCACAAAAGGACCATCCGCAGCTTCGTACGGCGCGCGGGTCGCATCACGGTTTCGCAGCAGCGTGCGCTCGACGAACTGTGGCCTGCCTACGGCATTTCGTATGAGCCTGCGTTGCTGTCGTTTCCCGACCTGTTCGGCCGCGACGCGCCGATCGTGCTGGAAATCGGCTTCGGCAATGGCGAAACGCTCGTGGCGCAGGCGGCCGCCAGCCCGGAGCATGACTTCGTTGGCATCGAGGTTCACGAGCCCGGCATAGGGCATTGTCTGCTGCAGGCCGAGGAGGCCGGCATCGGCAACCTGCGGCTGATCAACCACGACGCGATCGAGGTACTGAAGCACCAGGTACCGGCGGCATCGCTGACGCGCCTGAATCTCTATTTCCCGGACCCCTGGCCCAAGAAGCGTCACCACAAGCGGCGGATCTTACAGCCCGGGTTCATCGACCTGGTTGCCGAGCGCCTGGTGCCGGGCAGCACCTTGAATGTTGCAACGGACTGGGCCAACTACGCCGAGCACATCGACGAAGTCATGGGGGAATCGGAACGTTTTGTGCTCATCGAGAGACGCGAGCACAAGGGGGACTCTCCGCTCGACAGGCCGCGAACCAAATTCGAGCGGCGCGGGTTGCATAAAGACCACCGTATTGTCGACTGGTGCTGGGAAAAACGCCAATAACTTTTGGTTTCTTGCGCTCTGCGCCACGTGTTCTATAAAGAGTAGAGAGCGGACAAAAAAAGAGGCACAGTGCAATGGCAGTCCAGTACCCCGTCATCGGTCAGTGGTTCCGCAGACCCGACGGCACGCTGTTCGAGGTCGTCGCCATTGACGAAGAGGCCCTGACGGTCGAGATCCAGCAGTTCGACGGCACGATCGACGACATCGATATCGAACGCTGGCCGGATCTGCTGCTCGTCGAAGCGGCAGCACCCGACGACTTTTCCGGGTCGCTCGACATGGACCCCGAGGACCTCGGCACCAGTAGCGAGAACGATTTGCCAGTCGGGTATCACGACCCGCTGGCGTTCCTCGACAAGCTCTGACTACATGCTCGTCGGTCCCGCCACGTAAACCACGCCGTTCCGGATCTCGACATCCACTTTTTGCAGCGTGCGCCCGCTGCCCGGTCCCGCATAGCAGTAGCCGGTCTCGATCTCGTAGGTCGCCCCATGTGAGGCGCATATCAGCGCACTCTTGTCCTTCGTGAGAAACCGGTCGGGCGACCAGTTGAGGGGGTGCCCGACGTGCACGCAGAAATTCCGGTACGCGTAGACCTCGTCGCCCTTGCGGACGACGAATCCGCGGAAAGGCCAGTCACCGTCGCCAATCTCGAACTCGCGACACCCGGGGTCCTCAAGTTCGTCGAATCGACCGACCGCAATCTCCTTCTCGCTCATCGAGAGCCGACGAGGTCGTCGTGCCGGCGCGCAACCACCATCGCGAGAATGATCGCCGGGATACCCAACGCGGCGGCGTAGAGAAAGAAGCCCGTCCAGCCGATCGCCTCCTGCACGTTGCCCGAGAAGCCGGCCGTCAGTTTGCCGAGCAGGCTCATAAGGGAGCTCATCAACGCATATTGCGTTGCGGTGAACGAGGCGCTCACAAGACTGGAGAGGTAGGCGATGAAGACCGTCCCGCCGAAACCCATTGCGAAGTTGTCGGCGCTGATCGTTACAGTCAGCATCCACAGTTCCGCTCCGACGACGGTCATCAAGGCGAAGAACAGGTTGGTACTGGCAATCAGCACGGTCGCCATGATCAGGCAGCGCGCGACCCCATAGCGCACCACGGTCCAGGCGGCGGCGCCGGCGCCGACAAGCGAGACGATGACCCCGTAGATCTTCGCGACGCTGGCAACCTCGGCCTTGCTGAACCCGATGTCAAGGTAGAAAGGATTGGCGAGGATTCCGAGCACGTAGTCGCTGAGCCTGAAGAACAGGATGAAGACGATGATGGTGAGCGCGAACTCGCCGAAGCGTGTGAAGAAATCGATAAACGGATCAGCGACAGCGTGCTTGAACCAGCGCACCACGCGTATCGATGCAGAACCCGACCTGTCGGCCGGGACCATCTCGACGTCGGGTTCCTTGCACCATAACGTCGTCATGATGCCCACGAACATGCAGGCCGACATGGCCGTGTATGCCGTCGACCACGAACCGAACTGCGCGATATACAGAGCTCCCGCGCCGGCGATCAGCATAGCGACGCGATAACCATACTGGTAGGCCGCCGCCAATACCCCCTGAAGTTGGTCCTCGGCGCATTCGATGCGATAGGCATCGATAACGATGTCCTGCGTGGCCGAAGAGAACGCGACGACCAATGCGACGGCCGCGAACACTTCGATCGCGTGTGCGGGGTCCATCGTCGCCATCGTCAGCAATGCAAGCCCTATGGCAACCTGGGCGAGCAGGAGCCAGCTGCGGCGTCGGCCCAGCAGGCGCGTCAGGAACGGAATCGGCAGGCTATCGACGAACGGCGCCCAGGCGAATTTCAGGCTGTAAGCGAACCCGAGCCAAGCAAACGTGCTGATCGTACTCATCTGCAGGCCGGCATCCTTGAGCCACGCCGACAGCGTCGAGTAGACGAGCAGGAAAGGCAGTCCTGCCGAGAATCCCAGGAAGAAGATGACGACCACCTTCTCCTGAAGGTAGTAGCGCCAACCTTGCGACGCTACAACATTAGCTTCCTCAACCGTCATGCACCCAATCGTAATCCATGATCAGTGGCGCATGGTCGGAAAATCGCTCGTCGCGGTAGATTTCCGTTCTCTTTATCTTGTCGCCGAGACCCGGTGTCACCACGTGGTAATCAATGCGCCACCCGACGTTGTTGTCCCACGCGCGCCCGCGATTCGACCACCAGGTGTACTGGTTCGGTTCCTGTGCGATGGTCCTGAATGCGTCAACCCACCCGTACTCACCGAATACCTTGTCCAGCCAGGCGCGCTCCTCCGGAAGGCAGCCCGAGTTCTTCTGGTTCTGCTTCCAGTTCGTGATGTCCTCTTCCTTGTGCACGATGTTCCAGTCGCCGCAGATGATGTACTCGGAACGCCGCCGCTTGAGCATGTGCATATGTTCGGTGAACGAGGCCATGCAGCGGTATTTGGCCTCCTGTCGGTCCTCGCTCGACGAACCCGACGGCAGGTACAGGGACACGATGCTGATGCCGCCCAGCTGGACTTCGAGATAGCGGCCCTCATTATCGAATTCGGGATCGCCGTAACCGCGAATCACCTTCTTCGGCTCGTGCCGCGTATAGATCGCCGTACCGGAGTAGCCCTTCTTTGCGGCGTCCTCGTAAAAGCAGTGATAGCCGGCTGGCGAGAAGATCGCGTCGGTCAGCTGATGCGCCTGTGCCTTGGTTTCCTGGATGCAGATGACGTCCGCTGTTTGTGCTTTCATCCAGTCGAAAAAACCCTTGCGGGCAGCCGCTCGAATGCCGTTGGCGTTCAGGCTGATAACGCGAAACAAAAGGGGTCTCCTGTGTCATACTCCGCAGCGAATCGGCAATCATACAGAAGACATATCGATGCGTGGCTACAAAAGGGAATTCATCGAGCTCGCGCTCGAACTCGGCGTTCTGCGATTCGGGGAGTTCACATTGAAGTCGGGACGCGTCAGTCCTTACTTCTTCAATGCCGGTCTTTTCAACACCGGGTATGCCGCGGCGAAACTCGGCCGCTTTTATGCTGCTGCCATCGCCGAGTCCGACGTCCGCTTCGACATGCTGTTCGGCCCCGCCTACAAGGGCATCCCCCTGGCAACGCTGGCTGCCGCATCGCTCGCCGAGCACCACGACATAGACGTGCCGTATTCCTTCAACAGGAAGGAAGCAAAAGCGCATGGCGAGGGCGGCAGCGTCGTGGGCGCACCGCTCTCGGGCCGGGTGCTCATCGTCGACGATGTGATCACGGCCGGGACGGCGGTGCGCGAGGCCTACCAGGTCATCGCGTCGGCCGGCGCCGAGATTGCCGGTCTCGTCATTTCGCTGGACCGCCAGGAGCGTGGCCAGGGGGCCTATTCGGCCGTGCAGGAGCTGAAACAGAGCCTGGGCATCCCCGTCGTCAGTATTGTTCAGCTGGACGATCTAATCGATATCCTAGAAGAATCAAGCGAATATGAGCAGTTCCTCGAGCCTGTGCTCGGGTACCGCAAACAATACGGTGTAATTTCCTAAGCTATTGAAAATTTTACGGTTGCGCCGATTTTACAAGATGCAAAAACCGGACTAAGCTGTAATAACGAGAACCAGTCCCGGTCCGGGCGGGCGATTAACTGGCATAGTCAAGCGATGCGTAACCTGATCATCATATGTGCACTTCTTAGCATTGGTGCCACGGCGGCGGCCCGGCAGGACAAGCCCGTGTACAAGTGGACTGACGAAGAAGGTATCGTGCATTACGGTGACAGCGTACCCGCCGAGTACGCCGAGCGCCCCAAGGAGGTCCTGAACGACCAGGGCGTTGCCGTTTCTTACATCGAGGGCAAGAAAACGGAAGAGCAGCGGGCCCAGGAGGCGCGTGATGAAGAGCTGCGCATGGCCCAGGAGTTGCAGCAGCGCGCCGACATGGCACTCCTGAATACCTACCTCTCGGTCGAGGAAATCATCATGCACCGCGACCGCCGTGTGGAGCTGTTCCAAGCGCAGTCACGGGTTACCGAGCTGTACCTCAGGAACCTGAATCGGCGCCTCGACAGCCTGCGCAAGGACGCCTCGCGCTTCCAGCCCTACAGCGAGGATCCCGATGCACCGGTGATCGATGAGGACCTTGCCGCCGACCTGCAAAAGACCAAGGCAACGATCGACCGCCACGAGCGCAATCTCGAAAAATACGAGTACGAAGAAAAGCAGATCTTCGAGCGCTTCAATGTCGACGTCCAGCGCTTCAAGGCCCTGAAGGGAATCCAGGAGCCGCCGCAGGCTGCATTAGCCCGTCCCTGAGTGACCGAATCCGCCGGCGCCTCGCTCGCTGGTGTGGAACTCATCCACGACTTCGAACCGAACCTGCTCGACCGGGACAAACACCATTTGCGCGATGCGTTCACCGGGCTGCACTTCGTAGCTGTCCTTGCCGCGATTCCAGCACGAGATGAACACCTGCCCCTGGTAGTCCGAATCAATGAGGCCGGTCAGGTTGCCGAGCACGAGCCCGTGCTTGTGACCCAGCCCCGAGCGCGGCAGCAGCACGGCTGCGAGCCCGGGATCCTCGACGTGAATCGCGAGCCCCGTCGGGACCAGCACGGTGTCCCCGGGATTAACCGTCAGCGGTTCGTCTATGCAGGCGCGCATGTCGAGTCCGGCCGAACCATCGGTTGCGTAGTGGGGCAAGGGAATGGAATCCCCGACGCGGGGGTCGAGGATCTTGAGCTCAATGGATCGCAATGACATTGTCCTTGTTCCTGGCGGCGCCGCGGGCAGCATAGTAGCGCTCGGCCACGAGTTCAATGAGGTCATTGGCGAGCTCCGACTTCTGCGCTTTGGGAAAACGCTTTTCGTCATCGTTCCAGAAGACGCTGACCGCATTGTCATCACGATCGAAACCACAATCGTCGCCGACACGATTCGCGATGATCATGTCGAGCTTCTTATTTGCTAGCTTGCCGCGGGCATAGTCGTCAACGTTCTCGGTCTCGGCCGCGAAACCCACCGTGAACGGGGCGCCATCGAGTGCGGCAACCGAGGCAAGGATGTCGGGGCAGCGCACCAGCTTGATACTCATCTCCTCTTCGTTCTTCTTGATCTTCTGACTCTGCACCTCTGCGGGCCGGTAGTCTGCGACGGCCGCAGCCGCGATGAAGATGTCCGCATCCGCGATGCACTCGTGCGTCGCGTCATACATTTCCCGGGCCGAACTGACCTTGCGAACCTCGACGCCCGGCGGCTCGGGCAGATCCACGGGTCCGCTGATCAGGATCACCTCGGCGTCCTGGGCAATCGCGGCACGAGCCATCGCGTAACCCATTTTCCCTGAGCTGCGATTGGTGATGTAGCGGACCGGATCGATCGGCTCGCGGGTCGGGCCCGCCGTGATAACGACCTTCTTGCCCGCCAGCAGGCCCTCGCCGTGGCTTACACCGAGGTCGAACACCGCGGCCGCAATGGCATCGGGTTCGAGCATGCGTCCGGCACCCTCTTCACCACAGGCTTGCGACCCTGTGCCTGGACCGAGAATGTGCACGCCGCGCTCTTCAAGCACTTTGCGATTGGCCTGGGTCGCGGGATTGTTCCACATCACGTGATTCATGGCCGGGGCGACGGCGATCGGCGCCTCGGTGGCAAGGCAGATCGTCGTCAACAGGTCGGGCGCGCCGCCACTGACGATGCGCGCCATGACCTCGGCCGTGGCCGGTGCAATCAGCACCGCATCGGCCCAGCGTGCAAGCTCGATGTGGCTCATCGCCCGCTCCGCCTCCTTGTCCCAGAGGTTCGCACGAACCTGCCTGCCGGACGCGGCCTGGAGCGCGGTATCGGTCACGAACTCCGTGGCCGACGCAGTGATTACGACCTGCACGTCTGCACCGCGCTCCTTGAGCCGCCGGACGAGGTCGGGCGCCTTGTAGGCCGCAATGCTGCCAGTGATACCGAGGACGATATTCATGCTGCGCAGCTTATCGCGTGGGCACTTAAACCGGCAATTCCGTTTAGATTGTTTCGTTGTATCGACATGTCCCCGCATTACAACATGGGTGCATGGATGACGAACCGCTCATGGACCGGAGCGACACGGAGTTGCTCGCAGCGCTGCTGGACAGGCGCGCTGCCGGCCCGTTGCTGCAGCGCTTCGGCAGCATTCGCGCGCTGCTGCATGCCGATTCCCGTGAGATCCTCGGGTGCCGGGGCATTGGCCCCGGCGGCCTGGGGGCGCTCCGCGCCCTGCCCGAGCTCGCCCGGCGCTATTTCGAGGAGTCGCTGCCCTGCGGCGAAGCGATTCGCAGCCCGGCTGATACCGAAGCGTTCCTGAAAGCCCGGTTGCAGCATCTCTCCCACGAGGTCTTTTGCTGCCTGTTCCTGGATAATCGCCACCGGGTGCTCCGGTTCGACGAGTTGTTTCGCGGCACGATCGACGGCACCAGCGTCTATCCCCGGGAAGTCGTCAAGGAGGCGCTGGCCGTCAATGCCGCTGCCGTAATCCTCGCCCATAACCACCCGAGCGGGGTCGCAGAGCCCAGCCAGGCCGACGAACGCATCACGAAACGTCTCAAATCAGCCCTCCAACTGGTCGATATCCGGCTCCTCGATCACCTGGTCATCGGGGACGGTTATGCCACTTCGATGGCCTCTCGGGGAATGCTCTAGAGAGGTGCTTGTAATGCTTCTTCCGGGCTGGTATAAAGTCTCGCTCTCTGCCCGCCTGCCGCGGGCAACCTGTAATAAAATCAGAGACTTAAGGTCATGTCCAAGGTTTGCCAAGTGACTGGGAAGGGCCCGATGAGCGGCAATAACGTTTCCCACGCCAATAACAGAACCCGTCGTCGCTTTCTGCCGAACCTGCAGAACAAGCGTTTCTGGCTCGAATCGGAGCAGCGCTGGGTGCGCCTGCGCATTTCCCACAAGGGCATGCGCATCATCGACAAGCACGGTATCGAGAAGGTCGTCGCCGACCTGCGCGCTGCCGGCACGCACGTCTAGTCGGGAGGACTGAATCATGGCCAAAGGAAATCGCGACAAAATCAAGCTGGTCTCGAGCGCAGGCACGGGCCACTACTACACGGCTACCAAGAACAAGAAGCTCCACCCGGAAAAGCTGGAGACTAAAAAGTACGATCCGACGATCCGCAAGCACGTGATCTACAAGGAATCGAAGATCAAGTAACGAAAAGCCCGCGAAAGCGGGCTTTTTTTTGGGCACAAAGCCACAATACGGCATGCCCGAGCTACCCGAAGTCGAAACCAGTCGCCGCGGCATCGAGCCGTGGATCGTCGACCAGGAGATTGTCCGCGTCGTCGTGCGTGACCGGCGCCTGCGCTGGCCCGTTGCGCGCGGCATCGAAAAGCGTCTCGCCGGG
>JBFFOM010000025.1:0-40069 GCA_041574455.1 Woeseiaceae bacterium | reverse complement strand
GCCAACGAATTCAATAGTGCGACGTTTGAAAATGCAGAAGTCGCTGAGTTGGTCGCAGCGATTTACGATCCGAACCACTCGGAATACACCGACGCTCAAGAGGCAATGATGAGTGCGGTGGCCTGGCACTTCGCAAATATATTTTGGTCCGCGCAACGAGCCCATGACAATGGTCTGCTTGGCGATGATGACATCTTGATGTATCAATCCAGTATGGCTTGGCACATCGAAAACATGCCCGCAATGAGACCCTGGTATAAAGTCGTCTACAATACGGCGCCCTGGCTTCGAGACATGTTTGTGTTTCAACCGTTGGTCGAACTTGCATGTGGATCTCCGACTCCTTGCGGCGATCTCGCAGCAGACAACTCGCCGTAGCTGGCATGATGGTTGGGTGGATAGTCTGGACGTCTTGCAAGAAGTGACCGACCGCTTCTGGCCGTAACCAGCCAGTCGTCTGGTGGTAGACTCAGCGGCTGGTACTGACCCAAAGCGGTCATAGCGTCTATCGGTATTGGCACCAACTAAGCATGAATTGAAAGTCGCATGAATTTCGACAAAGTTAATCAGTGGCTGACGTTATTGGCTAATGTCGGTGTTCTGGTCGGTATCGTGTTCCTGGCTGTGGAACTCCGGCACAGCAGCAGTGCAATATCCGCTCAAACGCAAGACAGCATTGCCGATGGATTCATCACTCTGAATCTAGCAACGATAACAGACCCAGAAATTGGTCTGACTTTCCAGAAGGGCTTGTGTGACCCGGAAGAACTGACGGACTTAGAAGCGATCCGATTTTCAATGCAGATGCGGGCGCTATTCAACCAATTTCGACGTGTTTACCGGTTGTATGAACAAGAACTACTAGATAATCGTGCGTGGGATCTTTATGGCACAGAAGCTTTCCAATTCATGGCTTCCCCCGGCGGGGAATGGCACTTCTCGGTCAACGAATTGGAACCTGATCTACGAGAGGCCATCGAAAGCTTTGCCGAAAGTCGGAGCAACGTGAATCTGCGACCAGGGCCAGAAAGTCAAGGTATTTGCGAACCTTAGAATAACCGCTGTTGACCCAAAGGCGATGCTTTATAAAAGCTGTTCGAATATCCGCCTTTCGAGAAGTGCGTGGGTCGTCCGCTTCACAATCGGAGTTGCGAAGATTACCCCACAACCACAAGGCTCTCTGAGTAAGCTCGGTTATAGCCTCACACTTTAAGACTCTCTGCATCGAGAGATTAAACAAGCCGGCTTTCAGCGTTTTCCTGCGGTATCAGAGAATAGCTGCGGATATCTGCATCCGAATTCGACAGGCGTCCATCTAATGCAGGAATAGAAGCGTATCTGGTTCCAAATTTGCTGAAGCCGGAATTCAAGAAGGAGTTTGTATGTCTCGACCGGTAACCATCTGCGCCCTCGCGCTTGTTCTTTCATTTCCCAAAATAGCGTATGCCCAGCAGGATGAGGGGCTCTGGCAGGAGGACCTGAACGCATTCCTCGAGGTGCTCTATGTCGAACATGACAATCCCTTTTTTCATACACCGCGCGCAGCGTTCGAGCGGGCGATCGCGGAATATAGGGCCGCACTTCCCGAGTTGAGCCGGGCCGAGCGTATCACCGAATTCGCTCGCCTCGTGGCGATGGTTGGTGATGGCCACACATGGATGCCCATGTATCGTATGCCGTTCGACGGTTTGCCGCCCGGCCCGGGCTTCTCTTCCTTGCCCATCCGTTTCGAGCTGTTTGATGATGGTTTATATGTTGTTGGCGCTTCGCACTCCCATGCTGATCTTCTCGGCACGCGTGTTACCGGCTTCGGCGATGTGCCGGCGGAGATCGCCGTTGCGCGGATGATGGAGCTGCTGCCACAGGACGCGACCAACTTCGCGCGGGAGTTCGTCGCGGAATGGCTCATGCAGTTCGAATTACTCGTGGCGCTTGACCTGGCGGCAGACGAGGAGGTCACGCTGTCGTTGCAGCGCGGCGGAGAAAATCACACCGCTGATCTGACGGCACTCGATGGTGGCGCTATGTATGACTGGATCTACTCCATGGATGGCAGTCCCGCGGGACAGCATTCTTGGCAGACGGCGGCCAGGCAACAGCCCTTCTGGATGCAGGGCTTCGACGACCACTTCCGGATCGTGGAGCTGGCAGGCGCAACCTATCTTCAGATTAAGACGATTAGTGACGGGGTAAATCAAACCTTCGCGAATATGGCGCAAGCGGCCGTGATTCAGGCAGAGGCTCGCGATGAGCCATCGCTGATCATTGATTTGCGCCGGTGTCTTGGCGGTGATGGCACGCTTAATGAGGGACTCGTGACTGCCTTGACAGAAAGCGATGCCCTTAATCGGGACGGGCGGTTGGTGGTGCTTACAAGTCGTGCCACTCACTCCGCCGCAGTGATGCTGGTGTCTGCGCTGGAGCAGCGCACGGCGGCCCTTTTTATCGGCCAGGCAACGGCCGATCGGCCCAATCACTACGGCGAGACGAATATTTTTGTTACTCCCAATTCGTTGCTGCCGATCATCTATGCGAGTGAGTATTACCAGACGTCGACGCCGGATGATCCGCGCCTCTTTCGTGCGCCGGATATCGCCGTTTCCTACACATTTGCGGATTATGCAGCCGGTACAGACACAGTGTTGGAAACAGCGCTCAATCAGATCAAATGAGACTGATATGTCGTTCAGTCGCTTTGTGCTGGGTGCCGCCGCTGTTTCGACGACTGTCTTTGCGCAGGGAGAATTCAGTATAGAGCAGGTACTGGGAAGAGGATGCTCGCCGGTTCTCTGATGACCGCGGCAATAGGTGCATGACCGCGCTCGCTACAGCGCCATTGCCGCTTGGCGCCTGTAGTTTTGCACCGGTAGCGGGAGGACCAATTAACTGGCTACCAAGCATTCAAGAATATCGTCAGAAACTGCAATTCGGGAGGAAGGTGATTGAGGCCGGAGTTCTCGACTACTGGAAGAAAGAAGGACTATCAGTCCTTATCCAGCGTACGGGCGCGCCCCAGCGCGCTATTACCGAACTTGTCCCTGATCTCATCGACGGTTGTGTCGATTGGAGATTCGTTGTCGCTCTGGCTAAAGCCGAACAGGTCCTGCTGAGTTGCCGGGGCGAGGTTGCTGCCGCCGACGCCGAGCAGGCGGACTGCGGCATCCGGGTTCTCGACCAGCCACGTCTGCAACAGGTCGCGGGCGATGGCGTAAAGCTGGTCGGTGCCATTTGCGGGTGGTTTGGCGCTGCGCTGCCGTGTGAAAGTCGAGAAATCGGATTGCCTGATCTTGACCTGCACGGTGCCGGCCGCGAGTTTGGCTTTCCGGAGCCTTGCCGCGGTTCGTTCGGACAGGCGCAGCAGTTCGCGCTCCATGTCTTCGCGGCTGGCGAGATCAATGTCGTAGGTTTCCTCGGTGCTGATCGACTTGTCCTCGCGCTCGGAGACGACGGGGCGGTCGTCGATGCCGGCGGCGCGATCCCTGGTCTTTTGCGTGAAGCGGCCGAAGACGGGCCTCAGGACACGGTCCTCTGCAAGGCGCAGATCGCGTACCGTGGCGATGCCGGTGCCGTCGAGACGCGCCAGCGTCTTCTTGCCAATGCCGGGTATCACGGAGACGGGTAAGGGGTCGAGACGCTGTTCGTAGTCGGCCGGGTAGACCACGGTCAGGCCGTCGGGTTTGTCGAGGTCGGAGGCAATCTTGGCGACGAGTTTGTTCTCGGCAACGCCAACGGATGCCGTGAGTTCGGTCTGCGCGCGAATCTGTTGCTTGATCGAACGGGCGATTTCGACGGGCGAGCCGAACAGGGAGGCGCTGGATGTGACGTCGAGGAATGCCTCGTCGAGCGACAGGCCTTCGACGAGCGGCGTGAAACTCCGGAAGATCGCAAAGACCTGCTTCGACACGGACTGGTAATGTGCCATGCGCGGGCGAACGCGCAGCAGGTCGGGACAGCGGCGGAGTGCGTCACGCATGGGCATGGCGGAATGGATGCCGAATGTTCGAGCCTCGTAGCTGGCAGCAGCGACGACACCGCGATTGGTGGTTCCGCCGACGACGAGCGGCTTGCCGCGCAGTCCCGGGTTGTCGCGTTGTTCAACCGACGCGTAGAAGGCGTCCATGTCAACATGCAGGATACTGCGTGTTGATGCCGGCATGACTACGTGCCGCGTTCGACGATGTAGCGGGCGAGCCACTCGAGCGGTGCGGAGGGGCCGCGGCAGCAACCGAGCCTGCCGAGTGCGCTGTCGAGTAACTCGTCACAACGCGCATGCGAAGCGCCGAGGCCAAACAGGGAGGGATAGGTTGCTTTGCGCAGCTTCTCGTCCGATCCGGAAGGCTTGCCGATGATGTGGGTTTCACCCTCGACGTCGAGAATGTCGTCCTTGATCTGGAACGCAACACCGATGTCGCGGCCGAACCGGTCGAGCCCGTCACAGCGGTCCTGTTCGAGATCCTCACAAAGCAGGCAGGCCGACATGATCGATGCGTGTATCAGCGCGCCGGTCTTGAGCGCATACATGTGCTCGAGTTCGTTCGCGGTCAGCGTGTGGCCTTCAGCCGCGAGGTCGATCGATTGTCCACCGGTCATACCGATCGAGCCGCAAGCATCGGCAACCAGTCGCACGAGGCCGTTGCGCGACGCGATGGATGCGGCCTCGAGGTTGGCTATGACCGAGAACGCGAGCGGTACGAGTGCGTCGGCCGCGAGGATTGCGGTCGCCTCGTCGAACTGGATGTGCACGGTCGGCTTGCCGCGGCGCAGATCGTCGTCGTCCATCGCGGGCAGATCGTCGTGAACGAGCGAGAATGCGTGAATCAGCTCGATAGCGACCGCCGGGGCATCAAGCAGGTCGGGGTCGACGCCGAGGCACTCACCGGCGGCGTAGACGAGTAACGGCCGTATCCGCTTGCCGCCGTTGAACACCGCGTAGCGCATCGCCTCGTGCAATCGCTGGGGCGCCATGTCGGCGGTAGGCAACGCGGCATCCAGGCAGGCGTCGACGCGTGCCTGGTACTCGCTGACTCGATCCTTGAAATGGGTGCTCAACGCATCTTCCTGCGCAACCGGGGGCGTGTAGCTTATATAATTCGCGTCCGTTGCACGACATCGAGGGACGGCCGGCATGCAGGCAACGGCCATCGCACAGCCGAATATCGCACTCATCAAGTACTGGGGAAAACGCGACATCGAACGCAACCTGCCGGCGGTAGGTTCGATTTCGATCACCTTGCGGGATCTCCATACGCGCATGAGCGTGACATTCGATGACAAATCGGGCGGTGACGAACTGACGGTCAACGGCGCGCCCAACGACAGGATGTTGCCGCGTCTTTCGGCCTGTCTCGACCGGGTTGCCGGTAGCGACCGCCTCAGGGCGCATATCGTAAGCGACTGCAATTTCCCGATTGCAGCAGGCCTGGCCTCGTCGGCGTCCTCGTTCGCGGCCCTCACGGTTGCCGGCGCAGCTGCCGCCGGCAAGTCGTACACGACTGCCGAGCTGGCAAGTCTTGCCGGCCAGGCGTCGGGTTCGGCGGCGCGTTCATTGCTTGGCGGTTTCGTGGAGCTGTCGAACGCAGGTGACGGCATCGTTGTGCGCGAGATCTGTACTGCGGATGCCTGGCCCCTGGTCGTGGTCGTCGCGATCACCGAGACGGCGCCGAAATCCGTCGGCTCGAGCGAGGCGATGGAGATCAGTCGCCGGACCTCGCCGTTCTATGCGCGGTGGGTCGAGCAGCAGACGGCGGAGCTCGCGGCGGCACGTGCCGCGATCGCCGACCGTCGTTTCGGCCGGCTGGCCGCACTCGCCGAGCACAACTGTCTCAAGATGCACTCGATCATGTGGGCGTCGCGCCCGCCGATGGTCTACTGGAATGCGGCGACCATGCGCTGCCTGCAGACGATTCGCAGGTTGCAGGGCGAGGGTGTCGACGTGTTCTTCACGATCGATGCGGGGCCGCAGGTGAAGGCCGTGTGCCTGCCGGACGCGGTTGCAGCGGTCGAAGCAGCACTGCGTGAGACCGATGGCGTAACCGATCTCATGACAACAGGACTCGGCGGGGGCGCGCGCCTGGAGCCGGGCAAGTGACAGTTATGGCTACCGCACCGGGCAAGATCGTCCTGGCTGGCGAGTACGCCGTGCTCTGGGATGCGCCGGCGATCTGCATGGCGGTGAATCGCCGCGCCGTGGCGAGGGTCGCTGCAAATGCCGACGGCGAGTGCCATGTCAGCACGCCGGGCTTTGGCGGGGAAGATCGGTTTGCGGTCGTAGACGCGGTGACCGGCGGACAACGACCGGGCGGTAAGATCGAGCTGGATACGACTGCATTTGCCGAGAACGGCAGGAAGATCGGTGTCGGCTCGAGTGCCGCGGTGACGGTCGCGCTGGCGGCGGCGCTCCGGAACACGACGGCCGTGTACGAAGAAGCTCTCGCGGCGCACGCTCGCCTGCAGGGTGGCAAGGGCAGCGGCATCGACGTCGCGGCGGCCGTGCACGGCGGATTGATCGAGTACACCCGCGTAAACCATGAGGCCAGGAAACTGTCCTGGCCCGTGGGATTGTCGTATCGGGTCATCTGGACCGGTGTATCGGCGAGCACGGCGGCGAGGATCGAACGCCTGGCGAACCAGGCGAAGAAGGCATCGAGGTCGGCCTTGCTGCTGGTCGCGCCGCGGATGGCCGATGCGTGGCGTGCGGGCGATGCCGACGCGATCCTGTCCGAGTACGTGAACTATATCGGCGTGCTGCGCCAGTTCAGTGTTGACCACGATCTCGGCATATTCGATGCTGGCCACGACGAACTAACGGATGCGGCAATGGTCGACGGTCTCGTGTACAAACCTGCTGGCGCCGGCGGCGGCGACATCGGTATCGTGTTCGGCCGCGAAGAGGCTGAGCTAGATGCCTTCGTCGCGAATCGTGCCGGGTTGATCCACGGTGTTTTGCCCTGCGAGCTCGATCCCGACGGCGTGAGGCTGGAGTCTCGATGAGCACGTCAAGCCTCAGGGGTCTCTACAAGCTCCCGGTTGCCGAACGTATTGCGCGCCTCGAGGAAGGCGGTTGGCTCGATGCCGACACTGCCACACGGCTGCGCCACGGACATCATGTCGTGTCGGTGGGCGCAGCCGACCGCATGATCGAAAACGTCATCGGTGTGTTCGGGCTGCCGTTCGCCGTAGTGCCAAATTTCGTCATCAACGGCCGCGAATGCGTAGTGCCCATGGTCGTTGAAGAGCCGTCGATCGTCGCAGGCCTCAGCAGCGCGGCGTCACTCGCGAAGCGCTCGGGTGGTTTCGAGGTCGAGAACGCGGGGTCGCTGCTAATCGGCCAGGTGCACGTTACCGGGATGGCAGACCCCGATCATGCAATCAGCGCCGTCGAGAACGCGAAAAGCAAGCTACTTGCGGCTGCCAACGCGGTACATCCTCGACTTGTCGAGCGTGGCGGCGGCGTACAGGACATCGAGCTGCGCCTGTTCGCATTGCCCGACGGTTCGCCCTTGCTTGCCGTGCACGTGCTCGTTGATACAAACGATGCAATGGGTGCCAACCTGGTCAATTCGATCTGCGAGGCCATTGCACCCGATATAGCGGCAGCCTGCGATGGCGAGGTGGCGCTACGCATCCTGTCAAACCTGGCAGATCGCTCACTGTTCACGGCGCGGGCGCGTTTCGCCCTGGATGCCGGGGTGAGCCAGGCGATCGCACTGGCAAATGATATTGCGCTCGTGGATCCGTACCGCGCCGCGACGCACAACAAGGGCGTCATGAATGGCATCGATGCGGTGGCCATTGCGACGGGTAATGACTGGCGTGCCATCGAGGCCGGGGCGCACGCGTTTGCGGCTGCTGCAGGTCACTACCGGGCGCTGACGCGCTGGAACGTTGCCGCCAATGGGGACCTGCTGGGCGAGCTCACGTTGCCACTGAAGGTAGGTACGGTCGGCGGCACGCTATCGAACAACCCGGCGGCCGCCCTCGGACTGGCGTTGAGCGGTGTGCAGAGTGCGGACGAGCTGGCCGGGATCATGGCCGCGGTGGGGCTTGCGCAGAACTGCGCGGCGCTGCGGGCACTGGCGACGAGCGGTATCCAGGCAGGTCACATGAAGCTGCATGCACGCAGTGTGGCCGCGGCGGCCGGTGCCAGCGGCAAGCAGTTCGACCGGGTCGTGAAAGAACTGGTCGCCAGTGGCGAGATCAAGGAGTGGAAAGCGCGAGAGATTCTTGCCGACGTGCAGGGAGCGAAAGCCGGGGAGCCGGATGGCAGCGCCGCGGGCAAGGTAATCCTGCTCGGTGAGCACGGCGTCGTGTACGGACGGCATGCGCTGGCACTGCCTATTCCCGATGCCGTCCACGTCAGGCTGACTGCGAGCGACGCGCTGAGCCACGACCTGCCGGACAGGTACGTGAACCGGCTGCTGGCCGAGCTCGGCGTAGCGGACACGAACTGGCGCATCGAGGTCGAGTCGCGCCTGCCGTTCGGCAAGGGGCTGGGGTCGTCGGCTGCCGTCGCGGTGGCGACTGCCCGGGCGTTTGACGCAAAGCTCGGCCTCGGGCTCGACGACGCAGCGATCAACGCCATCGCTTTCGAGGTCGAGAAGCTGGCGCACGGTACGCCATCCGGCGTCGACAACACACTCGCAACCTACGCGACGCCGATGCTGTTCAGGAATGCAGACGGCCTGCAGTACGATGTGCTCGATCTTGCCGAGGCGCCACCGATCCTGATTGCGTGGGGCGACGAAACGGGCCGGACGGACGAACAGGTTGCGGGCGTACGGGAGCGCCACGCGCTGGCCATGGTGCACTTTGAGGCGATCTTCGATGAAATGGACCGGCTGAGTCGGGACGGCGCCGATCTCGCTGTCGCGGGTCAGTGGCAGGAACTCGGTGCGCTCATGAACGTTTGTCATGGCCTGTTGAACGGTATTGGCGTATCGACGCCGGCGCTCGAACGCATGGTTTCACTTGCCCGGCAGGCCGGGGCGGCTGGTGCCAAGCTGACGGGCGCGGGTGGTGGTGGCTCGATCGTCGCGTTGTGCCCGGGCGCTATCGATGAGGTGCGCCGGGCGCTGCAACGGGGGGGTTACAACACGTTATGAATGACCGGCATCGCATCGTCTCTTCGGAAAGCGAGGAACTGATACTGGTCGACCGTGACGACCGCGAGATCGGATTCATTTCGAAGGCCGATGCGCATGATGGCGGTGGGGTACTGCATCGGGCCTTCTCGTTATTCCTCTTCAACGAGGCAGGCGAACTGTTGTTGCAACAACGTGCGCCGGAGAAGCGCCTGTGGGGCGGCTACTGGTCGAACAGCTGCTGCAGTCACCCGCGCCGCGGTGAGTCGCTCGAGGTCGCGACCTCGAGGCGTCTGCAGGATGAGCTCAACTTCGACACGGCGCTCGAGCACGTGTACTGGTTCTGCTATGAAGCACGCTTTCGCGAGGTCGGGTCCGAGAACGAGTTGTGTCATGTGTTCCTTGGCCATTCGAGCGACAAGCTGCGGCCGAATGAGAGCGAGATTGCCGCGGTGCGCCACGTGGCACCGGCCGCGCTCGACGCTGCACTCGAGTCGCAGCCTGAACGCTTCACGCCCTGGTTCAAACAGGAGTGGGGGGAACTGAAGTCACGGTATCGTGAGCAGCTCGGTCGCTACTGCGAGATCCCTGGGGAACTTTAAGCGATGTACTTGTAGTACTCGATGCCGAGATCGGCAAAATAACGGTCGTCGGAGGTGCCGACGCTGTCGATGATGAACTCGTTGTTCGGTTCGTAGTCGAGTCCCGTAACGTAGCGGCCGTCGTGCAGGGCCTTGTACTGTTCGAAGTCGATATCGATCGCAAACTCCAGCGACTCGGTGAAGCGCATCTTGCGCGTGGCTTCGCGCCAGCCTTCGGCCATGAAGAACGGGATGACTTCCGCCGCGTCGCCACTGCCGTAGCCAAGGGTCAGGATTTCCTCGCCGACTTCGAGGGAGCCTTCTTCGAGGGCCTGCTCGAACCCGGCCGCCATCCAGGCGGGCAGCGCAGCCGTGTAAAGGTTGCCGAGATCGCGCATCACGTCGCTGCCGAGCCGCAGCTTGTCGACCACTTCGACCTTGTACTTGTCGGTCGTGCGGAAGCTGCGCAGCACGGCCATCGTCAGCGGATAGGCTTCGTAGTTGAGCGTCTCGGGGGTCGCCAGTGCCGCGATCTCGGGCTCTGCGCCCATCTCCAAGATCATCGCATCCACATCGATGCCGGCAGGCTCGCAGTATGACGCGAGCTCGAAGCGCGCCTCCTCGCCACCCTGCGCCAGGGCGAACAGGTAGGAGACGGCCCAGCCTGTTTCGGGCATGCGCCGGTACGGGCGATGCATGAACACGTTGCGCAGGGAGTCAAGATAAGCCGCGGGATCGAGGCTGCGCTTCTCATACATGTCGCAAAGGGCCTGCAGCGTCTCGTCAATGTAGCAGGTCGTCGAGAACTTGCCATTAAAGATCGGGAAATCCTGGACATGATGGGTTTCCGAGCGGTCCTGACCGCAGAAGCGCAGCATGGGCTTGCGGAAGTCCATGATGCGATAGTCCGAGGCCGAGCCGGAACCGATCAGGTCGACGACGGCGAGCTTCGGGTCCTCTTCGAGCAGCATGGCCACCGCACCCGCACCCTGCGTTGGTTCGCCCGTGCTGCCGCGTGCGTACTCGGCGATATCGGCGCAGACGACAATCGCCTGGCCACCGGCCCCGTCGAGCGCAAGATGGCGAATGGCGCCTTTCATGCCATACACGCCGCCGAGGCAGGCGTGCTTGAACTCGGGGACCTCGCAGCTGCGCGAGATGGGTTGCCTGCCGCGGGAGATCAGGGCCTCGTCGACCATGCCCTTGACGATTATGGCGCCCGCCGAATTGTCCGTGCTCGACTCGGTACCCAGTCCCAGGAATTTCACGCGTGTCGGATCGACGTCGTACTGGTCGATCAGGCGAATAACGGCATTGGCCGCCATCGTATACATGCTGTGCTGCGGGCCGCGTACACGGAAGCTGCGACCGACGACGTCGCGGACTTTGGGCCACTGGTTACCTGTCCAGTCGCACCAATCTTCCAGCCATACCCGGTACGGCGGGACGTAGCCGGCCAGGCCGCTGATTCCTATGGTTCTTGTGGACATCGGACGCACCGCAGAGAAAGTAGCTAATAGCCCGGCGATTTTAGTTGCGCCGGCCTTGTCACTCAATACTTTATTCCACGTATAAGGTGATCGGGTCAGATGTGAGCGGCGGATCGTGCGGGATATGCAGGTGATCGCCGAGCAGCATCTGCAGAGTATGCTCGCCGGGTGACAGCATAATCTCGGTCTCAGTCTGACCCTTGCCGAAATGCACGTGATTGTCATCGGCGGGAATCGGCATTCCCAAATTGGGCAGCCCCGTGTCGATCAGCAGGTGGTGATGCCCCGTATGCGCGGTGGCGTCGCCCGCAGGCGCTATGTCCATGCCCTCGATGCCGAAGACGATGGTCACCGGGTTGCTGACCGTATCGCCGTCTGCCGGGCTTATGAAAAACACGCGCGCGCCTTCTACAGATGGCGATCGCGGGAGCACCGCAGCCTCTTCCACCGCCGACTCCGCGCCTGTCGGCGCCTCGGCGGCAGGCTCAGCTGGTGCGTTGCTGGTCCCGGATCCGCACGCGACAAGCATGGGCAGGGCTGCCAGGGCAGTAAACAGAATTACTCTCATTGTTGTTCTCCGGTGTTCAGACGGACAGCAGCGCAAACAGAAATGCGCCGATCGCCGTGGATGCGGCGCCGAGGATATAGGCGGCGAACAGGACGATGTACTTCAGCAAGGTTAGCAGATGGCCCTGCCCGTAGACGCGGCGCATCGCCTTGTAAAGGTACACCGGGACATAAAAGGAGGCGGCCACGATAATCAGGACAGTAATCGGCTCGGGCACCCACAGCAGGCCCGTAAGGCGTGCGAACAGGATCTGCAGCGTCAGGATCAGGAAGAAGAACGAGTGGAAGTGAACGAAGAACAGCAGGTGTTCCACGAAGTACCGTCGGGACAGCGGGTAAAGGCCCTTGAGGACCAGTGCTATGAGTGGCAGCAGCACGATCAGCGCCACGGGAATGTTGTCGAGCATCTGCCGCCCGAGAGCATTGCCGCCGTCCGCGCCGATACGCTCGCAGGTGGAAATGAGTCTGCGCTCGGTCAGGCGTCGCTGCAGCCATTCCGGTAACTGATCCAACCCTTGGACCGTGCATTCGCCGGTCTCCTTGTCGTAATCGATATCGAACTCGCTCTCGCCATCGCTGTAGATCGTCGCGCTCGGGCCGTCCTCGCCGAATTGGATGCCGGTGTATACCCGATCAGCCTGCTCGGGCGCCAATCTGCCTTCGGCCGCGAGTTCCTCGACCCGTTCCTGTGCCCTTTCGAGCGCTTCTTCCCTCGTGTTCTCCTGTTCCTCCTGTTCCTCGAGTTCCTCGGCGGTCGGTTCCGGTTCGGGCTCGAACAGGAGACTCATGTCGTCGCGTGGGTCGAACACCGCGACGACGAAAAAGATGACGCTGAGCACGAGGTACATGCGAAACGGCGGCATGTAGCGCGCACGGCGCCCGATGAGATAGTCGTGGGTCAGCAGCCCCGGGCGGATCAGCAGCGGAATGACAGTACGCCACAGGCGCGAGTCGAGTTCCAGCAGATCGCCGAACGCATCACGCAGCAGTTCCCAGAGGCTGATCAGCCGGTTGCTCGCCCGCTGGCCACAAACGGCGCAGTATTGCCCCTGCAGTTCCGTGCCACAGTTCAGGCAGTCGGGGTGATCGGGCAACTGGGCGGCAGGCTTGGACACGAATCAGGCTTTGGTCTGCTTTTTCTTGGCCGTCGTCTTGCGTGTGGCCTTCTTCTTTTTGGACGTCGTCTTGCGGACCGTCTTGTTCTTCGCGGCGGGCTTGTTCTCCTCGACCGGCGCGGCCGGCGTGCGCCGGAACGCATCCTTCTCGAAATCGTCGACGCTAAGGAGATCGGTCACCTTCTCATGGTAGTCGCGCAGGCTGTTTGCCTCAGCCTTGCTGATGACCTGCGCCTTTTCTGCTTCGTCGATCTGCAGTCCGACATAGTCGGAGGCAATGAGGCCTTCCTTGCGCGCCTGCCGCAGTCGCCTCTCGAGGGGCGCATGCTCGTGCGCAAGTTCGAGGGCCTCCTGCAGCTTGCCGAGCGGGTTCCCCGGCTCGAGCGTGGTGTACGCGATTTCACAAAGGCGCTCGCGCGACTCACCCGGCGTCGTCACGAGTTCGACGACCCGCTGGGCGATCTCATCCGACGGCGTCTTGTAGGTGCGGCCGCGCGGGAAGATGAAGAAGCGCAGCACCCACGAGATCCAGCGGTTCGGCAGATTGAGCAGGAACGCGTGCAGCGATTCCTGAGCCTGGTACATCAACGTGCGCACGGACCATTCGACCAGCGGCAGGTCGGTCGCGCGCCGCCCCTGGTTCTCGAAGTGCTTGAGTACGCAGGAGGCCAGGTACATCGAGCTCAGGACATCACCGAGCCTGGCCGACAGCAGTTCGCGGCGCTTGAGGTTGCCGCCCAGCGTGAGCATCGCGAAATCGGAGGCGAGGGCGAATGCGGCGCTGTAGCGGTTGATGTTCTGGTAGTAACGACGCGTCGGTGTATTCAGCGGTACGCGGCTGAACTTGGCATGCGTCAAGGCCAGGAAGAACGAGCGGGCAACATTGCTGATGGCATAACCGATGTGCCCGAACAGGGCGTCGTCGAATTCGACGAGGCCGCGATCATAATCCTCATCAGCCGCCGCCTGCAGTTCACGCAGCACGAATGGATGGCAGCGGATCGCGCCCTGGCCATAGATTATCAGGCTGCGCGTCAGGATATTGGCGCCCTCGACCGTGATTGCGATCGGCGTCGCCATAAAGCCGCGACCGAGGTAGTTGCTGGGTCCCATCATGACGCCTTTACCGGCGTGGATGTCCATCGCGTCGTTGGCGCATTTGCGGCCGAGTTCGGTGCAGTGGTACTTGAGAATGGCCGACGGTACCGCGGGCTTCTCGCCCTGGTCGATGGCTCCGGCAGTTACCGACATTGCCGCGTTGACGATGTAGGTGTGACCCGCGATACGGGTCAGCGCATCGCCGACGCCCTCGAAGTTGGCGATTGGTGTGTTGAACTGCTTGCGGATGGCCGCGTACGCGCCGGTGGCGTAGGTTGCGGCCTGCGCGCCGCCGCAGGCCGACGACGGCAGGGAGATGGCGCGTCCGACCGACAGCAGTTCGACGAGCATCTTCCAGCCTTTACCGGCCATCTCGGGGCCGCCAATGATGCTGTCGAGTGGGACGAAGACATCCTTGCCCGAAGTCGGCCCGTTCTGGAATGCGATGGTCAACGGGTAATGACGGCGCCCGACGTCGACGCCCTCGATGTCGGTCGGGATGAGTGCGGCCGTGATGCCATACTCGGCCTCGTCGCCAAGCAGGTGATCGGGGTCGTAGAGCTTGAAAGCGAGTCCCAGCACCGTGGCGACCGGCGCCAGCGTGATGTAGCGCTTGTCCCAGTTGAGCCGGATGCCCGTGATCGTTTTGCCATTCCACTTACCCTTGCACACCACGCCGCTGTCGATCAGCGAAGCGGCGTCGGAACCGGCCTGTAGCGAGGTCAGGGCGAAGCAGGGGATTTCGCTTCCGTCGGCAAGGCCCGGCAGGTAGCGTTCCTTCTGCGCATCAGTGCCGTAGTGCAGCAGCAGCTCGGCAGGCCCCAGCGAATTCGGCACGCCGATGGTCGATCCGACGGTCGCGCTGCGACTGCCCACCTTGGAGAGCACCATTGCCGTGGCGTATGCCGAGAACTCGAGGCCGCCATATTGCTTCGGGATAATCATCGCGAAGAAGCGATGCCTGAGGATGAAGTCCCAGACCTCTTGCGGCATGTCGCCGAGTTCGTGACAGATTTCCCAGTCGTCGACCATGCGGCAAAGTTCTTCGCAGGGCCCGTCGATGAAGGCCTGCTCTTCCTCGCTTAACTGCGGGGCCGGGTAGGACATGAGCTTGTCCCACATGGGCATGCCGGAGAACAGCTCGCCGTCCCACCAGACGTTGCCGGCCTCGAGCGCTTCGCGCTCGGTCTCCGACATCGATGGCAGCATCTTGCGGTAGATCGCGAGCAGGGGTTTCGTAATCTTCTCGCGCCGGACCTCGATGAGGTTTGGCACGACCATCAGGCCGAACAGCAACCAGATGATGATCAGCCAGTACCAGGCGCCGTTGCCGAACACCGTGTAGGCCGCCAGGGCAAGGCCTGTCGCAATCGTCGATGTGCGCAGGTCGATGCGCTGGTATGCGAGGAAGATACCGCCGCCGATAAACAGCAGCGCCCAAAGCAGACTAGCGGTCATTCCGGACACGTTGATGCCCCTGTACGAAGTAGAGCCCTACTTTATAAGAGTTCTTCGATCGCGGCACGTTCCTCTCGAAGTTCGGTTTCCGTCTCGTCCATGCGTGACTGGCTGAAGTCGTCCACATCGAGACCCTCGACAATCTCATAATCGCCGCCGGCACAGCGCACCGGGTACGAATAGATGATGCCGGGCGCGATGCCGTAGCTGCCGTCGCTCGCAACCGCCATGCTGACCCAGTCGCCGTCCGGCGTGCCCAGTGCCCAGTCCCGCATGTGATCGATCGCCGCCGAAGCGGCCGACGCTGCCGAGGATGCGCCGCGTGCCTTGATGATGGCAGCGCCGCGCTGCTGGACGACCGGAATGAATTCATCGGTGAGCCAGGACTGCTCGACCAGTCCGCTGGCTGCGTCGCCCCTGACCGTGGCGTGATTGACGTCGGGGTACTGCGTCGCCGAGTGGTTGCCCCAGATCGTCATGCACTTGATATCGTTGACGTGGCTGCCGGTCTTCGCAGCCAGCTGCGCCTTGGCGCGGTTGTGATCGAGTCGTGTCATGGCGGTAAAATTCCGCGGTGGGAGGTCCGGCGCGTTCGACTGGGCGATCAGCGCGTTGGTATTCGCCGGGTTGCCGACGACGAGTACGCGGACGTCACGGCTTGCATGGTCATTGAGGGCCTTACCCTGGACCGAGAAGATCGCGGCATTGGCCGCGAGCAGGTCATTGCGTTCCATGCCCGGGCCGCGTGGTCGCGCACCGACGAGCAGCGCGTAATCCGAGTCCTTGAAAGCCTCGTTCGGATCGTCTGTGGCGACGATCCCGGCCAATGTCGGGAAGGCGCAGTCATCGAGCTCCATGACGACGCCCCTGAGGGCATCGAGCGCCGGCGTGATTTCAAGCAATTGGAGGATTACCGGCTGGTCCGGGCCCAGCATCTGGCCCGAGGCGATACGGAAGGAGAGCTGGTAGCCGATCTGGCCGGCGGCGCCGGTGATGGCAACGCGAACGGGTGCTTTCATTGATCAGGTTCCTGAAGTGCGTGAGATTGGGTTCGGGGCGGCGATTCTAGCATCGGCCAACCCGGCAGACACTGCGCAAAAGCACCTATTCCCGGTCTTCCGCGAAGTCCGGAAAAATCTCGCGGAGTGCCACCAGTTCGCTGTCTGCGGCGTCGCTCAGCCCTTCTTCACGCAGGGCCACAATGCACTCGTACCAGTCCTCGGCCGCTGCGCGCGTCTCGGCATCGCAATGGGTGTCTGCGCCGAGTGCTGTGCGATGCGACACGCTCGTCCGGGCTCGTGATGTGGTTGTGGACAGTTCTTCGGCAACTGGCTCTGCTTCTGTTTCGGCGGCTGCCGCAGGCTGATCTGCAAACGCGTCGGCCTCGATGCGGTCCCCACTGACGACAACATGTTCGACGGCAGCTTCGTCGCTTGGCACACGTACTGTTTCCTTGGCTCCCCGAAGTGGCGCCAGGTTCTCAGCATCGGCCACGGCGGGCACCGATGCGGCCTCAGGCGAGCGTTTGGCGGCGATGCCGTGCTGGAGGTCTTTTTCTTCCTTGGCCTTCATGAGGTCGGCGTCGCTTCTGCCCGGTAGTTCGGGTTCGGCCCGCTGCTGGGGAATCTCTTCCAGAAGGGCAGGCGTAGGGGCGTCGTCGAGCTGGCTCATCTCGAGCACGAACGCGAGTGACAGCGCGATCGTGGCTGCCCAGGCCAGCGGGCGCACCCAGGCACGCGCCAGGCCGTACCGCGAGGGTACGGCACGCGCGGCGAGCTCCAGCACCTTCTCGTCGAGGGCCGCAGGCGTCGTTTGCGTCGCAATATCGCGATACACGCCGGATACGCGCTGGTTGTCCTGTTCTGTCGTCATGTTCGTTCTGCCGGTTCGTCAATCGCGGCACGCAGCTTGTTTACGGCGTAGCGCAGGCGACTTTTCGCCGTCTCCCGATTGCAGCCCGTGACCGCCGCGATCTCGTCCACACTCAGGCCACCTTCCTCGCGCAGCAGGAACGCATCCCGCTGCTCCTCGGGCAACTCCACGAGGGCCGCCTCGAGCCGTTCCCGGGCGAGGCTTCGCTCGGTCGCGGTTTCGGGAGACTCGGCGTCGTCGCCGTGCCGCTCGGGATCAAGGACCGTATTATCCGCATGCCGCTTGCTTCGACGAATGTGATCGATGAAGCAATTGTGCGCCACGCGATACAGGTACGTCGTGAATTTCGCGGTCGGCCGGTACGACGCACGGGCCCTGATGATCTTGCCCCACACCTCCTGGAACACGTCCTCGGCAGCCTCCGCCTGCCCGCACAGCCGCAACAGGTAGCGATAGACCGGGTCCTTATGGCGCCGGTACAGGATTTCGAATGCCGCGACGTCGCCGTCCTGGTAGCGCAGCATCAGCGCACTGTCGTCCGGTGTGTGGGCCATGGCGTGAGCATACTGTGTAAACGTGATCGGCGGCGCCTGCGGGTTAAAAAATTCGTTGTGGGGGGTTGCAATTTCCGCACGTAGTGTTATAGTCAACTATAACACCAGTTCACCTATGCACCTTGGAGGGTGCCCCGGGTAGGACCGGGAGGCTGAAAATGAACAGATTATCACCATATGTAAATGAAATTGTTAGCTTTGTTGTCATGTTGCTGTTGCTGGTCGCCCTGGTGTCGAGCCAGATGAGCAACCCGGCGGTCAGACTGGCCGTGGCAGCCGATGAACGTGCTGAAACCAGTCACATCCGTCTCGAAGGCGAGTAAAGTAGCGACGGAGCGTTTGCGCCGGTCGTTTTGACCGGCGCTTTTTTGAGCAGGAACCTTTGATGTAATGGATCCGAAGTGGAACGAAGACCAACCGATTTATCGCCAGCTGCGTGACCGCGTTGTCGCGATGATCCTCGAGGGCGTGCTGGGAGACGGCGACGCCCTCCCGTCCGTCCGTAACGTGGCGGCCGAGTACCGACTCAACCCGCTGACCGTTCTCAAGGGCTACCAGGAACTGGTCGACGAAGGCCTCGTCGAGAAAAAACGCGGCCGCGGCATGTTCGTGAATGAGGGTGCGCGCATACAGTTGCTCAAGGACGAGCGCGAGCGCTTCCTGGCCAGGGAATGGCCGCAGGTCCGGGCGACGATCGAACGCCTCGGGCTGGATGCTGCCCAATTGCTGCAACAAGAACAGGATAACAAGGCAGGAGACGCGAATGAGTAGCCTGGTCACAGCGCGCGGCGTGTCGAAACACTTCGGCTCGGTACGTGCGGTCGACAATGTCAGCTTCGAGATCGAGAAAGGCAGGATCCTCGGGCTGATCGGCCCGAACGGCGCAGGTAAGACAACCTTGCTGAAAGCCGTGCTGGGGCTGACCGATTGCGACGGGAGTCTTTCGGTCCTCGGGCTCGATCCGTTTCGCCAGCGCAAGCAACTCATGCAGCAGATCTGCTTCATCGCCGACGTTGCGGTGTTACCGCGCTGGATAAAGGTGTCGCAGCTGCTCGACTACGTTGAGGGCGTGCACCCGAACTTCTCGCGCAGGAGCGCCGAGGGCTTCCTGACACATACCAAGATCCAGTCCGGTTCCAAAGTCCGAGAGCTGTCGAAAGGTATGGTCACACAGCTGCACCTCTCGATCATCATGGCGATCGACGCCAAGTTGCTGGTACTCGACGAGCCGACACTTGGGCTCGATATAATTTTCCGCAAGGAGTTCTACGCCAACCTGCTTACGGACTACTTCGACGAGGAACGCACGATTCTCGTAACGACCCACCAGGTTGAAGAAATCGAAAACCTGCTAACAGATATCATGTTCATCAACGACGGCAAGATCCTGCTGGACTCGACCATGGATGCGCTCAACGACACCTATGTCGAGGTCAGGGCATCGGGCGAAAACGCCGCGCGGGCGCGTGGCCTTGGACCGATCGCAGAGTCGGAGATGTTCGAGAAATCGGTAATGCTGTTCGAAGGTGTCAGCCGCGAGCACCTCGAAGGGCTCGGGGAGCTGCGCATTCCGTCGGTCGCCGACCTGTTTGTCGCCAAGATCAAGGAGGCTCGCAAATGATTGCTAATCAGCTGACCTTGATTCGCCGCGAACTCTGGGAACATCGTTCCATCTGGATAACTCCGGTAGCAATTGGTGTGGTCGTGTCCCTTCTCGTCATGGCTATGCTCGCTCTGGCGTCGGGTTTCGCCAAGGAACTGGACGTCGCGATCTTCGGCGCACAGAACCTGGCGGACGAGGAGCAGCGAAGTATTGCCTTGATCATGCACTTCCTCGGCACGTCCTGGATCTTCCTGATCGCGCTCGCAATCCTGACCGTCTTCTACTGTCTCGATTCACTCTACGCCGAGCGCAAGGACAAAAGCATATTGTTCTGGCGTTCGCTGCCCGTGACAGACGCCGAAACCGTGATTTCCAAGTTGCTGACTGCGGTATTCGTGATCCCGCTGATCACGTGCGCCGGCATCTTTGTGACCCACCTGGTCAACCTGGTCGTCACGAGCATCTGGGTGTCGACCAAGGGCGGGTCCGCCGGCACGCTGATCTGGGGCTCGCTGCCGCTCATCGATATCTGGCTGTTCACGTTTATCGTAGTAATCAGCTCAGCCATCTGGATGTCGCCGTTCATCGGCTGGTTCCTGCTGGTCTCCGCGTGGACCAAACGTATGCCGTTACTGGTTGCGTTCATGCCCATCATCGTCATCCCGCTGCTCGAATGGATCGTCTTCCGCACGCGCTTCTTTGCGTCGGCCGTGGGCGATCGGGGGGACAATCTGCCGATCTTCCACGTCGGGGATATCAAGATGCTCTTCGACGATGACGAGTGGTTACGAAGAATTCATGATCTGCAACTGCTCGACTTGATAGACATCGGCAAGTTTCTGACCCACTACGAGACCTGGATTGGCATCATTGTCGCCGGCCTGTTCACGACGGCCGCGATCTACGTGCGTCGCTTCCGCGACGAGAGCTGACCCATTCCTTATGCCGTTCCCGGCTTGCTGCGAATCTTGAACTTTCGCAGCTTGCCGCGGAACTGGTGATAGCTGAGTCCGAGCAGGTCCGCCGCCATGCGCTGGTTGTAACGTGCCTTTTCAAGCGCGGCTTCCAGGAGATCGACCTCCGTATCGACGAGACGCTCCTTCAGGTCGGTCGGCAGCAGGGGCGCCTTGCGCCGTCGCAGTGTCGGCTTGGTGCCGGTCTCGGGTGTAGCCAGTTTGAAGGGCGAGTCGAACGCATCGAACACGATGTCGACGATGGGCTGCTCGGGCTCTTTCGAGCGGTAGACCGAGCGCTCGATCGCGTATTTCAGCTCGCGCACGTTTCCGGGCCAGCGATTGCGCAGCAGGGCCGATGTGGCTCGCGCACTGAAGCCCGCGAAGAAACTCCATTTCAGCTCGCTCGCCATATTGATCGCAAAAGCGTGTGCAAGTGGCAGGATGTCTTCGACCCGGTCGCGCAGCGGCGGGACCGTGATGACGTCAAAGGCGAGCCGGTCGAGCAGGTCTACACGGAACTTTCCGTCGTTGGCCAGAGCCTGGAGGTCGGCATTGGTGGAGCCAACGATACGGACATCGACCTGCAGCGTTTCATTGCCGCCCACGCGTTGAATCTCGCCGTACTCGATCGTGCGCAGGATCTTTTCCTGCATGCGCAGGGAAATGGTGGCGAGTTCATCGAGGATCAGCGTGCCGCCGTCGGCGCGCTCGAAATGACCGATATGCGTCTTCGCAGCCCCGGTGAAGGCACCTGCCTCGTGCCCGAAGAGTTCCGATTCGAGGATCGACTCCGTCAGGGCCGCGCAATTCACCTTGACGACCCGTTGCTCCCAGCGATCCGAAAGAAAATGCAGGCGCGACGCGATCAGCTCTTTGCCCGTGCCGCGCTCGCCCACCACGAGCACGGGCTTCGACAGCGGCGCCGCGCGCGATACGTGTTCGAGCATTTCGACAAATGCCGGGGCCTCGCCGATGATTGGCTGGGATTCGGGAGATTCGGCCATTGGTCAATTAGGCCACAAAGTAGTGAAAAAAACGACAAAATAGCGAAAACAACCATAAAGTCGAATCCGCCAGGCAGCGAAATTAGACAATTTTCCTCTTTGAAACAGATATATAGGGCGCCATGCCAGTTTTGGCACGATTGCTGCAGCTATACAGGCAGGTTTCACCCGTCAAGAGGAAAAGTCATGGGAATTTTCACGAGATTCAGCGACATCGTGAACTCGAACATCAACGCCATTCTCGACAAGGCCGAGGATCCTGAAAAGATCGTCCGCCTGATGATCCAGGAAATGGAAGACACGCTCGTTGAGGTTCGTTCCGCCGCGGCCCGGTCGATTGCCGACAAGAAAGACCTCAACCGCAAGATCGAGGCCCTGGAATTCGAGAGGAAGGACTGGGACGACAAGGCCGAGCTCGCCATGCGCAAGGGACGCGAGGACCTGGCCAAGGCAGCCCTCGTCGAGAAGTCCCGGGTTGCAGCGGCTGTCGATGCATTCAAAGAGGACTACCTGGCCGTTGACGAAGGCCTGACCAAGCTGAATGAAGATATTGCGCGCCTCGAGGCCAAGCTCGAAGACGCCAAGGCGCGCCAGAAGGCGCTGCTCGCCCGCCACAAGACGGCCAACAGTCGCCTTGCGGCACGCAAGAAGATTCACGACTACAAGATCGACGACGCGATGCTGCGTTTTGAGGCCTATACGCGACGCATCGACGATGTCGAGGGGCGTGTCGAAGCCTATGATCTCGGGCTGCCGAAGGACCTCAATCACGAATTTGCGAGTCTCGAGGCGGAAGACGCGGTCAAGGACTCGATGAACTCAAAGCCAGGATTGCTGGCGCACCGGAACGGACGGTGGAGGCCGACTAAATGAGCCGGGATACGTGGAATATTGATTACGGCCCGTTGCGAGGCTTTTATCGCGATCGCGAAAACGGCTGGATATTCGGCGTCTGTGCGGGCATAGCCGACCGCTACAATTTCAATGTCGGTATGGTGCGAGTGATCGCCGTGATCAGCCTGGCCCTGATGTTCTGGCTGACAGCAGCTGTCTATCTCGGACTGACCTTGCTGATTCGCGAGAAGCCGCTCGTCTATTCGGGCAGGAACAGTGAATACGAATTCTGGCGCACCTATCGCCATGACCACAGGAGGCATATATGAGCACGATTGCAGGTACTTCGGGACGCCGTTTGTACCGTGACACAGACCGCGCCAAGCTTGGTGGCGTTTGTGCGGGGCTCTCTACCTACTTCGGGTTCAATCTTTGCGTAACCCGGTTCCTGTGTGTCATGGCTTTTCTGTTCGCGTTCCCGTTTGCGCTGATCGCCTACCTGGCCGCAGTACTCATTATCCCGGCCTCGTCATCGAGGGTCTATGACGCGTACGATTTCAGCGAGCGTCGCAAGCAGGCACTGCGTGAGGAGATCCTGCGGGCGAAGCCGACGACCAGCGAAATACGCGAACGCTACAAAGCTATGGACGAGCGACTCGCCAACATAGAAAAAATAGTCACGTCGCGGCGCTACCAGATTGACGAAGAACTCCGCCGACTCTGAAGAATAGAAAGGACTGTCGATGAACACATTGTTTTACGTCGTCTGCATCGTTGCAGTGGTTATGACAGCGGATACGATTCAGAAATATCTGAAAATGAAAACAAAAGAACGAGAAAAAGATCCCGAACTCGAAAGCACGCTCGCACACATCGAGGTGCTCGAGGAACGCATTCGCGTTCTCGAACGGATAGTGACAGAGAACAAGTTCGATCTCAGGAACGAGATCGACCGCCTGGACTAGGCGCTATTTCTTCTTCGCGTTGAATGCGCGCAGCTGGATGTTGAACTCCTCGGCGACGAGGTTCATTTCTTCAACGGCAGCGTTGTATTTCTTGTCGTAGGTCGCCTTGCGCTGTCGTTTGGTGTCCTCGTCGATTTTCCCCATGGAAATCATCGCCTGTGCTTCCTCTGCTTCGATGCAGGTCAGGTAGGAGTCCATATCGAGCAGATAGGATTGCACGGCTTTCTTCCCGGCGACCATTTCGTCACGGGTTGCCGAGTTGCCATCAGGAATGTCCTTGATGCGTACCGGATAGTCACAGGCCAGGGCACTATGCGCGAGAAAAAGCGCGGCCACGGAGAGAGCCGCTGTAGTCTTTTTAGTAATCATGGTCGCGAATGTAAGCAAAAAAGTCGGTATCAGGCAAACAATGCCCGGTGGGTATCCGTGCCTTCGGCGTGAGCGGACAGCAGTTCCAGGTAGTTATCGGCACTCATCGGATCGCCGAACAGCAGGCCCTGTGCATATGTACAGCCCATTTTTTGCAGGAAATTCAGCTGCGCTTCGTCTTCCACACCTTCGGCGACGACATCCATGTTCAGGTTCCGTCCCATCTGGATGATCGTGTCAACGATGGTGGCGTCGTCGGGGTTGGTTACAACGTCGCGAACGAAGGATCTGTCGATCTTCAGCGTGCTGATCGGGAATTGCTGGAGGGCGCTGAGAGATGAGTACCCTGTGCCGAAATCGTCGATTGCGAGGTGCAGGCCGAGGCCGTAAAGCTGGTCCAGCAGCTTGATCGTGCGTTCCGGGTTTTCCATCAGCGTGGTCTCGGTAATTTCCAGCTCGAGCGATGTCGGTGATACCTCGTAACTGCGCAGGATCGCACTGATGCGATTGATGAAATTTAGTTGCCGTAATTGCTTCAATGACAGATTGACGGAAACGCGTCCGGGAGAGCCGACGGTTCGCTGCCAGGTGCGGAAGTCCTCACAAACCTTGTCGAGCACCCACTCGCCGATCTCGATGATCAGGCTCGTCTCTTCAGCAATCGGTATGAAATCCGACGGCAGAATCAGACCGCGTTCCGGCAACTCCCAGCGCACCAGCGCCTCGGCGCCGAATACCTCGCCTGTTTCCAGGTTGTACTTGGGCTGGTAGTGCACCAGCAGTTCGTCGCGCTCGAACGCGCGTTTAAGCTTGCTCTTGGTCATCAGGCGTTCGACTGATGCCTCGTTCATCGCCGGTACGTAGAACGAGAATACGTTGCCACCCGACCTCTTGGCGCTGTAGAGCGCCGCATCGGCGTTACGAATCAGGTCGATAACGTTGGGCGCATCTTTCGGGTAATAGGCAATGCCCATACTTGCGGTCATGAAGACTTCATGGCCCTGGACAAAGAACGGGTCCGCCAGCCGATCGAGAATCTTCTGCGCAAGCTTGGCCGTCTCCGTTTCGGCGTCCGGACCGAGTCTTTCAATAATGACTGCAAATTCGTCACCCGCGAGGCGCCCGATAACCGAATGATTCGACAAGGTCGCCGATAATCTCTCGGCAACCGTCTCGAGGGTCGTGTCGCCGGCCAGGTGGCCGAAGGTATCGTTGATTTCCTTGAAATGGTCGATGTCTACGTAAAATACGCACAGCGTTTTGCCAGCACGCCGTGCGCGGGCAATACCTCGCTGCAGCAGATGCTGGAACTGCATCCTGTTCGGAATCTTGGTAAGCGGATCAATGCGTGCGAGATAGCGAATCCGCTTCTCTGCCCGTCGCCGCTCAGTGATGTTCTGCGCGGCGTAGATCCGGTCGCCGGCACCGTTGTGATCACTGGCGACGATCGAGCACGTGTACGAGACCGGGATGGATTCTCCGTATTTACTCTGGAATACGGCATCACGCGGCAGTCCCGATGGTGCGCCGTCCGCCAGCGATCCACTCTTGGTCCGGTCGATCAGGAAGTCGATCGAGGTATCGGCAAGCTCGCCTTCCTCGTAACCCAGCAAGTGCATCGTCGCCGTGTTGATGCGTTTGATGTGCCCATCCTCGTTCGTGACGATGATGGCCTCGTTCATGCCGGAGAGAATGCTGTCGACATAGTCGCGAGAATGCGTCGTAGTGCGCAGCCTGTCGCGCATGTCGTTGAACACTTCGGCCAGGGCTCCGAGTTCATCGTCGGCCGATACCTGAAGGCGCTCGCCGAAGTCGGCATCGCGAAACTTTTCCGCCTGCAACTTGAGTTCACGGATCCGTCGGGTCTGTCCGCGCAGGATCACCAGGCCGACGGCACCGCAGAGCAGGAGCACTGCAGCGGTGCTGCCGATGATCCACAGGTAGCTGACGCGCCGACTCTCGTCCGACGTTGCCAGTAACTCGGCCGCGAAAGCGTCGAACTCGGCCTGCAGCGGTGCAGTGTCGAACGAGCCCCACACGCGTCCGACCTCGACGTGGTCACGGATGACCGGGTAGGAATGCACCAGCTGGCTGTCCAGCCACATCGGGTCGGCTGCGTTACCGGCCAGCGGGGCATTCCCCGTTGCCCACGTTGCACCGCTTGCCAGCGTCAGTCGCAGTCCGTTCAGCCTGGGATTATCGGCCAGGGAACGATTCAGAGACTGGCTGAGCGCTGCGCCATTGTCCGCACTGACATTGTCAGGCAGGGCATAGGCGACGGTGTGCAGGTCCGACCTGGCGCTTTGCACGAAGCCTGTCTCGACGAGGATTCGGTGTTCGTCGTACCCGGCCGTGACGATTTGACTTGCCAGCCAGCGGTACTGGCCGTAGAACATGATCAGCATCATGCCCGCGGCGACAACGCCAAGCGTCATCGCATACAGGAAGATCCGCGGTATTCTGCTGCCGGACATATCATCATTATTATGCGACCGGATATGACGATGATATTAGCACTACGGCCCTGTCAGGGCCGCATCCGGCGCCACTAAGGCCGCCTCAAACGCCACTATTGGTCGTCCTGACCCCGTTTTTCGATGAATCCGACGGGTTCTGTCTGCCCGGTGGTCTTCATGCGGCCTTCGACGACAGCGCCTTCGGCTACGGCAATCGCCTCGCCCGTCACCATGCCCGTGATCCGGGCCGTGTCCGAAATCTCGACCTTTCCGGAGGCGATTATGTCACCCTCGACGTGCCCCGAGATCACGATATTCCAGGCGTTGATCGTGCCCTGCCAGTAACCGCTGCGTGCCAGGGTAACCGTGCCTTCGACCTCGCAATCGCCATCGATTTCGCCGCTCACCTGGTAGTCGCCGGTACCGGAAATGACACCGGATATCTTGCAACCTTCGTTGATGAGTGTGGGTGCGCCCGAGACCCGGTCCCGGATGCGTCGCATTTTGGATTCGCTCATTTGCGTAAGTCTACTTTTCGCGGTATCCGTAGCCAAGCGATTCTATCGAGACGAGTATGCCGCCTTGGAAGACGAGGCGTCGCATCAACTTGCGCGGGCCGAAGTTGTAAACGTACTCGGTCACGATTACTTCCTGGGAGAACTCGTGGCCCGGATGGTGGCCGACCATCCAGCCGAAGCCCGGATGTCGACGGATCGGGATATTGATATTGCGCAACGCGCGACCGATGTGCCGCATCGTCGTCGGCGCACCGCAGGCGCGCCGCACTTCGGCCTCGTGCATGTTCTCGGCTACGATCCGGTTGCCGCAGCGGAATGCGTGCGCCGGCAGACTGGCCAGCACTAGAACCAGCGCAACGAGGATTAGTCCGGCGGGTCTCATGCGTCCGAGAATAGCAGACGCATCGAGCCAGTTTCGCACGTGTCGCAGCGGTTATGGTAAAACAGCATGCCGGCCCGCAAGACGGGCCAGTCGCTAAGGACTGGATGTGCAGCAGGGATTCGAAAAACGCCTGGCAGACGTGACCGCGAACGGCGGGGATGTGCTGTATGGCGGACTGAAGGGCATCGAAAAGGAATCGCTGCGCATCAGCCCCGAGGGCTTCCTCGCGCAGACGACGCATCCGTCTGGCCTGGGTTCGGCCCTGACCAACAAGTACATCACGACTGACTTTTCCGAAGCGTTGCTCGAATTCGTGACACCGGCCTTTGCCACGACCTGGGAGGCGTTGCGCTGTCTGTGCGACATTCACCAGTTCTCGTACGCGCATCTCGGCGAAGAAATGTTGTGGACCTCGAGCATGCCTTGCCGTATTCCCCGGGATCGTGAGATTCCGCTGGCACGCTACGGCGAGTCTAACGTCGGCCGCATGAAGACGATCTACCGACGCGGACTGGGGTTTAGGTACGGCCGGGAAATGCAACTGATTGCCGGCGTACACTTCAATTACTCTTTGCCCGACGCGTTCTGGCCGGCGTACCGGGCGGCGACGGGCAGCACGGTTGCGCAGGCAGATTTTCGATCTGAGCAGTATCTCGCCATGATTCGTAACTTCCGGCGCACGGGCTGGATCATTCTGTACCTGTTCGGAGCGTCGCCGGCCGTTTGCAAGTCTTTCGGCGGTGCCGCCGATCTCGACTCGCTGAATGCCGATACCTGGTTCGAACATTGGGCGACGTCGCTGCGCATGAGCGATCTCGGTTACAGCAACAAGAATCAGTCACGCATCAATATCTCGTTGAACAGTCTCGACGAATATGTGAGAGACCTGAGTGATGCGATCCGGACACCGGAACCGGCATACGAGGCGATCGGCGTCAAGGTCGATGGCGAGTATCGTCAGTTGAATGCCAACCTGTTACAGATCGAGAACGAGTATTATTCGCCGGTGCGGCCCAAGCGCGTGGCACGCTCGGGTGAGCAGCCGACTGCGGCGCTGCGTCGCGATGGCATCGAATATGTCGAGGTTCGTTCCCTAGACCTCAACATGTTCGATCCAGCGGGCGTAAACCAGAACACGATGCGTTTCATCGAGGCGTTCCTGATCTACTGCCTGCTCGAGGACAGTCAGTCCTTGACGGCCTCAGAAATGGAGGACGTTGCCTGGAACCATACGGAAACAGCGAAACGCGGCCGCGATCCCGAGCTGCGGCTCCGCCGCAATGGAGGCGAGATCGCCCTCCGGGAGTGGGCGCGCGAGATCCTCGACAAGGTGCTGGCCGTCGCCGAGGCGATCGATCGCAGCGAGGACAACTACTCGGCCGCAATTCGTCAGTATCGGACTTACGTCGACGATCCCGAGGCAACACCGTCGGCGCGCATTGTCCACGAGCTCAAGTCGACCGACACCAGCTTTTTTGAGTTTGCTCTCGAATCAGCACGTCGCCATCGTGACTACTTTGCGTCGATCGAGCCGCTCTCTGAGTCACGGGCGAAGATCCTCGACGATGAGGCATCGGCGTCTTACGAGCGGCAACGTGACATCGAGATTGCCGATGACATCTCCCTCGACGAGTACCTGGACCGGTATTTCCGGGCGTGCTGAGGCGTTCAGGGCACATTTTCCTGTGGACTTCGTCACAAATTCGGCCAAAGCGGTAGGACGCGGGGCCGCACTACACTAGACTTGAACGCATGTGCCTGATTTGGCAGGCGAATTACTGGCAGTAGAGTGTTTAAGACTTTCTTACTTGGTATTGTGCTCGGCATCGCAGCGGCGGCGGGTGCGCTGTACTTGGTCCCGCCCGTGGACCAGGTGCGCGAAGCATCGATCGTGACGGTAGCCCCCAATGGCGGCAACATCGAGTCGTTTCATATCAATATCCCGATGGACCGGGTCATAACAGGTGCCGCGGGCGAGGGTCGCGCCACGCCGGAAGGTCTCGACTGGCCCGCCGAGAATGTGCTGGCCAACGTGCGCACGGAGATCTTCAAGATTCGGAACGCACGTGATGCCGTCATTGGCGTCGGGGTGCGCACGGCGGCGAGGCAGGATGACGAGATCGTCATCGACTGGATGATTCACCTGCCGGCACGCGGGTCGCTGTTTGCGGGTATGGAAGCAGCGCCCCGGGAAGACGGATTTCGCCTGGGCCGGATCAGTGCCGGTTCCAGGGAGTTCAGACGACTTCGGGGTTCGGTCGGTGAGCGCTGGGTAGCGAACACTTCCGACGACGATGATGAAGATGCGCAGGACGGACGTATCGAACTTCGTGCGGCATATGTCGGAGAGCTCGAGCCGCTTGACGGGCCGGAGGCAGACGAATGAAGTACGTTGTCTCCCTGCTCATCGGCATGCTTGTCGGGGTCGTCATATGCGGGCTGACCCTGATCTACAATCCGTTCATCGGCGACCGCGGCCTGTCACCCATCTCGGTCAGCGACGCGCAGGTCATGTCGCTCGGGTATACCGTGGTTCCCGCCGAGACGATTGCCTATACGAACGACGGCGAATCGTTCCAGACTCCGCATCCGGTAAAGGTGCCGCAGCTGTGGGAGGCGCCAATTCGGCAAACGACGGCCATGGCCGTACTACTGCACGATGCGCGCAACCAGCCGGCTGGTATCGGCATCAAGGTTTCGTCACTGTCGGAGACGTCCCAGCTGATCAGCGGCGACGCGATCGTCGACAGCGTCTGGTACGTATTCCTGCCCGAACAGGGTGGCATGTTCATTGCCCAGACCGAGAATTACTGGGCATTCCTCCAGGAGGTCGCTTTCCCGGCCTGGCGCAGCAGCGCGAACAACTGGCGCGGCACCTGGCTCGGCGATCTGACAGCCGGTCCGGGGGCACTCGGCACGGCGGCCGTCACCGGCACGTCCGGCCGTTTCCGCGGGCTCGAAATGGAAGCCGTCGAATCCCTGTCGGTCCGCGCGTTCTCGAGCGACACGGGATTCGTATCCGCCGAAGGTCGCCTGCTAATCGAACTTCCGGGGCAGACCGTCGATACTCCGACAGACTAGCCGGCCAGGTCCTTCAGCATCGTTTCCGTATCGGCAAGCCTGTCGACGCCGAGCACCGCGGCGTCGGCGATCAGTTGTTTGGCCTGCACGAAGTCACGCGGAGCGTTGATGGCATCGATGGCTATGAGCCGGCCTTCCGCGAGGTACAGGCACGAGAACGAACGCTCCGCCGGGTTACCCCGGATCACGACGTCGTCATAACCTTCTGACAGCCCGGCAATCTGCAGCTTCAGGTCATACTGGTCCGACCAGAACCATGGTACCTGGTTGTAGGTCGTGTCCTTACCGCAGATGTTTGCGACGGCGGTCTTGGCCTGTTCCACCGCGTTGTGCACCGACTCGAGGCGCAGCCTGCGGCCAAAGATGCCATTCGGGTGCAGCGTACAGTCGCCCACGGCATAGATAGCCGGGTCGCGCGTCCGGCAATGATCGTCGACGACAATACCGTCGTCGACCTCGAGGCCTGCGGCGTGCGCGATGCCGGTGTTCGGCCGGATGCCGACGCCAATGACGACAAAGTCGGCCGGGACTTCCTCGTCCGCCGACGTTACGACACATTTGGCGCGCCGTCTGCCCGTGATCTCCTTGACGCCGGTGGACAGCCGCAATTTGACGCCCTGGTTCGTATGCTCGATCTGGTAGTAATCCGACACCTCGGGCGACACGACGCGACTCATGACGCGATCTTCCTTTTCGATGACCGTGACGTCGAGGCCGGCTTGCCTGGCGACAGCCGCGACTTCGAGCCCGATATAGCCTGCGCCAATAACGACGAGGCGTTTGCCCTTGTCGAAGCACTCGCGCATGCCTTCGACATCGGCGATGGATCGCAGGTAGTGCACGCCCGGCAGATCGACGCCGTCGACCGGCAGTCGACGAACATGGGAGCCAAGGGCCAGTACCAGGGTGTTGTAAGTGATCGTCTCCCCGCTCGTGGTGAACAGGCTTTGCGAATCACGATCGATCGCCTCGATCTTCGTCTCGAGATGCAACTCGACGCCAGCTTCTTCATAAAAAGTCGCGGGTTTTACATACAGCCGCTCGGCGGACATCTCGCCGGCCAGGAATTTCTTCGACAGCGGCGGCCGCTGGTAAGGCAGGTACGGTTCATCACCTACGAGCACGATCTCTCCATCGAACTCGTAATGATGCAGGCTTGCGACGACCTGCCCTGCAGCATGTCCGGCACCTGCTATTACTACTCTCTTGCTCATCTTTCTTGTTATCTCCCTACGCCGGCACGAGCGGCCACAGGACCGGCAACAGCACCATGACGGTGATGAAGACGACGATCGTCAGTGGCACGCCGACCTTGAGGTAATCGACGAATCGGTATCCACCCGGGCCCATAACGAGGATATTCGCCGGGTGAGAAATTGGGCTGGTAAAGCTGGCCGAGGCGGCCATCGCCACGGCCATCATTGCGGTTTCGGGAGCAACCCCGAGATCGGCCATGGCGGACAGGACGATCGGCGACATCAGGACGACGAGGGCTGCGGTCGGGATGATCATCGTCGCCATGGCGGTGAGGATGTAGAGACCCATGATGACCGGCCACGGCCCTGCGTCGCCGAGCAGCTCCATAACCTGGCCGGCGAGGAATTCGGCGGCGCCGGTTTCCTGCATTGCCGTCCCGAGCGGCAACATGCCGGCGATCAGGAAGATGGCGCGCCAGTCGATGGCCCGGTACGCCTGCTCCATATTCAGGCAGCCGGTCAGCACCATGACAGTGCCGCCGATGACGGCAGCGATCGAAATCGGCGCATAGCCGAGCATCACGGTCAGGACGACACCGAGCATGATGGCGGCAGCCAGCGGCGCACGCCGCGTGTCCGGCGGTTCCTGGCCGAGGGGTGTCAGAATCAGGAAATCGCTGTCACTCGACAACAACTGCAGACGGTCTCGTGGCCCGAGCAGCAACAACGCGTCACCGACCTGCAGGCGCTCGTCGGCTAATTCGGTACCGACAGGAGCGGCTTCGCGCCAGATGCCGGCGAGCTCGATACCGTAGCGCTCACGAAAGTTCAGTTCACCTACCGTGCGCCCCGCGAGCGTGCTGCGCGGGTCCAGCGTGGCGTCCATCAGGGTCAGGCGCTCGGACCCGAATGACGCAATGTTCACTTCCACCTTGGTATCGATCTCGAGTTCCTGCAGGCCTCTGAGAACGTCGAAATCGCTGTACTGTCCCTCGAGCAGCAGCAGGTCGCCGCCGAGCAGGACCTCTTCGCCACGAGGCATTACCTGCAGCTCACCGTCGCGGAAAATTGCGAGAACACGGAAATCGAACACGTCGGCCAGGCGACTCTTGGCAAGCGTCGATTCGACGAGACCGCTTTCCTTGGGAACACGCGCAACAAACATCCGTTCGGCGACCGGCAACGCCTCGGCCAGCTGTTCTTCGCCGAGAATGTCGACCGTGGTGAAGTCATCAAATTTCTCCAGCTGTGCGACGGCGTCGATCTCGCCCTGCACGAGGATCTTGTCGCCTGCCCGGACAGGCACGTAGGCGAGATCTGTCAGGCGATACGCGTCACGCCGCCAGATGGCAACGACGCCGACGTTAAAGCGCGTGCGAAACGCGGCATGGCGAACCAGTTCGGAGACGACAGGCGAGCCTTCAGAGATCGTCACCGCCGCGTACAGGACCTTGGAAGCCACCATGGATTTCAGGACCGGCGCCTCACGCTCGATCACGAGGTCCGACCAGCGTCTGAGCTCACGGAACTGTTCCACACGGCCCTGGACAAGCAAGCCGTCACCACCGCGAATGACGGTCTGGCGGCCCGGCAATGTTTCGCCGCGGCCTTCTCGTACAAGCGACAGGATGATGAGACCGGTCGACGACCCGATTCGGGACTCTGCCAGCGTCTTGCCGACGAGGATGGAGTCCCGCGGCACGCGCAGCATGAACGTACGTTCCTGCAGCTTGTAACGCGTACGCAGGCTGCGCTGACTGACATGCCGGTCGCGTGCTGCTTTCGTTCTCGGCAGCATGAACCGGCCACCGAGCGCGACAAACAGAACGCCGATAATCATGACCGCACCGCCCAGCGGCGTGAAGTCGAACAGTTCGAACGGCTCGTAGCCGTTGAGCACCATCGATTCCGAGATCAACAGGTTGGGTGGCGTACCGATCAGGGTCATCAGGCCGCCGAGCAGGGTGGAGTACGCCAGTGGCATCAGGAGGCGAGACGGCGGAATCCGCGTACGCCGCGCGACCTCGATAACGACCGGCAACATGAGCGCGGCGACGCCGATATTGTTCATGAACGCCGACAGGATGGCGCCCGTGATCATGATCACGATGATCAGCGAGATTTCCTGGCGCCCGCCGATGCGCATGACCTGGCGGCCGATAACGTCGGCAATACCTGTGCGGGTCAGGCCCTCGCTGAGAATGAACATGGCCCAGACCGTGATTACGGCGCCGTTCGAGAAGCCGGCGAAGGCTTTTTCGGCGGTGACAATATCGGGCAGGCCGATGGCGAGCGCGCCCAGGACGAGCAGCGCCACGACATCCATGCGAATGACTTCGCTGATAAACAGGACCAGCGAAATAGCAAGGATGGCGAGAACCAGTGCGATTTCGAAGGTCATGCGCGCTTTATACACGACCTAACGTATTGATCAACTTTGATTAATGACTTGTAAATTCATCCAGTACTGTATAAAAATACAGAACTTTTGAGAGGCGTGACGTGCAGGTTGCCCAACAGGAAATCGATTACCTGGGAATGTTGAACCCGGCGCAACGGTTGGCCGCCGAATTTGGCGAGCGCCGCGAAGGCTCGGGCTTCGCCTCGGGACCGTTGCTCGTCATCGCGGGGGCCGGCACCGGCAAGACGATGACGCTGGCGCACCGGGTCGCACACCTTGTCATCCAGGGCATCTGTCCCGAGCGTATTCTCCTGCTGACATTCACGCGGCGCGCGGCGCAGGAAATGACCCGGCGCGTCGAGAACATCCTCCGCGTGTCGGCACGCGAAGCCGCACCTCTGCCAGCCGGTGGACTGCCATGGTCCGGCACGTTTCACTCTGTCGCGAATCGTTTGCTGCGGCGCTTTGCGCACAATCTCGGCCTGGATCCGGGCTTTTCCGTGCTGGACCGGGGCGATGCGGCGGACATGCTCGATGTCGTTCGCCACGAACTGCGGCTGACGCGAACGTCGCGGCGCTTCCCCAGGAAGGATACCTGCCTCGCAATCTACTCGCGCTGCGTCAACACGCAACAACCCCTTGCCACAACCCTCGAGCAACATTATCCGTGGTGTGCCGACTGGGTCGACGAGTTGTCGGAGCTGTTCCGCCACTATGTCTCACGCAAGCAGCAGAGCCAGTCGCTCGATTATGACGACTTGTTGCTCTACTGGAGTAACCTGGTCGCCGAGGCAGAGTTCGCTGAGGAAATTGGTTCCTGGTTTGATCACGTGCTGGTCGACGAGTACCAGGACACGAATATCGTCCAGGCGCAGATTTTGAACGCGCTCAAGCCCGATGGCCGCGGTGTCACCGTGGTCGGTGATGATGCCCAGTCGATCTATTCGTTCCGCGCCGCTGACGTCGAGAACATTCTCGGCTTTCCCGACCATTACATTCCGAGCGCAGAGGTCATTACGCTGGAACAGAATTACCGTTCGACGCAGTCGATCCTCGATGCTGCCAATTGCCTGATCGCCGAAAGCGAGCGCCAGTACCGCAAGAATCTGTTCTCCGAACAGACCCCGGGCGACACGCCACAGTACGTGACCGTCGAAGACGGTGACGCAGAAGCGGAGTTTGTGGTCGAGGCCATACTGGCGAACCGGGAACTCGGCATGCAGCTCAAGGAACAGGCCGTGCTGTTCCGGAGCTCGCATCACAGTGACCGGCTGGAGCTGGAGCTCGTCAGACGCAATATTCCCTATGTGAAGTATGGTGGACTGAAGTTCCTCGAGGCAGCGCACGTCAAGGATCTCCTGTCCGTACTCAAGTGGGCCGAGAACCCGAAGAACGATGTTGCGGCGTTTCGGGTGCTCAAGCTGCTGCCCGGCATGGGGCCCGCGAACGCGGCGCGGTGTTTCGAACTGCTGGCCGTGAATCACCACGCATTCTCGGCGCTGGCGAGCTTCCGTCCGCCGGCGGGCGCGGCACCCGAGTGGCCCGCGTTCTGCGAATTACTCGAATCACTGTCGAATGCCGGGATCGAGGAACGTGGCTGGCAGGCACAACTCACGCAGGTACGTCGCTGGTACCAGCCGCACCTCGAGCGGCTGTACGATGGCATCGATACGCGCGAGGCCGATCTCGAACAGCTGGAACAAATCTCGGGGCGTTACCCGAGTCGCGAACGCTTCCTGACCGAGCTGACCCTGGATCCGCCGAGTGCCGCCGGGGACATGGCCGGCGATCCCCTCCTCGACGAGGATTACCTGATCCTGTCCACCGTGCATTCAGCCAAGGGCCAGGAGTGGGAGGCGGTGTACGTACTGAATGTCACGGACGGCAACTTCCCGTCGGAGTTCGCGACGGGCAAGCCCGAAATGATCGAGGAGGAGCGACGTTTGCTGTACGTCGCGATGACGCGCGCAAAGCAGTCGTTGTCACTGATCTCGCCCCTCAGGTTTCATGTGACGCAGCAGCGCCGGGACGGGGACAAGCACGTTTACGGTGCGCGCAGCCGCTTCATGACGGAGCGGCTGCTGGCAAGCCTGGAGCAGCGATTTGCCGGACGCGCTGTGGCAGGCGAGGGCCCGTTCCGCGTGCGCACCGAGCGCCAGATCGACGTGGCAGCGCGCATGCGGCAGATGTGGGACTAGCGATCCGCTAGTCTTCCTTGACTTCGACCTCGACCTTCTTCTTGATGATGTGAACGCCGTGCACGCCGGCCTGCTCGTCACCGTGCAGTTCGCTGCCATCGATGAACATGACGTCGCCTTCGGCGCCGGCTTCCTTCAACACCTTCTCGAGCTTGGCGCGCGCCTCATCGTTGATCTCGTTCGTCGAGATGATGGTCACGCCTGCCGTGCTGTCAGCCTTGATGATCTTGACACTGTGCGACTTGTCTACAACCGCGTCGCCATCTTTATGCATCTTGTGGATCATATGCATGATGTCGCCGTCGTGCGCGACGTCGACGTCAATCGTGATGTCGTCGTCATCGCCGAAGCGCATCATCTCGATCTTCTTGCCCTCGATATCGAATTCGAGGCCTTTCCCGGTGCGTGTTACGGTGACTTCCTTGCCGTCGTCGCCCGTGACGGTCCTGCTTTCACCGACTTCGAGGTCCGAGAAGTCGGCGCTTGCATCGTGACTGACCCATTCAAAGGTCCCGTCCTCGCCATCGTCCGTCTTGATGACGATTTTCGTTTCATGCTTTTCACCTGCGATAGCCGCCGTCGCAATCAGGCAGCACCACAGAAATACGGTAACAGTTCTCAAATTCACGTCTGGTCCCCAGTTATTTGTTGCTAACCCAAGGATGCGCCAGTTCCGAAAAAGGTCGCAGGCTCAGCCCAGGAACATCCGGTAGGCCGGGTTGTCGCTTTCTTCCCAGTGAGCATAGCCGAGTTCGCTGAGGTGCGCTTCGAGCTCGTCGGTCTCCTCCTGTGGCACGTCGATGCCCGCGAGGATGCGGCCATAGTCCGAGCCGTGGTTGCGGTAGTGGAAGAGTGTGATGTTCCAGTCCGTCCCGATAGCGTTGAGGAAGTCGAGCAGAGCGCCGGGGCGCTCCGGGAACTCGAAACGGAACAGGCGCTCGTCACGCACGCCCGGTGCGCGGCCGCCGACCATGTGGCGCACGTGCAGTTTGGCCATCTCGTTGTCCGACAAGTCTTCCACCGGGAAACCGCTGGCCCGCAGCTTGTCGAGTAGCTCGAAACGTTCCTGCATGCCGCGCGTCAGTTGCACGCCGACGAAGATATGCGCGCTGCGATCATCGCCGTAACGGTAGTTGAATTCAGTAACGCCCCGGCGGCCGATGGCCTCGCAGAACTTCCTGAAACTGCCGGGCTCCTCGGGAATTTCCGCCGCGAGCAGCATCTCTGCCTGCTCACCGACAGCGGCCCGCTCGGCGATGTGGCGCAGCCGATCGAAATTAACGTTGGCACCGCAGCTGATGGTTGCAATGGTCGTGTCCTCGAGACCATGTTGCGCTACGTACTTTTTTGCGCCTGCAACGGCCAGCGCGCCGGCCGGCTCGACGATCGAACGCGTGTCCTCGAATATGTCGCGAATCGCAGCACAGGTCTGGTCAGTGTCGACTGTGATGATCTCGTCAACCAGCTCCTGGCACAGGCGAAAGGTCTCATCGCCGACGCGGCGCACGGCGACACCGTCGGCGAAGATGCCCACGTGCTCGAGAGTGATCGGCGCCCCGGCCGCCAGTGATTGCCGCATGGCATCCGCATCATCGGGTTCCACGCCGATGATGCGGATGCTCGGTTGCATCTGGCGGACCCAGGCCGCAATGCCTGCGATCAGGCCGCCACCACCGATTGGTACGAACAGGTAATCGATGTCTTCCTCAGCCTGTTCGAGAATCTCCTTGCCGATCGTTCCCTGGCCGGCAATGACCAGCGGATCGTCAAACGGGTGGATGAAGACGAGCCCCTCGCTCTCTGAGAGCGCGAGCGCATGGGCATAAGCGTCATCATAGGCATCGCCATGCAGCACGACTTCACCGCCAAGTGCCGCTACGGCCCCGGTCTTGATCGACGGTGTGGTAACCGGCATGACGATGACGGCGCGGACGTCCCGGCGGCGTGCCGCCAGCGCGACGCCCTGGGCGTGGTTGCCGGCCGAGCTGCAAATCACACCGTTGCCGAGTTGCTCCTCGCTGAGCGCGGCAATCTTGTTGTATGCACCACGCAGCTTGAACGAAAAGACAGGCTGCAGGTCCTCGCGTTTCATCAGGACACGATTGCCCAGGCGTGCCGACAGGTTGGCAGCCAGTTCGAGTGGCGTCTCTGCGGCAACATCATAGACCCGCGAGTTGCGGATCAGGTCAAGGTAGGAGGTTGTGTCCATGGCGCCCTTATCGCATACCGCGGCGATGGTAATCAATTACGGCTGAACCCATAATGCAGAAATGGCTTCCAGTCTTCTCATAACCAACGCGCGACTCGTCAATGAAGGTGAAATCCGGGATGCTGATGTCCTGATCGAGGGTGAGAGAGTCGCAAGGGTCGATACTGGCATTGCGGCGCCCGCAGGAGCGACTGTCATCGACGCAGCCGGCAAGTATCTGCTGCCGGGCATGATCGACGACCAGGTGCACTTCCGCGAGCCGGGCCTGACGCACAAGGGCGACCTTGCCACCGAATCGGCGGCTGCCGCGGCCGGCGGCATCACGAGCTTCATGGACATGCCCAACGTCAATCCGCTGACGACGACCCGCGAGGAGCTGGCTGCCAAGTACCAGAGAGCTGCCGGGCGCTGCACGGGCAATTACGGTTTCTATCTTGGTGCGACCAACTCCAATATCGACGAGATCCGCGCACTCGAGGTCGGCGAAACCTGCGGTATCAAGGCGTTCATGGGTGCGTCGACCGGGGACATGCTCGTGGATGACCCCGACAGCCTTGACCAGATTTTCGAGCACGCCCCGGTCATGGTGGTGACCCACTGCGAAGACTCGCCGATGATCTGGGCGAACGAGGACGCGGCCCGCGACAAGTACGGCGACGACGTACCGTTAACCGAGCATCCGCATATTCGCTCGGCGGATGCCTGCTACAAGTCGTCGAGTTTCGCGATCGAGCTGGCGAGCCGGCACGATGCACTATTGCACGTCCTGCACCTGACCACGGAAAAGGAGATGGCGCTGTTCACGCCGGGCCATCGCGCGGAGAAGCGGATTACCGCAGAAGTCTGTGTGCACCATCTCTGGTTCGACGAGTCACGTTATGAGGAGCTCGGCTCCCGCATCAAGTGCAACCCGGCAATCAAACGGGCGGAGGACCGGCAGGCACTGGTGAAAGCCGTAAACGAAGGACGCATCGACATCATCGCTACCGACCACGCGCCGCATACGTGGGAAGAGAAACAAGGCACATACTTCGAAGCACCGGCCGGACTGCCGCTCGTGCAGCACGCGCTGCTCACGTTGTTTGATCTCGTGGCGGACGGGCAGATGAGCCTGGAGCTTGCCGTCGACCGTGCCTGCCACGCATCGGCAGACCTGTTCGGCGTCACCGAGCGGGGATATGTGCGCGAGGGCTGGTTTGCCGACCTCGTGCTGGTGGATGCGTCACGGCCGTACCGTGTCTCCAGCAGCAATATCTTGTATAAGTGCGGCTGGTCGCCGTTCGATGGCCATGAGTTTTCGGCGACGGTTGATACGACGATCGTCAACGGGCAGGTGGTCTGGACCAACGGGCACCTGACCGGTGCGATACCCGGTGTGCGCCTTGAGTTCACGCGGGCGCGATGAACCGGCGCTGGCTGTTTACTTTCCGGTCGATACCATTATGCTAGCGCGAACCGCGATGCAGCTGGCCGATACTCCAAAGAGCGCTTTGAATGAAGCCGACTGACACTTCCAATCCCGAGTACTTTCACAAGGTCGTCGACTGCCAGTATGGCTGTCCGGCGCACACCGACGTTCCTGAGTACATCCGGATGATTGCCCAGGGGCGTTTCAGCGACGCCTACATGGAGAATCGCCAGTCCAACGTTTTCCCGGGCATTCTCGGCCGCGTCTGCGACCGGCCGTGCGAGCCGGTTTGCCGCCGTGGCCGGGTCGAGGACAAGCCCGTGGCAATCTGCAGGCTGAAACGCGTCGCGGCGGATAATCGTGACGATATCCGCGACCGCCTGCCGACAGCACCCGAAAAAAAGAATGGCAAGAAGGTCGCGTTGGTTGGTGCCGGCTGCGCGTCGCTCACTGTCGCGAACGACCTGTTGCCGCTTGGCTACGACGTCACGATCTTCGAGGCGCTCGACACGACGGGCGGTCTCATGCGCACGAATATCCCGCAGTTTCGCCTGCCGCCCGAGATCCTCGACGAAGAGATCGGCTACATCGTCGACATGGGTGCCGAGGTTAAACTCGGGCATCGCATCGACAGCATGCAGGCGCTCCTCGCTGAAGGATACGACGCGGTCTTC
>JBFFOM010000024.1:0-41267 GCA_041574455.1 Woeseiaceae bacterium | reverse complement strand
GTTCATGCTCTACCCGGACCGCCCGCTGCCGCATTTCCTCGACAAGAACACGATCCCTCCGGTGGCGATCGAAGAAGTGCCGCTTCTTGCAGAGATGCTCGCGCGGAATGATACGAGGCTGGTCGAGCGTGACGCCGACGGAACCTATCGCTTTAATGCCGACTTCGTCGGCGTCGATGCCCTGAATGCACGGCTGGATGCAATCGCCGACGAGTTCGGGGACGAGCTCGAGAGTGCCCGCACTGCCCTGCTGTCCCTGTATGAAGAAGTGTTCGATCACCGCTCCTTTACCGGGCGTTCCGGCGGCATGTTCGGCTTCGAAGGCCTCGGGTGCATCTACTGGCACATGGTGTCCAAGCTGCTGCTCGCCGTGCAGGAAAACTTCTACCTCGCCCTCGACGGGGACACCGACCCGGCGTCCGTGCAGCGGCTCGGTGAGCTCTACTACCGGGTGCGCGCGGGGATCGGGTTCAACAAGACGCCTGCCGAATACGGCGCGTTCCCGACCGACCATTACTCGCATACGCCCAAGCACGCCGGTGCCAGCCAGCCCGGGATGACGGGACAGGTCAAGGAGGAAATCCTGACCCGTTTCGGCGAACTCGGGGTGCGCGTCGACAGCGGCAGGATCCGGATTGCACCCGCGCTGTTGCGCCGCCGGGAATTCGGCAGCGGCGAAACGACGATGCGCTATGTCGACGTTGGCGGACAGTGGCAATCGCTGACCGTACCCGCCAACGGTCTCGCCTTCACTTGGTGCCAGGTACCTGTCGTGTACACGCTCGATCACGATGGCGGCACCGGGTTGCGTGTAGAGCTCGACGATGGCACCGAGAACGACTTCCCCGATTTCGAGATACCTGCCGACCTCAGCCGGGAGCTGTTCGGTCGCACCGGCCGCATCCGCCAGGTCTCAGTGACGCTCGACCCGGACGCATTGTTCGAATGACCAATACCTACAAACGCAAACTGTCCCTCTCCGGAGTGGACGTATCCGGCCTGTCGACCGATGAGCTGCGCGGGCTCGTACGCCAGATTCTCGAACGCAGGATTCACGGACTCTCGTTCAGCCCGTACACAGAAGGCCAGGGTCCCGGCACCGTCATCGACGAGGACCAGATCCGTCAGCGGCTGGCCGTGATCGAACCCCATGTGCGCTGGATTCGCACGTTCTCGTGCACGGAAGGTCACGAGCTGATACCGGCCATCGCCCGCGAGAAAGGGCTGAAGACCCTGGTCGGTGTGTGGCTGGACGACGACAGGGAGCACAACGACCTCGAGCTCGCGAACGCGATACGCCTGGGCAAAGAGGGCCATGTCGACATCCTCGGCGTCGGCAACGAGGTCCTGCTGCGCGGCGACCTGACCCAGGACGAGCTGCTGGACTACATCGCGCAGGCCAAGGCGGCGCTGCCCGATGTCGAGGTCGGCTATGTCGATGCCTACTTCGAGTTCGCCGATCATCCGCGCATCGCGGATGCCTGCGACGTGCTGCTGGCCAACTGCTACCCGTTCTGGGAGGAATGCCCGGCAGAGCACGCCCTGCTGTACATGAAAGAAATGTATCGCCGCGCGCAGAGCGCGGCCCCTGGCAAGCGCGTCATCATCAGCGAGACCGGCTGGCCGAATATCGGCACGGCCGAAGGCGCCGCCGTGCCGTCTCTGGAAAATGCGATCAAGTACTTCGTCGATACATTCCGCTGGGCCGAGACCGAGGGTATCGAGGTCTTCTATTTCTCCTCGTTCGACGAATCCTGGAAAGTCGGTGCCGAAGGCGACGTCGGCGCATTCTGGGGGATATGGGACAAGGACGGCTTGTCCAAGTACACCTGACGCCGGCTTCCTGATTGACAGCGCTGCCATTTTGCCCTTAGGGTATTCCTGCGCTCACATACAGGAACGAAGCATGGCAAGTCGGAGGCCAACCATCGAGGACGTCGCATCGCTGGCCGGCGTGTCCATCAAGACCGTGTCGCGCGTCGTCAACCGTGAGCCCAACGTAAGGGAATCGACCCAGCAGAAGGTCGGCCGCGCGATCGAGCAGCTTGGCTACAAACCGAACCCGTCCGCGCAAAACCTGGCCAGCCATCGCGCCCGCCTGATCGTCCTGATTTACGACGATCCCAGCGCCTACTCGGCACCCAGTTCGGGCTACATCGTCCACCTGCAGGAAGGCGCCCTGAAAGCCTGCCGCGAGCGCGGCTTCGAACTCCTGATCTTTCCCTGCAATTACCGCGATGCGAATGTCGGCGACGAGATCCAGGAACTCATGGACCGGGCCCGACCGTCGGGGATCATCCTGGCTGCACCGCTGTCGAACATGCCGGTCATTGTTGATGCCGTCAGAGCGACCGATGTCCCCTGCGTGCGCTTGTCGACAGGATCGGAGAATGGCAAGGAGTACGGCGTTGCCACCAACGACCGGGAGTTCAGTGCCGAGATGACGCGGTACCTGGCGTCCCTGGGCCACGAACGCATCGCTTTCATCAAGGGCGACAAGAACGCCAAAGCCGTGTGCAATCGCTTCGACGGTTACAGGGACGGGCTGCAACAATCCGGAATCGAATACTCCGATGAACTGGTGGCCGAGGGCGACAACTCGATCGGCGCCGGTGAGCAATGTGCAGAGCAACTGCTGCGACTCGAGCCCCGGCCGACCGCGATATTTTCCGCCAATGACGATATGGCGGCGGGCGCGGTGCGCGCCGCGAACCGCATGGGTATCCGTATCCCGGACGAACTTTCGATTGCCGGCTGCGATGACATCTCACTGGCGCAGCAGATCTTCCCGTCACTGACGACGATCCGGCAGCCGCTGCGCAGCATGGCCGAGGCGGCTGCCAAGGCCCTGATCGACCGCTCGCGCGGGCAGCCTCCCGAACCGCAACTCGACGTCATTCCGGCGAAGATCAAGGTCAGGGAATCGACCGGACCGGTCCCCGACCAGCGCTAACGAATCTCGATGCTGCCAATCGTCTCGTTGAAGGCCGACTGTACGTCGGCATAAGGATCCAGCGCCCAGATTTGTGACAGCACGTCGTAGGCGACCCTGGGTCGGGCTGTTTGCACGCCGTCGGCATTCTTCGGCCCGAGCGCGGCGATCCCGAACCACTCTTCGTTCATGTTATTGGCGTCTTCGGACCAGTCGAACAGGTACGCCTTGTTGGACCAGGACGCGTTGTCTTCCTGGGTGTCGAAGTTCCTGTCCTGACGGTACTTCCACCACTCGTCACGCCACTCGAAGACGAATCCTCCCACGGCGTTCCCTACCGCGCCGTTACCCCAGGCCTGGTCATACATTTCCAGCCATTGGTCCTTCACGATACGGGCCTGCGCCAGCTGGTCTTCCCTGCCTTCTTTGGCATTGAATGCGTCGCTGCCGAATTCGAAGAACACGACCGGCAGGTCGAGCTTCTCGTCAACGTCTTCCCACAGGCTGGTAAAGCTCGGGCCGCGATAGACATTGCTACCCAGCAGGTCGAGAGCGGGGCACAACTCGACAATCAGGTCGATGTACTGGATATCGCCGTTGACAATCGTGAACGGCTTGTCGGGTGCGATTTCCTTGCCTGAAACGATAATTTCGTTGAACAGGCTGTACAGGTAACGCGCCTTGGCCGTGTTCTGCTCGCCCTCGGGAAGATCCTCGATTTCGAAGCTCGACCAGGACAGGCCGTAATTGCTTTCGTTCCCCAGCGCAAACATGATCACGCCGGGAACGTCCCGGTACCGTTCGACGATCGCGAGCGTCTCGGCCTTTAGTATCTTGCGCGTCAGCTCGTCCGAGTAATCGGTAACCGGATCCCACTGGCCGTTAATCGTCGCACCGTACCGACCTACCATCGGATTGATGACGCTCATGATGCCGTATTCCCTGTAGGCGTAGGTCACCCACTTCGGCGGCAATATGTCGAAGCTACGAATCGTGTTGACGCCGGCAGCCTGCAACAGGGAGAACTCGTAATCGAGGACCTTGCGGATGAAGTCATCCGGCTTGCTCCACAGGTCATAGTTGGCGCCTTCGCCTCGTGGCGTGTATTCCCAGACGACACCCTTGATGAAATAGTCGTCGCCATCGACCTGGAGCTTCCAGCCATCGTCGTCGTTATGCAGGGTGGTGACGCCCTCCTCCGGGGCCCGGGAACATCCCGCAGCGAGGAAGCAAAGGACCAGCGCAGGGCACAGCCACCGGAGGAAATCGCGCGTTCTCATCGCCTAAGGCTCACCCGTAAAGACTTTGACCCAGTCTACTTCCATCGTCACCGGGAACACCGTGCTGCCATCCGGGCTGCCGGGCCAGTTACCGCCGACGGCGACGTTAAGAATGATGTAGAACGGCTGGTCGAATGGCGCCGGAAAGTCACCGCCCGTCGAGTACCAGCTATCGAGCACCGAGTAGAGAACACCGTCAACGTACCAGCGAATGGCCAACGCGTCCCACTCGACCGCATACGTATGAAATTCAGCCGTCGCATCGGTAGATACGAGGTATTCCTGTCCGCTGGACTCATTCGCGGGCGATGAGCCACCGTAGTGGATAGTGCCGTGCACGAAATTGCCGCCCGAACCGCCCAGGTTGATGGCTTCCATGATGTCGATCTCACCCGACGCTGCCCACCTGCCGTAAGCACTATCCTGTGGCATGAGCCAGAAAGCGGGCCAGACGCCCTGCCCTCCAGGCAGGCGTATCCGCGCCTCGATGCGGCCATATCGAAAGGCAAACCGGTCGCGCGTATTGATGCGTGCCGACGTGTAACTGTAACCGTTCGTCGACTCGGAGCGAGCTTCGATCTTCAGCAGACCGTCGCCCAGCCAGGCATTGTCGGGGAGATAGTACTGCAGCTCGTTGTTACCCCAGCCCCGCATGCCGTATTGCGAACCGTCCCCACTTTCGAAGAACCACACTTCCGGATCCAGTTGCGCTGCGTCAAACTCATCCGACCACACGAGGGTGAGCGTATCGCCGGGCGATACTTCATCGTTGTAGGCGACCGTAAGTACGGGATCGTCGATATTGACATTGACTGGCGGTGGATCGGCGGGTGGCGGCACCACCACCGGGTCCGGCGCCTCGGGGGATCCGCCACTGCAGGACGCCAGGGCCAACGCCACGCTAAACAACGGAATGTGCCACATTGATTTCACTGCAGTGCTCCCTTCGGCTGACGATCGACGTTGAGCAATCCCCAGTGTTTCTCCGCCCCGTCCGCGTGGTCCGGGTGGCCTTTCCAGGGTTCGTCAAATGCTTCGAAAACAAAGACTGTCACATTGGTCGCGGTGGCCCAATCGCGGAGTTCCGCAATATGCCTCGCCTGGTTTGCCTCGTTCACCTGGTCCGGGAATTCCCTTGCGGTTGAAGGCCAGCCAGCTTCGAGAATGACGATCGGCTTGTCGGGCAATGCTGTCCCTACGTCCTCGATATTCTGGATCGTGTAGGCAAGGCCCTCATCAATGGTCTTGTGTTCCCATACCGGGTACGTGTGGACGCCGAGGAAGTCGACCTCGGCCGCGAGCGGGGCGCCGTCCTTTATCCACCAGGCGTAGTTCTCGGCCACCGTGACGGGCCGCGACAGCGCCCGCTTGACCGTGCGCACATACTTGATCACCTGCTCCACCGGCACCATGTGGTCGTTCCAGTCGACGAGCGCCTCGTTGCCGACGTTGACCGCCACCACGATCTCTTCAAAGCGTCGCCCCAGCTCGATACCGCGCTCGATCTCGGCGACGTTGAATTGCCGGTTCCGTGCCAGTTCCTCATCGGGAATCGGTTCATCGAGCCACGGGCAGCCTTCGTGATTACTGACTTCCGCCCGCAGCCAGATCCCAAGGAGAACCTTGATGGGAAGGTTATGGCGCTCGATGAGCTCGAGCGTCATGCGCGTGTGTTCGCCGGTGTCGTACACCCGGATGAGGCCGAAACCATGGTCGACGAGCAGTTGCAGGTCTTCGAGGACCTGTGCATCGCTCGGCGGCCTCGCGCCGTCACCGCGATCGGGATGCTGCCCTTCCCGGTAACCCGAGTAGGAAATCGCCAGTACTTCGCAGATCAACAAGTCGTCTTTTGCCTGCACGAAGCCGCCTGTCATTCGACGACCCTGAACTGCGTTCCGAGGCCTGCGTCTGAAGTGCCGCCGATCCAGGCCTGGAACACCCCGGGCTCGAGCGTTCTCGTGCCGTCCCGACCGTAGAAGGCGAGATCATCCGTATGCAGCTCGAAGCTGACCGTCATCGTCTCGCCCGGCCCCAGGCGCACGCGCCGAAACCCTTTCAGCTCCCTGACGGGCCGCGTAATGCTGGCCACGAGATCGCGCGTATAGAGCTGCACAACTTCTTCGGCTCCGATGTCGCCGCGATTGCTCAGTTCGGCACTTAGCGTGATCGTCTCACCCGGCGCAATCTCGTCGCTGCTGACGCGGATGTTCTCGTACTCGAAGTCCGTGTATGACAGACCGTGCCCGAACGGGAACAGCGGCGTGAAGTGCGTATCCAGGTGAAACGCGCTCATGCCGAGCGACGTCTGCGGCGCATAGGTGTCGATGTCGTCAATGAAAACGATGTTCTGTTCCGACGCCGGCTTGCCACCGTTCTTGCGGCCGTAGTAGATCGGGACCTGTCCGACCACGCGCGGAAAGGATGCCGGTAGTTTGCCGGAGGGAGCCTCCCGGCCAAGGACGACATCCGCGATTGCGGGACCCCCCATGGTGCCCGGATGCCAGGCGCACAGAATGGCATCCACGTCGTCGACTACCTCGCTTAGCGTCAGGGGCCGGCCCGCAAGAATGACCGCGACGACGGGCTTGCCCGTGGCGCGAACCCGGCGGACGAGTTCTGCCTGGTCGCCCGGGAGGTTGATGTCAGCACGACAATGCGCCTCGCCGGAGAGGATCGACTCTTCGCCGAGGAACAACAGCGCGGCGTCAGAGGCGCGTGCCGCCGCCACGGCCGCATCGAACGCGTCATTGACGAGGCTGCGGGAGTTTTCCATTGCTCGCACATAGCGGATCTCCACGTCGTCGCCAACGAGATCGTGAATGGCGTGCAGCGGCGTCACGCTAAGTTCGGGATCGCCGTCGAAAATCCATGTTCCGAGCTGTTCGTAAGGCGCATCGGCCAACGGCCCGATGACGGCCAGCGATTTGAGTTCCGCAGCGGCCAGTGGCAGAACATCGTGGTCGTTCTTCAGCAGCACGATGCTCTGCAGCGCTGCGTCGCGCGCGGCTTTCAGGGCTCGGTCACTGGCGATCTCCGGCAACCGGCCCGGGTCCGTGAAGGGATTATCGAACAGGCCAAGCTCGAACTTGATGCCGAGAATCCGGGCCGCAGCGGCATCGACCTGTGTTTCGCTGACGCGACCTTGCTCGACGAGATCAAGCAGGTGATTGCGATACGCGTCGCCGGCCATCTCCATGTCCACGCCGGCGCTTGCCGCCTGGCAGGCGGACTCCCGATCGTTCTCGGTAAGACCGTGAATGCTCAGCTGGCGAACGGAATCCCAGTCGCTGACGACGAAGCCCTCATAGCCCCACTCGCCGCGCAGCACATCAGTGAGGATGTAACTGTTGCCGGTCGCGGGCACGCCGTTCAGGTCGGAGAACGACGTCATCACGGATGCAACACCGGCGCCGACCGCCGCGTGGAAAGGCCGAAAATAGACATTGCGCAGTTCAGTATCGGGGATGTTCGTTGTTGCGTAGTCCATACCGCTCTCGACCGCGCCGTAGCCCACGAAGTGCTTGGCGCACGCGGCAATCGAACCAGTGTCCGCGAGAGACGCTCCCTGGAAACCGTCGACCGAGGCTCTCCCCATCGCGCTGGAAAGGAACTCGCACTCGCCGAAGCTCTCCGCGATGCGCCCCCAGCGCGGGTCCCGCGACACATCGATCATCGGCGCAAACGTCCAGTTGACGCCCGCTTTCGCGGCTTCGAGCGCCGCTACGCGGGCGCCCTCTCGAGCGAGGTCAGGGTTCCACGTCGCCGCAAGGCCAAGCGGAATCGGCAGCACGGTCCTGAAGCCGTGGATGACGTCTCGCCCGACCAGTAACGGGATACCAAGGCGGCTCTCCTCGACGGCGATGCGCTGCAGTTCGTTGACGACGTCGACGTCCACGACGTTGAGAACCGCGCCAATGCTGCCGTTGCGCAAATCGTCGGCGAGGTAATCCGGCGGATGATCGTGGCCTGCCTCGGCCTGCCACATCTGGCCGACCTTTTCGGCGAGCGTCATGCGCGAGAGCAGTTCGCGCACTCTGCCGGCCGTATCCTGAGGATCGGCAAGTGCTGTCGGGTCTGGTTTGTTCATTCACGAGAATCCGGTGGACATTGGCTTTTAGCAATATTTGACAGCGCTGTCAACGTGCTTCAGAATGCCGGGATTCTCGATAAGTAAAAGAACAAAAGGGAGAGGACCCATCAGCACTGCAAGCGAACACGGCGCGTCCGCGCCACTGCGGTTCAGGGAAAAGCTGGGCTATGGCCTCGGCGACACGGCCTCGAACTTCTATTTCCAGGTCTTCAACATCTTCCTGCTGTACTACTACACGGATGTCTTTGGCATCCCGGCGGCGGCCGTCGGCACGATGTTTCTTGTCACCAAGATCGTCGACGCCGCGAGCGATCCGGTTATGGGCCTCATCGCCGACCGCACGGAAACACGCTGGGGTAAATTCCGCCCGTATATTCTGTGGGGTGCCATTCCTTATGCCGCGCTGGGCTACGCGATGTTCGCGAGTCCCGATCTATCGGATACGGGCAAACTCGTCTATGCCTATGTGACGTATACGTTGATGATGCTGGCCTACACGGTCATCAACGTGCCCTACTCCGCGCTGATGGGCGTAATCTCGCCGTCGTCGATTGAACGAACCAAGGTTGCCAGCTTCCGCTTCATCTGTGCATTCGCCGCAGCGTGGCTGATTGGCACGTTCGTCACGCCCCTGAAAAATATCCTTGGTGGCGGCAATGAAGCACTTGGCTTCAAATTGACGATGGGCATCTTTGCCGCTTGTTCGATTGCCCTGTTCTGGGTCTGTTTTGCGAGCACCAAAGAGCGCGTCCACCCGGTCCAGGAAAAAACGGACATGCGTGGGGACTTCAAAGCGCTGTTGAGCAACGGTCCGTGGATCGTGCTGTTCGCCACGGCTATTTTCACGTTGATGAATGTTGCCGTGCGCAACGGCACCATTATGTACTACTTCAAGTACTACGTCGGCGATGACGGTACACCAATATTCCTGATCTTCGACAAGACGGCTGTCTTCATGTCGCTGGGGTTGTTCGCCATGATCATCGGGACGGCGCTGACATCAACGCTGTGTAGATTCTTCGAGAAACGCCCGTTGCTGATCACGCTGACGATCCTGAACGCGATCTCGATGGGGCTTTTCTACGTTACGCCGCCGGACCAGTACGGGCTCATGGTGGCCATCAATTGCATCGGCACTCTGCTCGTCGGTCCGACGCCGGCACTCGTCTGGTCCATGTACACGGACACAGCTGACTACGGCGAATGGAAGACCGGGCGCCGTATCACGGGTCTGACATTCTCCAGCCTGCAGTTCGCACAGAAGCTGGGACTCGCCGTCGGCGCGGGCCTCGCCGGTATCATCCTCGGCTGGTTCGGTTTCGTGGCTAATGAGGTTCAGACAGCTGAATCCCTGGCGGGCATTCGCTTCCTGTTCAGCATCATGCCTGCTGCACTGGCTCTCGCCGGCGCCATGGCTATTTTCTTCTACAGGATCGATGCGAAAACGATCGAGACCGTCGAGCGTGAACTCGGCGAACGCCACGCGACCCCTGCCGCCTGATTTGTCCGCATAATAAGCCGCTCGGCATGGATGACACAGAATGACGGACGGCGTGAACTGCATCGTGCTTGCGGCCGGAACGGCGAGCCGGTTCGGTGCTTCCAAGATGCTTGCCGACATTGACGGTGAGCCGATGATCCGGCGCGTGGTGCGGGCCGTAAGGCAGGCCGCGGTCGGTCCGGTACACGTCGTCACCGGACATGACGCGGAGCGCATCGAATCAGCAGTGGCCGGGCTCTGCGATGGCTGCGCGCACAACCCCCTGTATCGTGACGGCATCGGCACAAGCATCGCGGCCGGCGTTGCGTCACTGCCATCCAACTGTGACGCCGCCCTGATCATACTCGGCGACCAGCCGCTGCTATCAGCGGAGCACCTCACGCGGCTCGTCGAAACCTGGCAGGAGCAACCACAAAGCACCGTGGCCTCCTCATACAACGGCACCATCGGACCGCCCGCGCTGTTTCCACGGGCGCAGTTCGGCGCACTGATCGCACTGCGCGGTGACCAGGGCGCACGTGCCCTGCTGCGAGACCCGCAGGCGGATGTCATCGTGATCGAATGCGACGACCCTATGCCGGACGTCGACACACCTGAAGATCTGGATGCTTTGAAGACGAGGGTGGACAGGTAGCCGAATCCATAGCCGAGCCGAAGGCGAGGCGTGTTCGGCTGCCTGTCCGGCCTCGGCATTGATGGTTTTCAGGCGTCAGTAAAGAACGCCTGCAATTCGGCTGCGATCTCAAGCGCCACGGCGGCCGGCCCGCGCCCGCCGATGCGTGTACCCACAGGCCCATGGAGACGGCCCCCGAGGCTGTCCGCCAGACTCGGGGAGTCCGACAGGATCCGGTCACGCCGATGCGGCGGTCCGAGCAGGCCGATGAAGGGCACGTCGGTTGCTGCGAGCAACTCGAGGTGCTCGCGATCCCGGACGAGATTGTGGTTCTTGACGATCGCCGCATCGAACGACTCGCCGGTGATCATGTCCGCGAATCCCGCTGCACTGCTGTCGATGACCTCGCATCGACCACCGGCATCCAGTCGTTCCAGGTTTACGGGTTTCCGATCCGCGACAACAACTCGCCAGCCGAGTGCGTCTGCAATATCGACGAGTGGATCGGCGTCGAGGCCGCCACCGAGTAGCAAAATCCGGCGCGGGCCCAGCGCCTGAACAGTCACGGGAACCGCGTCGAACGCAATCTCAACTGACGATGCTGCTGCCAGCTGACTGGCGAGATCCGTCGTCAGCGGCTGCACGAGGATGCGCATGACGCCCTCACAGCCGACGCCGAGCCCGAACAGCTCGTCATCGTCCACCAGGTCGTACTCGGCGATCTCGTGATTCCCTGAATTCATGGCGCGGCGCGCGCGCTCGACGAGATCGCCCTCGAGACAACCACCGGACAACATGCCGCGCATCGCGCCGCTCGCATCGGCCAGCATGACCTGGCCACTCTTGCTGTAGGTGGAGCCTTCCGTCCCCAGGACCATGAGCATGGCAAGCGGCAATCCCTGCTGAACACGGGACTCGAGAAAGTCGAGTTGCTGGACCGTCAGGCGGATGACCTCGGACATACCGCGATCATAACGCAGGAAGGCGCCCCGCGACGGGGCGCCTTTCCATACGGTCTCAGTACGTCAGCTCGGCACTGACCGATGCATGATCCGACGGCCACAGGCCAGACAGGGTCTTGTCGTCAGGCTCGGCGTCGAGCACGTTCGATTTGACCTTCTGCGGAGCCGGCCATGTGAACACGATGTCGATGCGTTCGTCATGCATGGACGTTGCGTTCGACAGGTCCTCGAGTTCGCAACACGTGAAGCCATCCGGTTTGCCGGGGCGCAGATACCAGGTATCCGTGAACGCAAACGGCAGCGGGGTACCGAAAATCGTCGACCCTGTGCTCAGCTGCTGATACGCCGTTACGACGCCAATTGGCGAAACGTCAACCGGGGAAGAATTGAAGTCCCCCGTCACGATCAGGCGTTTCGAGGGGTCGAAAACGCCCGGATGCAGCAGCGCGGCCCAAAGTTCGCTCGCCTCGGCCGGTTGCAGGAAGGCGCTCTCGATGGCATCGCTGGGCTGCTTGACTTCGAGATGCGTATTAACGAAGCGATAGTCCGCTCCGTTGACGTGTGCATCAACGCCGACAAATCCGCGCTCGATATTGAACGCGAACGGGCCGACCGACGCCGGCGCAACGTAGTAATAATTGCAGCCGTCCTGCGAGGCTTTCAGGCCGCACTCGAATTCCACGACACTGGTCGCGACGTCCGCACGCGCCAGGATGACGTCCCGGTCGATGACCGAGATGAATACCGGCGGCGCCAGCGGGTCGAGAAACAACGGCACCCCGTCGACCGGCAATACAGGTGGGGCAAGTGTCACGTTCTGCACGACGGCAGCGACATAGTACTCGTCGCCCAGAACGTTCATCGTCTCGACCAGGTGGTCGTTGAACGCATTCGGAAAAAGCTCACAGAAACCGGTCCCGTCCGGGTCGTGGCAGTCGAAGGCGAAAACCTCCTGCAACGCGACGAGATGCGGTCGCTTGTCGAGAATCGACTCCCCGAGGGCCTCGACGCGTTCCACGAAGTTGTTGTTTGACAACCCGATAAGCGCGTTGATCATTGCGGCGTTGGCAACTACCGGATCTTCAGCCGCGATAATCGGTGTCAGGTTGGCACCCAGGTACTGATTCTGTGTCATGACCACGATGTCGGCTTTGGAGCCCGCGAGCGCCCCACCGCACGCGAAGAACGCCAAAACGCCGAACACCATTCTGTTGATTTTGTTGTTCATGTCCGATCCTCCTGAATCGTGAACTCAAGTATGCCAAATGGCGATTGTGAGTATCGGGATTACAGTGGGGACTGAACTGATCGTCGGCTGATGATTGTGTGAGGATGGCCTGAGGACGGCACCAGGGGTCTACAGCTTCAGTCCGCAGCCTTCGAAGGCCTCGCGAATCACGCCCTTCTCCGCGTCTGTCAGTTCGAGCATCGGGGGCCGCACTCGTCCGCCGACCTGGCCGAGCAACTCCTGCCAGTACTTGCCGAACGCCTGCGGCTTGTCGGCCGGCTTCGAGCGCACCATCGCCTGGCGTACCGGGTCGAGACTGTCACGGACGCGGCGCGCTGCTTCGAAATCGCCGGCAAAAGCCAGCCGCGTGTACTCGTCCATGCGCTTGTCGTGCTTCGTCTGCAGGTGATACGGGGGCGACGAACACAGGTACAGCCGCCAGCCGAGCTCCTCGATGTTGTCGAGCCAGTCGTCCTCGAGCGACGTCGATACCTGGATCCGGTCGCCGACCTTATGCGTGAGCTCTACATACATTTCTCGGGGGACTGAGTACTTGATGGCGACGATGTTGGGCAGCTCGGCGATGCGCGCGCACTCCTCGGGCTGCATCAGGTAGCCGGAATCGGGGTGACTCCACATGGCGATGCCGATATCGAGTTCGTCGCAGAGCGCCTTGTAGTACTGGTACAGCACTTCACCGCGATCGTGCACGAAACTGAGGACGGGCGCGTGGACGACGATGTAGTCGGCACCGCAATCCTCCGCATGATGCGCGAGTTCCTTGACGGTATCGAAGTTCTGGTCGGACACCGACACGATGACACCGGCCTTGCCATCACACTCTTCGACGGCGATCTCGAAATTGCGCTTGCGCTCGGCGAGGCTCATCGAGAAGAACTCGCCCTGCTTGCCCGCGATGAACAGGCCCTGGATGTCGAGGTCGTCGACCCAGTGCCGGATATTGGCGCGCAGGCCAGCCTCGTCGAGTGCCAGGTCGTCGTTGAAGGGGTTCAGGGCGGCGGCCCAGATACCGCGCATGTGTTCACGCGCGTATTCTTTCGCATCGAGCTTCAAGTACTTGGAGGCCATCGGCGAAATATACTTATAATTCGTTTCATGAGCATCTATCCGGACCTTAACCTCTATATCGGCGGGGAGTGGCGCAAGGCGGCCAGCGACCTGCCGGTCCTGAATCCGTCGACCGAAGAAGAAATCGGGCGACTGCCACACGCCGACAAAGGCGATCTCGACGACGCGCTGGACGCGGCCGTGCGGGGTTTCGAGGTCTGGCGTAAGACCGCTCCGATCGAACGCGCGAATATTCTCCTCAAGGCCGCAACCCTGATGCGCGAGCGGCAGGAGGAAATTGCCACGGCCATCACGATGGAGCACGGCAAACCGATCAACCAGGCCCGGCTCGAAGTCATTCGCGGCTGCGAGTTCTTCGAATGGGACGCGGGTGAGGCGACACGAACATACGGGCGCGTCATTCCGAGCGCACAAGGCATCCGCTACATCGTGCACCACGAGCCGATCGGCGTCGTTGCCGCGTTCTCGCCGTGGAATTTCCCAATGAGCCAGCCGTGTCGCAAGGTCGCGGGCGCCATCGCCGCCGGCTGTTCCATCATCCTCAAGGCGGCCGAAGAGACGCCGGCCGGAGCGTTGCATATCGCGAAGGCTCTGCATGATGCGGGCCTGCCGCCGGGCGTGCTGAATCTCGTCTTCGGCACGCCCGCGGTGATTTCCGAGCACCTGATCCGGCAGGATCCCGTGCGCCTTGTCGCATTCACGGGGTCGACCACGGTTGGCCGGCACCTGACGATGCTGGCGTCCGAACACATGACGCCGGTCCTGATGGAACTGGGCGGCCACGCGCCCGTCGTCGTGTGCGAAGACACCGACGTAAAAGCGGCCGCTATCAGCGGCGCAGTGCGCAAGATGCGCAATGCCGGCCAGGTATGCACCTCGCCGACACGGTTCTTCGTGCACGAGAGCATCTTTGAAGAGTACGCCGACACGTTCGTCAAGCGGGCTGCGGCAACCGTCGTTGGCGACGGTTTCTCCGATGGCGTCGAGATGGGGCCCCTGGCCAACCAGCGCCGCCCGGACGCGCTGGCAGCGCTGGTCGAGGACGCCAGGAACAAGGGGGCCGAGGTTCGGACCGGCGGCAGCCGACTCGGCGACAGGGGTTACTTCTTCGAGCCGACCGTACTCGTCAACGTGCCGGACGATGCGGACGTCATGCAGGTCGAACCTTTCGGACCACTCGCCGTGGTAAACCCGGCCGCATCGCTCGACGAGGCAATCGCGAAGGCGAATTCGGTACCGTATGGCCTGGCGGCTTACGGGTTCACCAATCGGGCCGACTATGCGGATCGGCTGATCGAGGGCCTCGAGGCCGGCAACGTGTCGATCAACACGCTCGAGGCATCGCTGCCCGAAACGCCTTTCGGTGGCGTGAAATCAAGCGGTTACGGGCGCGAGGGCGGTACCGAGGGGCTCCACAATTACCTGGTCACGAAGAACGTCTCGCACAGCCTGAAGATCGTGTAGCGTGCGCTGGAGGACGAGGCGTAACAGGTAGCCGAATCCATGGCCGAGCCGCAGGCGAGGCGTGTTCGGCTGCCTGCTACGCCTTGTCTGTCAGAGGTCGGTGCGAATGGCGAATAATTCCGGGAAGAAGCTCGTCTCGAGGGCCTTCTTCAGGAACGGCACACCCGACGAACCGCCCGTGCCCGGGCGGTTCCCGATGATTCTCTGCACCGTGTACATGTGCTTGAAGCGCCAGGACTGGAACGCGTCTTCGATGTCGACGAGCTTTTCCGCGAGCTCGTACAGCTCGAAGTATTTCTCCGGCTCCCTGTAGATCTTGAACCATGCCGCCTTGACCGAGTCGTTCGGTTCATAAGGCTCGCTGAAGTCGCGCTCGAGTTTTTCCGCATCGATCTCGAAACCGTCACCACTCAGTTTGCGCAGGACGACGTCATAGAGGCTCGGGCTCTCGAGGACGCGCTTGAGCTCTTCGTAGACCTCGGGGTCGTGCCGGTGAACTTCGACGAAGCTCGCATTCTTGTTGCCGAGCAGGAATTCGAGCTTGCGATAGCCGTAGGACTGGAACCCCGACGCGGGTCCGAGCGTGTCGCGAAACTTCAGGTAATCGACCGGCGTCATCGTCGAGAGAATCGACCACGACTGGGTGAGTTGCATCAGGATCAGTTTGACGCGCGCGATCACCTTGAACGCGTGGCGGAAGTCGTGATCCTCGACGTTGCGGATAGCGGCTTCCACCTCGTGTCCCGCCAGCTTGAGCCAGAGCTCGCTGGCCTGGTGGATCACGATGAACAGCATCTCGTCGTGCTGATCCGACAACGGGTGTTGCGCATTGAGGACCTCGGGCAAGTGCAGGTACTTGCCGTAGCTCATCCGGTCCTTGAGGTCGGTATGGATACTCGCTTCGAGTTCGCGATAATTCTTCGGCGTTTCGGTCACTGGTTTTCCCCGAATGTCTCTGATGCCAGCTTGAAGAGACGGTCCATGACTGGTTCGCTGTCCCACTCCGTCTCTATGTCAGGCATCGCCATGATAGTCTCCATCACCCTGTTCTGTTCGTCACCCACTCGCAACGCCTCTGCGTAGGGCACGTTCGGCGAGAACGTCACCATCGAATACAGCGGCGTCCACAGCTCCGGGTGACGCCGGCTGAACCTGGCCTCGATCATCTTTCTCAGCTGAAACCGGGGGTCCCCGGACAGATCGCTCATCTCGATGAAGTTGCGCTTGGACAGCTCGGCGATCGCGTCACCATTGGGCTTCCTCGCGTTCTCGTACGCCGGGAAGATCGCGTCCCAGTCATGATCGTGGATGCTGATCAGCCGGTTCAGCTCGGCGCAGTCCTCGAAGCCGCAGTTCATGCCCTGCCCGTAAAACGGCACGATCGCATGAGCCGCGTCGCCGATCAGCCCGACCTTGCGGTTGAACGACCACGGGAACACCTGGACCAGGAACAACGGTGACGCGTCCTTGCCCATGAAGACATCAACCGGGTCTTCGAGGTAGCCCATCGCGTCCGCGAAGTTGTCGTTGAAGAACCGCTCGACCGCTCCGCGCTCGTGCAGCGACTCGAACGACGGCTCGCCCGAATAATCAAGGAACAAGGTGCATGTGAATGACCCGTCGGGATTCGGCAGCGCGATCAGCATAAAGTGTTTGCGCGGCCAGATATGCAGGGCGTTCTTCTCGAGTCGGTGCGAACCGTCGGGGTTCGCCGGGATATTCAGCTCGATGTAGCACTGCGGCATGTAGGTCTGGCTGTAGCTGAAGCGCGGCAGGCTGTGCGCCAGCCGCCGCACCTTCGAATGCGCGCCGTCGGCACCGAACAGGAAATCTGCGGCGACCGTGACCTCTTGCTCGCCCTGGACAAGGAACATCGCCGCGGCCGTCTCGAAGTCGACGTCGACCAGGCGGTGTTCGAAATGCGTTTCGACGTTCGGTTCGGCGTCGGCGACGTCGAGCAACATCTCGTTGATGCCGCCGCGCGAAACCGACCAGATCGCGTCATCTTCCCTGCCGTACGGCAGCGCACTCAGTTCCCCGTCGATTCCATGAATGGCGCGCTGGTACATCGGGATGGCATCGGCTTTGATGTCGGCGCTGATCCCGATCTCTGCGAGCGAGTGCCAGCCCCGGTCGGACAGGGCGATATTGATCGACTTGCCCTGGTAGATGCTGGTCACGCGGGAGTCGGGGCGTCCTTCGTACAGTCCGACCTCGTAGCCGTGACGGCCGAGGAGTATGGCGAGCAACGAACCCACCGGGCCGCCGCCGGCCACGGTGAATCGTCCGCGCGTCATTGCGACTGCTCCTGCGCCAGCAACCGCCGCATGACCTGGCCGAACGTGAATACGTCCTCGAAGGAGTTGTAGAGCGGCACGGGCGCCATGCGGATGATGCAGGGCTCGCGAAAGTCCGCGATTACGCCGGCCTCGATCATGTCATCGAACAGCGCGCGCTCGCGGCCGGCGATATCGATCGAGACCTGGCAGCCCCGCTCGCCCGGGCTGCGCGGCGTGATGATGTGGATGGCGGCGTCCGGGAACTCGGCTGCGAGTGCATCGACCGTAAACTCGAGATAGCCGGTCAGCTTCTCGCTCTTCTCGCGCAGGGCGGCCATACCGACCTCTGCGAAGACATCGAGCGATGCCTTCATCGCCGCCATGCCCAGGACCGGCACGTTGCTCAGCTGCCAGCCCTCGGCGCCCTCCATCGGCTGGAAGCCGCTCTTCATCTCGAAGCGCGTCGTCTTGTCGTGGCCCCACCAGCCCCCGAAACGCGGCAGATCGAAATCCCGGCCGTGATTCTCATGCACGAAAATCGCGCCAACATTGCCCGGGCCGGAGTTCAGGTATTTGTACGAGCACCAGGCGGCGAAATCGACGTTCCAGTCGTGCAGAGACAGCGGCACGTTGCCCGCCGCATGGGCGAGATCGAAACCCGCCATGGCGCCTGCCGCGTGCGCGGCCTCGGTGATGCGGGGAATGTTGAAGTACTGCCCCGTAAAGTAATTTACGCCGCCGAAGAACACGAGCGCGAGTTCGTCGGCATGCGCCTCGATCTGCGCGAGGATGTCCTCTTCGCGAATCAGGTATGCGCCGTCGCGGGGCGCGACTTCGACGATCGCATCGTCGGGATCGAAACCGTGGAATTGCGCCTGCGTTTCGAGGAGGTAGCGGTCCGACGGGAACATCCGCGCCTCCGCGATAATCTTGTAGCGCGTCGCCGTCGGTCGGTAAAAGGACACGAACAGCAGGTGGATATTGGTCGTCAGCGAGTTCATGCAGACAACCTCGGATTCCTGCGCCCCTACTATCTCAGCCATCGCCGGCGTCAGGCGTTCGTGATAGCTGTACCACGGGTTGGTCGAATGAAAATGCCCTTCGACGCCATAGGCGGCCCACTCGTCAAGTTCGAGTTCGACCGCAGGTCGAACTGACTTCGGCTGCAGCCCGAGCGAGTGACCTGTGAAATACACGAGTTCGGGCGTCCCGAGCGACGGAAAATGGAAGTGTTTGCGATAGCCCTTGAGCGGGTCCGCCTCGTCCTGTTGCCTGGCAAACTCGAGTGTCGACTCGTATTGCACCTTAGCCGTCCGCGAGTGCGGGCAACGAAACCCAGCCGTCGGGCGGCTCTTTTCCGGGATGCAGCGCAAAGCAATCGGGACAGGTCCGCGCTTCCTTGTCGGCGTAGAAGGCCGAGTACAGTGGCGGCAGGTCATCGACAATGGACCGGAGCAGCACTTCGACCCGGTGCACGAGCCCCCCGCACTCGAAGCAATACCACTCGAACGCGTCCTTGGCGCCGGGCGGGCGTTTGGGTTCGATCACGAGACCGACGCTGCCTGCCATCGGGCGCTGCGGCGAATGCCGCACGTGCGGCGGCAGCAGGAAGACCTCGCCTTCCCGGATGGGAACGTCATAGAACTCGCCGTCGTCGAAGACCTTCAGGACCATGTCGCCTTCGAGCTGGTAAAAAAACTCTTCGACCGGATCGTCGTGGTAGTCGGTGCGCTGGTTCGGACCGCCGACCACGAACGCCATCATGTCGGCGTTCTCCCAGATCTGCTTGTTGCCCACGGGCGGCTTAAGAAGATGCCGGTGCTCGTCGATCCACGCCTGGAAATTGAATGCAGCCAGTTTCGTCATAGTCGCCAATAGTAACAGCCGAAACCGGCTTTGCGCTCAGATTACGATCGGCGTTGCGGGCCTGAGTATTTCGCGCACGACGCTCATGGCCGTGACAGCCGAGGACCTGGGATTGTCGGGCAGCGACAGACCCTCGATCCGGAACGTCGAACGGCCGAAATCGCCCTCCGCGATGATCTCGTGGATATTCCGCTCAATACCCGGGTCGGCGATGAGCTCGGCGCGGGTCGCGTCAAAACCTATGCCCGCGAGCGCCACCGATGCGGCGACATTTGCATTCTTGGGGTATTCGAGTGCGGCGTCCCGGGCGCTGCCGCTGAAGTGCACCGCCGGTTCGGTCAACGCGTCGAGGTCGAGTTTCTGCTCGGCGGCCGAGCCGCGCCAGCCCTGGGGCGGCTTGCGCCCCCGGTAAGTTACGTTCGTCAGCGTACCGACACTGGCCGCAGACAGGACGTCGAGCGCACCGATCGCACCCGAGACGACACGAAGTTGCGCACCGCCCGTGCGGGCCGCAGCGGCCAGGGTTTCGTACAAGTCGGCGTCGGCCAGGGCGCCGGAAGAGACCGACACGAGGTCGATACCGCTGGCGAGAAGCCCCGCTCCGTGCTGCCGCAATGCCGGGTGGCCCGCGCAGTCGGCTGCAAGGTCTATATCGGTCGACATGTCGCCAACATCGTGTGCGATCTCGACGTCGTCACCGAACACCTCACGCGCCCGCGAGTCCATGCCGGGTTCAATGATGGCTACCGCGATCCTTACATCGTCATGGTCACGGAGGTAACGCGCGACTGCTGCGCCGATGGCGCCGCAGCCGATGATGGCAATGGTCTGCATATGGCCACTATAGCGAATCAGGCAGAGACCTCTGTCATATTTATAGGCGACTTTCTAGACCGTTCTTTCTGCCAGGCGCTGGGCGAACTCGATGAAGTAGTCGATGCTGTCCGGATTGCCCATCGTATCGCGGTTGATCACCTTGTCAGGCGACTGGCCGAGCAGCAGCTTGCGCACCGGGATTTCGAGTTTCTTGCCCGAGAACGTGCGCGGCACGTCCTCGATCGCAAACACCGCGTCGGGCACATGTCGCGGCGAGAGATTCGATTTCACCGCGTCATGAATCCTCTCAACGAGGTCGTCATCCAGCGCCACACCGTCCTTCAGTACGACAAACAGCGGCATGTAGGCATCCCTCCCGAGAAACTCGAGATCGACAACGAGGCTGTCCATGACTTCGGGAAGCGCCTCGACGGCGGCATAGAGATCGGCGGTCCCCATGCGGATGCCGTGACGGTTGATGGTCGCATCCGAGCGGCCATAGATCGTGGCGCCGCCGGACGGCGTGATCCGCACCCAGTCACCGTGCCGCCAGATACCGGGCCAGACGTCGAAGTAGCTGTCGTGGTAGCGCGTGCCGTCTTCGTCATTCCAGAAGAAGATCGGCATCGACGGCAGCGGTTTCGTGCACACGAGCTCGCCGACCTCGTCGACAATCGAATTGCCATCATCATCGAAGGCGTCGACGGCAGCGCCCAGGTAGCGGCAGTTCATTTCGTTGATGACAACGGGCAGGATCGGCACGCCGCCGATGAACGCCGACACGAAATCGGTTCCTCCCGAGAGCGGCGTGAGATAGACGTCGGCGCCGACGTGCTCGTAGACCCAGCGATAGGACTCCGGCAACAACGGCGAACCGGTGGAGCCGATGCCGCGCAGCCTGCCGAGGTCGAAGTCATCCCCTGGCGAAATCCCGGCATTGCGGCAGCCGTCGTAGAAAGCCGCTCCCGCGCCGAAAAAGGTGACGCCGCTTTCCTCGATGAACTGCCACAGGCGATTCAGGTCAGGGTAGCCCGGGCTGCCGTCGTAGATGCAGACCGTCGTCCCGATCAGCAGGCCCGCGATGTGGAAGTTCCACATCATCCAGGCCGTGCTCGAGTACCAGAAGAAGCGGTCCTGCTCGCCGAGGACAACGTGCATATTGAGCGACTTGACGTGCTCGAGGATGACGCCGCCCTGGCCATGGACGATCGCCTTGGGCGCTCCCGTGGTGCCCGAGGAGTACAGCACCCATAACGGGTGGTCGAACGGCACGAGCACCGGATCGAGCTCATGCTCTCCACTTGTGGCGTCGGACCAACTCGATGCGGAGAGGGACGTTTCTTCCAGCAGACCCGCGCCCGCGCCGATGTGATCGACGACGACCAGCGACTCGAGCGTGGGCAGCTGCGCGATGAGCTGGGCAACCGTGCCCGAACGATCGAACACCTTGCCGCCGTAATGGTAGCCATCGGCCGCGACGAGTACCTTCGGCTCGATCTGCTGGAAGCGATCGAGCACGCCCTGCGCCCCGAGATCCGGCGCACACACCGACCAGATCGCACCGATACTGGCTGTCGCGAGGAACGCGACGACCGCTTCAGGCCGGTTCGGCAGGAACGCGACCACCCGGTCGCCCTGCTCGACGCCAAGGCTTCTCAGGTGTGCCGCAAAAGCGGCGACATCGTTCTCGAGTTCAGCCCAGGCGATTTCCCGGATGGCGCTCTGCTCGTCCTGGAACACGATCGCAGGACGCGCGGTCGTGCTGTGCCGGAATACCTGGGAGACGTAGTTGACCTCCACGCCCGGGAACCACTTCGCTCCCGGCATCGAGGCATCCTCGAGTACCGTGCCCACCTGCTGGCCGGGCTGGATGTCGTAATACTCCCAGATCGTGCGCCAGAACTCGTCCAGGTCGTTGACCGACCACTTCCACAGGGCAGTGTAATCGTCGAAAGCGAGACCGCGCGATTCGGTAAGCCACTGCTGGTAGCATGTCACCTGTGCAGCGTCGATGGTCCGTTGATCCGGTTTCCAGAGCACGTCGTCGGTCATTTCGAGATAATAGCGCAGTCAACGAAAACAACTGGAGAATAAACCCGTGAGAATCCTGCTTGCCCTGACCCTGGTCGTACTGACCGGTACTGCCCATGCCGGCGATATCGACGCCAAAGTCGAAGAAGCGCTCGCCGCCGAGTCGCGGCCGGAAGCCGACGTCGCTCGAGACCGCAACCGCCGCCCGCTCGAGACCCTCAAGTTCTTCGGCCTCGAGGACGACATGACCGTCATCGAACTGATGCCCGGCGGTGGCTGGTATACGCGCGTGCTTGCACCGGTACTGCGGGATAACGGCAAGCTCTATGTGGCGCTGGGCACTGGCCGCGTGGAGCAGACCGTGATGACGGAGCCCGGCTTCGACAAGGTCGAGGTCACCGGAACTGATGCCAATATCCATCGCCCCGAAGGTTCGCGCTATTACGCCCTGGAACCGTTCGACTTCGGCGTTACCGACGTCGACATGGTGCTGACGTTCCGCAATGTGCACAACTTCAGCGCGGAGCACCGCGCCATCATGAACCAAGAGGTGTTCGACGTACTGAGGTCCGGGGGGCTCTATGGCGTCGTCGACCACACGGCCCGGCACATGGAGCCGGAAAACTACGAGAACCGCCGTCGCATCGACCCGGTCCTCGTAATCAAGGAGCTGACGTCGATCGGCTTCGAGTTCGTCGACTACTCCGACCTGCATTACCGCGCGGATGACGAACTCGAATACGAGGTCGGACGGCGCTCGGTCAGCGGCAATACGGACCGCTTCACACTGCTGTTCAGGAAGCCCTGACGGGCGGCACCTAGAGCGGCAGGTAGATGACCGTGTTCGAGATCAGGATCATGACGAACACGAGGCAAGTCACCATCGGCCCGAGATAGATCCTGCCCGTCATGCGGAAGAAGTAGCGGTTGAAGTACGGCAGGACGAACATCATCGGTACCACGCCGAACAACAGGTTGACGTAGAGCCAGCCATCGGTCCAGTACACGGTACCGGTGGCTGCAAACGTCACGTACTGCACCACGACGATCAGTAAAAGGCCCAGCGAGTTTGCGATGCCGCCCAGCAGCATGCTGCGCCACTCGGGCTGTCCGTTAAAACGCATGGCCCCGTTGATGCGCAGTGAATTGGACAGGAAGAACACGAAGAACAACGGCACGTACATGGCGAGAAGCAGCAGCAACTCCGGCTGGAATACGCGCACGCCCATGAACAGGAAGCGATAGTCGACGTGCAGGAAGTAGTAGAGCGTGAACAGCGTCAGGAAGAAGCCGACGAACAGGACCAGTGCAGCGGCCAGCGTGCGTCCGAACTCGGCGGGCGTTACCTGCAGTCCCCATGATGTGGGCGAAACGCCGCGCGCGCGCCCGAACAAGCGATAGCTGAGCCAGAACACGAGGAATCCGAAGGTCCCGTTCAGGATCGCCCAGAGCATGACGGCGTTGTTCATGCGCTGCGGGAAGAACCAGGTCAACTCCCGGTTCGAGGCTGCGACGAATAACCTCTGCGACAGTTCCGCCATCGGGATGTAGGTAAAACAGGCGACCAGCGCCGCCAGTGTGAACGTTCCCCAGAACAACAGGCGGCCGCGGCCGGATGGCCGGGCCAGGGACTGCGGAACCGGCCTGACCAGCGACGAGAACCACGGCGTTTTCAGCAGCAGTTGCCCCATGGGCACCAGGGCGACCAGCCCGGCGATCAGCGACACGACGCCGAGGAACTCCTTCCACTGCCACACCTGATCGTAGGATGACAGCTCGCCCGACCAGTCGAAGACGTGCTCGAAATACTCGATCTGGTTTGCCGTGGCCTCGGCCATGTAGGGCTGGAACGGGTGCAGAACGTGCTCGTTATGCACGACCCGCAGGGTCCGTGCGGTCCTGTCGCCGTAATACCGGCCGATATCCACGACGCTGACGGTCTCTTCTGCCGGCAGGCCCGAGTTCACTGCCCGCAGCGCTTCGGGCGCGGTCCGCATGTCGCCGTGGCCCAGTTCATTGCGGTAGGCGCCTTCGTCGTATAACGCATACGCGACGCCGACATTGGAGCGCACGTCGTCCAGAACATCGTCCCTTAGTGTCAGCACGTAGCCGGATACATAGACGGAATCCAGCTTGCTGGGTCGTCCTGTCCGTATTGCCTCTCGGCCGAAGTAGTTGGCGGCTCGAATTGCCGCATTGCCGCCCGCCGAGTGCCCGGTTGCACCGATCCTGGTCGTGTCGATGTAATTGAGGTTTTCGCTGCTGGCGACATAGTCGATCAGTGCGAACAGTCCGTAGCCTTCGGTGGTTGCCGCGATCCTGCTGAGAGAAGCGCTGGAACTGCCCTGTGCATAGGGATCGATCGAAGCGGTCACGAAGCCGCGGCGCGCAAGCTCGAGTGCGATATTGGAAAGCGCCTCCTTCGAGCGCTGGAAGCCGGGAACAACTGCGATAAACGGCGCCGGCGAATCCGCCGAGGCCGAGCGCGGGCGGAACAGGTCGGCGACGACCCATTGCCCGTTCTGGGTCGGAAGCTTGATGGACTGGACGTGCACGCGCCCCCAGTCGGACTGCACCTGCGCAGCCATCCAGCCGGCCAGGAACAGGACGAACAGGCAGGTCAGCAGTGCGCGGCCGGGTCCCGGCTCGCGCAGCAGGTTCATAAATCGCGGCAACGCAACGACTCCCTTTCTAACGCACGTTCGACATCGTCCTTCGGCGCGGCGCTGCACGCAAACGACGCTGGCATGTGAATTGTACGCAACGTTTAGACACCGCCGTCAAATCCACTACACTTTGGCCAGGCGACTGGTTCGGGGCGCCGATCAGGAGCATTGCATGTCGAACGTCAAACTCGAATGGGAGATGCCTGCCATGCTCGGCGAGGGCCCCCTGTGGTGTGCCCGTGAAAATGCTGTCTATTTCGTGGACATCATGGGTAACGCCGTGCACCGGCTCGATGTCAGCGACGGTTTGAAGAGATCCTGGCAGTTCGACTTCCCGGTGACGAGCCTCGTGATGCGCGAACGAGGCGGCCTCGCCTGCACGATCCGCGACGCCTTCGCGTTCATCGACCTCGACAGCGGCACGGTCGATCCGATCGTTCGTCCCGAGACCGACCTCGCCAACAATCGTTTCAACGACGGCAAAGTCGATCCGATGGGACGTTACTGGGCTGGCACCATGGATGACGACCTGACCGAGGCGTCGGGGACGCTGTACCGCCTCGATCCGGATCTGTCCCTGCACGCCATGGATTCCGGATACATCATCTCCAACGGCCCGGCGTTCAGTCCTGATGGCCGGACGATGTACCACAACGAATGCAAGAAGGGGCAGGTGTTCGCTTTCGATCTTGCCGCAGACGGCTCGATCAGCAACAAGCGCTTGTTCGCGAAATTCGACGAGCAGACCGAAGGTCTGACCGACGGCCACACGGTCGACGGCGAAGGCTGTCTCTGGCAGACGAGCTTTGGCGGGCATTGCGTCACTCGCTTCAGCCCCGACGGCGAGGCTCTCGAGACCGTCGAACTGCCAGTGCCCAACATCACGAGTTGCACCTTCGGTGGCCCCGACCTCGATACCCTGTACATCACAACGGCACGCTGCGATATCGACGACGAGGACCTCGTGAAGTACCCGCTTGCCGGCAGCCTGTTCTCATGCAGGCCCGGTGTCAGGGGCCTGCCAACGCCGATGTTCAAGGGCTGAAGCCAACTTCGGATACCATGCCTGAAAAGGCCTGGTGGCCGCACACTCATCAAGTCGATGGGGGCAAATGCTCGAGCCCGTACCGTAGCAGCGTCGCAACGCTGAGCGCGTCGGTAATCTCGCCGTTCAGCGCCATGTCGACGGCATCGGCTACCGGCAACGTCCTGACAGCAATGTCCTCCGTCTCCTCGAGTGAGGGCGTACCCTCGGTCAGCCCGGTTGCAAGATAAGCAATGCCAACCTCGTCCGTGATCGAATTGCTGAGATGCAGGCGCATCATCTCGGTCCACTCGGCGGCGCTGAGCCCGGTTTCCTCCAGCAGTTCGCGCCTGGCACCGGCAAGCGGGTCCTCGCCCTTCGGCACGCCGCCCATCGGCAGTTCCCAGGAATACTCGTCGAGCGTGTAGCGCGTCTGGCCGACGAGTCGCGTGTTGCCGTCGGCATCGATCGGCAGTATCGCTACCGCCGTATTCTTGAATTGCACATGGCCGTACAGGTTCTCCCCGCCACCCGGGTTGGTCACGTGGTCCTCGCGCACGCGCAGCCAGTCATTCTCGAACACGACGCGCGTCGCATGTCTTTTCCAGCCCATGACGGGCACATTAATCAATACCGGGAGGTTTGGAAACTCGGTTGCGGAGCAGGCGGTCCCGAGGCTTCGGCGCTCATGCGTGCTTCGAGTGCCACATCGTTAGTGCGAGGAGGACCATCGCCGCGACACAGGCGCCGATAATCAGCGCAAAGCCCGCGTTCCAGCCGGCCGAATCGACCACGGCGCCGATAATCACGCTGGCACTGACAGCGCCACCGACATAGCCAAACAGCCCCGTGAACCCGGCGGCAGTTCCAGCGGCCTTCTTGGGCGCAAGATCCAGCGCGTGCACGCCGATCAGCATGACGGGCCCGTAGATAAAGAAGCCGATGCCGATCAGCATCGCAATATCGAGGCGGGGATTACCCGCGGGATTGGCCCAGTACACGACCACACATACCAGCGTCGCCAGCATGAACAGGAGCGTCCCCGGAATCCCGGCGAACTCGTAGAAGGCGTAGGCCCACCCCGAGTCTTCAAACGAGAAATGCTTGACCTCACCAAGATAGGTCGGTGCCCAGTCGAGCACGCCGTAGCGCACGAAGTAGACGAACGCGTTCGCAAAGGCGATGGCCCAGAGCAGCCGATTGCGCAATATGTGTTCGACGAAAATCGTCTTCGTCGAGAACTCGAGCTCATGTTCCGGGTCGTAATCAAACGCCTTCGGATAGTCGTTGCGGTGCAACTCGATCGCGGGCAGTCCCTGCGACTGCGGCGTATCCCGGACCATGAAAAAGATGAACGCCGCAACGGCAAGCGCGAAGAAACCGTGCAGGTAGAGAATCGCGTGCCAGTCGGCAAAGATCGCCATTGCGAGTATCGCGATCGGCCCGACGAGGCCACCGCCGATGTTGTGTGCGACATTCCAGATGGCCATCTTCGTGCCGCGCTCCCCTGGCGAGAATCAGTGGGCCATGACGCGCCCGGACGGTGGCCAGCCCATTCCCTGGAACCAGCCATTAACCATCAGCAATGCGAACATGATCGCGACCGAACTGGTCGCGACCGGTGCCGTACCCATGAATATCATGACGGCCGCCGAACACGTCAGTCCGAGCGCCATGAAAACACGCGCATTGCTGCGGTCCGAAACACTGCCCATCAGGAATTTGGACAGGCCATAGGCAATCGACACGCCGGACAATGCGAGAAGGAGTTCGGCTTTCGAGTAGCCGAGCGCGATCAGGTCCGGCATGGCCAGCGTGAAATTGCGCCGGACGAGGTAATAACCTGCGTAACCGATGAAGATGCCGAGAAAGACCTGGTAGCGCAGGCGCCGGTAGGCGCTGTCGACCTTTTCTTCCGGCAGGCGCTCTCAATGCGCCGGTGGTTTGAGGGGACCGATCACGGAGCTGCGTCAATCCCTAGTCGAGATGCTCGTGGAAGAACGCGACGGTACGTTCCCAGGCGAGTTTGGCCGCTTCGGGGTGGTAGCGAGGCGTCGAGTAATTATGAAAGCCATGCCGCGTCTCCGGGTACGTGTGCATCTCGTAATCGACGCCATGCTCTATCAGCGCCGCCTCGAAGTCCTCGCGCATCGCGTTGACGCGCGGGTCTTCCTCGGCGTAATGGACCAGCAGTGCCGCCCGGATGTCGCCAACCTTGTCCGTGTCAGCGGCAGCCCCGTAGAAAGGTGCGCCCGCATCCAGTTCCTCGCCCATCTCGGTGGCGAGGTAGTTGGTCATGCCACCGCCCCAGCAGAAACCGGTCGCGCCCAGCTTGCCATTCGACAGCTCGTGCGCGCGCAGGAAGCGCGCGCTGTTCAGCATGTCCAGCTGCAGCCTGGCGTAATCGAGCGAACGCTGCAGCGCGCGTCCGTCATCGTCGTTGCCGGGATAGCCCCCCAGTGGCGCAAGCCCATCGGGCGCGAGCGCCAGGAAACCGGCAACCGCGGCACGCCTCGCGACGTCCTTGATATAGGGGTTCAGGCCGCGATTTTCATGCATGACGAGAACGGCCGGGAACGGGCCTTCGCCCACCGGTTGTACGAGGTACCCGCGCATCTTGCCGGAGTTGCCACCGGGTGAGTCGTAGTCGACCCAGGTCGCCTTGATACGCTCGTCGGTGAACAGCACCTCCTGCGCTTCGGCGTACTCGGGCATCAGGGCGTTCGCCATCGCGACACCGGTGACAGCAACCATGCCAGCGCGCTCGAAAAACTGGCGGCGATCGATGCGGCCGTGGCAGTACTCGTCGTAGAGGTCGTAGATCTCGTCCGCGATGTCGTTGCTCTTCATCTTCTTTTCTCCGCTTCACCGGTCGAGTATGAAAGAATACGCGATCTTAACGCAGCGTTCTTTCACCAGTCGCGTGACCAGCAGCGCAACATGCTTCAACACAGGAACTGCAAACATGAGAGATGTAGTAATCGTCGACAACGTCCGCACCGGGCTCGCCAAGTCCTTCCGCGGCAGTTTCAACCTGACGCGCTCGGACGACATGGTCGCCCACGTGATCAATGCCCTGCTCGACCGCAACCCGAACGTGGACCCGGGCGAGGTCGAGGACGTGACGCTCGGCGCGGCGATGCACGAAGGCGAACAAACCGGCAACCTGGCGCGGCTCTCGGTAGTGCTTTCCAAGCTGCCGATTACCACGGCGGGCACGACGATCAACCGCTTCTGCTCCTCGGGCGTCCAGGCCATTGCGTTCGCCGCGAACCAGATTGCCTCGGGCCAGACCGAGATCGCCATGGCCGGTGGCGTGGAGTCAATCTCGATGAATGTCCGCCAAAAGGAGGCTCAGTACGAGAAGAACCCGCGCCTCCTCGAGGAGAAGCCGGACATCTTCATGGCGATGGGTAACACGGCCGAAGTCGTCGCCCGCCGCTACAACGTGACGCGCGAGATCCAGGATGAATATGCGCTGCAAAGCCAGCTGCGGTATGCGCACGCCGTCGAGCAGGGCTGGATTGCCGAGGAGATCGTGCCGATGGACGTGACCATGGCGGTCGTCGACAAAGAGTCGGGCGAACAGAGCCAGGTCGAAACGACCGTCGACCGCGACGAATGCAACCGGCCGAATACGACGCTGGAGGGACTCGCAGGACTCAAGCCCGCGTTCGAGGAAGACGGCACGGTCACGGCGGGCAACGCCTCCCAGCTGAGCGACGGCGCGTCCATGACCTTGCTCATGAGTGCTGAACGCGCGGCCCAGCTCCGGCTCGAGCCGATGGGCATCTTCCGCGGTCTCACGGTCGCCGGTTGCGAACCCGACGAGATGGGCATCGGTCCCGTGTTTTCGGTGCCGCGCCTCCTGAAGAATGCCGGCCTCTCGATGAACGATATCGACCTGTGGGAACTCAATGAGGCTTTCGCGTCCCAGTGCGTCTACTGCCGTGATGAGCTCGAGATCGATAATGAGATCTACAACGTCAATGGTGGCAGCATCGCCATCGGTCACCCGTTCGGCATGACAGGCTCGCGCATGGTCGGCGTGCTGCTGCGCGAACTGAAACGCCGCAAGAAGAAACTCGGCGTCGTCACGATGTGCATCGGCGGGGGCCAGGGCGCGTCGGCCCTGTTCGAAGCTACCTGACAATACTGGCGGTTTTGTCCTGTTTCGTTGATTGACCGGCACGTGTGTCGTGTCCAACCCTGTTCGGGCACATGAACAGGGAGGTTCAAAATGAAACATGGACGTTTAGCCATAGCACTGGCAACGCTCAGCGTTGTCTCTGCCGCGATTCTTCTTCGTGGCACCAATGAAATACCTGCGCCAGCCGCGTCGGCGCCGGCGAACACCGAGCCCCACGGCCCGGTCGTTGATGAAGCGCGGGCAACCGCGACAGCAAATTCGGAGCAAGAGCCCGCGGAGTCCGCCGAGACCGAGGTCGTCCTGGGTGTACCGGTCCGCAAGGACCGCAACTGCACCGTCACCCGCCACTACGTTGATCTCGGGAATGGCGCGGTCACCGCAGCCTATTCCTGCGTGCCTCATGACAAGGCGCCCGGCGAGTACGCGCAGTACAGCGACGAGGAACTTAGTGTACTCGCGTACAGCGATGCACGGGCGGCCAGCACGTTGGGCAAACGGCTGGTCGAAGCGGACCCGCAACGAGCGCGCAGGATGCTCCTGCGCGCTGTTGCCCTGGAGCCAGGCAACGTCGAGCCAGTCATGTGGCTGGCGTCCCAGGCCTACAGCCTCAGGGGCGACTCGAACGCAGCTCGCATGGCAACGGCGAACGCCTACGTCATCACCGGCACTGCGAGAGCGCTGGGATCGCGCGCCGACATTGACTGGATCGTCGAGGACCTGCGCAGCGCCGGGCTCAGTGACGATGGGTTTGCCGCACTCGACCGATTCGTCGAACAAGACCTGCAGACGATTCGAGCCATCCAGCTGGATGTCTTCGGGCACAGCAGCATCGAGGAGGACCTGTTATGAGAGCCTCCATCATTTTGCTACTGGTGCTGATGTGCGGAATGGCACAGACCGCCGCGGCGCAGGATTCGTTGTTGAACATCTATTGCCAGGAGTGCCGCGACATCACCCTGTACCCGGAAGACGCGAGAAACTTCGCGGTCAACCAGTTGTACGGGTCGGCGAGCTGGCTGAGTTTCGACCTGGCCGATCGCTTCCAGATCACGGATTCATTCGGCAACACGATCACCGTCGATATCAACGCGAAGCTGAACCTGGCATTCAGCGATCTGCCCGAGATCGGTCTCCCGGGCGTTATTCCGCTTGCGGATACGATCATCCTGCAGGTGCGGCTGATCTTCGGTGACGGCAATATCCTCTGGTACGCCTTCGACCTCCTTGATCTCGATCCGAACGGGACGCTGCCCGTGCCACTCGGGTCAGACGACGGGTCGTTCGAAATCAATTCGTCGACGACCACGGCCTCCGGAGCAGGCACTTACTCGTCCGGCGGAGGTTCGGGTGGCTCGTACAGTTACGTCGATACGGGCTACTCCTGGAGCGACTGGATGTATGGCCCTGGCAACCAGGTGCAAAGCGGGTGTCGCGGTTACTTCCCTATTGGCAGCGCAGACGCCGGCGTGGTGTGCCCGTACTCCAACTAGTCGATGCCGGTAACGGGCCGCTCCTGCTTGCTATTGGAGCGGCCCCATTGCTTCAGCGCCGTGCATGATCATCCGCAGCTGCGCGATGGCGGCTTCAGTGTGCCGGTCGCGGTCTTCGGCAGGGTGTTTGAGCAGCGCGATACCAGCCGCGAACAGGATGGAAACCATCGACCGGGCCGCGAGTTGCGGATGCCCCAGTGATACACCTCTTTCCTGCGCATCCTGAATCAGAAAACCCCCGAGGTCCCTGGACATCGTGACAAACAAACCTTCCGCCGCGTCACCAAATGCAGACTGTGGCGACATACTCTCCTGGAGGATCATGCGCGACATGCCCTGGTTTCTGATGACGTGGTCAAACAGGGCCTCGACCGACGTCCGGATCAGCGATCTCCCGTTCGTTGCCTGCTCCCGGACGTGATGCATCAACTCGAGCAGCGTCTCACCGTGCGCCTCGATCAATGCGAGTCCCAGGTCTTCCATGTCGTGGAAATGGCGGTAAAACGAAGTCGGTGCAATCCCGGAGAGCTTCGCAACCTCGCGGAGACTCAGCGTGTCGAAACTCCGGCCGGCAGCCAGCTGGGCAACGGCCGCGTCCATCAGCCTGCGCCGGGTTTGCTCTTTCTTTCTTTTTCGCGAAAGTCTCAAGTCGTGACTCCTTTCGCATTGCATCCTAGCAAATAAATGGTACAGTTGTGCGCACAAGTGTACGCTAAACTATTCCTGGCGTGAAAATGCCCGGGAGACAACCGCCATGACTACCTACAAAGCACCGTTGCGGGACATGCAGTTCGTTATGCAGGACCTGCTCAACTTCGAAAAGCACTACCAGTCCCTGCCCGCCTGTGAGGAGGTCAACCAGGAACTGATCGATGCCATCCTCGGCGAGGCCAGCAAATTTTCTGAAGAGGTGGTTGCCCCGCTGAATGCCGTGGGCGACGAGGCGGGTTGCAAGATGCTGGACGACGGCGAAGTCAGGACCCCGCCCGGCTTCAAGGAAGCCTACCAGCAATACATCGACGGTGGCTGGCCGTCACTCGACCAGCCGGCCCGCTACGGTGGCCAGGACCTCCCGATGTCCATGGGCCTGCCAATCCGCGAAATGAACGGCACCGCCAACTGGTCCTGGGCGATGTACCCCGGCCTGTCGCACGGTGCGATGGAGACGATTGACGAGCACGGCTCCGAGGAACAGAAGGCGATGTTCATGGGGCCGCTGGTCAGCGGCCGCTGGACCGGCACGATGTGCCTGACCGAGTCGCATTGCGGCACAGACCTTGGACTCCTTCGGACCAAGGCTGAACAGGCCGCGGACGGGACCTACCGCATCACCGGTTCGAAGGTGCTCATTTCCTCCGGCGAACACGACCTCGCCGAGAACATCGTGCACATCGTACTGGCGCGCCTGCCCGACTCGCCGCCGGGAACCAAGGGCATTTCGCTGTTCATCGTGCCGAAGTTCATCCCGAACGACGACGGCTCGCTTGGTGAGCGCAACGGCGTCAGGTGCGGCGCGCTGGAGCGCAAGATGGGTATCCACGGCAACTCGACCTGCGAACTCAACTTCGATGGCGCCACCGGGTACCTGGTCGGGGAAGAGAACAAGGGCCTGAGCTACATGTTCACCTTCATGAACTTTGCGCGCATCGGCACGGGACTGCAGGGCCTCGCGCATTCCGAGCTTGCCTTCCAGCAGTCGCTGGCCTACGCACGGGACCGGCTGCAGATGCGTTCGCTGTCCGGCCCCAAGAACCCGTCCGGCCCTGCGGACCCGATCATCGTGCATCCTGACGTCCGACGCATGCTGCTGACGCAGAAAGCGTTCGCCGAGGGCGGCCGCGCATTGATCTACTTTGCCAGCACGCAGGGCGACATCCTGACCAAGTCTGCCGACCCGCAGGCGCGCGACCTTGCCAACCACGTTCTCAACTTCCTGACGCCGATCATCAAGGCGTTTCTTACCGAGACCGGGTTCGAGGCTGCGAACCTCGGCATGCAGTGCTTCGGCGGGCACGGTTACATCAACGAGTGGGGCGTCGAACAGAACGTTCGGGACGCGCGAATCAGCATGCTCTACGAGGGCACCACGGGCATCCAGGCACTGGACCTGCTGGGCCGCAAGGTACTCGGCACACGCGGCGAAGCGCTCGCACCCGTGACGGGTTTCATCCTCGACTTCTGCAAGCGCTCCCGCAGCCGCAAGGAGCTCAGGCCTTACCTGAAGGAGCTCGTCCGTCTCACCAAGCTATGGAAGGGGCTGACGCGCAAGCTCGGCTTTGCCGCCATGCGCAATCGCGACGCGGTTGGCGCCGCTTCGGTCGACTACATCATGTTCTCCGGCTACGTGCTGCTGGGCGTCGCCTGGGCAGCCAGCGCACGCGCCGCCTACAAGCGGCTCGAGGAAGGCACCAGGGAAGAGGCGTTTTATCGCGCCAAGATCCGGACCGCGGATTTCTACTTCGCCAAGATCCTGCCGCGCACGAGTTCGCTGCTGGAGACGATGCTGGCCGGCCCCGATCCGCTGATGCAGCTGGCCGAAGACGAGTTCATGTTCTAGCGTGACCGACTACCCTCACCTGCTTGAGCCCCTCGACCTCGGTTTCACCACGCTAAGAAACCGGGTCCTGATGGGCTCCATGCACACGGGGCTCGAGGACGGTAACCGGCACGATCGACTGGCTGCCTATTTCGCGGAGCGCGCTCGCGGTGAGGTAGGACTTATCGTTACCGGCGGATACGCACCCAACCGCGCCGGCTGGGTGAAACCATTCGCAGGCAAACTGTCGACGCGCGCCGAAGCGGCGAAGCACCGGCCTGTCACGGCTGCCGTGCATGCCGAGGGTGGCAGGATCGCGCTGCAGATCCTGCATGCCGGTCGCTACGCCTATCATCCGCTCGCCGTGGCGCCGTCGCGCATCCGTTCGCCGATCACGCCGTTCACCCCGCGTGAACTTTCGACGGCGGGCGTTGAAAAGCAGATCAAGGCGTTCGTCCGGTGCGCGCAACTCGCCCGCGACGCAGGATACGACGGCGTCGAGATCATGGGCTCGGAAGGCTACTTCATCAACGAGTTCCTGGTGACGCACACCAATCAGCGCACGGACCAGTGGGGCGGCGACTATGCGCAGCGCATGCGTCTGCCTGTGGAAATCGTTGCGCGCACGCGCGCGGCTGTTGGCGACGACTTCATCATCATCTACCGACTGTCCATGATCGACCTGATTCCTGCTGGCAGTTCCTGGGACGAGACCGTGATGCTCGCCAGGGCCATCGAGGACGCCGGCGCCACAATCATCAACACAGGCATAGGCTGGCACGAGGCCCGTATACCGACCATTGCGACGTCCGTGCCTCGTGGTGCGTTTACGTGGGTGACACGTAAGATGAAACAGGAGGTGAGCATCCCGCTGGTTACGTCCAACCGCATCAATCTCCCCGCCAATGCCGAAGCGATCCTGGCGAACGGCGACGCCGACATGGTGTCGCTGGCTCGACCGCTGCTGGCAGATCCCGAGTTCGCGTTGAAAGCCCGTGAAGACCGTGCGGATGAGATCAACGTCTGCATTGCGTGCAACCAGGCCTGCCTCGACCACACGTTCTCCAACAAGATGACCAGCTGCCTGGTAAACCCGCGTGCCTGCCACGAGACGACACTCAACTACGAACGCGCGGCGGCGAAGAGCCGTTACGCCGTCGTCGGCGCTGGCCCGGCCGGCTTGTCGGCCGCGCTGGTGCTCGCGGAACGAGGGCATGAAGTCGACCTGTACGACGCGGCGAACGAGATCGGCGGGCAGCTGAACATGGCGAAAGTCATTCCCGGCAAGGAGGAGTTCCACGAGATGCTGCGGTACTTCACGCGGCAGGTCGAACTCAGGAATGTAACGCTGCACCTTGGCAAGAAGGTCACTGCCACGGACCTCAAGGACAAACGCTACGCCGCCGTCATCGTTGCGACCGGCGTCATCCCGAGGGACCCCCAGATCGAGGGCCAGGACCACCCCATGGTTCTCAGCTACATCGACGTGCTGCGCAAGCGGGCGCAGGTCGGCAAGCGTGTCGCGATCATCGGCGCGGGCGGCATCGGCTTCGACGTCGCCGAGTTCCTCGTGCACGAAGAAGGCGACTCGCCCACGTTGGACCTCGACGAATGGCTCACCGAATGGGGCGTCGTCGACCCGGCCGAGGCGCGCGGCGGCCTCGCGCGCGAACGGACCCGGCCGGGGCCGCCGGTACGGGAAGTGACGTTGCTGCAGCGCAAGAAAGGCAAGCTTGGCGCGACGCTCGGCAAGACCACGGGCTGGATCCATCGCACGGCGCTCAAGATGAAAGACGTGAACATGATTGGCAACGTCAACTACGAGCGCATTGGCGACGAGGGCCTGCTGATCACTTTTGGAGAAAAGCGTGAGGACCCGACGTGGCTCAATGTCGACAACGTCGTGCTGTGTGCCGGACAGGAACCGCTGCGTGACCTGCAGCAACCGCTCGAGGCGGCTGGCATACCGGTCCATGTGATTGGTGGTGCGGACGTTGCGGCAGAACTCGACGCCAAGCGCGCCATCGACCAGGGGAGCCGTCTCGCGGCAGGGCTGTAGCTAGCGAACTGCGCCGTTCCTGATCCACTCACGAATGACGTCGATCTCCGACTGTGGAAGTGGCATCGATCGAGGCATCCTGCCACCCGTAATGCCCGGCGTATCTTCGAGCTTCCAGATCAGGTAACTGTTGTCCGGATCGTTGGGCGCCACCAGCATCACGTTGGACTGGCCGTTCTGACCACTGAACTGTCCGACGAGTTCTGCATGACTCGTGTTCGCGTTGGCGAGCGACAGCCCGGCCGCCTGGTTGGTGTCGTCATGGCATCCCGACGTTGCACATGATGGCGTGAATATCGCGGCCTGAATGTCATCGAGCGTTGCGTTGATTGCAACTGGTGTATCAAGCGTGAACTGCGCGATGAAATCACCGCCCGCCGCATCATTACCGGATGGGAATCCGCCGGAAAACTCGCCATCGAGCGCGTTGGCATCCAGGTCCATGATGAGCGACGCGCCCGAACCACGCAAGATCACGCGATACGTGCCATCGACGAGTGTCGCACCGCTCAGGTCCATCACAGCACTTTGCCGATTGGCGGCAGGGACCGAGACGACCGTTTCACTGACGGCAACGCCATTCGGATCCTGGAGAACAAAAGTAGTCGTGTTGACGGTTGAAGCGTCCGGTTCGCGATCGAACCCGACCGTAATTTGCATTGGCGCCGAATTCAGCGTGCTACCTGCTGTGAAGGACAACGAGGATACTCGTATCGGCGTGCTGGCCGGGGCGCGATCATCGAGCGCACCGTCGATGATCCACTGTCTTATCGTCGCGATGTCGGCGGAATCGAGGGCGCCGCTCGGCGGCATTTGCCCACCTGAGGTCGCAGTACCTTCGAGTTTCTGAATAAGATAGCTGTTGTTCGGATCGTTGGGCGCAACGCGCTGGATACCAGGTTCCTGCACGCTCGCAACGCCGACCAGGTTCATATAGCTGCTGGCTTCTTCCAGGTTGAGACTGCCGTCGGGGTTGGCGCCCGAGTGGCAACCGCTTGTTGCGCATGTCGTCGAAAAGACGCTGGCCTGGATTTCCGAGAAGTTCGGTCCGAAACTGCTGGAGCCACCCGTGCCACCGGTTCCGCCCGTGCCACCGGTTCCGCCCGTGCCACCGGTTCCGCCCGTGCCACCGGTTCCGCCCGTGCCGCCCGTGCTACCTGTACCGCCAGCGTCCCCGCCGCCACTCGCTTCCAGTGCCGCAATGGCCTTCTCGTACGAGGTTTCGTAGCATGCGCCAAGCGTCGCCGCTATCAGTAATAGCGGAAGGATGAGCCAGGGTCTACGTATCCCGGTAGCCATGCGTCTTGTCATGCCACTTACCTTGTGTATAGGACGGTCTCCCAATGATATCGGGCAGGTCAGGTGAAGCTGTGACGGCTATCTCATTCAACACATGTCTCTGTTTGCCGACAGTCGGCAAATCAACGCCAGGGCTTCGCATGACGTTGCGGATGACCTATACTCATGCTGCCCCTCTGAAGGGGCTGAATTGTTTTGTCTATTTAGGAAAGAAAAATGTCCACCACTACCGGAACCGTCAAATGGTTCAACGAATCGAAGGGCTACGGCTTCATCGAACAAGAGTCTGGACCTGACGTGTTCGCGCACTTCAGCGCAATCCAGGGCGATGGCTTCAAGACGCTGGCCGAGGGCCAGAAGGTCGAATTCACGGTCACGCAGGGCCAGAAAGGCCCCCAGGCAGAAAACATCGTACCTTTGTGAAAAGCCAGAGATTCACGCAACAAGGGCCCCGCAACGGGGCCCTTCTTGTTTATGGAACCAATTCCTCGGCTACCACCAGGTGGCGTACAGTCCAACGAGCATCAGAGCAATAGCCATGGCGGCGAGATTGAATCCACCGCTTGTGTGCGTATCCACATCCTCGTAGTCGATCGCATCGGGATGCTCCTCTGCGCCCTGGATCTGAGAGACGATTACGCCGACGGCAATGCACATCAGGAAAACGATGCCAACGCGGTCGATGAACGGCAGCTCGGGCCACAGCAGCTTGAACATGATCGAAAACACGGCCGAGCCGAGCGCCGTCAAAAGTGCTGCGACCGACGTCGTTTTCGGCCAGAAGAAGCCCAACAGGAACAAAGCACAGACGCCTGGTGTAAAGAACCCTGTAAATTCCTGGATGTACTGGAACGCCTGGGGGAAATTGCCGAGCAGCGGCCTCGCAAGAATCATCGCGATGACAATGGCCGTAAAGCTTGCGATACGGCCGACGCGGACCAGTTCGCCCTCGGATTCCTCGCCTGGCTTGAAGTTGCGATACAGGTCCATCGTGAAGATCGTCGAGATCGAGTTCATCATCGAGGCCAGCGACGACACGATTGCCGCGATCAACGCTGCAAATACGAGCCCGAGAATGCCGGCCGGCAGCAGATTCATCACGGTCGGGTAGGCCCGGTCCGGTGCAGCGAGATCCGGGGCCAAAATCGCGGCCGCGACCCCGGGCAGCACAATGATCAGCGGCATGATCATCTTGAGGAAGGCTGCGAACATGATGCCCTTCTGGGCTTCCTGGGTATTCTTCGCCGCCAGCGCGCGCTGGATAATGTACTGGTTAAAGCCCCAGTACGAGAGATTCATGATCCACATGCCGCCGACCAGCACCGAGATACCCGGCAGGTGCACGTAGTGTGGAGAGTCTTTGTCGAAGATCAGGTCGAAGCGCTCGGGCGTCTTCTCGACGAGGGTCTGGAAGCCGGCGACGACGCCTTGCCCGCCCGACACCTCGTTCAGGGAGATGACCGCAATCAGGATCCCGCCAAGGACGAGCAGCGTAACCTGGATAATATCGGTGAGCGCCACGGCCTTGAGGCCGCCGTAGAGCGAGTACGCCGCCGCAAACCCGCCGAGCGCAATCAATCCGACGGTCAGGTTGACGCCCGTGACCGTGTTTACGGCCAGCGCGCCGAGCCACAGGATCGACGTCAGGTTGACGAACACGTAGATGCCGAGCCAGAACAGCGCCATGACGGTGCGCACGCGATGGTCGTAACGCTGCTCGAGGAACTGCGGCATCGTGTAGATCTCGTGCTTCAGGAAGACGGGCAACAGCCACTTCGCGACGATCACCAGAGTTATCGCCGCCATCCACTCGTAGGCACCGATGGCGATACCCATGACCCATGCGGACCCGGACATGCCGATGATCTGTTCGGCCGAGATGTTGGCCGCGATCAGCGAGGCACCGATCGCCCACCAGGGCAGCGAGCGTCCGGCCAGGAAGTAGTCGCTGGAATCCTTCTGGTGGCCGGCCTTCTCCCGCGACACCCACTGGGCAAGCACGAGCAGCACAAACGCGTAGACTCCAACGACCGTCAGGTCAAGTGTGTTCAGATTCAATGGGTGTCCCCCGGATTGTTATTCTGCGCTTGTAGCCGACGGCCTGCCGTCTCAGGGCCATTCCTGCGTCCTCGGCGACTGACGGCGCGGACTTTATGGTCGCATTCGTCAGGGCAATAGCCAAGACTTCAAGAAAATGCGTCGCATTCGTATTGTCACGATTTCCAGGCCAGCAGGATCTTGTTGAAAAACCGAGCACTTCTTCTTTACGCACCATACTTGCGGCGGTTTTTAGTGCATGCGAAGTCAGAACGCGCGACCTTTACGAATCAGCTCTCGGGCGCCTCATTATCAAATCGGGTAGTGGCCGAACTTCTCCACAGTTGGGCTAATAGCGCCGACCATTTCACAGGTTGCTGTTTGCGGAGCCGCCAAGAAACTGGCTAAGAGCAGCCCAAGAATCAAGTCCGTTCGCGTGGTTGGCCGTATGCGGTCAGGTGTTACCAGTGTCGATTTACCTGGTGGGGGTAAGTTGGAGGACATAGAGGCCCAAAGCTGTGTCGCAACGATCCTGCAAGCGGTATCCGAAACTGGTACTAAGCTGATAGAGCCTTAGTCAACCGATTGATTGATGCTAACCTTGCACTTTCTCGCCCCGCCTTCATGGCGGGGTTTTCTTATGGACCAAGAATGGCCGGAGTCTGCGGCGAACGACAGCTAATGGCCGTTAGCAGCCATCCAGGCAATCTGAGGTAAACTGGCCGCTACTGACCCGAAGCGGACGTTCGTTCGTCCGTCTTTAGACCGCCTCTAATTTAAGTACATTCCAGAATTGACGCGATCATTTGATCAGCGCATATAGGTCTGTTACATCCGACAAAGGCAAAACCAGCCAAAGCTGGTGACGCAAAGCCACGGGTCCTCGCTTCCTCCGAGAAGCCATGGATGACTCCCCGAAGGACCCCAAGATCGCCGGGCTACATTTAGGTTCGGACAGCACCCCCCAAATCTAGAGGAGAGGAAGCATGAGAAAGATGCGTTTAACCGTGCCAACAGGCGCTGTCGTTTTATTTCTACTCTCGTTTGTGACACCGATACAAGCCGGACCACCCGAAACTGCTTCCGGTCAGTTCGTGTACTTTGGCACAGGCGCAACGCCGCGATTCGCCGGCTGTAATTTGTTCCTTGATATAACTGAAATAGCCGAGTGGACCGGGACCTTTGCAGGATGGTCGACGGATGAGGGTAAGGCCGTGGGTCATTGCAACGGCGACTGGTCAGTCAAAGAAACGATGACTTTTGATGTGGTAGAGGTCGACGGCAGAATCGGAGGTTTAGTATTGTCCATAGTGGGCTCCAGACCAGCCGGAGCTGCCGAATGGTATGGGCATTGGGTGATCCTGAAAGGCACGGGTGAACTGGCGAACTTGCGTGGACAGGGAAGCTGGTGGGGCCCGGGAGCTCCCGACCCATTTACACCGGGAGAAATCTTCTACGACGGGAAGTATCACTTTGAACCCAACTAGCCTCCTTCTCTGAGTTCGTAGAACTTAGTAACAACGAACCCCGTCCTCGTGGCGGGGTTTTCAATGTCCGCTTCTGGCCGTAACCGGCCCGTGACCCGGTGATACACTCAGGGACTGCTAATGACCCTAAGCGACCTCCCACCTAATGGCGCAAATGAAAATCATTCGTGTGCCTTCTAGGTAAACACCCTGATTGAGTCCATCCCCAATAATTTGGGACCGTCGGACGGATAACAAGAAAAAGGCAAACCAGCCGAAAGGCTGGGACGCAAAGCCACGGGCCCGCGGCGGAAGCCCGGTTCCTCAGCAGGAGAACTCGGGTGCCGCTGCGGGTAGCCGAGCCGCCGGAAGCCTTCGGTGAACGCCTC
>JBFFOM010000023.1:0-41526 GCA_041574455.1 Woeseiaceae bacterium | reverse complement strand
GCCGTTCAATTCGCGCAGCGAAGAGGCGCGCATCCAGTCGATCGCGGCAGGGCAGGGTCTGGCGAATGCCGTGCTGTTCGTGTCGGATACGGTGTACATGACCGAGTTTGTCGAAGGCGTCGTCTGGTCGCTGGATTGCCTCGAAGACGCGTCGAACATCGAACAACTGGCCACCGCGCTGCGACGGCTGCATGGGTTGCCCCTGACGGGCAGGACGTTCGATGCGCTCGGTGCGGCGCGCGCATATGCCGGCCGCATCGCCAATCCTGATGCCGCGATGGTCAGGGATTGCCTGCGGAAGATCGAGGCCGGGCCGTTGCCACCGAATCTCTGCTGCTGTCACAACGACCTGGTCGTCGCGAACATCATCAATACGCCGGAGACGCGATTCCTGGACTGGGAGTACGCCTGCGACAACGACCCCTTCTTCGACCTCGCGACCATCGCTGCGCACCACAGGCTGACCGAGACCCAGGTTGATACGTTGCTCGATGCTTATTTTGACGGCCATGGTGCGCGCTGGCGGGAGCAGCTGGACAGGCAGGCCAACGTTTACGAGGCGCTCCTTTACCTCTGGGAGCAGGCGATTCGGGCCTAAAGGCCCTCCTACAAGTCGCCCCTACCAGTTGTTCCGCAATTCCCGGAGCTTGAGAAATACTGCTTTCGGTGACGGCTGGTCGCCGATGTCCGGAAATTCCTCCTGCAGTCGCGCGATCACGCCGGGGCTGTCGAGCCGGAAGAACGTGTTCATCTCCCGTTCCTGCGCCAGCGTCGTGACGAGTGCTTCATTCGGGTCCTGGTCGCGATACGTATCGAGCATTTCCCGTGCCACACGGTTATCCGGTTCCCGGTCCAGGGTGAAGGCGAGATTGTTGGCGAGATAGTCGTGCCCCGGGTAGAGCAGGGTATCTTCGCCAAGTCGCTCGAGCTGGGTGCTGAACGTTTCGTACAGTTCCTCGGGGTGACCACCGTTGTGACAGTTGCCTGCGCCGGCATTGAACAGCGTGTCGCCGCTGAACAGGGCGGGCTGGTCCGTGTGTGACAACAGGCAGATGTGGCACATCGTGTGCCCGGGCGTGTCGAGGCATTCGAGTTCGACCGTATTGCCGACCTTAATGACATCGCCGGCGCCCACACCGCGGTCCATATTCGGGATCCGGCCGCCCGCGTTCCGGTGCGCGATGATCTTCGCGCCCGTTGCCCTGACCATGCCCTTGTTGCCGCCCGTGTGATCGCCGTGCTCGTGCGTGTTCAGGACCTGCCTAATCGTCCAGCCCCGCTCCTGGGCCACGCCAAGGCACCTGGTGAAATCCAGCGGATCGATGGCGAGCGCGTCGCCCGTTTCAGGGCAGGCGACAAGGTAGTTGAAGTTCCGGTAGGCGTTACCGGTCCAGACCTGTTCGACAATCACTGTGTGCTTTGCTCCCGGTTGAAGACCTTGTTACCGGCCAGCCACGTTTCCAGCACGACGATATCGTCGATCTCGGATGCCGGAACCGTGAAATAGTCTCGATCTATAACGATGAAATCCGCCCACTTGCCAGGCTCAAGGCTCCCCAGTCGGTCTTCCTGGTGCGCGGCCCAGGCCGCAGCCAGCGTAAAGGAGTGCAGTGCTTCCTCGCGGGTCAGTGCCTGGTCGGCATACCAGCCGCCTGGCGGATCGCCGTCACGGCCCCGGCGCGTCACGGCGGCATACAGGCCATGGAACGGGTTCGCCAGCTCTACCGGGAAGTCGGAGCCGTTCGCGAGGACGACGCCGGCGTCGAGCATGCGTCGCCAGGCGTAGCCGCCGAGGATGCGGTCGGGACCGACACGGTCCTCCGCCATGTTCTTGTCGCTGGTCGCGTGCGTTGCCTGCATCGACGCAACGACGCCGAGTTCGGCGAAGCGCGGGATATCGTCGAGCGTGACGATCTGGGCGTGTTCGATGCGATTGCGCAGCGGCGACGGCTTGCCGCCCTGGACGCGTTCGAACGCGTCGAGCGCCATACGGTTGCCGAGATCGCCGATGGCGTGGATGCTGACCTGGAACCCCATGTCATTGGCTTTTTCTACCATCGCATCGAGTTCGGGCTGGGTCCAGAACGGCAGGCCATGATTCTCGGGATCGTCCGAATACGGCTCGATCATGGCGGCGCCACGACTGCCGAGGGCGCCATCCGAAACCAGTTTGACGGCGGCGATATCGAGGCGGTCGTCACCATACTGGCGAATGGGCTTACCGATCGCATCGAGCATGTCGTCCGCCCCGGCCGTCATCGCGTAGATGCGTATGCCGAGCTCGCCGTCTTCAGCCATCGACATGTAGACCTCGGCGTTCATGAGGCCGATGCCGGTATCGTGCACGCTCGTTATACCCTCGGCGAGCAGTGCGTCTGTCGCTACTCGAATGGCGCCGCGCATCTCGTCCTTGTTGGTCGGCGGTACGTGGGCCTCGACGAGACCCATGGCCCTGTCAACGAGGACGCCGGTTGCACGACCATTGCTGTCGCGAATGATTTTGCCGCCGACCGGGTCGGGTGTGTCGTCGTCGATGCCGGCCAGGCGCATCGCGGCACTGTTGGCCCAGCCCGCGTGGCCGTCGATGCGTCGCAGCCAGACCGGACGATCCGCTACGACCCTGTCGATGTCGGCTGCGCGCGGGAACTCCTTGACAGGCCAGAGCACCTGGTTCCAGCCGCGCCCGAGTATCCACCGCGTATGGGGATTGTCATCCGCAAACGAATCGATACGACTCACCGCATCGTCGAGGCTCGGGGAGCCGACGAGATTCAGCTGAGACTGGACCAGCCCGTAGTTGAAGATGTGCGCGTGCGCGTCGATCAAGCCGGGCAGCACGGTTCGGCCGCCGCCGTCGATGCGGGTCGCATCCGGATAGTCGTCGAGCACATCCGCAGCGCCGGCAGCGACGACACGTCCATCGTTGCCGATGACGAGCACGTCGAATGATCGGGTGCCTGTGCCGGTCGAGGTGTAACCGGAAACATTGAAGAGCGCCGTCTCGGCATTCGCCGTGCCTGCCAACAGGCACAGGATGGCGGTGATTCGCAGCAGTCTGGAACGCGACACGTAGATTTCCTTTCTCGTCTTACCGAACGACAAACGATACCATCAGCCCCGGTATGAAGTCAGACAGCAATACGAGAATCCTGTGCGTTGGCGTCAACTACCGTCCGCACATCGAAGAAATGGGGCGCGAGGTGCCAGAGTACCCGGTCGTCTTCGTGCGTTTTCCGTCGAGCCTGGTGGGAGACGGCGAGGCGATCGTCAGACCTGCGGTATCAGGCAAGTTTGACTTCGAGGGTGAACTTGGCGTCGTTATCGGCAAGGAGGCGCATCGCGTATCGCGCGCACGGGCACTCGACTATGTCGCGGGGTATTGTTGCTTCATGGATGGTTCCGTCCGTGACTGGCAGCGCCACACGACGCAGTTCACGCCCGGCAAGAATTTCGACCGCAGTGGTGCGATTGGATCCATCACATCGGCAGACGCCATCCCGGATCCTTCCACGCTCGAATTGACGACGCGCGTGAACGGGCAGGTGATGCAATCTGCTTCCGTATCAGAGCTGGTTTTCGATGTGCCGTATCTCATCGAGTACTGCTCGACGTTCATGACCTTGCGTCCGGGCGACGTAATTGCGACAGGCACGCCAGGCGGCGTCGGCGCCGCCCGTACGCCGCCGGTGTGGCTTAAAGCCGGCGATATCGTCGAAGTGGAGATATCGGGTATCGGTACGCTGACAAACCCGGTCTGTGACGAAACCTGAACCGCCCGTGCTTACACGTTGATTTTGCACGAAAAGCTCCGCTCAACGGGTTGTTGCGTTTGTACCACAAAAACAACAAGGCGCCCTGTTCCTTGTGATGATGTTGGCTAAAGGATTGACATTAGTCGATATTTCCGAGATATTGATGCCAAGCAAACGTAGCCTTTCCACAACAAAAGGCACGTTAGCGCCGAACGACACACCTTCAGGTACGACTTGGCGGGGGAATCAGGGGGCCAGGACCACGTGCTTACGTAGGTTTGGAAAAAGCGGCTTCGCAAGAAGCCGCTTTTTTTGTGCGCGATTTCTGCACCGCTGCCGATAGGCTACTATCGACGTCCATGGATATCCGATCTGCCATCGTCCGCCTCATGTCCGGCAGCCTCGTGCTGCAGATCTTCGTCGGTATCGTGCTGGGTATCGCGCTTGCGCTCATCGCGCCTGGTGCGGCCGGGTCCGCGATGCTGCTGGGCAGTTTCTTCGTGTCAGCATTGAAGGCCGTAGCCCCGGTTCTCGTGCTCGTGCTGGTCGCGTCGGCCATTGCGAACCGCAAGGCCAGTCACACGGCACAAATGCGCCCCATCGTCATCATGTACCTTGCAGGCACGGTAGCCGCAGCGCTGCTCGCCGTCGTCGTCAGTACGCTGTTCCCGACGACGCTTGCTCTGCAGGCTGAGGGCGTTGCGCAGAGTGCGCCACAGGGGATCGCGGAGGTGCTGCGGGCCTTGTTACTCAAGCTCGTCGACAACCCGATCAACGCGATGTGGACGGCCAACTACATCGGCATCCTGGTGTGGGGCGTGTTACTCGGCGTGTTCCTCCATAGTGCGGCAGAGACAACGAAGAGGGCATTGCATGATTTCTCTGACGCCGTCACGAAGATTGTGCGCGTCGTCATTCGGCTGGCGCCCATCGGCATCTTCGGCCTCGTTGCCGGAAATCTCGCCGAGGGCGGTCTTGGCGTGCTTGGGAGTTATGCGCGCATCCTGACTGTTTTGCTCGGGTGCATGGTCGCCGTGGCACTGATCGCGAACCCGTTGATCGTCTGGGTCAAGACCAGGAAGAACCCGTACCCGCTGATCTTCACCGCATTGCGGGAGAGCGGCATGGTCGCATTTTTCACGCGCAGCTCCGCGGCCAATATCCCTGTCAATCTCGCCTTGTGCGAGAAGCTCGAACTCGAGGAAGACACCTACGCCGTATCGATCCCGCTCGGCGCGACGATCAACATGGGTGGCGCGGCCATCACGATTACCGTCCTTACGCTGGCAGCCGCGCACACACTTCACATCAGTGTCGACGTTCCGACCGCGCTGCTGCTCAGTGTTGTCGCGGCCTTGTCGGCATGTGGTGCATCGGGGGTACCCGGCGGTTCACTGCTGCTGATTCCGCTGGCGTGCGGCTTGTTTGGCATCTCGAACGATGTGGCCATGCAGGTCGTCGGTGTCGGCTTCGTGATCAGTATCCTGCAGGATTCGGCCGAAACCGCGCTCAACAGCTCGACCGACGTCGTGTTTACCGGGGCAGTGGCAGCTAAATCGTAGCCAGCCACTCCGCAATTGCCGTGGCGATCTCGTCCGGGGAGTCTTCCTGGATGAAATGCGTCCCGCGCACCGTAACTTCCGCCTGGTTCTTCAGGCTGCGCGCGAATTCGCGTTGCCGACCAACGAGAATCGCACCGGGTGCGGCGTTGATGAACAGTTTGGGTACCTCGCTCTCACTCAACCATGCAGCATAGCGTGCTGCGATCTCTGCGACGTCGGCCGGCTCGCCGTCGAGCGGTATCTGGCGCGGCCATGTCAGCGTGGGGCGGCGATCCTCGCCCGGGTTCAGGAACGGGCGGCGGTAGACGGCCATTTCCTCATCGGTCAGTCCTCGCAGTACCGATCCGGGCAGAACTCGCTCAACGAAGATGTTCTTTTCGAGCACCATGCTCTCGCCGGCCTCGGAACGAAAACCCTGGAAGATGGGTTTGACGACATCGGGCCAGTCGTCCCAGCTCACCGGGCAGGGGATGCCCTCCATGTAGCAGATACCGCGGACCCGGTCCGGGTGTTGGCTTGCCCAGTCGAAACCGAGTGCCGAACCCCAGTCGTGCACAACGAGCGTGACGTTGTCCCTGACGCCGAGCTGTTCCCAGGCGTCGAAGAGGAAGTCACGATGCTCCACGTAGCGATAACTGTCCGGCCCCGGATCGTCCAGCTTGTCGGAATCTCCCATGCCGATGAGATCGACGGCGATACAGCGCCCCAGCGATGCCAACGGAGGCATGATGTTGCGCCACAGATACGACGATGTCGGGTTGCCATGCTGGAATAAGATCGGGTCGCCTTCTCCCATTTCGACATAGGCGATGCGTTTGCCCCTGACATCGATGTACTGCTTCGGGTGTTCGGCCGTTGAGATCATCGGTTTCTCCCTGCTACATTGAGCCACATTAAAGAGATTTCCCGGAAATGAAACACGTTTATTGCGTAATCCTGCTGCTCCTCTCATGGTCCTCCATGGCCGGCGGGCTCTCCGTCGAGGAGCAGCGCATGGTCGACTGGATCGACGCGCACACGGAAGAGGCGATCGCCTTGCTCGAGGAAACCGTCAATATTTCGAGCGGTACGATGAACCACGAGGGTGTTCGCGAGGTTGGCCGAGTCATGCGGCGCGAACTTGATGCGCTCGGACTTGAGACCGAGTGGGTCGATATGCCACCCGAAATGGAGCGCGCCGGGCACTTGTTCGGTCGCAAGATTGGCGGTGACGGCAGGAAATTCATAATGATCGGTCACCTTGATACCGTGTTCGAGGCGGACGACACATTCCAGGCCTTCGCACGTGATGGTGATCAGGCGACCGGCCCGGGCGTGGACGACATGAAAGGTGGCAATGTCATCATCGTCTATGCGCTCAAGGCACTACGGGAGATCGGGGCGTTCGAAGACGTCCAGGTCGTTGTTGCCTACATGGGTGACGAGGAAAAGACGGGCAAGCCGTTGTCGGTGGCACGTAAGCACCTGGTTGAAGCGGGCAAGTGGGCGGACTACGGGCTCGGTTTCGAATCGGCAATTCACCTCGATGGCCAGGACTGGGGCACGATCGCGCGGCGCGGTTCGACGGGATGGATTCTCACGGTTGAGGGGCGCCAGGCGCATTCCTCGAGTATCTTCAGCGACGGTGTCGGCGCCGGCGCAATCTTCGAGGCATCTCGTATTCTGAACGCCTTCTACGAGGAGGTGCGGGGCGAGCAGTACCTGACATTCAATGCCGGCACGATCCAGGGGGGCACCAACGTCGAATACGATCCACAGCAGAATCGCGGGACGACCTTTGGCAAGACCAATGTCGTGCCGCGCAAGGTTGTGGTACATGGGGGTATTCGCACGATTTCCGAGGAACAACTGGACCGTGTGCACGAGAAGATGCGGGCGGTTGTGGAGGCGAGCCTGCCCCAGACTGACGCGTCGATCGAGTTCATCGAAGGTTATCCGCCGATGTTCCCGAGTGCGGGCAACAAGTCTGTTCTCGACGTTTACTCGCAGGTCAACGAAGATCTCGGGCGCGGCAAGATGGGTAGTCTCGATCCACTCAAGCGTGGTGCTGCGGACGTGTCTTTTGTTGCACCGTACACGGATGCGCTGGCGGGGCTCGGCACACTGGGGGAGGGCGGCCACACGCCGAATGAGACGGTTGACTTGAGGTCTGTGCCACTGGCGATCAAACGTGCTGCAATACTCATTTATCGTTTGAGCAGGGAAGAAAGCAGCGACTGACATGGCGCAGCAACACCACCATCACGACCACGGTCATACCCACGTGCATGAAGCGAGCGAGCGCAACTTCAGGCGCGTTCTCGTCGCCCTTTTCCTGACCGGAACGTTCATGGTCGTCGAAGTCATCGGCGGCATCATTTCCGGATCGCTCGCACTGCTGGCTGATGCGGGCCACATGCTGACCGACACGATGGCGCTGGCGCTGGCCGCCGCCGCGTTTCACGTGAGCAAGCGCCCGGCTGACGGCAAGCTGACGTATGGATACCAGCGATTTCAGATCCTTGCGGCGTTTGTCAACGGGCTCAGCCTCCTGTTCATCGTTGGCTGGATTCTTTACGAGGCGGTCGAGCGATTCGTCACGCCCCGCGAAATACTCGGCGAGACGATGCTCGTGGTTGCGACGGCGGGTCTTGTCGTGAACATCGTCTGTTTCGGCGTGCTGCACGCTGGCGACCAGGACAACCTCAACATCCGCGGGGCTGCGCTGCACGTGGCCGGCGACCTGCTCGGATCGGTCGCGGCGATCGTCGCGGCCGTGATCATCATCTACACGGGCTGGACCCTGATCGACCCGATCCTCTCGGTGGCCGTGGCCGTGCTGATCCTGCGCAGCGCATGGGCGCTCGTCAAGCGCAGCGCTCACGTGCTACTCGAAGGCGCACCGGACTGGCTGGACGTTGCCGACATGCAGGAGCGCATTGTCTCTCATGTGCCAGGTGTCACCGAGATTCATCATGTACACGTCTGGGGCCTGACACCACAGCAGCTCATGCTGACCATGCATGTTGCCATTGATGACGACGTTGAGAGCCAGGCTGCGGTTGTGCGCGGCGTGAAGGACTTCGTCAAGGGCGAGTACGGCATCGGACACTCGACGATCGAGGTCGAGGTTGATGGCTGCGCCGATCACGGGGATTGCAGCTAGCTAATCGTCCGGGGAGATGGTCCCGATGTACGGGAGTGTGCGATTCTGCTCTGCGTAATCGAGGCCGTAGCCGACAACCCAGTCATCACCGATGTCGAATCCCAGGTAATCGACCGTGATTTCGACCTCGGCGCGCTCGGCCTTGCGCACCAGTGCACAGGTTCGCACGGACGCGGCGCGGTGCGACTCGAAAATGCCCATCAGGTATTTAAGGGTGTGACCGGTGTCGACGATGTCCTCGACAATCAAGACGTGTTTGCCTTCGATGTTGCCGCGGACGTCCATGACCAGGCGCACGGCGCCGGTTGACGTGCTGCCATTGTCGTAGCTGGATACAGCGATGAACTCGATCGTTCGCGGAATCGTGAGTTGTCGCGACAGGTCGGCGAGGAATATGAATGCTCCCTTGAGTACACCGACGAGCACGAGTTCGTCGGCGTCGCCATAGTCTGCGGAAATCTGGGTCGCCAGTTCGGCAACCCGCGTCTGGATTTCTTCTTCGCTAATGAGTACAACAGGAGAGCTCATGGGAGGGCAGAATAGGGTATGAAACGGTCGATCGCAATCGCCGGGAACATGGGGTCGGGAAAGTCGACGCTGGTCGAATTTCTGCATCGCACCTATGGCGTCGTGCCATTCTACGAGCCCAACGACGAGAATCCCTATCTAGCCGACTTCTACAAGGACATGAAGCGCTGGGCATTCCAGTCCCAGCTGTACTTCCTGTCCAACAAGTTCCGGCTGCACCAGGAGCTCGATCGTCAGCCAGGCGTCGTTGCCCTCGACCGTACGATCTTCGAGGATGCCGAGATCTTCGCCACGGCACTGCATCAGATGCGCAAGATCTCGAAACGGGACTGGGAGACCTACCAGGGTTTCTACCTGGCGATTCTCGACGCGATTCGGCCACCGGACCTCATGATCTACCTGCGTTGCTCTATGCGCCCGCTACGGCAGCGGATCCGGCTGCGCGGCCGGAAGATGGAGGAGGACGTTCCCTTGTCCTACCTGAAGCGGCTGGACTGCCTCTACGAGGACTGGATCGCACGCTACACGATGAGCGAGGTGCTTGTCCTGGAGACCGATCAACTCGATTACATCCACGACCTCGTGCACCGACTCGACGTCATGGAACGTATCGAAGCCGTCCTGCCGGAGGACATCGGCCGGCCTGGCTGCTAGGCTCTGGCGAATCATGTCGCTCTTCGAAGAACTCAAGCGTCGCAACGTGTTCCGCGTAGGAACGGCCTACGTCGTCGCGGGGTGGGTGATCGTCGAGGTCAGTTCGCTGATCCTCGAGATCTACGAATATCCGGACTCGGTTATGAAACTGCTGGTCGCGCTGCTTGCGCTCGGCCTGCCGTTCGTCCTGTTCTTCGCCTGGGCGTTCGAAGTTACCCCGGAGGGCATCAAGCGCGATGCCGACGTGGAACGTCCGGCTGGCCAGGGCCGCCAGACTGCCAGGCGGCTTAACCTGGTAACCATAGCGCTGCTCGTAATCGCCATTGGTATTCTTGCCATCGACAGGATTGCGGTTGACGAGCAGGTTGACCAGGTGGCGTCGGACGAAGTGGCTGCGGCAGGTCTCGACAACGAGCAGATCGCCCAGCGCATGCTTGAAATCAACCGACTCCGCGACGAGGGGAACTACCCGGGCGCATTTGTCCTCGCCGGCGAACTTCTCGATGAGGTACCCGGGACCGGATTCGACGAAGAATTCTGGGAGGAAATTTCGCTGGCCGGCGACGCGATCACGGAGCCGCCCGGTGCAACAATGTACCGACAGTCGATTGCCGCGGATGAAGACGACTGGGAACTCGTCGGTACAACGCCGCTGCAACGTGTCCGCTTCGCGCGCGGTGAGGGGTATCGGGTCCGGTTTGAGCTCGACGGGTATCGGCCGGTGGAACTGTTGCAGACGGCGGTGACCGGATTCGAGGCGGTCGGCCTGACACCGATGAATCCGATTGTTCTTGATACGCCTGATACGTTGCCAGAGGAGATGGTTCGGATCCGGGGCTTCAGTCAGGACCTCGTCGACTACCAGGACTTCTTCATGGACCGCTTCGAAGTGACGAACCGGGAGTTCCAGCGGTTCGTGGCCGCGGGTGGTTATGAGAACCGCGAGTACTGGCAGCAGCCGTTTGCCGAGACTGGCGAGATCGTGCCGTTTGATGAAGCCATGCAGCGGTTTGTGGATCGCACCGGGCGTGCGGGGCCGTCCGGCTGGTCGGGAGGCGTCTATCCGAGCGGGCAGGGCGACTACCCGGTAGGTGGCGTCAGCTGGTTCGAAGCGGCGGCCTATGCCAAGTTCGTCGGCAAGCAACTGCCCGCTGCCGCTCATTTCGGGCAGGCGTGGGAGTACAACTACATCGACGGATGGCTGGAGAAAGCCCGCAGCAATCTCGAAGGGCATAGCCCACGTCCGGTCGGGGATAACCGGTCTATGTCGACAACCGGTGTGTTCGATCTCTCCGGCAATGTCCGTGAGTGGTGCGTGAACGACTCCGGTGACAGTCAAAAATGCACAACCGGTGCCGCGTGGCCTGATTCCTCCTTCCACGTTGGGTGGATCATCCCGAAGTCGCCGTGGGACAGAGATGCGACCAATGGTTTCCGCCTCGTGAGGACATTCGATGATGCGGCCAAACTCGAGCGACTTGGTGCCCGGGAAGATCCGGAGTTCCGCCGTGACTTCTGGAGTGAGACGCCTGCGTCGGATGAGCAGTTCGAGATCTACAAACGCATGTACGCGTATGACGCGCACCCGCTGAACGCGACGGTGTTGTGGGAACGAGAGCATGAAGAATGGACCAGGCAGCGTGTGGCGTTCGATCTACCCTACGGTGAGCGTGGCGGCGCATTTATTTACTTGCCGAAGAACCTCGAGGGACCGGCCAGGACGGTCATTGTCTGGCCCGGAAGTGGCTACCTCAATACGACATCTGAAGACGAGGAGTACTGGACCGCCTCTTACGAGTACCTGATACGAAACGGCTTTGTCGTCGTACTGCCCATTTTCAAGGGTGCGTACGATCGCGATGACGAAAACTTCTCAATCACGCATTCGGGATTGCTGGAAAATACAAAGGGCACCGCCTATCGCGATATCCAGATCAAGTGGATGCAGGACATGTCGCGGACCATTGACTACCTGGAAACGCGAGACGACCTGGATGCGTCGCGCGTTGCTTACGTAGGTAACAGCTGGGGCGGGCAGACGGCGCCGATCGCGCTGGCTGTCGAGGAACGATTCAAGGTTGCGATGTTGAACGTCGGTGGGCTGTGGGAGTATTACGAACTCCTGCCGGAAGCCGACCCGTTTAATTTTGTGACGCGGGTGCAGACACCGGTGCTGATGTTGAATGGCGAATACGACATCGTGTTCCCGTATGAAACCGGCCAGCGGCCCATGTACGAGTTGCTGGGAACGCCGCCCGAAGACAAAAGGCACGTGGTCACGGAAGAAGCGCACCTGATCGCGCGCGACGTCCTGATTCGCGAGACCCTGGACTGGTTCGACAAGTACCTCGACTAGTCGATGCGGAAGCCGGCATTGCGCAACTGGCGCGCACCGGAATCGAACTCCTCGCGATTTGCGTAGGTCATGACTACTTCGAACTCACCGGTCCCGCGGCGGAACCAGTCGAGGCTGGCGGCGGGCGCTTTCTTCTCGAGTCGCTCGATGAACGCCTCGGCGCGGTAGGGTTCGCCAAAGGTCAGCAGCGTGGACTGGCCGATATCCGAGTACAGCGTGTCGGGCACCGGTCTGCGTCCCGTTCCTTCGCCGATGACGTAATTCAGGTGGCGATAGATGTAAGCGGAATACCACTCGGCGCCCGATGGGATGTTGTAACCGCTCTTCGAGATTCGAGAGGGCCCGTAATTGTAGGCTGCCAGCGCCAGGTGCAGGTTGCCGTCGTAGTTATCCGTCAGTTCCCGGAGGTAGCGTGCACCGGCATCGATATTGGTGCATGGGTCGTACAGTTCGCTGAGACGGTGTATCCCGAGGTGCCTGGCCGTGCCCGGCCACAGGATCTGCATGACGCCGTGCGCGTTGGCACGCGAGCGTGCGGTCGGCTCGAAGTCGCTTTCGCCCCGCGCCACCGCGAGTAACAAGGTCTCGGGGAGGTCGTACCGGAGTGCTGCCGCCTTGAAGCAGGTCGAATGGGGAAACGTATAGGCAGGTTCAAACGAGTCCTTCTGTTGCGCGTAATCAGACCACCTCGCATCGAGGTTCTCGAGCTTCGCGCTGGCTGACATCGCCAGCAGGGCGACGACGAGGCCTGCGCACAGGGTCCGGATCTTCGTTGCGCGCATGTCAGCCACCGGACATGTCGAGGCCGGTTGCCGTCGTGATGAGTTCGAGCTTGGACTGGATGTCGGCATCGTCGATGTAGGCGAAGGCGACCTCGTAGACACCGGTCTTCACCTTCACCACGCGGTAGTCGATCCCGGTCTTCTCCTGCAGCCTGGCCACGAATCCGTTGGCGGCGATCTCGCTGCGGAACGGGCTCCAGAATGCGTACCAGTGCTCCTCGACCGGCTCTCGTTCCGCGAAAAGCTCCTCGATCACGGCTTCCAGCTCGGGTTCGGTTTTCGCTACCGCCGGCGTTTCCGGCAACTCCGCCGGAGGGGAATCCGCGACCTCGGGAGCTGCTGCCGGCACGATTTGCTCGGAAACCGGCGCCAATGACAAGGGTTCCGCAACGAACTCCGCGTCATCCGGCGGTGTCAGGGCAGGGATGCCGATCGCAATGATAAGCAGGGCAATAGCGATCGCCGAGCCGGTCAGAATGCCAATCAGTCTGAGCATGGTGATCTCCTAGAGGACGTTGCGGACCTCGATGGCGCGCCAGTCGACGTGCCGGGCGTCGCGGGCCGTCAGCATGGCCAGGTCTTCGAGCCACTTTTGCAGTTCGTCGTTTTCGAGACCAGGTCGCAGCGAGTCGGTGCAGCGCATGGGCAACTGGTCAATGTGATTCGCCACCCGGCGCGCGAGGCGTGCATCCCTGACGACGACCGCGTAGTAGGTGTCGCTGTCCGGGGCCGGTTTCCATTCGAAGGTCTCGGTCCAGTCGCGGCTTCTTGTCGTGGTGCGAGCGATCGGAAAGTGCAGGTTCTGACCGCTGCGGGCGACGCGGGCCGCAGTCCGCTTGCGGCACTCGGCGTCCGCAAGGCGCACGAGACCGTGGCTGGCCTGGTGTTCGAGGAAGAAGACGACCGAGTCTACGCGTGCCGTCGCGCGCAACATCGAGCAGTCACCCGGCGCGCAATCGGCATAGGACGAGGGCGAGGCGATCGACAAGGCGCTGATGAATCCGTCCTGGCCGGCGTTCGGAATCGACACGGGAGGCTGCCGCTTCGACAGAGGTTCAGCCTTGGCCACCGGTTTGGCGGGCAGCGCTGCCGCGACCGTGTTCGTTCTCGCCGTCTCGGGAAGCACGATATACGCACTGGCGCTCAGCGCGGCGATGTTGTCGTGCTCGCCGTTCGGCGTGATGGTTACCCAGTACTGGTGCAGGACGCCGTCGATCGGGTGCGCCTTGCCGCTCAGAACTGCGTTGGCAGCACTCGCACTTGCGCTCAGCGTTAATGCCTCCTGGTTTGCCAGGTTGTTGCTGATCAGCCCGACCGTACCCTCGAGGCCGCTGGCCGGGGGCTCGACCAGATCGATGGCGACGACGTAATCCTGTTCGAGCCGCTTCATGAGCGTGCATGACAGGCTGTGTGCGAGGTGCGCTGCCAGTAAATCCGTCTGGCTCAGTGTGAATGGCACGTCGCGTGCGCCGAGAAACGTCTCGTCAACGCGTTGCTGTCGCACTGCCTGCCGCTGACTGGTATTCAGATGCCCCTGCCAGCGTCGCCCGAATCCCGTGACCCAATTGCGATCTTCGAGGTCCAGTGCGCGTGCGGTGACAGCGTAGGAGCCATCCAGTTTCTGTGTCAGTTCGACGCCGACATAATAGTGCACGTCATCGCGGGCACAGTCTCTCGGCGTTGACTCGAGTGCAGTACCACTGCGGCCCTGCTGCCAGCCGATTTGCACGCCTTGCGTCGCGACCGCGGCGGCCAGCAGTCGATCGCGGATCGATAGAACGAGTGCATTGGTCGATGATGCCGGCAAGTTGTCGTTGAGTACCACAAACATGACCGTTTCATTGTTGAAACGGGGATGCAGCAGCAGCTGCTGCCTCACATACGGGATGAGGTCACGGTCGACCCAGCGATCGAGGTCTTTCTCGCGTGACTCGGCAACGGTCGGTATTGCCTGGGCGATCAGCAGCGTTACCAGGATCAGAATGCGTTTCATTACGATGCCTCCCAGTGAATTTCTCCGGTCGCAGCAATAATCAGCGATCCGCCACGGTGCTCGCGCATCAGCGTGTCGAGCTGCGCAGTCATCTTTCCAGGCAGCGTCACGCCCCAGTTCACTCGCTGCGGTTCGATGCCAGTGCGCGTCAGGGCCCTGACAACGGTGGTCGGTACCGTTGCCGCTTCCATCTCGTGGAAAGCGTTTGGCGTCGATGCATCCCAGAAGCTGATGCGACTGTCGTTGACGGTCATACGCTTGGCACCGGAGGCGGTGATGGCATAGAAACCGACGTGCTGTGCGGCGACGGCGCGAGCCAGTGCCGCGTCCGATGCGAACCGCAATGTGAATCCTTCTTTCTCGGGCTCTGCGGGGGCGGCTTCAGCCGCGACAGTTTCTTCACTCGGGCCTGCAGGTGTCCCCACAACAGGCCGTTCCACAGCCGGATCTTCCACAACCGGCGCCGGGGCCGGCCGGTACTTTGGAGTCCACTTCGGGCGTGTCAGCACCACGGGCTCCTCTTTCGGAGGCGGTGTTGCTTGCACTGTCGGTTGCGGGTCTGCAGGCGTTTGCGGCATTACGGCCAGAATCTCCGGTATCGGGTCCGGAGTTCTTGCAGCAACGGGCTCGGGTTGAGGTTCCACCGGCGCCAGCGGGATGCTCTGTACCAGCGCGAAGATCGCCACCAGGCAGAGCGCAAGAATCGCCATGAAGCGCATGACGTCAGTCTGTAAATCAGCCGCACCGCCGCCGTCCGTGTCGGCGCTGCGGTTGAGCGGATAGGCGAGCGGTGAGCGACTCACGCGGGATCTCCGCGCAGGTGTTCTTCGATACGCTGCAGGCTTTGGCGCATTTCCGACGTGTCAGCGCGCGCAGCCTTGTCGTACTCGTGCTGCAGCTGGGCGCCGAGCGTGATCGTCTTGTAAACGCGCATCAGGTAACCGCCGATGCCGCCGAAGATCGTCGTCGAGAGCGCCAGCAGGATGCCGCCGTCAATCATCCGTTCGAGCATTGCAAATGCACCCTGTGCCATGGCCGCGTCGCGGTCCCCCAGTGCGAAGATCAACGCACTGCGCATGCCGATGGCCGTCCAGATGACGCCGGTGCCGAAGAACAGGGTCGTCCAGATATCCGTAAGCTGATCCAGTTGCACGACCTGGTTGATCGGCTTCCCGAGTTCGAGAGCGGTTCTCAGTCTGCCCAGCGTCACGAAATATGCGAGCAACAGGAGAGCGAAAACCGGTATCGACAATCCCAGGTTGGTGTAGGTCCATTGCAGCCAGGCGCCCGGGCTGCTGATCACGGTGTCATCGAAATAAATGACACCCAAGCGGCTGAGCACGTACAGTCCGGCGGCGGCGCCGACGAGCGTACCCAGCGCGCCGGCGGCGAGTCCCTTGATAAAGACCAATGCGCGGTTCATGGTCTTCTGTTCCGCCTAGCGCGCCGCAGCGCAGGCCATGCAGGTCGCTTCGAGAACCAGTTCCACTTCCTGGAATAACTGGTCAGCGCGGTGATAGCCCTCGTTGTCGAGGCTCACGCGGAGCAGTCCGCGTTCCTTGTCGGATAGCTCGCGTTCCATGTCGAACAGCACCTTCTGTTTGTTCGGACAGGTATGTGAGCAATTGTTGTAGTCGCCTTTGAGTGCCATGAACTTCACGTTGAAGTAGCGGTTGTAGTAGTCCTGTGCCTGGCGAGTGCTGAGTAGGCCGGTGTCACTCGACCAGACGAGAAACTCGCTGAATGCACGCTTGTTCTCGGGTTTGGGATCGCCTTCCGCGATTGCCAGCAGGTCGTCGTAGTAACGATCGAAGTGGGCGTGGCAACCGTTAACAAGCGATGTTTGCGCGGCATCGATCGCGTTCGACAGGTTCTTTGACTGCGGCCCGACGCACTCGGGCGAGTTGGACGCGCAGGAGAACAGGAATAGTGCCGACAGGGTGATCAGGATCGTGTTTCGCATGGTCGTGCTCCCTTATTGTTCCAGCGGGCTGCGGTAGGCTTGCTCGACACTGCCCGGCGGCGGACCCGCGACGAGCGCCACGCTCTCGGCGTCACCAAACAGAATCGACTTGACGCCACCGACGACCTCGATCATCTCGGGCGTGATGATGCCGAACGACTGGTTGAGTTGTTCCATCAGTGTCGCGCGCGCGATCTCCTGGCGCGTACGCTGGATCAGGAGGCTCGTCTCTTCCATGTCGAGGTAAATGTCCGACGCCAGCACCGCAAGCGACTGGTCACCTTGGGCGCCGGACGTGGCGACCAGTTGATAGTATTGTTTGAAGCGTTCCGACAGCCGCATTCCGGAGCGCCCGCGCAGTGTCGGGGGTGCCTGCGTCGGAGCGGCGTCAGCCTTGCCGCCGATCAGCGTTTCCTGCAGCGTCCACGGCGTCATTTTTTTGCCGAGCTCATTGCGCAGTCCTTTTTCGAGGCTTGTACGCGTGTTGTTGACCGTGTGCTCCATGTCCGGCAACCTCTCTTCCATGATCGTGAGCATTTCAAGGTAGGTCGCACCGATCTGGCGCGCGAGGCGCTGACACCCTGCGTCGTTCTCGGCGCCATCGCACTTGCTCTCGTTATAAAGTTCCTGCTGCTGGTCGAGACGGCCAATCACCTCCTGCAGTCCGGTTTCCATGTCGCGCGCGACATTGCCGGTTTGCCGGAGGTCCTCGACGACCGTGGTGGGGAAGAGCCTGATCGTCGGGGAGTTGGCGTACGCCGTAGCGGCAACACCGAAGCTGATGATCAGGGCAGTGATGAGTATTGTTGTCGGCCTGACGTGCATGGCGCATTCCTCGCAATGGGTGTCGCAGAGAACGCTACGCCGGGCTCAATGAACGCAAACTGAACGCCGCATTCGGGGAATCCGTAAAAATGCCTATTGCGGTTAGTAATGCGAATCATTATCATTTAACGCATCATTCAAGCAGTCTCGGAAAATTAAGTAAAAATAGGAAGTTATGGCTTTCAACGGTAACACGCTCGCATCTCTGAAACGCGGCCAGAAGGGTATTATCAAGGCTGTGGACACGGCTGATCCGCAAGTGCAGCGCCTCATGGTGCTCGGCCTCGTTGAAGGTGCGGAGATCGAGCACGCCAGTGCCGCGATCGGCGGCGACCCGATGGAGTTTCGCCTGTTCGGTAACGGAATTTCGCTGCGCCAGGAGCACGCCCGGTACTTCCAGGTACAAGCCGTAGGGGCTGGTGACTAAGTCCTCTGAAACTCGAGTCCCCGTCAACAAGATAACCGTCGCCAATCGCACCGATGCGAGTATCGCGGTCGTCGGCAATCCCAATTCTGGAAAAAGCACGCTCTTCAATCGCCTGACCGGGCTCAAGCAGCGTATCGGGAACTATCCCGGCGTCACGGTCGAGCGGCACGTTGGCCTGTTGCGGACCGACGAGGTCAGTATCGAACTCGTGGACCTGCCCGGAACGCATTCACTGAGCGCTCACTCGCTCGAAGAACATATAACCGTCGATGTGATTTTCGGGCGTATGGACGGCACGCGTGCGCCGGATGGCGTTCTCGCGGTGCTCGACGCGACCAACCTTTACCAGGGGCTGTTTCTTGTTCAGCAGCTGATCGAGCTCGAGCTGCCGACGGTCGTGGCACTGACCATGACCGATGCCGCGGAACAGGGCGGGATCCAGGTTGACACTGCCGAACTCGGGGCGATGCTGGGCGTTCCCGTGTACCCGGTCGTTGCAACAACGGGTGCCGGTCTCGATATGCTGCGTCGCGCCCTCGTCAACATTCATGACATCATGCCGCCGCGACGCGTGCGCATCTGGCCCGAGCTCACTGAGGCTGCGGCGGTCCTGGCGCAGGATTCGCGTGCACCGCTGCGTTTCGCTGAGCTGGAGCGGTTGCTCCTCGATGGGCCGACTGACGCAAACCAGGCCATCGTTGACAAACTCAGTGACGCCGCCCGGGAGCAGATCGAGCCGACGCGAGTGATGCTGTTCGGCGACGAGCCACCGGTCGCCAAAGATGCGCGCATCCGTTACGCGTGGGTCAGGGACGTGCTGAAGAAGGTGCAGAAGACTGCGCCGGTATTCATCACGTGGCGCAGTCGCGTTACCGATTTCTTCAACCGACCGGTGCCTGGCACCATTGGCCTGTTCGTCGTCATGGCCATCGTCTTCCAGGCGGTTTTTGCCTGGGCGACGCCACTGATGGACGCGATCGACGCGGCGACCGTTGCGCTCAGCGCCTCTGTTTTCCGGAATCTCGGCGACAACGCGTTCTCCAGCCTGGTCGCGGACGGCGTGATCGCTGGAGTCGGCAGCGTGATCATCTTTCTGCCACAGATCCTGATCCTCTTCCTGTTCATTATCCTCCTCGAGGACTCGGGCTACCTGGCGCGTGCCGCCTACCTGATGGACCGGGTCATGCGTACAGCAGGGCTATCGGGCCAGTCGATCATCCCGATGATCTCGAGTTTCGCCTGCGCAGTACCGGGTATCATGGCGACGCGCGTTATTCCCAATCGCCGGGATCGAATCGCAACGATTCTCGCAGCGCCATTCATGACCTGCTCGGCACGCCTGCCAGTTTATGCACTGCTGATCGCTGCGTTCGTTCCGGCGACGAACGTCGGCTTCCTGAACGTGCAGGGCCTTGTGCTTTTCGGTCTGTACCTGTTCGGTATCGTAATGGGCATCCTGACAGCACTGCTCATGCGCCAGACGGCGCTGCGCGGACCAAAGCCGCCATTTGCGCTCATGCTGCCCGAATTTCGCAGGCCCAACCTGCAAACGGTCGGTATCCAGTTGCTTGGTCGGGCAAAGGTCTTTCTGCGTCGCGCTGGTACCGTGATCTTTGCTGTAGCCGTCATTGTCTGGGCGCTCGCGTACTTTCCGCGGGCCGCGGAAGTGCCGACGGGCATCGATGAAAACACAGCTGCGGCTGTGCAGTTGGAACAGAGCTGGCTCGGTCGCGCGGGTAAAGCCGTGGAACCCGTATTCGAGCCGCTGGGCTGGGACTGGCGCGTATCCGCCGCCGTGATCGCGGGTTTCCCGGCACGCGAGGTTGTAATCGCGGTCCTTGGGACCGTGTACGCTGTCGGTGACGAGGCGGACGAGGGGACCCTGTCGACCCGTCTGAAGGCGTCGACCTGGCCCGACGGCAGGCCGGTCTTCACGTTGCCCATGGTGATCGGCATGCTGATCTTTTACGCGTGCTGCCTGCAGTGTGCGGCAACGCTCGCGATCATACGGCGTGAAACCAATACATGGCGCTGGCCCCTGTTCGCCTGGGGTTACATGACTGTCATCGGGTATGTTGGCGCGCTGCTCGCGTTCCAGCTGGGCAGCGCCTAGAGAGCTGCCAGCCGTTCTGCAGCTTCCTCGAGCGTCGCATCATCTTTGCCGAAACAGAAGCGCAGCCGTGTCCCCGTAAACGGTTCCTCGCAGAACACCGATAACGGTATCGACGCAACCCCGATCTCGCGGGTCCAGCGTCTGGCGAGTTCAGCGTCGGACTCATCCGTGATCTCGCCATAGTCGACGATCTGGAAAAACGTGCTGCGCGAAGGCAGCAGCCGAAAACGCGAGTCCCGCAGCAGCGAACAAAAACGGTCGCGCTTTTGCTCGTAGAAACCCGGCAGATCTTCGCACCATTCCGGGTGTTCGGCGAGGAAATCGGCCAGCCCCAATTGCATGGGTGTGCTCACCGCGAATGTCGTGAACTGGTGCACTCTGCGGAACTCATCCGTCAGCTCGGGTGGCGCCGCGCAAAAGCCGATCTTCCATCCCGTCGCGTGCACGGTTTTGCCAAATGAAGAGATGACGAACGTGCGTTCCCGGAGTTCGTTGTGACTGAGCAAGCTGTGATGCCGCTCGCCGTCGAACACGATGTGTTCATAGACCTCGTCAGCCATGATGTAGCAGCGCCGCTCACGAAGCAGTTCGGCAAGCGTGTCGAGATCCTGCTGCGTCAGGATCGCGCCGGTCGGGTTATGCGGGAAATTCAGCATCAGCAGTCGCGTCTTGTCCGTCAGCGTGGCGGCGATGCGGTCCCAGTCCGGGTGAAAGTCGTGCCCATTATCATCGATAGCGAGCGGGACATGCCGCGTAATACCTCCTGCCAGCGTAACGGCCGGTTCGTACGAGTCGTAGGCCGGGTCGAGCACGATGACTTCGTCACCGGGATGCACGACTGCGGCGACAGTACTGAAGATTCCCTCGGTCGCGCCCGTACAGACGGTAATCTCGCTGTCGGCATCCAGCTCGACCCCCTGAAAGCGCTGGTTTTTCTCGGCGATCACGTTGCGCAGCGTGGCAAGCCCGGTCATCGGAGCGTACTGGTTACCGCCGTTTTCAAGGTGCCAGGCGATGCGGTCGGTCAGCGCCTGCGGCGGGTCGAAGCTCGGAAATCCCTGGGACAGGTTGATGGCCCCGCAATCCGCGGCCAGCTGACTCATGACGGTAAAGATCGTCGTACCGACGTCCGGCAATTTGCTGTTGAAACTGTGCGACATATGTAGCGAGTTTATTCGATCCGAAACCGTCGGGTGAGGTATTCTGAGCGACACGACAAAATAGAAGAGGGTTATCGTGGACAGACGACTTTTCCTGCGTTCTACCGTTGCGGCCGGCGTATCCGCCGCCGCCGCACCATCACTTGCCGCCCAGTTCGCCGCGCTGACCGAGATCAGTGCGAGCATCGAAGCCGTTACCGGCGACCGCAACAAGATAGAGATCGAGAAGGCCGCGCTCGAGGAACTCTCGGGTAGCCTCCGAGGCAACCTGTTGCTGCCGGGAAACCCGGGCTATGACAAGGCCCGCAAGGTGCTCAATCCCGGCATCGACAAGTACCCGGCACTCGTCGTGCAGCCGGATGGCGTTACCGACATTCGTCAAGCCGTGATGTTCGCGCGCGAGCGCAACCTGCTGCTGGCCGTCAAGTGCGGCGGGCACAGCTACGCCGGCAAGTCTACCTGCGATGGCGGTCTGCAAATCGATCTGTCGACGTTCCGGCACGCGCGCGTCGATGTTGCCAATCGGATTGCGCACGTTGCCGGCGGCAGCCTGCTCGGCGAGCTGGATCGCGAAACGATGGCGTTCGATCTCGTCACTACCGCGGGTACCGTTTCACACACGGGCATCGGTGGACTGACGACCGCCGGTGGCTTTGGCCGAGTGGGCCGCCGCTTCGGCCTCGCGCTCGATAACGTGGTGGGCGTAGACGTGGTGACGGCCGACGGGCAGTTCCTGCACGCAAGTGCAGAGGAGAACGAGGATCTTTACTGGGGCGTTCGCGGTGGCGGGGGCAATTTCGGCATCGTCACGAACTTTGAGATGCAGCTGCACCCGATGCAACGCACCGTCGTGGCAGGCACGATACTGTTCCCGGCGAGCCTTGCACGAGATGTGTTTAACGTCTATCGCGATTTTGGAACCAGCGCGCCTGACGAGTTATACATCGACCCGATGATCATGCAGCCGCTGGGAGCGCCGGCTCCGATGGCAGGCTTCGAGATCTGCTGGTCGGGTGCCGAAAAGGATGCGGAAAAGGTGCTCAAACCCTTCGTTTCGCTTGGAGAGCCGGTAATGAACACGGTTATGGCGAAAGACTACGTCGATGCGCAGAGGGCCTGGGACAATACCGATCCGCGCAACGATTCCGAGTACTTCAAGTCGGGATTCATCAATGAGTTCCCGGACGATTTGCTCGACAACATCCTGGATGGTTTCGACCCGAAGGAGCGTCGCGGCGTTATGCTTTACATGCAACAGTCGGCCGGGGCGATCGGGCGCGTGCCGGTCGAGGCGACCGCGTTTGCCCATCGCAAGTCCATCGCCAACATGTTTGTCAGCGTGACCTGGCCGCAAGAGGACGACCCGACCGACAACATCAGCTATATCAGGGAATACTGGGGCAGGCTCGAGCGGGCTACGGACGGCTACTACACTGTGGATTCGGGGAGCGAGTCACGCGAGCTGCGGCATGCCAATTACCAGGGCAATTTCCCGCGTCTGCTGAAACTCAAGAAGGACTACGACCCGACCAACTTGTTCCGCCTGAACGCGAACATCAATCCGGCCTGACAGTCCCGGAATCAGCCGTGAAGGTCCTGCTGATGCTTCCGGCAGGACCTTCACTATATGTTTCAAGGGCAGTCGACCTCGGCATCGAGGACTGCGCGCGTTGCTTCATCGGGCGAGGTAGCAGCGGGACTCCCCGCATCGAACACCACGCGCCACACACCGTCATCGTTCAAGCGCCAGACCGAGTTGAACGTGCCCCATTGCTCAACGGCTTCACCGTTCTCGCCGGGTGAGATCACGCGGTAGGGGCCACGGGACAGCGCCAGCCTGCCGTTCTCGAGGACTTCGACAATTTGCGGTCGCCATTTGATGGTTGGTATGTCGTCGGTAAAGAAGAATGTCCACGCTTCCGTTATCGCCTCGGGACCCCTGAGCACAGTGCTGCTGACGAAGCGGGCATCGACGTCGATGAACGAACGAAATGCATCGAGGTCCTGCCGCTCGGCGGCCCGGCTGAAGCCGATCTCCCGGCAGCGCACTTCATCGACGGGATTGGCCAGCGCCGGCACGACACCGGCAAGCAGTAGAGAAAGGACTGTTAATCGGTTCATGTCGACTATAGTAACGTGTATGGAGACCCTGTTCTCGATCGTCTTGTACCTTCTGTTCGGTTTCTTTGGACTGCTGTTGCTGCTGTTTGTTCTCGCGGTCCTGTTTGGCAAGCGCATTGAGAAGCGCTGGGAGTATGAGGCTGAGTTTCGCACTCCGGGTGGCCGTGAGTTCGGTGAGTTCGATATCGAGTTGTCGCGGACCGCGAAGGAAGAAACGGAGTACAAATTCAAGGCGAAGTTTCGGATGCAACACGAGTCGCTCGAGAAGGGGCAGGTGGTCGAGGTCTACCTCGATGACACGCTCGTCCTCAAGGGCAATGTGAGCAGTGCCGGGCGCATCTACCTGAGGAACAAGGCAGTGATTAACGAGATATCCAGTCCTGAGGAAGGGCAGGTCTGCCGGGTTGTCTGGAGCGGAATCGAGCAGTTCCGGGCCCCGCTGAAGCCCGATTGAAGCCCTCTGGTACATGCTGTAAGATGCGCCTCCCGCGGTCGGGGCGTGGCGCAGCCTGGTAGCGCACTTCGTTCGGGACGAAGGGGTCGGAGGTTCAAATCCTCTCGCCCCGACCACTTATCTAACCCCTGGTTTTGAAAACGCACTCGGCCAGTTCTTTGCCCGGCACGCTGTCCATCCACGCCGGTTTGCGGAAACCGCGTTTCAGACCTCGGGCGAACTTCCCGATCTGTGCGCCGTCAACGATACGGTGATCGAAAGTGCCGGTCAGGGGCAGGATGTGCCTGATCACGATCTCGCCGTCCCTGACCACGGGTTTCTCCTCCATCTTGCCGAGCACGATGACGCAGGGGATCTTGGCGGCAGGCATCAGCGCCGTCATGCCCGTATTGAGCCCAAAACTGCCGATGTCCGAGACAACGAATGAGCCGAAGCTGTGCGCCGACAGCCCGAGTGCCTTGATCTCGAGGCCCATATCCACGGTGATCCACTTGAGCAAGCGGAAGATCGGGCGGCGCAACGGCCACGGGATTCGGTTCAGGACATACTTGTTCTTCGCCGCCTTGATCTCATCGCCGCCGCGCGTGCGCCTGGCCTTGTCACGGATTTCGCGAGCGATATGGGAAACCGGTCGCGCGTGCGCATCGCGGATGATTGCTGCGGTCACACCGGTGTCGCCGCCAACCTGCACGGGTACCATGACGTCGATGTGATCCCGGCCGACGACGGCGCCACGTCGAATGAAGCAGTTCATTTCGGGCGCGTCGAACGCCATCGCGCGAGCAAGCACGGCCACCGTCATGTGGACCATTGTGATCTTCTCGCCGTCCTCGAGCTTCTGGTCGAGAAACTTCTTAGTCTCCGTCACGTCGATATCGAGCGTGCCGTAGACGCGCGAATCGGTAGGGGTGGTGTAGATGGCGGCAGACGTTACCCGCCACGGCGTGTTGAACTGGTCCATGACTAAGAGCGTCGCTGAATCGAGAACTCCGCCAGGGATGTGAGCGCCTGTCGAAATTTGTTGTCGGGCACGTTGGCGAGAGCGGCAATCGCGGAGTTGGCTGCGTCTCGTGCGCGGCGTGCTGTGTACTCCAACGCGCCAGTCGAACTGAGGATCTCCTGGATCTCGCCCATTTGCTTGCGGCCGCCGTTGACTATCGCGTTGCGGATCAGGTCGCGCTGCGCGTCGTTGCCTGCGCGCATTGCGTAGATCAGTGGCAGCGTTGGCTTGCCTTCCGCCAGGTCGTCGCCGAGGTTTTTGCCGAGTTCTTCGGCGGACGCATCGTAGTCGAGCGCATCGTCTACGAGCTGGAACGCCGTGCCGAGGTTCTGGCCGTAACGGACCATGGCAGCTTCGACGTTCTCATCCTGCCCGGCCAGCACGGCCGCAATCTGGGCGCCAGCTTCGAACAGCCTGGCGGTTTTACGGTAGATGACCTGCTGGTAGTCGTCCTCGGTCGTGTCCGGGTCATGCACGTTCATGAGCTGCTGCACTTCACCTGCTGCGATGGTATTGGTCGCGTCGGCGAGAATACGCATGATACGCATGTCACCGATATCGACCATCATCTGGAACGAACGCGAGTACAGGAAATCCCCCACTAGCACGCTGGCCTGGTTGCCGAAGACCGTGTTGGCCGAGTCCTGGCCGCGACGTCGATCCGAGGAATCGACGACATCGTCATGGAGCAGGGTAGCCGTATGAATGAACTCGATTATGGTGGCCGCGCGGACGTGCTGGTCGCCCTCGTAGCCGAGCGCGCGAGCCGCCAGCAGGACGATCACTGGCCGCAGGCGCTTGCCGCCGCTCATGACGATGTACTCGGAGACCCTGGAGACCAGGGCAACGTCGCTCTCGAGACTGCTGGAAATCAGGCGGTTGACGGCCGCCATGTCGTCAGCGACCAGCATTGCTACACCGTCAAAGCTGATAGAATCGGGTTTTAATTCAGCGACCTGCATGATGCACGGATGATGCCTGAAAGCTCCCGGCAAGGCGAGACAAACGGTCCGAAAAGCCCATTCGCGGTGATTCGCAAGCCATTGAAATGCTGTAGAATTTCACGGGGCAGAAACGTTGACCCACGGCCGCGGAATCTATAGAATTCCGGCTCTTTTGTGGCGCCAGCCAGTTCTTCCCCTGCGTGGCAAAGTTGTCGCGCCACGAAATTGTCATATTTCTCAGTAAGTTGCATTGGTTGCGATTTACCAGTTGGAGCAAACAGAATGTATGCGGTCTTTCGCAGTGGTGGTAAACAGTATCGCGCCGCAACGGGTGATGTCCTGCGTCTCGAGAAAATCGAGGCCGAAGAAGGTGCCACGGTCAGGTTCGACGAGGTCCTGCTCGTAGGTGAGGGTGGCGACATCAAGGTCGGCAACCCGGTTCTTTCGGGTAGCGCGGTCAGCGGCAAGGTGGTTCGCCAGGGCAAGAGCGGGAAGATCCCGGTGGTCAAGTTCAAGCGCCGCCAAAACTACCTGCGCATGGGCGGCCATCGCCAGTTCTTCACCGAGGTAGAGATCACGTCGATCACGGGCGGTTCGGCAAAAAAGGCTGCGCCGAAGAAGGAAGAGACGGCAGAGGTGAAGCCCGCGGCCAAGAAGACGGCGACGACCAAGAAGGCAGGAACGAAGGCAGCCAAGAAGCCAGCCGCCAAGAAGCCGGCTGCCAAGAAAGCAGCGGCCAAGAAGACCGCAACCAAGAAGAAGACGACAAAGAAGAAGGCGACCAAAAAGGCTGCGGCCAAAAAGAAGACCGACTAGGCTATTTGATTAACCAGCACCGGGCCGCGCCCGGGCATTGAATGAAACAGGTACGGAACAGTGGCACATAAAAAAGCAGGCGGTAGCAGTAAGAATGGTCGCGATTCAGAAAGTAAACGCTTAGGCGTCAAGATTTACGGTGGCCAGAAAGTGCTTGCCGGCAACATCATCGTGCGCCAGCGTGGCACGCGCTTCCATGCGGGCACGAATGTCGGCTGTGGTCGCGATCACACGTTGTTCGCCAAGAAGGACGGGCACGTGAAGTTCGAGAAGAAGGGCCCGAAGATGCGGCAGTTCGTCAGCGTCGTCGACGCCTGACCGTAGGAACCCGCCTTGCGCGCCATGTGCCCTCGGGGTGCAGGGCACGCTCCTGCAGGAACAATAGATCAATGAGAAAACCCCGCATCCGCGGGGTTTTTCATATTAGAGTTCAGCCATGAAATTCGTCGATGAGGCAACAGTCCGGGTTATCGCAGGCAACGGTGGCCATGGCTGCCTGAGCTTTCGTCGCGAGAAATATGTGGCCAAGGGTGGCCCCGACGGCGGCGATGGCGGTAACGGCGGCAGCGTGTTCCTGGTCGCCGATGAATCACTGAATACGCTCGCGGATTTCCGGGTTGCCCGTAAATTCCGCGCCGAAAACGGCCGGCCGGGCGCCGGTCGCAACATGACGGGCAAATCCGGCGACGATCTCGAGGTCAAGGTACCCCGGGGAACGGTTGTACACGATGTCGATACGGGCGAACTGATCTGCGACCTTACCGGGGACGCCCAGCGACAGATGGTGGCAGAGGGCGGTCGCGGAGGCATGGGCAATACGCGGTTCAAGAGCAGCACCAACCGCGCTCCACGCAGGACCACGAACGGCACCCCGGGCGAGTCACGCCACTTGAGTCTCGAACTCAAGGTGCTTGCCGATGTCGGCCTGCTCGGTGTGCCGAACGCAGGCAAATCGACGCTGATTACCGCGATGTCGCAGGCGAAGCCGCGAATCGCCGACTACCCGTTCACCACTTTGTACCCGAATCTCGGTGTTGTGCGCGTCGGCCAATTGCAGAGCTTCGTCATGGCCGACATTCCCGGCCTGATCGAGGGCGCGGCGGAAGGTGCCGGGCTGGGTATCCAGTTCCTGAAGCACCTGCAGAGAACGCGCTTGCTGTTACACGTCGTCGACATCGCGCCAATCGACCCGAACGTCGATCCGGCCGGGGAAGTCAGGGCGATTGCGGCAGAGCTGGCCAAGTTCTCCAAAGAACTCGCTGCCAAGCCGCGCTGGCTCGTGATCAACAAGATCGATCTTCTGAGCGCGGAGGATCTGGCCGTTGCGCGTCAGATGCTGCTCGAGGAACTCGACTGGCGCGGCCCGGTATTTGAGGTCAGCGCAGCCACCGGCGCCGGAACCGAGGCCCTCGGGCACGCGGTCATCCAGGCACTGGAAGAATTTGCGGAAGAAGAGGCCTGAACAGGCTTCAGGCCGAGAGGGCTTTAACCCGCGCGTTCAGGTGACTCTTGTGACGCGAGGCCTTGTTCTTGGTCACGATTCCCTTGTTGACCATGCCGTCGATGACGGGAACGGCAGCCTTGAACGCTGCTGCTGCTGCGTCCTTGTCGCCGTCGTCACAGGCCTTCAAGACCTTCTTGATACTGGTACGCATCGTCGAGCGCAGTCCCATGTTGTGCTTGCGGGTCTTCTCGGCCTGGCGGGCGCGCTTCCTGGCTGATTTGATGTTTGCCACTGGTCTGAACCGTGTCCTGCTGTCAAAGAGCCGCGTATTATTCGCGTCCGGAGCCCTTGTGTCAATGACATTCGGGGCCAGCTTTTTGGGCTACACTTGAGGCTTCATGGAAGGCAAAAAACGTATATCTGGCCTTAAGTTAGCGCTCAAGACCTCGGTGGTCAGCGGTATGACGCTGCTGTCCCGAATACTCGGTCTCATACGCGATATCGTATTTGCGCGATTCTTCGGCGCCGGGCTCCTCATGGACGCCTTTCTCGTCGCCCAGCGGATTCCCAACATGCTGCGTCGCTTCTTCGCCGAGGGCGCTTTCTCGGCCGGGTTCGTGCCTGTCATGGCGCGCTACAAGGAACGCCACGACCACGAGGAAGTACGTGAGTACGTCGATGCCGTAGCCGGTACGTTTGGCGTCGTCCTGTTCATGGTTACGTTGCTCGGCGTTATTGGTGCGCCTGCTCTCGTTCTTGTGGTTGCACCGGGCTTCGTCGGTGATGGCGGCGACTTCGACCTGGCAGCGTTGATGCTGCGGTTTACGTTTCCGTATCTGTTCTTCGTATCGCTGACGGCGTTCGCCGGCGGCGTGCTGAACACTTATGGAAGGTTCGGCGTACCGGCGTTTACGCCGGTCATCCTGAATGTGGTGCTGATCGCCGCCGCTGTCTGGGCGGCACCGCTACTCGAGCAGCCGATCATGGCGCTGGCGTATGCCGTGTTTATCGCAGGTGTCGTGCAACTCCTGTTCCAGCTGCCGTTTCTTGCGGCTATCCGCGCCCTGCCGAGGCCGAAATGGCGACCGCGGCACGATGGCGTGCGTCGGGCTTTCAGGCTCATGGTGCCCGCGATCTTCGGCTCGTCTGTAGCGCAGATCAACGTGCTGGTATCTGGCATCATCGCGTCATTATTGCCGGTCGGTAGCATTAGTTATCTCTATTACTCCGATCGCCTCATGGAGTTCCCGCTCGGGCTGTTCGGCATTGCGCTGGCCACCGTGACTCTCCCTTACCTGTCGCGCCTGTGGGCCAACGAGGACCGGCAGGAGTTTGCTGAAACCCTGGAGTGGTCGATGAAAATTGCCGTCCTGATCGCCGTGCCCGCGGCGATCGGCCTGGTTGTCCTCGCGAGTCCCCTGGTCATTACCCTGTTCATGGGCGGCGTCTTCGACGCGCGCTCAGCCGCAATGACTGCGCTGGCCCTGCAGGCCTATGCGGTGGGTCTTGTCGGTTTTTCCTTCGTCAAGGTGCTTGCGCCGGCTTTCTTCGCGCGCGAGGACACTCGCACGCCCGTGCGCATCGGCATTCTCGCACTGGTCGTCAATGTCGTTCTCGGCAGTTCGGCTGCCTGGTACATGACAGCTACTGGCATGACGGGGCCGCATACGGCGCTGGCGGCGGCTACATCCGTTGCCGCGTTGCTCAATGCCGCATTGTTGTACCGGGGTCTGCGCAAGGCGGGCGTCGTCCAACATAGCGCCGGATGGGGCGCGCTGCTGTTGCGTGTCGTATTGGCCAATACGGCCATGGGTTTAGTGCTCGTCGCTCTGCACCGCGAGATCGCGTGGTGGAGCGGCGCAGGCCCGGGCGAACGTGGCTGGTGGCTCGGCGTATCGGTTGTTGCGGGCGCGGCAACCTATTTTGCCGCGTTGATTTTTCTCGGGCTGCGTCCGCAGCAGTTGCGCCTGAGGCACGACTGACATGCGCCTGGTACGCAATCTCGCTGACCTGCCGCATATCGAGCTCGCTGCAGGCAGCGCCGTGACTATCGGTTCCTATGACGGTCTGCATCCCGGACATCGGCAATTGCTCGCACGACTGCTAGTTGCGGCGCAAGAGCGCAACATACCGTCAGTCGTCATGAGCTTCGAGCCGACGCCGAAAGAGTTCTTCTCCGCCGATACGCCACCGGCGCGCCTGATGCGGTTTCGGGAAAAATTCGATGCGCTCGCGGCAAGTGGCGTTGATGTCTTCTTCTGCCCGCGCTTCAGCGAAGCGATGCGCTCGATCGCGGCCGATGCGTTCATTCGCCGGGTTCTCATCCACGGATTGAATACCCGGCATATCGTCATCGGCGACGACTTTCACTTCGCGCGCAGGCGCGAGGGCAGCATTGCCGAATTACAACGCACCGCGCCGGCGCTGCAGTATTCGATCGAGCAGGTGCCGAGCGTTATCGTGGATGGAATACGGGTAAGCAGTACCGCCATCAGGGAGGCACTCGCTGCAGGTGAGGTGAGGCGTGCTACGGCGTTATTGGGGCACCCCTATCGTATGTCGGGACGCATTGTCCGCGGTCGCCGGGTCGGCCGGTCGCTCGGCTATGCCACGGCTAACGTCGACCTGCGTCGTCGCAAGAGTGCCGTGATGGGGATCTACGCGGTGCGTGTTCACGGCCTGCCCGAAGGTCCGTTTGAGGGCGTGGCCAGCGTCGGTACGCGGCCGACCTTCGATCTCACGAAGCCGCTGCTTGAAGTGCATCTCTTCGATTTCGACCGCGATATCTATGGGGAGTACATTCACGTCGACTTTATCGAGCACCTCAGGGACGAAGAAAAGTTCGCAGCTATCGACGACCTGGTTGCACAGATGCAGATTGACGAAGAAAATGCCCGTTCTGCGCTGGCAAGAGATACGTCCTGAACAAGGAATCACCGCATGGCTGAGGCAACGGAAACATCGAATACGCGCTTTTTCGCCTGGATGGCGGTGGCGGCGCTCGTCATTGTTGCCGACCAGGTCACCAAGTGGGCAATCGTAGAGTGGGTCGGCCTGTATGAGAAGGTACCGCTCAACTCTTTCATCAACCTGACGCATCAGCGAAATACGGGGGCAGCATTCAGCTTCCTCGCGGACGCCGGGGGTTGGCAGCGCTGGTTCTTCGTGGTGCTGGCGACCGTTGTCAGTGCAGTTATCGCGGTCTGGCTCTGGCGTGTTCGAAACGAGCGGCAGGCGGTCTTGTCCGCCGGGCTGGCGCTTGTACTGGGTGGAGCGATCGGCAACCTGATCGACCGCCTCAATTACGGCTACGTTACGGACTTCGTCCAGGTGTGGTTCGGGGATTGGGCGTACCCGAGCTTCAATGTCGCGGACGTCGGTATCACGGTCGGAGCCGGCTTACTGATTATCGATGCGTTGTTCTTCTCGGGCAGGGAAGAACAGGGCAAAAGCTAGCGGGCGCGATCCCAGCAGTCGGTGTCGGGATCAGACGTTTTGGCGCCGCGTCCATCAATCGTGAATACGTTGCACTTGGCAGCCTCGCTGCCGCCCAGCAGGTAGGTCGCCGTGGCTGCAAAGTTGCTGGCGTTAGCCGCAGTGACCGTGACGCGATAGTAGCCCGATTCCGTGTCAGCCGTCGGCGTCGTGGAGAAGCCAAGCGACGTCAGGTCACTCGTGAACGTGTTGTTGTTCAGGTAGAAACGTTCCTGGTTTACAGCGAGGCGCAGCAGGGCGGCACGTGCTTCGTTGCGCTTGGCGCGAGCGGAGAACTCCTGGTAGTTCGGATAGGCGACGGCGGCCAGGATGCTGATGATCACGACCACAATCATGAGTTCGATCAGCGTGATACCGCGCATGTGCTTGTACATAAGGTCGCCCCGTAAGTACTTGAATCGGATCAATTGTGAGGGTTCCGGGCGCCAGGCACCCGGAACCATTCCACAGTTTACTCGATACCGTCCTGCGTCCAGAGCGTACGCACCGGGTTATTGACGAAGCCCGGGTCGAAACACTCGACACCAATACAACCGAGCGGCGGCGGGTTACAGTCCGCGCCGGTGCAGTTCGCATCAGGCGACGGGAACAGGAACTGCGGCGTCGGGGCGATACCACCCTGCGCCAGCTGCGTCCTGCGTGCGTCGTCTTCACCACCAGCGGGGATATTGCCCACGTCGTCCATGATCGGATCGCCATTGCTAATGCTCACTCGGTAGAGGTAGTTGGTACCCATGCCGACGTTACATGCTGCTGCACCGGAGGTATCAGGAGAGAAGCTGACGAAGAAGATCTCGTCATTAAACGTAACAGACTCGGCGAGGACCATCTGGTTGTCCGGCAGCGTAAGCTTCCACCCGGCATCGGTTTCCGAGATCGTCGTGTTTACCTGGCCAGAGACTTCGACGAGATCCGCCTCGGTGAACGGCGTGAAGTTGTCGTACTGCTGCTGGGACAACTGGTTGAACACGTACGGATCGCGGATCGAGTAGAAGCGATCCGTGGCGCTCAGGTCCAGCGGGTGGGCGCGATAACCCGAACCGATATTGATCGCAACGAAGCGGCGGTTCTGGCGCGCGTCCTGGAACACGGCAATATCGGGCGAGTTGTAGAAGCGCCGTGTATCACCAGGGGTCGGACTTGCAAGACCTTCGGCACCGAGGCGCGCGATCACGCCACCGGCAACGAGACCCGCGGCGTTATTGCCATTCGTGATGTCGAAGCGCCAGACCTGGCCACCGAGGTCAGCTGCGTACATGCGGTCGGCGAAGCTGTCGCCGTTGATGTCGAGCACCTTGATGCGCGTCGGGATGGACTTCGTCATGTTCGTCAGGCGCAGATCTGCCGTGGCGCTGCTGGCACTGCCTGCATGCCACAGGGTTGCACCGCTGATCAGATCAAGCACGTGCACGCCGGCGCCGACCAGGTCTTCTGCCGGGTTGTAGGTGGCCGTATCGTGCACGCGGTCATAACCACCGCCGACGACTATAACTGCCTTGAGAACGTTCTGCGTTTCACCGGCGATTTCCATGCGCGTCACGACCGGCGCAGACCAGCTCTCGCCGCCCGAGTTTACTACGCGCTCCCACATCAGGACCGGGTTGTTGCGATCTGTCACGTCGAGCATGCGGAACTTCGAACCGCCGCGCCGGAGACCGAACAGGATGAACGCACGATCGCCATCGAGCGGCTCGATTTGACCGTCGCGATCCACGTCGCGCATGACCGGTACGATATCGCCGTCGATGCCATACAGCTTGTACTTCATCTCGGGGTCGTCGTACAGCGTCGCCATACGCGGCAGCAGGTCCTTCGGTACGTAGGACCACAATTCCGAACCGGTCTGTGCATCGATGGCGTGCAGGTAGCCGTCGTTCGTGGCCATGTAGACCACAGCCTCGGGATTCTGCGCCGTGCCACCATAAACCATGGCAGCGGGACGCGAATGCAGCGGGTCACCCATCGACAGCCGTTCGGTTGTTGCCGGGTTGCCGTCGATATCCTGGGTGTCTTCGCCGCGCATCCAGCGAATCATCTCATCGACGGTTACCGGTGAGCCGACTGGCAGGCCGAAATCGGCTTGCGAAAAGGCTGCGGCGTTGCCGGTCGAGATCGCATTGGTGCCTCCGGACAGGTTGTTATCCGACCCGTTATCCGTGAACAGGCGACGCGTGCTCGAGTCAGACAGCTGGTTCGCTGCGCCGCCACGAAGTACGTCATTGCCGTCAACTTGGCCGACCGTCCAGTAAGACCGGGAGGTGTCATAGAAAAAGCCCGTACCCGGGTCGACCGCGCCGTTGCCGAGCGAGTCGACGATGATGCCGTCGTCGATACGGTAAGCTTTCAGGTTGCCCGGCCAGTGGGCGGCACCACGCGCGCCGAACATCGTGATATACAGGTCGTTCAGGTTACGTGTGCGGTTGAACGTGTTCACTGAAACCGCGGGCGCCGAGTATGACAGGGCACGTTCATTGACCTGCGCGACCACCGCCGACAGGGCAGTCAGCAGCGAATCCGTATCGTCAGCAAGGAGGTACTGACCACCCGACAGGCGCGCCGTCTCTTCGAGGATCGGCAAGTCAATCGTGAAGCCAATCGTGTGTGTGATGACGGACTGGCGGCCGTTCAGCGTCGGGTTGATGTCGACGTTGGCGAGATACTCGCCGACATCGTCGAGGCAGGCGCCGTCACCGGTGCCCGTGCATCCGGTACGACCTGTGACAGCCGCGTAATTCGGCAGCTGGCCGAGCAGTGCCGGCGTGTCGACGTCGTTGGTCGGCGCACCGTCTGTAATCAGCACGTTGAAATTCTTCGAGCAAGCCAGCATGTCCGGGCGTCGATAGACCTCCGGCGGATTCGACACCAGTGCCCGCGGGTCCGTAGCGTGCTGCTCATAAAGTTCACCATAGTGAGCCGGCAAGCCATGCCAGAACAGGGCACTTTCGAACAGGGTCTCCGACAGTGGCGTCCAGCCGTCGGCATTCACGCTCTCGACAGTAGCGAGAATCGCTGCACGATTGGTATCGAGGTCGATCGGTGCCTGGATGACGACACCGCCCTCTGTTCTATTGAAGCGCATGATCCCGACGTTCATGTCGTTGACCGAGTTCAGGACCTTTTGTGTCACCTCTTTCATGATGTTCGAACGCGACAGGTCACGCGTGGCAGGGTCCTGACGGTAGTTGAGATAGTTACCGTCATACATCGAGTAAGTCATGTTGACGCCGCCGCTACCCCAGGCAACTTCCTGCAACGGATCGCTGGTCCAGCCGTCGCCATCGGGGTCCGACGCATTGGTAACGTACAGATCCGTGATGCTCACCGGATCCGGCGACGCACCCAAAACGGCTCCGCTACCGTGCGCGCCGGAGTCCGCCTCGCACTCGACGTCGTCGGAACTGTTGCCCGGTTCGAGCGGCTGCCACTGCTTCGAACCTGTGCCGTCGTCGACACCATCGCCGTCGACGTCGATGAAACTCGATCTGTACTGCACCATGACACCCGTGTATGTGCCGACGTCCTCGACCTGGATCTCGGATGCCGCACAATTCCATGAGGCCTTGTCGATATACCGGGTGTTGGAGCCGCTACACACCGGGATCGAGCCATCCTCGGTGTAGTACATGTTATTCGGGTCGCAGGCGCCGAACGCCGAGTAGTCGGTCATCCAGTCATACGGTGCACCGGTTTCCTGGACAGTAGTCATCGATCCCGAGGTATCGAGGATGAACATGACGTTCGGCTTCAGCGCCGAAGCGTCGGGCGGTGCCACCAACAGCAGCTCCGTATCATCTGCGATCGCCGGCGAGCCACTGAGAAGGGCAAGCGCCAGTCCGAAAACTATCCCTGTTGACTTATGAATTGCCTTATTCATATCGCTATCCTCAGAGGTTGACCGACACGTCGGTTACCTGGTTAAGCTTCAGGTGGTGAAGTACCGTCACGGCTTTGTTCTCGCGATCCGCGACTTGCCTCATCGTGTCGCGAAATTTCGGCAAGGGCACAGCCTGGCCATTGATGCGGTACGTCGTGCTCGCGCTGACGCGCAGCCGAAGATAGTCGCACTTGTCGCACTCCTTGAATGCGATCGTGCCGCCTTCCGCCCGCGGCAGGCGCAGGTCGCTTAACGCAACTTCGTATGCTTCCTGCACGACGGCCCCGTTACCAGCGGCCGGAAAGGCCAGTGTTAGCATCATTGCGACAATAATCAGTTTCAGTTTCATGTCAGTACTCCGTTCCTTGGTACCGCTTACAGCGCCGACAATTCAGGGCCGACGATATAAAAAGCTTGTGTGTGGATCGCCGTCGAGTCGCGATCCGTCGTATTGCCTGGATCGCGTCGCATTTCCGCCTGCGAGGTGGCGAGGAAATGGTAGGCCGAGATCCCTGTGCCGACGCCAAGGCTGAATGCCATGTCCGGCACCAGTGTCGAATCTTCGAACTGGATGCCCGCGGTGTAGCTTTCTCCCGACGAGACGAATTGAGTAGTAGCCGCCATGCCGGCTGTATTGAAGTTGCCACGTGACAACGCATCGGCGAGTCCGCGTTCGGCCAGCTGGAAGGCATCTTCATAGGCCTGGTCGTTGCGGGCCATCGCGAGTTCCGTGGTTGCCGTGTTCATGCCCGAAATGGCGAGGACCGTAATCACGACGAGCAACAGGAGGCCGACGACGAGCGCTGCGCCGCGCTGATGCTGTTGAAGTGTCTGGTTCATCTGAATCTTGTTCATGAGTCTTCCCAATCAGGTCCTGGCGTTACGCAGCAGGATGGTTTTCGAGACCTGGAGGCGACGGAAGCCGTCGTTCATCTGCCCGAGGTTGGCGTTGCCCGGCTGGTAGTCGCGTGCATCTTCGATACCAAACTCCGGGGTGACACCGCGCACGACCAGCCACACACGGGCCGTGATGACGCGCGCGCCAGGCACGTAACCTGCCGCGCTGGGGTCGTATATCGCATGGCCGGGATTGACGTAGCGATCGACCGTATTGTCTTCGTCGACATCAATGCCGAGCTGCAGCTGGATGTTCTCGACGCCGGGAGCAACCTCCTGGTCGTCGATGAACGGTCCGCCGTTGCGCACCGTCAGGGTCTTGCGGCGCAGCGTCGGGACGCCGGGCATCAGCTGGGAGGTCGGCGCGACATAGTAGCTGTTGACCATGAGGTTATGCGTCGAGGAATCCGCCGGCGAGAAGGCAGGCGGGATGGCGCCGTCTTCGAACAGTTCTCCCTGGATGCGTGTCGACTGGACCTGCAGGCGTCCTGCCTCGAGAGCGACCGGCTGGACGCTGGTGCGGCGCACCGTAATCACATCGGAATCGCCGACGAAACCACCGGCGGCGCCGCAGGCGAGTGTGTAGCCGTTGTCGTCACCGTCGATTGGCCGGGCCAGGTCGAAGGCCCAGTTGTCGCCGCAGGTCGGAATCGGGACGGTCAGGCCATTCGGATTGGCGTCGCCAACCAGCGAGCGTCCCTCGACTGCGACGCCGCGGCTGTTACGGCCCCAGTTGCTCGCCATGCGCAGGTCTGCTTCGATCGTATCCATCGCGAACTGTGCCGTTTCCTGGACGCGGGCAATGGATTCGTTGACAACAAACGCCTGGCGGCTCTGGTTGTAAATCTGCACGGCGCCGATGATCAGGAACGAGCCGATCGCCAGGGCGACCATCAGCTCGACCAGTGTGATACCTCTCTGGTGGCGCTTCATACCTGGAAGTCGATTCTTCATGAATAAAGCTCCTAGAACGGGTTCACCGGGATCGTGAGAACGTAAGACGGCGGGATGTTATCCGGCGTCGGTTCGTCCCAGCGAACCGTCACCGTGTAAACCGGCGGGATTGCTGCACCGTCGAAGCCGATAATCACCTGGTCCGTGCCGTCCGCCATCGGGGGCAGGAATTCGGCAGCCTGTGCCTGCCACAGAAAGATGTCGTTGGCGGCCATCTGGGCTACAGAGCAGTCTACGTTGCCGCCAACGCAACCGTTGTCGGCACCAGGCGAGGCGATGTAGGCGGCTCCTGCCGTCGGGTTTGCCCGGATCCGGTCCGCAATGTCGCCGGCCAGGTTGACCGCGTGGTGGCGCAGCATCGAGGTACGACCGGCCTGCATGCTCTGCACGTAGAGACCGGCGATGCCCAGCATGCCGACCGACATGACGATCAGCGCGATCAGCACCTCAACGAGCGAAAAGCCTCCGGATTTCTTCATCACATTCATGAGCCTTCCTCTACGGGCAGGTTGCGCCCATCGCTGTCAACGCATCGTCGATCATGTCGATGTCGCGAATAATCGTGGCGCGGCCGAGCGGGGTGACGATGAACAGCCGTGCTGCGGAGTTGCCGCCAGGACCGACGATGTTGCCGCGCTCATCACACATGACGACCTGCGAAACCGCCGTATTTCCACCGACATTGGGACGGCCCAGCCCGGTCGACGAATAGCTGAAGTAACTGGCGGCGCCGGCAATCCGCATCGAAACGCCATCGGCGATCGTGCCGTGCTGGCGCAGCACTGTCTCATTGCCTCCGTCGACGACGAGGTCACCGTCTTCGTCTACGAACACGATGTAGCCGTCCTCCCAGGTGCCTCCGCAGGAGACGCCGTCGTCGCTCGGGCAAATCGAGATATTGGTCTTCGCGCGAGACGACTCGCTGCGCGCCAGATGGAAGGCGGCATGCATGTCGTTCGCCGTGCTGGTCATGCGGCTGTTGGCTGCGAAACCCTGCATATTCGGTATCGCGAACGTCAGAACGACGCCCACGATCAGCACCGTGATCAGGAGTTCGTACAGCGTAAAGCCGGCCTGGGTTTTCGTCCTCATGGGCGCCACTATAGGGAGATATGACAGGCCCGGTCCGAGTACCCGACAAGCGGCCTTTCTGCCCCGACAAACGGTCAATTTCAGGGGCTGTAAATTGACTTAATCCGCGCACGACCACGGGTCGCCATCGGGCCTTATGTCAGACACCCTGGGACGCCCGGTATAGCTGACGATCAGGGCCCTGGCGGGGGTTCGATTACGACGATCACACACGACGAAAGTGCCGTTTGTGGCCCGCTTGTAGGTCGCCCTGAGAGTGAAAGCGCGGCGGTTCGCAGTCACCCGAAAGGACGCGTCGACCCGGTGCTGCAGGATGACGAATTCGCCCGCGTCGACCTGCGGCGGCGAGTCCTGATCGGCGTTGTTGAACAGGATCCAGCCGGTCGACCAGTCCTGCTGGCGCAGGCAGGAGCGCCCGTCGGCACTCGGGCACAAACTAACAACCTGCCGGCGCCGGATCGATTCCTTGCGGGCGAGGTGAATCGCATGAAAAAGTGCATTGATTTCAGTGGCTTGTCTGCTCCGTGCGAGCGTACCCGAGAACGCAGGCATGCCGATCGAGACGAGCACAGCAATAAGCAACATCGTCATCAGGAGTTCATAAAGGGTGAAGCCGCGCTTGCTGCGTACCATCGTGTCGGACCTCCGTGTCCCCGATGGCTAATATCCGCAATGATGGCGGTACCCGGCACGCACAAAATTTGTGCAAATCGGCGAGATACAGCAGAATTGGTGTCATGAAGCGCGCAGACATCGTTCGAAAATTCGCTACTTTTGGCATTCAAAGTACATCGCAACGCCTTGAAATTGCGGAAATTATATTTGAAAAAGAGCAGCATCTCTCGGCCGAGCAGCTGCTCGATCAGCTGCGCGCCCAGAACAGCGCGGTGTCCAAGGCCACGGTGTACAACACCCTGAACCTGTTCGCCGAACGGGGCCTCGTCAGGGAGTGCATCGTCGATCCCGAGCGCCGGTTCTACGATTCAAACACTGCGGCGCACCACCACTTTTTCATCATGGATTCGGGCGAACTCGTCGATATTCCGGATGGCAAGATTCGGTTTGCCGACCTGCCGGAGATTCCGGCCGGGGGACGGATTGAGGGCGTCGAAGTCCTGATCAAGATCCGCCGCGACGGCTCGGAAAATCCCGGCTGACCCCCTTTTCCTGCGTCGCGCGCGCGGCTATACTGCGCGCCGCCTGAGACGTGCCGATATAGCTCAGTTGGTAGAGCAACGCATTCGTAATGCGTGGGTCGGGTGTTCGAGTCACCCTATCGGCACCATTTCTCCCGCCGGCGAATACGACACCAGTTCGTTTGATCCCAGTACCTGGGCAGGTCGAGGTTTGCCACGACTTCCCGCAATACGGATAACACTTCGACGCTTGAGCTCTGCCAACAGGTTCATCAAGAAAGCTCACGCAATTGGTCACTTACGTTCCAGTTTTCGTGGGACGACTGGTTTCCTCTCACCTTCAGTCAGTTATGATGCTTCGATCGGGCGTAAGGCAGGAACGTGAATGACTCTCTTTGGTGAGCTCAAGCGACGCAACGTCATCCGCGTCGCGGTTCTGTACTTCGTCTCGGCGTGGCTGCTGCTGCAGCTTACCGACGTGCTGTCATCCCTGTTGCCGGTGCCCGAGTGGACCGGGTCGCTCGTCTTCCTGCTGCTGCTGATTGGCTTGCCACCGGCGCTCGTGTTTGCGTGGGTTTTCGAGATGACGCCGGAGGGCCTGAAGCGCGAGAAGGACGTCGATCGCAGCCATTCCATCACCACGGATACCGGCAAGAAGATCAACGTCGTTATCGTTGTTCTGCTGGTGCTTGCCATCGTCGGCATGGTCGTCGATCGCCTGCTGCCTGAGCAGGCGCTACCGCCGTCAACGGCGGAGCAGACCGTGTACACAAGTGCCGTGGCAAGAAACTCGATCGCGGTGCTGCCATTTTCTGATCTCAGCGAACAGGGAGACCAGCAGTTCTTCACTGACGGCTTGTCGGAAGAGTTGCTCAACCTGCTGGTTCGGGTCAACGGGCTGCGCGTCGCGTCGCGGACCTCGGCATTTGCCTACCGTGACTCGAGTCTCAGCATTCCGCAAATCGCTAATAGCCTCGGCGTCGCGCACGTACTTGAGGGGAGCGTCAGGAAGTCGGGTGACAGGATCCGGGTCACGGCCCAGCTGATCGAGGCGGCGACGGACCGTCACCTGTGGTCGGAGAATTTCGATCGCAAGCTCGAGGATATCTTTGCCATCCAGGACGAAATTGGCAAAGCGATCGTCGACGCCCTCAAGGACGAGCTGGGTCTGCGGGACGTCACGACAGTCGACGTCAGGGCCTCGACCTCGAATATGGACGCCTATGCACTGTATCTCGAGGCGCGGGAGAAGTTCCTGAGGCGCGAGGACCTGCTCGAGAGTATCGAGCTGTTCGAACAGGCCGTCGAGCTGGATCCGCAGTTCGCTCGTGCCTGGGAGGGCCTCGCGGCCGTGGAGATTGTGACCAACGACTGGGTGTTCGACGACGGGGTCGATCATCTGCCTCACGCCGTCGCGGCGGCAAACAAGGCACTCTCGATCGACCCGGCGCTGTCGATGCCGTACGCGGTGCTCGGGCTGAAAGAATACGGCAACAAGTTCGACTTTATTGCCGGCGAGGACCTTTTCCGCAAGGCTGTCGGACTCGACTCGAAGAACACGACGGCCTGGCTCTGGTATGGACTGGCAATGAACGAAGCCGGGTTTTTCCGGAAAGCCGAAGAGTACCTGCGCAACTGTATCGACATCGACCCCGGGTACCTGAACTGCAGGCATCACCTCTCGATGTCGTTGTTGTCGCAGGGACGGCTCGAGGAGGCGCTCGAGGTCTTCGAGCCGACGCTCGATGCAAACTTCCACTCGGTGAGCGAGGCGTTTGTCGCATACTACGCTGCACGCGGTCAGACGCTGGTGGCGACGCTCCTGGCGCATGCCAATTTTGGGGATTCGTCGGCACCGGTTAACGAGTGGATCGCCGCGATACGCGAGCCGCAAGGCGATCACGAGGTCGGCTATGCGCGGCTTAAAGACTGGGAGCGTAACCAGAGTACCGGCCTCAAGCTCGCTGATATCGGTGTCGTGCTCTTGCCTTTCGGCAAGTACGAGGAATTTGCCAGTAATCTTTACGACAACCGGATGT
>JBFFOM010000022.1:0-41870 GCA_041574455.1 Woeseiaceae bacterium | reverse complement strand
GGCCGTGTCTCAGTCCCAGTGTGGCTGATCGTCCTCTCAGACCAGCTACGGATCGTTGCCTTGGTGAGCCTTTACCTCACCAACAAGCTAATCCGACTTGGGCTCATCTAATAGCGCGAGGTCCGAAGATCCCCCGCTTTCCACCGTAGCGCGTATGCGGTATTAGCATCCGTTTCCGAATGTTGTCCCCCACTACTGGGTAGATTCCCAAGCATTACTCACCCGTCCGCCACTCGTCGCCAAGGAGCAAGCTCCTCGCGTTACCGTTCGACTTGCATGTGTTAGGCATGCCGCCAGCGTTCAATCTGAGCCAGGATCAAACTCTTCAGTTTAAAGCTTTGAGCTTTACTAAAGAACGTAATCCCCTCTCTAAATTACTTGAGTAGAAATTTAGGTTGGTTCTTACGCTGTTTTGCCTTCGCAAACTCCAGCGCAAGCACCCACACAAATTATCTGATTACGTTGTTAAAGAACATGCTGTTTATCGGGTGTCAGTCACCTTATTTGCGCAGGCCGATTTGAGGCTACTACGCAAATAAGGTGTCTGACACCAAAAAACAGCCAGACCATCAAGTATACAGGGCGAGCGCGGCTGCTGACCAGCCCTACGGCCACTGCTGTATTGTGTTCGAGGTCCGCCGAGGGCCACCGTTCCCTCAGCAGGCGGCGCATTATACGGGGCCCGGCGTACCCGTCAACACTTTTCTTCGGTTTTTTTGCGGCCCGCGGAAAGCCTTGTCAGACGGGGCCTTCGGCCAGGTCAAAATACCCGTCTTTTCCCGGGAAAAACGGGCTTTTCGGGCTGCCGCCGCCGGGCCGCCGCAGACCACGAAAACGTCAGCGCGGTCGTATCCGGAGGGTCCCGGGCAATGTTCGCCAAGGAATCCCGCAGACTCGCTCAGGCCGCATCGCGGGCCGCGCGCCAGTCCTTGTACTCCTGCTTGTCGATGAGCACACGCAGGAAGCGATCGCGGCGCAGCTTCTGCGGGATCAACAGATGCCCGAAGCGGTCCTCGAGTGCGCTCAATGCCTCGGTCGCCCCCTCATAGTTCTCTGCCGCTGTGCGGGTGCGCAGCAGGGTCCACCAGGCGAGTTCAAGATCCGGTTCCGCCTCGGTTGCGGAGAGTGCGTCCGCTTGCGCATTCTCGAAATCACCCAGCGCCATCTCGGCGGTCGCCTTGAGCAGGCGCACCACGCCGTCCTCGAAGCCAAGCGCGTCTTCGAAACGATCGAGTTCTGCGATGGCGTCTTCGAAGCGTCGCGCCTGTATATAGAACTCTGCGAGCGGCAGGCTGAACCGCGCATCGCCCGGAAAAGTCTCGGCCAGTTGAGCGGTGGCAGCCAGCAGGCGCCCGGGATCGCGGACAATACGACACGATTCGAAATTGAGGACGACGATGAACGGTTCCTGGCGCAGCGCCTCCTCGAGTCCGTCGTAGATTTCGAAGTAACGGCCCAGGTTGCCATCACGAAGGGTCTTCAGCAGTTCGCCGACCTGGAACAGGCGACCTTCGCCCGGATTCGGCATCTCGAGCAACCCGGCAACGGTTTGTCTCGTCGGTAAGATGCGAACGAGAGCATCAGCGATGTACTGACTGAACCACTTGCCCTGGTAGTAATCCCACCAATCGACAATCTGAACCTTGCCGCCGCGCCCACGAATCAGGTCATACGAGTGGTAGGAATAGCGGAACCCCTCGCCGGCGTACCGCACAATGGCACGCGCCTGCCCCTGATCCTCCTGGAAGGCGACCAGGGTACCGATGATCTCGCCGCTGGCCTCGTTCTGCGTCCGTGCGAGCGGGAACGCGCTCAGGAACGAATTCTGGAACTGCTCGCGGAAGCTGGAGGCGAAGTACTGCTTCGGCTCGCTCTCAAGGACGTAGTAGCCGAATACCCGCCCCACAAACGCGTCTTCGTCAACCGCATCGTTGAAGCTGGACCAGGAATTCGCGTTGAGGTCGTCGACGACCGCCTGGAACTGGCTCCGCAGATCATCAGTCTCCTGCGCGATTGCCGCATGGGGCAACGCGAGCGCGACGAACGCTGCGACGAATACGACAATCCTGTTCACGGTTTACACCTCCGGCCAGTGCGTGGCGCCGCCACGGCCAGCCCTGTCAGGTGAGTGTGACGCGAGCGAATTTGCGTTTGCCCACCTGGTATATATGAGTCGTACCGGACTCCAGTTCGAGTCGCTCGTTGTCGACCCGTTCACCATCGATCTTCACGGCACCCTGTTTCACCATGCGCCGCGCTTCAGACGTGCCGCTGACGAGCCCCGCCCCTTTGAGCAGGCTCAGGAGCCCGAGTTTGCCGTCCTCGGTCGCAAGCGACGTCTCCGGAATCTCATCCGGCATGGCGCCCTGCTGGAATCGTGCGACAAACTCGTCGCACGCGCCCCTGGCCGCAGCGTCATCATGGAATCTGGCAACGATTTCGAGCCCAAGTTCAAATTTTACGTCGCGCGGGTTCATGCCATCGGCGACGGATTGCTTCAGCTTATTGATGTCGTCGAGCGGGCGGAAGCTCAGCACCTCGAAGTAGCGCCACATGAGATCGTCGGATATCGACATGATCTTGCCGAACATCTCGCCGGGTGGCTCCGTGATACCGATGTAGTTGTCGAGCGACTTCGACATCTTGTTGACGCCGTCGAGACCCTCGAGCAGTGGGGTCGTCATGACAATCTGCGGCTCCTGGCCGTAGTCCTGCTGCAGCTGGCGACCCACCAGCAGGTTGAATTTCTGGTCGGTGCCACCCAGTTCGACGTCCGCTTTCAGGGCCACCGAGTCATACCCCTGCACCAGCGGGTACAGGAACTCGTGAATCGAGATCGACTGCCCGCCTTTGTAGCGCTTCGAGAAGTCGTCGCGCTCGAGCATTCGTGCAACCGTGTGGCGCGCCGCCAGCCGGATCAGCCCGGCTGCATCCATCTCGCCCATCCAGCTGGAGTTGAACTCGATGCGAGTCTGGCGTTCGTCGAGAATCTTGAAAATCTGCGCTTCGTAGGTCTCGGCATTGGCCTTGATCTCTTCAGGCGACAGCGGCGGGCGAGTGGCGTTCTTGCCCGATGGATCGCCGATCATCCCCGTAAAGTCACCGATCAGGAAGACGACTTCGTGCCCCAGCTGCTGGAACTGTCGCATCTTGTTAATGAGTACGGTGTGGCCGATGTGCAGATCAGGGGCCGTGGGGTCGAATCCGGCCTTGACGATCAACGGCCTGCCCTGCTTGAGCTTCGTTTCGAGCCCGTCCTCGGGCAACACTTCATCCGTGCCGCGGGTCAGTTCCGCGATTTGTTCCTTGATACTGCTCATGTCCCGTTGCGCGTAGGAGCGGCCACCACCGCAATGCCGCGAACTGTAGCATTGTCGGGGACTTTTGACCTCAAAATTGCCAAACGGTAGAGTAGCCGCATCCTGAAACCATGGGGTCGCAGACTTGAATCGTCCGGTCAGTCCACTTCTCCACGATTACAAGCCGTCTGCAAGAAAGAAACCTGCGAAGTCCAGAGCTCTTCAGTGGTTCGCGGTAGGCCTCGGTATCCCTCTCGTCGGCGTTGCGCTGATCAGCGGTCTTGGTACGACGAACTCGCGACCACCTGCTACCGACGAGCCCGTTGTCATGGCTGCCGATGCGGTGCCGCTGGCCGTTGACGAGATGACGCCCGAGGCGATCACGAACGCCGTGCTCGAACCCGCGCCACCCCCGCCACCCGCCTACGACAAGCTGACGCTCGAGGTCGGACGCGGTGACACAATGGAAAAGCTGTTTCGCAAGCACCAGCTGGACATTGGCGAACTCATGTCGATTGCCCAGCTCGACGCGGCCAGGCAGCAATTCCGTCGCATCAAGCCCGGTGACGTGTTCGAGATCGAGCATGATGACGGCAAGATCATCAGCCTGTACTCGCAGCTCGACCTGACGAGCGCCCTGCACGTGACGAAGGGCGAGGATGGATTCGCGGCAGGCATCGTCGACAAACCGATCGAGGTTCGCAAACGCTTCGCTTACGGCGTCATCAACACCTCCTTGTTCGAGAGCGCGGCGACCGCGGGCCTGTCGGACAAGACGATCATGAATGTCGCCGGCATTTTTGCCTGGGATGTCGATTTCATTCTCGATATTCGCCAGGGCGACACCTATTACGTCCAGTTCGAGGAGATCTGGCAGGACGGTGAGTACGTTACCGACGGGGAGATCATCGCGGCCGAGTTCAACAACAACGGTCGGCAGATCCAGGCGATCCGCTTCAAGGACGGAGAAGAGCGAACCGACTACTTCACTCCCGACGGCGACAGCGTGCGCAAAGCCTTTATTCGTGCCCCTGTTGACTTCACCCGTATCAGTTCGAATTTCAACCCGAATCGGCGGCATCCGATCCTCAATACGATCCGGGCTCACCGGGGCGTCGACTACGCCGCCCCGCGCGGCACACCGATCAAGGCGGCCGGAGACGGCAAGGTCATATTCCGGGGGACGAAGTCGGGATACGGCAAGGTCGTCATCCTGCAGCATGGCGGAAATATCACGACGCTGTACGCGCACATGTCGAACTTCAATGCAAAAGCCCGGCTCGGCACGAGAGTGACACAGGGCCAGACCATCGGCTACGTCGGCATGACCGGACTGGCAACAGCCAATCACCTGCATTACGAGTATCGCCTGAACGGTCTTCATCGCAACCCGCGCACGGTGTCATTGCCTGATGCCGAGCCGATCGCAGCGAAGTATCGCCAACGCTTCCTGGCCGAGGCCGCCCCGATTCTCGAAGAACTCGAGAACTACAAACGCAAGCGTCTGGCGACCGTCGCCTACGCTACGCCCTGACCTCGTATGTATTACATCGGCCTGATGTCCGGCACCAGCATGGACGGCATCGACGCCGCCCTCGTGCGGTTCGGCGATCCTGGCGTGGAAGTAGTCGCCACGCACGAGCAAGCCTACCCCGAGACTCTGCAGCACGCCTTGCGCAAGTCAGCACTGACGCCGGTCGATGAGCCGATCGACAATCTCGGGACGCTGGACCGGCAGGTCGGCGAACAATTTCGGGAAGCGGCGCTCGCCCTGCTGCGGCAGTCCCGACTGGCTGCGGGCGCAATCACGGCAATCGGCAGTCACGGACAGACGGTTCGGCACCAACCGGACGGACCGCGACCTTATTCCTTGCAGATCGGCAACCCCGATATCATTGCCGGCGGCACCGGCATCACGACGGTCGCCGACTTCCGCAGTGCCGACATTGCAGCGGGCGGCCAGGGCGCGCCGCTCGTGCCGCCATTCCACGAGTGGCTGTTCGGACGAGGCGATACAGGACGGGTTATCGTCAACATCGGTGGCATCGCGAATATCACGATCCTGCCGCCGGGCGACGCACCCGTGACCGGCTTTGACACAGGCCCCGGCAATACGCTGCTCGATGCCTGGGCGCGCAAACACCTGCACCAGCCACTCGACAAGAACGGCGCATGGGCAGCCGCGGGCAAAGTCGACGAGCCACTCCTCGAACACATGCTGGCCTACGAGTATTTCGGCCTGAACCCGCCTAAGAGTACGGGTGTCGAAGAATTCAACCTGGTCTGGTTCGAACGCTTTGGTGCTGCCGGCAAGCCGGAGGATGTCCAGGCAACGCTGTCCGAACTGACCGCCCGATCGATCGCCCGCCACATCGACGAGCATGCCCCCGACGTACGCCAGGTATTGGTCTGCGGAGGCGGTGTGCACAACCAGGACCTCCTGGACCGGCTCGCTCGCAACCTGCCTGAAACACGAATCGACTCAACCGCTGCAGCCGGTCTTGATCCCGACTGGGTCGAGGCCGTAGCCTTTGCCTGGCTTGCGATGCGCACGATGAACAAGCAAACCGGAAATCTCCCAACTGTGACAGGTGCAAGCCGTAAAGTAGTGCTCGGCACGATACACTCGCCCTAGAGGCATAACCCAAAGTGAACAGCACGTATATAAACAGGGAACTCAGCCTGCTTGAGTTCCACAAGCGAGTGCTCGCACAGGCGATGGACCCGTCCGTTCCGTTGCTCGAGCGCCTGCGTTTCCTGTGCATCAGCTGCACCAACCTCGACGAGTTCTTCGAGATCCGCGTCGCCGGGCTGAAGCAGCGAATGGAGCTCGGCGCACCGGCTCAGGGGCCGGAGAGAATCCCGGCCAGCGTCGTATTCGAGGAACTCGAGCAACGCGTTCGCGCGCTGGTAAAGGAGCAGTACGAGGTACTCAACCAGTCGATGTTCCCTGAGTTGACGGCAGCAGGTGTGCACTTTGTGCAGAGCGAAGAGTGGACCGATGATCAGCGCGACTGGCTCGATACTTATTTTGATGAGCAGGTAGTACCGGTACTGACACCGCTGACGTTCGATCCGTCACGGCCCTTTCCGAGGATCCTCAACAAGAGCCTGAACTTCATCATGCGCCTTCACGGGCGCGATGCCTTCGGCCGGCGACGCCACCGTGGCATGGTGCAGGCCCCGCGGTCGTTGCCACGCATCATCGAATTGCCCAGGCACCTGAGTAACAAGGGCGAACACAACTTCGTATTCCTGTCGTCGATTATCCGTGTGCACGTCGATCGATTGTTCCCGGGACTCGACGTCGACGGCTGTTACCAGTTTCGTGTCACGCGGAACAGCGACCTCTATATCGATGAGGAAGAAGTCAGCGATCTCGTGCGTGCCCTCGAAGGCCAGCTCGAGGCGAGTCGTTACGGTGCAGCCGTGCGTATCGAGATCGGCCACGAATGCCCCGACGACCTGCAGCAGTTCCTGCTCGACCATTTCAACCTGCAGCCGCAGGACATGTACCTGGTCGAAGGTCCGGTCAACCTGAATCGCATGAGCACGGTCTGCGACATCAAGGACAAGCCCGAACTGTTGTACGAGCCGTTCGCGCAGGGCCTGCCCGATGAACTCAAGTCGGATGACAACATCTTCGACATCCTCGCGACCAAAAACGTCTTGCTGCACCACCCGTACCAGTCGTTTGCGCCCGTCATCGATTTCATTGCGACGGCGGCGCGTGACAAAAACGTTCTTGCGATCAAGCAAACGCTGTACAGAACCGGTGCCGACTCACCGATCGTTGATCACCTCGTGAACGCCGCGCGATCGGGCAAGGAAGTCACCGTCGTCATCGAGCTTATGGCTCGCTTTGACGAGGCCGCCAATATTGCACTCGCCAATCGCCTGCAGGAAGCCGGTGCCCAAGTGGTTTACGGGCTCGTCGGGTTCAAGACCCACGCCAAGATGCTGCTCGTCGTGCGCCGCGAGGAAGGGGAGCTTGTCCGCTACGTGCACCTCGGTACGGGAAACTACCATCATGCGACAACGAATGTTTACACGGACTACGGCTACCTCTCGAGCGGCAAACCACTGGGCGAGGACGTGCACAAGCTTTTCCTGCAGCTGACCAGCCTGACCGAAGCCAAAGGCATGACCCGCATGCTCGCTTCACCATTCAGCTTGTTCGACGCACTGATCGAGAAGATTGTGCGAGAAACCGAGAATGCGAAGGCCGGCAAGGAAGCGCGGATCATCGCGAAGGTCAACTCGCTGAACGAGCCGCAGATTATCGAAGCGCTGTACAAAGCATCGCAGGCGGGAGTGAAGATCGACCTGATCGTACGCGGCGTCTGCTCGCTGCGGCCGGGCATCAAGGGCCTGTCGGATAACATCCACGTCCGTTCTATTGTCGGGCGCTTCCTCGAACACTCCCGGGTCTACTACTTCTTTAATGACGGAACCGAAGAGTTCTACTGCTCGAGCGCCGACTGGATGGAGCGCAATCTCTTCCGCCGCAACGAATCCTGCTTCGAGATTCGACAAAATGCGATGCGCGAGAAGCTGCGCGACCACCTCGAGCTGTTCCTGGCTGACAACTGCCAGGCCTGGGTACTCAGCGGCGACGGCAGTTACGAACGGCTGTCACCCGGGGATGGTGAGCGCATCTCCGCACAAGAGACGTTTCTCCAACAGCTCACCACCCCGTTGTAGCGACTCGCAGCTTACTCGTACCGCAGTGCCAGGATCGGATTTGCCTGGGCGATTCTGATGGCATGACCGGCGATTGTTGCCCATGCCAACCCGACCGCAATGAGGCCTGCGGCCATCAGAATGCCTATCTGCGTTTCGATCCTGTCCGAGAAGAAGTTCAGGTACAGGCTCGACGCCAGGTAGGCGGCCGGCAGCGCGACCAGCAGTGCCCACATGACCGGGCGTGAGAACTGCCACACCAGCAGGCGTGCGATCTGCGTAGAGCTTGCGCCAAGGACCTTGCGCACACCGATTTCCTTGGTGCGCAACGTCGCCATGAACGCGGCCAGCCCGAACAAACCAATCATGGCCAGGACGAGTGCCAGCAATGCAAATACTGCCAGCGCTGCATTCATGGCGCTGAGAATGTCAAAGACGTCATCAAAGACCTCATCGAGGAACCTGCCCTGCATTGGGTACTCCGGAATCACGCGCTCCCAGATTTCCTCGATCTGCTCGACCGTGTCGATGATATTCCCGCCGGTAATCCGCACCGAGCCCATGCGCAGGTCTGCCGGATTGTACTGATAGAACCAGGGCTTGAGCTCGTTCATCAGCCCGACGATGTTCTGCGTCGGCACGACACCGACCACGATAAACTCACGTGCGGTCATGTTCGGGTCCGCCGCGTAGAGTCGCACCCCCAGTGCTTCGTCCGGCGTTGCGACGCCCAGGCGTGACAGTGCCATTTCGTTGACCAGAACGTTGACTACTTCCGATTCATCGGTGCGGCGATCGTTCGAGATATCGCGACTAAGCGCTCGTCCCGCGAGTATCTCGACGTCGTAAGTCTCGGTAAAGTCGGGCGACATACTCAGGTACATCAACGAAAACTCACCGGATTCATCACCGGGCGTCAATGTCAACGTACGCGCCGTGTTGTTTTGCTCGAACGGGACCTGTGACGAGAAAGAAACACTGTCCACGTTCGGCAGCGCTTCCAGCTCGTGTTTCAGTGTGTCCAGCTTGCCTCGAATTTCTGCGACGTCCAGTCGCCCAAGCGTATAGATTTCGGACCGGGGAAACTCGTAACTCGATTCCTCGACGCGTTCATTCTGCATGTAGACGATGCTGACGATCGCGAGCATGAATGCCGAGATCGCAAACTGGATGCCGATCATCAGGGACCGCATCTTCGACCCCTTTGCGCCCTTGCGGGCGATGTCGCGCAATGCCTCGATCGGACTGGTATTCGTGATCAGCCAGGCCGGATACAGTCCGGCAAACAGACCCACAAACGCGGTTGTCGCGACGAGCCACGGGAGGATCGCGGCATAGTCGAGCGTCAGGATCTTGCCGGTTGCCACGTTGAACAGCGGGATGATCATCTCGAGCGCAGCGACTGCGATCATCATCGCAATCGCGGCGATGACCAGGCTCTCGATGAGAAATTGCCGGAGCAACTGGTATTGAGTGGCACCCATCGTCTTGCGCATTCCGACTTCGCGAGTCCGCCCTAGCGACTGTGCCGTCGCGAGATTTGTGTAGTTCACGCAGGCAACGACCAGGACCAGAAAACTCAGCAGGGCGATTGCCTCGATGACCGGGATACCTATCATGTCCCATATCGCAGTATTGGCATCGGCAATATGATTCACCTTGAACCCCGTCAGGTCTTCCTTGACATCTTCCGGAGCCATACGTCGGTAGATGCCATCGATCTGGGTCTGCAGCCAACCGGCATCGAGTGCTGCAGGCAACAACACATACGTCATATTGCCCATTGAAAGGTTGGACCAGTTGCCGGCCATGTCCCAGCCGCTCATTCTGTTCAGGGCAAGCAGCGGACCGACTATTCCCAAATCGGAATCGTTAATCACGCTCGAATTGAAATGCGAGTTTTTCGGCACGTCCCGGACAACTGCAGCAACGTGGAAATCGAATTCATTGTCAAACGTAATCACCTTGCCGAGTACGTCCGTATCGCCAAAGTACTTGATGGCTGCGGACTCCGTAAGCAGGATTCCGGAAGGGTCTTCAAGTGCACGTGAATCACCGTGGATATAATCAAAGTTGAAGATTCGCAGCAGATCGGGATCGGCGAACTGCATGAACTCATAAAAACTTCGATCACCAGTCGACAACAGGAATTCTCTCGAGATCGTCCTTGCAACCGCTTCGACGTCACTAAGCTCGGCCTCGATCAGCGGCCCGACCGCCGCGTATACCGCCGAAAACGAACTGACCGGCATACCAAAGTCCGGCGACAACTCGGAACCGATCGTGTAGATCCGCGGCGCCTTCTCGAAGAACAGGTCGTGCGACTTTTCATAGTCGTACATCAGGCCACCAAACACGTAAACCGTCAGCCCGAGCGCCAGTCCGAGGACGTTGATCGCCGCATAGACCTTGTTTTTGCGCAGGTTTCTGAGCGCGATCTTGATGTTATTCCAGAACATGTTCGTTCCCCTGACCGGGCAGCCTAGGCCGCGCGCGTGTTATCAGTGACGATGTGGCCGTCAAACAGGTTGACGGTACGGTGGGCATAGTCCGCGTGTGCGGGCGAATGCGTCACCATGACGATGGTCGTGCCCTCCCTGTTCAGCGAGCGCAGCAGTTCCATGACCTCCTGGCCATGCACGGAGTCGAGATTTCCGGTCGGCTCGTCAGCGAGAATCAGTGGCTGGTCCCCGACGACTGCACGCGCGACAGCGACGCGCTGCTGCTGACCACCCGACAACTGGCCGGGCATGTGGTTGGCGCGATGCGCGATACCCATGCGGTCCATGACATTGGCGACCCGTTGCTTGCGCTCCGTAGCTGTCATGTTGTGATACAGCAGCGCCAGTTCGATGTTCTCGGCAACAGTGAGTTCATCGATCAGATTGAAGCTCTGGAAAATGAAACCGATATTCTGCTTGCGTATCGAAGATCTCTGGCGCTCCGCGTAGGGGGCAACATTCTCATCAAAGAAGAAGTAGTCGCCATTGCTGGGATTGTCGAGCATGCCGACGATATTCAGCAGCGTTGACTTGCCGCATCCTGACGGCCCCATGATGGCCACGAAGTCGCCCTGCTCGACTTCGAAATTCACACCGTTCAGGGCGACAGTCTCGACCTCGTCGGTGCGGTAGACCTTGTACAAGTTGTGCAGTTTTAGCATTTGATATTCCCCTTGATTCGGTTATTCGCTGTCGAGCGAGAGCCGCTCCATTTCCGTGTAACTCGTGTATGGCGAAGTGATGACCCGTTCGCCGGGCTCGAGGCCGTCCAGCACTTCGATAAATTCAGTATTGCGGCGGCCGAGACGAACCGGCCGACGCACGGCTTCGGACCCGTCAGGAGAGACGACGAATATCCAGTTGCCGCCCGTATCCTGGTAGAACGAGCCGTTCGGAATCAGCACCGCAGCGCTGTTGTCTCCGAGGGTCAGCTGCAACGGCATCGTCTGGCCCCGGCGAAGCCCGGTCGCATCCCTGTCGAGCGTCATATCGACTTCGAACTGGCCGTCTTTGACCTGCGGATAGATCTTGGCAACCACCAGTTCCAGCTCGCGGCCATTGTGTGTCGCGGTCGCTACTTGCTGCAGGTCCACACGTCCGAGGTAATACTCGTCGATGCTTACGTTCAGCTTGTAACCATATGGATCGTCGATCTGGCCGAGGCGTCCGCCTCGCGCGATCGACTGCCCTATCTCGATATTGAATCCCGACAGCTTGCCGTCCAGAGGTGCGCGCACATCAAGATCGTCGAGGTTCTTGCGCGCAAATTCCAAACCCTCCTCGAGTTGTGCGCCCGCTATCCGCAGCTGCTCGAGCTGCTGTTCCTGCATCCGGGTATCGGTCGCCTGACTTTCGATCGTGACTTCGCGTCGCGCCGTGTAGTACTCGAGCTCATCTTCCAGGTCCTCAACCTCGGACTCCGACACCAGGTTTCGTGCCAGCAGGTCGCGCTGGCGCTCGATGGCCCGCGTCAAACGCTTGATCTGGTAATCGATCTCCACAAGGTTGCGCTTGTGCGCCAGGCGATTCTGTTCGAGCTGCAACTCGATCGTACGCATATTGTTGAGCTGCTCGGTGACCGCTGCTTCGCGACCGAGGACCTCGAGTTGCAGGTTGGTGTTGGAAAGCACCGCAATCAGCTCACCCGCCTCGACGATGGCGCCATCCTCGACAAGAATCTCTTCGACCCGTCCACCCTCGATCGCGTCGAGGAAGACCGTGCTGCTGGGAACCAGGCGACCGCGCAATGGAATGAAGTCCTCGAACACACCGGTCGTCACGGTCGATACGGAGATGCGCTGCGAATCGACGCTCAGCGTGCGACCGCCGAGCAGTGCACCGACAAACCACCAGACGAAAGCGAGCAGGACCAGTCCCGCGGCCCCGTAAGCAATCCTGCGGTGTGGCGGGGTCGTCTTCGCCACCCGGCGGTCCATGCCCTCGCCGGACAGGACAGGGCCTGGCTTGTAGGTTTCGCTCTTGAGCTTCGTAATCTTGTCCATGCCCCTTGTATAGCAAGAGACGTGCCAATTCATAACTCTCTGATTTCTTTGAGTAACAAAGCGTATCCGTACCGCCACACTGTACGCTGGCGAACACTGGGTGTACGATTCCGAACAGTTTCCTGAAACCAGGCAGGCGATGGGCAAGTTACTCATCATCGATGACGACGAGGACATTCTGACCGCAGGCAGGCTGCTGCTGCGGCGCGAGTTCGGCGAGGTCATCGGGGAGCGTGAACCCGAAAAGGTCCCCGACCTCATGGAGGAACACGACTTCGACGCCATTCTGCTCGACATGAATTTCGGGCCGGGCGAGTCGTCGGGCGAGCAGGGCCTGCGCTGGCTCGAGCGCATCCTCGCTATCGACCCGCAGATGGTGGTCGTCATGATTACGGCGCACGGAAGCCTGAATACGGCGGTCGAGGCCATGAAGCGCGGGGCGACCGATTTTATCGCCAAGCCGTGGCAGAACGAAAAGGTGATTGCCACCGTTTCCGCAGCTGTCGGGCTGCGTTCCAGTCGCCGCGAGGCACGCGAGCTGCGCCAGGCGAATCGCCTGCTCACCGAGGGCTCGATCGCTCGGGACCTGGTCATCGAATCGGAGGAAATGCGCCAGGTCATGCACCTCGTGGAGCGCGCGGGGCCAACCGATGCGAACGTCCTCGTGCTCGGTGAGAACGGTACGGGCAAGGAGCTCGTTGCACGCGCATTGCACCGCAGGTCAAAGCGTGCCGACAGGGTCTTCCTCACCGTCGACATGGGCTCACTCAGCGAGAACCTGTTCGAGTCCGAACTGTTCGGACACACGCGTGGTGCGTTCACGGACGCGAAAGATGACCGTCTCGGGAGATTTCAGGCCGCCAATGGCGGCACGCTGTTTCTCGACGAGATAGGTAACCTGCCATTGAATCTGCAGGCCAAGCTGCTGCGCGTGCTCGAACAGCAGATGGTGACACCGGTCGGCTCCGACCGCAGCGAAGCCGTGGACATACGGATCGTTGCGGCAACGAACGTCGCACCCACATTACTCAGGGACGCCGATTATTTCCGGCAGGACCTGTTGTTCAGACTCAACACCGTGGAGATCTCGGTGCCGCCGTTGCGCGATCGTCGCGACGACATTCTGCCCATCGCCGAGCACTTCCTGCTGGTCTATTCCCGCAAGTATGGCGGCACTCCGCGACAATTTTCAGCTGCGGCCGAGGCAGCGTTGACCGGTTACGACTGGCCGGGAAACGTCAGGGCACTGCGGCATGCGGTTGAACGTGCTGTCATCCTGACTCGTGACGAGCGTATCGAACCTGCGGACCTGCAACTTGATTACGGCAGAACGTCGGCAATGGCCGACGTAGCGGTAGCGCCCACCATCCTGAATCTGGATTACCTCGAAAAAGAAACGATCCAGAAGGCGCTGCGCAAGCACGGCTTCAACATTTCCCGCACCGCCAGGGAACTCGGACTGACACGCGCGTCGTTGTATCGGCGCATGGAAAAGCATGATCTTTAGGCGCTTCACCTTGCTGCTGGTCCTGCGACTTGCTGTCGTCGGGGTGCTGATGGCGACCACCGTCTGGCTCGCCCTGATGCCCGGCTATCACGGTATGACGGTCGTTGTCTCGGTCATTCTTGTACTCGCGTCAGCCGAAGTCTGGCGCTTCGTGAATCGCACCAATCGAGAAACGACGCGCTTTCTCGATGCGGCGCGTTACGCCGATTACTCACAACGATTCGAGTTCTCACACTACGGAGCCGGTTTCGGTCCGCTGGGAGAAACGTTCACGGACATCCTCACTCGCATACGGGAGCGCAGCAGTGAGAGCGAGAGTGAAATGCGGCGCCTGCGCGCACTGATCGAGCATGTTCCGGTGCCGTTGATGACCCTGCATGACAATGACTCGATTACGCTGCAGAACAATGCGGCGCGGCGTCTGTTCGGGGCAGAACACGTAACGCGGCTGCGCGACCTGCGCAAGTTCGGATTCGCCTTCGCGGAGTCGGTCGAGACAGCGGTGCCGGGAAAGCGGCAGCTGGTGACCTTCGAGGTCGAAGGTATCGAGTACAACCTGACGCTTGCAACAACCGAACTCATGATTGTGGGGCGCAGTGAGCGACTGATCTCGCTGCAGGATATCCAGTCCGAGCTCGACGCAACGCAGGCTGAAGCATGGGAGGAACTAGTCACGGTGCTCACGCATGAAATCATGAACTCGATTACGCCCGTAACATCGCTGGCAAAGACCTCGGCGCATCTCGTGCAGGACGTCATCGACAGGCACGAGCGGGGTGAGTCCGTCCGGGAGGACCTGGCTGACCTTCAGGATGCCGTCGATACGGTTGCCCGTCGCTCGGACAGCCTTACACAGTTCGTCGATGGCTACCGCCAGATCACGCGGCTCGCGCCCCCGGAGAAAAGGCGGACGCGTATCGCGGACCTGTTCGACTCGGCCTTGCGGCTCGCTAAAGCCGAGTGCCCGTACGATAACGTCAGGTTCGAAACGAATGTCGAGCCGGCCGAACTCGATGTCTATGTGGATCGTGACCTGATCGAGCCGGTTCTGATCAACCTGCTCCGTAACGCGTGGCAGGCCTGCACTGACAAGTCCGCTCCCTTGATCAGGCTCGATGCGTGCCTGAACCGGCGCAACAACGTCACGATCGAAATTGCCGACAACGGTACCGGGGTGCCCGACAGTACCGCGAAAAAGGTGTTCGTCCCGTTCTACACGACGAAAGAAGGCGGTTCCGGCGTCGGGCTCGCGCTTGCCCGCCAGGTCATGATCGCGCATGGCGGTTTCATTCGTCTGCGCAACAACAAGTCCGGCGGCGCAACATTCACGCTGACATTCTGACTGCTGCTCCCTAAGCGAGCCTGAAGATCTTCTCCACAGGCTCGTCGAAGACCTGCGCAATCTTCAGGGCCAGTGCCAGGGACGGCACGTAACGACCCTGTTCGAGCATGATCACGGTCTGGCGGGTGCAGCCGATGGCGTCTGCGAGCTGTTGTTGCGTCATCTCGCCGTGCTCGAACCGCAGACGGCGTACCTCGTTACTGATGTCTGCCTTGGGCGCCATCAGCTGCGCCGGCAGGCCAGCAGTATTCCTGCCAGGGAAGCGATCACGTTTGTCAGGACCAGCGACCAGAACACCAGGTACAGGTAGTAAGTGGGGACCAGCCGGGTCTCGATGTGGGTTTCGATCAGACCAATCATCCAGGCGGCAAATACGACCATCATGGCACCGCCCACGCCGGCGCAGGAGCGACCCATGATTACGGAGTCTCTCTCGTCGAAGCGGCCGTCCGCGGCCGTCTCGAGCGCAACCACGCTGATCGTGAAGACCAGGAATACCAGCAACTCGCCGAGCATCAGTGCGGTCACCACGTGGCGGATCGCATCGACTTCCCACCAGGCTTGTACGCCAAAGTGAACCACGCACGCCGCGGCCGCTGCGGTCAGGAGACCTGTGGCCAGCAGCAGCGCGGCGATGATCCAGAGTATGGGTTTCGTGATCTGCTTCTTGCCGAACGTGGAATTGCCCGACAAGCAGAATGTAATTTTTTTCTTACTCTATGTCACTTTTTTCTTACTTAATGTCACAACGCCGAAGCCCGCCATGCGCGCGCCTACACAAGGTGCAGTGAATAACCAACCTGCGCGAGAAACTCCTGCTCGCGCTCGAGGTCGGCGATCGTCAGCGGGTTCGCCTCGAGCCAGTCGGCAGCAAAGCTGATGGACAAACTGTCTTCGGTGACCTCGAGCCGTACCGGGATATGGGCAATCTTTTTGCGGGAACGATTCAGCAGCACGGCCAGGCGCAGAATCATCAACAGACGCAGGCCTGGCTCCCGCCAGCTCCTGGGCAGGTCATCGAAACTCGATCGCTGGATGGGGTAACGCTGTCCGCCGATCAGGGCGGCGAGGAAATGTTGCTCGGCCCTCGGGAATCCCGGCATATCGGCGTTCCCGGCGATGTACGCGCCATGCTGCTGATAGCCATCGTGGGAGATATCGAGGCCGATCTCGTGCAGCCGCGCTGCCCAGTCAAGTACCTTGCCCGCGATCTGTCGCGAAAACCCCCACTGCGCCTTTACCTGGCCGTAAAGTTCGGCCGCCGTGTCGGCGACGCGACGCGCCTGCTTCTTATCGACCTGGTAGCGCGCCATCATGGCGCGCACCGTGCGCTCGCGCGCATCTTCATGCTGCAGCCGGCCGAGCAGGTCGTACAGGAGACCTTCCCGCAGTGCGCCGTCCGATACCTGCAGGCTACCGATCTGCAGCGTATTCAGGAGCTCCGCGACAATCGACAATCCACCGGGCCAGACCTGCGCGCGTCGCTCGGAGAGCCCTGTCAGTACGAGGTCATCGGTCGACTCGAACTCGAGCACCTTGTCAATGAGCTGCTCCACCTGCTCGAGGTTCAGGCCGGAAACCGAGATACCAAGTTCGCGCGCGACGGCTTCCGTCGCCCGAATGGTCCCGGACGTACCAATAGCCTCGACGTCCTCGACACCGCGGAAGAAAGCCTTGACGGGCCGCAATTCGAGCTTTGCCGCCGTGCGGGCACTGGCAAAGCCTTCCTTCGAAATGCGCCCTCCGGGGAAGTAGCGCTCGGTCATGGATACGCAGCCCAGGTGCAGGCTCTCCAGCGCCAGTGGCTTCGGCCCCTGCCCCAGGATCAGTTCAGTGCTGCCGCCGCCGATATCCATCACGAGTCGCAGGCCTTCCGTCGGCGGCAGGCTGTGCGTCACACCGTTATAGATGAGACGCGCTTCCTCGAGGCCCGACACGACCTCGATCGGGTGGCCCAGCGCAGCCTCGGCCTCGCTCATGAACCCGGTATCCTCGTGGGCCCGGCGTATGGTGCTCGTGCCTGCGGCGCGGACCCGGTGCGCATGGATATCGCGCAGACGCTCGCCAAAGCGCGACAGGCAGTCGAGCGCGCGAGCGCGCGCATCCGGGGAAATGACGCCCTTGTCCGAAAGGCCTTCGGCAAGACGCACGGTTTCGCGAATTCGATCGAGAATCGCGAGCTGCCCGTGGCGCAGCTCGCCGACGATCATGTGAAAGCTATTGGAACCCAGGTCGACAGCCGCGATGATCTCGGGCTGCGCATCCTCAGGCGGTGAAAGACTGTCCGCAACCGCAGGTTGTTTGTGCATTCGGATTTCGGATGATGAACTGGGCGCCCTGCAGATCTTCCTTGTAATCGATTTCCGCGCCCATCAGATACTGAACGCTCATCGGATCGACGAGCAACGTGACCCCCTGGTTCTCGACCTGGCTGTCGCCGTCCTCGATATCCTCATCGAAGGTAAATCCGTACTGGAATCCCGAGCAACCACCGCCCGAAATGAACACGCGCAACTTCAGATTCGGGTTGTCCTCTTCCGCAATCAGTTCACTCACCTTATGCGCCGCGGCATCGGTAAACACGATGCCGGTCTGGATCTGCAGTGCACTAGCTGTCGTCATCTTCTTCCTTTAAGGGTGTGGCCTTCAGTCGCTGCCGACGGCCGCTACCTCATCAATTCGATTGGTCTGTTCGAGCAATGGTACCTGCCCTTCGGGCTGATGCACTAGCTTGCCGTTGATCTCGGCACCGATCGCCATTTCTATGAGATTGTAATACACATTACCAGTGACCCGCGCGGTCGGCCCGAGTTCCACCCGCTGGCTCGCGAATACATCACCTTTAACGATGCCGTTCAGAACGACGTAGGGAACGGTTACGCCGCCCTCGACGCTGCCAATGTCACTGATCGACAGTGCGGAATCCGTATCCGGGTCGGCCGTCACATTGCCCCTGACCATACCATCGATGTGACAACCGCCCTTGAAGTGCAGATCACCGTGGACCTTGCTGTTCGGGCCGACAAGCGTCTCAACGACCGTATGCCTGCGTTGCTTTTTCGAAAACATCTGGTTCTCCAATCATCCCTGGCTTGTCGCCCAGGCAAAACTCTCTTCGATGCTCGATATCGAGCGGGTTCTGGAGCGCACCTCGACGTGCACGCGCTCCGGTGTGAAACCGTCCGGCAGTACAAACAACCGGTCGAAATCCTGGAAGTAGCGGAACGAGAACGGCCAGGCCTTGTCCACGTCCGGCGGCAACAGTTCGGTCAAAGCGTAACTCGTAGCTTCGCCATTTTCGCTGCCTTCGATGGTCAGAGCGACATCGCCCGACACCCTGCGATCATGCTGCATCGCCTGAACCAGCACCAGCCGCAGCTTGAACTCGCGCTCTTCGCTGCCGCGTGTCAGGCGAAAATCCTGGACGCGCAGACCGCTGCGACCGTCGGCCGGCGACACGATACCGCGGTAGAAGGCAATCGCATCCTTCTGCTCCTGGATCTTGGCCTGCAATGTAAGCAGGCTGCCTTCCACTTCCCTGTAGGCCTCGCGATCGATCTCGCGGTGGGTTTCGAGCAGCGCGATTTCCTGCTCGAGATCGGCGATCCGACTGTCGCGCTGGTCGATCTCGTCCTCGAGCGCCGCCCGCTCGTTAGCCACATCGATGGTGTCGTAGCCGGCGCTAATGCGTCCGTACTCGAACACGAGATACCCGGCAACGACGGCCAGCAGCACGAAGAAGGCCCGCACCAACAGGGTCCGTGCCATACCGTGCGTCTGCAAATGGGTCTTCCGCGCCAAAGTCTCGTTTCGCGTTAAGTAAAAAAGCTTATGTTACGTGGCCCGCGGGGCCGACAGAAGTGCGCCAGGTCACGAATCTGCCTTTTCAGCGGCCTCTTTCTCGGCCCGGCGGATGTCCTTGTCAAACACGGCGCGCCAGCGTCTCGGCCACCAGCGCGGGTGCTGAGGCAGGCCATCCGGGTGCACGTGGGGGCCCAGTTCATGCAGGGCCCGCGCGTAAACGCGGCGCTTGAAGTAGATGACCTCGTTGACAGGCCGCCAGAACGACACCCATCGGGCCCGATCGAATTCCGGCTTTTCGGCCAGGTCGAAGCGCACTCTGTCCTCGTTCACGCGCAGGCGCAGAATGAACCAGTGCTGCTTCTGGCCGACACAGAGCGGCTTGGAATTCTTGCGAATGTACTTTGCAGGGAGGCGGTAACGCAGCCAGTCGCTGGTCATTCCGAGCACGTCGACGTCGTCCGGCTCCAGTCCGACTTCCTCGCGCAGTTCCCGGTACATGGCCTGTTCGGGTGCTTCGCCTTCGTTAATACCGCCCTGGGGAAATTGCCAGCCCTTGGCACCCACGCGACCGCCCAGCAACAGCTTGTTCTCGGCGTTCACGAGGATGATGCCGACGTTGGCCCGAAAACCCTCGGCGTCAATCCAGTCGTTGCTCATTGCAACCGCACTAAAACTCTAACTACCGATTACTTTACACTATCCTCCGGCGCTCGCCCCAGGAGAATATCCTTGCCCGCAGGTCGCACCGGAGCCCTGTTCCTGACACTACTGCTGATCACCAGCGCGGCATTCCTCATGGCGCTGGCAATCGGTAGCGCCGACGTGAGCTTCAGTGAAGTGCTGCAGGCGATCAGAGGCGCTGCGCCGGAACAGGTCCAGTCGCTGGTGGGCGGGCTGCGCCTGCCGCGCGCATTAACTGCGTTCGCGGTCGGCGGCCTGCTCGGCGTCGCCGGCGTCCTGATGCAGGTGCTGCTGCGCAACCCATTGGCCGAACCCTACATTCTCGGCAGCTCGGGCGGTGCCGCCGTGGCCGCACTGATTGCAATGAGCATCGGCATGGGCAGTGTCGTCGTGGACGTGGCCGCGTTCGGCGGTGCGATGGCGGCCACGTTGCTCGTGTTTGCAATCGCCCGGGGGACCGGCAGCTGGACGCCAACCCGTTTGTTACTGACTGGCGTGGTCCTGGCCGCGGGATTCAGCGCGGCGACGACGCTGATTCTCGCATTGAGCCCCGACCAGAACCTGCGCGGCATGCTGTTCTGGCTCATGGGGGATCTCAGCTTCGCGTTCGATCCCGAGCGGCCGCTGGTCCTGCTGGTCATTCTCGTCATTGCCGGCTCGCTCGCCGCACGGCACCTGAATGTACTGGCACGCGGCGAGCTGCAGGCCGCGATCGTCGGCCTGCCCGTACGCAGTTTTCGTTACCTGATCTTTGCCGCGGCCGCGCTGGCGACCGCGCTTTCCGTGACCGCGGTCGGCGTCATCGGATTCATCGGCCTCGTCGTACCACACCTGGTACGGCTCGTGGCCGGCAGCGATCACCGTATCGTGTTGCCCGCATCGGCCCTCGCCGGCGGTAGCCTGCTCGTCATCGCCGACACGCTCGCGAGAACCATCATGGCGCCGCGGCAGCTGCCGGTTGGCGCGCTGACTGCCGCTATCGGCGTGCCACTGTTCCTCGTATTGATGAGTCGCCTGCGAGCCGAGCGCTACCGGTAACCCGCCCGTTCGGCGAGCAGGCGTGCTTCCTCAGCGAGCCGGCCGGTGACCGACGCGGACTGGTGGCCTGCAGCGTCAAAAACTGGCACCTCGTTGTTTTCAAGCAGCCAGTCGACCAGGTCCTGTGCCGCTTCCGCATTCTGCGCATGCCGGCCAACGCCTATTGCCGCTACATCTATGTATCGGGGCTCGAGCAAGGGCGGGTGTGCGCCGTGCGCGGCCGCGCGAACCCTGACGACCCCGTAGTGGCAACCGGCGTTGCTCATCGCATCATAAAGTGCTGTTTCACTGTCATGCGGACCCGACGCAAAATTGTGCGTCCAGAGTCGCACCAGTCGCTCGGCAGCAAGACTGCCGCGCTCTGCGATCAGGTGTGCAAGCAACGCCCGGTACTCCGGATAGCTCGACGACACCATGCAGAGCCGATCCTCCAGCAGCGGTGTGGCGAGACCATCGAGATCCAACGATTGCCGTTCGCCCGGCGCGCTGTCGCTGTATAGCAGCGCCCAGGAGTATGACGCCAGCGCAGCCCAGTAGCGCTCATCATCCTTAACGGCGCTGTTTTGCCTGTCGAATGCCGGCGATGCAATCGGTCTCAGGGCACCCTCGTCAGCAGCGCGCCAGATATCCGCGGCATTATCCGTGATGAGGATATCGGCGGCCGTACCGGACTTGCTGATGACCTCGTTCGTGAGCTCCGTGGAGTCTCCCCAGCGCACATCCAGTTGCGTACCACTGTGTTCCACGCAACGGTCTAGCAGCGCTTCGAGCCAGCCGCCCGGCTCACCGGCTGCGAACACCACGACGGGCGGCCCGGACTGCTGCTCGCTGCATGCGACCAGTGCCAGGGTCGTCAGTAACAGGAGGCGTTTCACGCCGCCTCCACCACGACCTGGTCGCGCCCGGCCGACTTGGCTGCGTACAGCGCAACGTCGGCGCGTGCGATCAGGGAATCGCCGAGCGTCTTGAGGTCCTTGTCTTCCGGCTGCGGGCTGACGCCGGCGATACCGATCGACGCCGTGATTGCGACCGATTCGCCGCATGGCAGATCGAATGGAGATGTCCCTACGGCCTCGCGAATACGTTCCGCGAGTTTCTGTCCCGCTGCCACGTGCGTGTCCGGCAACAGCACGACGAACTCCTCGCCGCCGTATCGGGCGGCGACGTCGCTCGCCCGCACCTGCGCCTCGATGCGCTGCGCAATCTCCTTGAGTACCGCATCCCCTGCCGCGTGGCCCCAGTTATCGTTGACGCGCTTGAAATGATCGATATCGAGCATCAGGCACACCAGGCGCGTGCCATCGCGACGCACCCGGGCCAGTTCCTCGCCGAGACGCACGGACAGGTAGCGGCGGTTGTTCCAGCCGGTCAGGACGTCGGTAAACCCGCTGCGCAGGAGTCGCGCCCGGTTGATCGTGTTCTCGATGCAGAACGACGCAATGATGCCGAGATGCGCGAGGAAGTCGCTCGCATGTGCGCGGGTGAAACGCAGGGCATCGGCACTGCAGAGATTGATGCTGCCAAGGAGCTTGCCACGATGCGTCAGCGGAATCATTGCGATGCTCTTCGCGTCACCGGCATTGGGGCAGATGAGCTGATGATCGCAGGCCGCGAAACTGCCAAGCCAGGGTTGCTGCAGGTTGATGTACTGGGGCGCGAGCCCGGACATGGACTCGACCATGACGAGATCAGGGAAGTCTTCCGGCGGCGTGCCGTTCGCCAGCAACAGGTGTCGGATGTCGTGGTCCGCATCGCAGATCACCAGGCTGACGTACTCGACGCCGTAGCTGGTGCGGAGCCCGTCCGTCAGGGCCGCAATCAGGGTGTCGAGCGATTCGGCCTGCAGCAGGCGCAGTTCGCGCTGCTGCGTGCGCTGCATCTTCTCATCATTGCGCGCGACCTCGGCGGTCAGCTCATCGAGCTGGTGCCGTGCGGCTTCCAGCTGCGCCTCGAGTTCTTCCGTGGACGTCATGCCCTCAGTCCCTCATAGCGAGATAGTCGCGTCCCCTTTCCATGAGTTCGACGAAAGCGCTCTCGTCGCCGTCCGCGACCGTTTCCCGGATCCGTCTTGCAGCTTCGCACAGTGCATCGAGCGGACCGAGCCCGAATTTGTTCAGATTCTGAATTTCGAAATACAGGCGGGGATTGTCCTGCGCCACAGCTGCGGACACCAGCAGCTGCGAGTCGAACGTCGTCGACGACATCTTTGCGAGTCTCGGCGCGGCCTCGCCACTCTCCGCCAGCGCGGTGAAGAACGCGATGCTCAGCGCGTGCGACAGCCCGAGCACGTAAGCGATCAGGCGATCGTGATCGTCGAGACTCATGTCGAGTTGCTCGGCCATCGTGGCTGCGAACAGCTCCTTGGCGTCCGCGGTGGCCTGTTCATCACCGGCATCACAGAAGATCAGGTGGCGGCCCGACAGCAGGCGCGTATCCGGTCCGAACATCGGGTGCAGCGAGGTCACACGGCAACCGGCCGCACGCAATTCGCCGAGTCCGTCGATAAGTGGCGACTTGAGCGATCCGATGTCGAACACGAGACCTTGTGGCTTGAGGACGGCGAGCTGCGCAAGGATGCGACCCGACACGGCCAGCGGCGCGGCCACGACGATAACGTCGAAGTCCACGCCGGCGTCGGTCCAGTTGCGATACCGGTTGGGGCCGTCTTCAATCGTCACGTCCGCAATCGTGGTCGCGAATCCCTGCGAGGCAAAGAAGTCCGCGAACCAGCGGCCCATCTTGCCGGCACCGCCAATAACGAGGGCCTTGCGACCGTCACCCTTGCCCTCTGCGACAACGCGGTCGCGCTCCTGGCTTTCTAGCGATGTCCTGATCAGGAGGTGCAGAAGGTCCTCGATGAGGTCGGGATCGACGCCGATCTCTTCGGCCTGCGCGCGCCCCATATCGATGACGTCCTTCTCGCGCTTGTAGTCACGGGTGCCCGTGCCACTGGCGCGCTTGGTCTTGCCAATGTCGCCGACAATCTCCTGGCGCTCGGCGATCAGTTCGACAAGCTTGCGGTCAATCGCCGACAGGTTCCGGCGTAATTCTTCGAGGTCCATGCCCCGTCTTTTACAGGAGTCAGCACCGTAAAAAAAGCCGGCCCGACGGGCCGGCTTCGTGGTACTGCAATGACGCCGCTACTTAGTGGCGATGACGGCGCCGGTGGTCGTACTTGCGCTCATGGCGTGGTTTGCCATAACGATAGGCGTAGTAGTCCTGCCAGTAGTTGTCGCTGCGGTAGTACGACCGTCCCCAGCTTCGCTCCCAGCGGAATATGTCGTAAAGCTGGAACCAGGCCAGGCGGTGATCGTGCCTGAATCGCGTACGGCTGTACCAGTGGCGGAAATCCCTGTCACGCTGCAGCCAGCGCGGCATGTGGTTCGAGCGTCGGGTCTCGTAAGAGACATATGCCGGTGGCTGGTACATGTTGCGTACCTCCGTGTGCGCCGCAGCCTCTGGCGAATTCAAAAGCATGAGGCCACCGGCAATTACTGCTGCTGTCATCAACGTTTTCATAACATCCTCCGGTTTGTCCCAGTGCACCTGCAGATTAGGCGTACGCACATGAACCCCGACTTAACTTGTGCGACCATGACGCACCAGAAAAATGAACGAGGGGTGAATGATGAAGACACGCGCAGCCGTCGCCTGGGAGGCGGGCAAGCCACTGGAGATCGAGACGCTCGATCTCGAGGGTCCCAGGGCCGGAGAAGTCCTGTTACGCAACATCGCCACGGGTGTCTGCCATACCGACGCGTTCACGCTGTCCGGCGAAGACCCCGAGGGGATTTTTCCCGCGGTGCTCGGCCACGAAGGTGGTGCCATCGTCGAGGAAGTTGGCAAGGGCGTAACGTCGGTGGCGGTCGGCGATCACGTCATCCCGCTGTACACGCCCGAATGCGGTGAATGCAATTTCTGCACCTCGGGCAAGACCAATCTCTGCCAGGCGATTCGCGCCACGCAGGGCCAGGGACTGATGCCCGATGGCACCTCGCGTTTCTCACACAACGGCAAGACCATCTATCACTACATGGGCACCTCTACCTTCAGCGAGTACACCGTGCTACCGGAGATCGCGGTTGCCAAAGTAAGCAAGGAAGCGCCGTTGGAGAAAGTCTGCCTGCTCGGCTGCGGCATCACGACCGGCATCGGCGCGGTGCTGAACACGGCCAGGGTCGAGCCCGGTGCGACGGTCGCAGTGTTCGGTCTTGGCGGCGTTGGCCTGAGCGCAATCCAGGGCGCCGTTATGGCGAAAGCCGGTCGCATCGTCGCCATCGACATCAACGAAGGCAAATTCGAACTGGCTACGCAACTGGGTGCGACGGATTGCGTGAATCCGAACGACTATGACGACCCGATCCAGGACGTCATCGTGGAGCTGACCGGCGGCGGCGTCGATTACTCGTTTGAGTGCGTGGGCAACGTGGGACTCATGCGCGCGGCGCTCGAATGCTGCCACAAAGGCTGGGGCGAGTCGGTCATTGTCGGCGTCGCCGGCGCGGGCCAGGAGATCTCGACCCGGCCGTTCCAGCTGGTTACCGGCCGTGTCTGGCGGGGCACGGCATTTGGTGGCTGCAAGGGCCGCTCGCAACTGCCGGGCATGGTCGAGCAGTACATGAACGGCGAGATCAAGATCGACGAGTTCGTCACGTACACGATGCCGCTCGAGGACATCAACAGGGCGTTCGATCTCATGCACGAGGGCAAGAGCATACGTTCTGTCATACACTTCTGAGTTGTGTCGAAGGTCGCAGTAGCAACAACGTCGCAGCTTGCTGCCGACGCCGCCCGGGAAGTCGCCGATGCCGGTGGTAACGCCGTCGATTGCGCACTTGCGGCCGCCCTTCTGACGATCAACGCCGAACCCGGTGTCTGCGCGCTCGGCGGCAGCGCGTTCATCACAATCTGGAGTGCCGGCGCAGACCCGGTGACCGTCGACGGTAACGTGGCCGTGCCCGGCAAAGGTCTCGACGAGAGTCAGCGCGGGCACGGCGCCGTCGAGATATCGCTGGATTACGGTGGCGGCATCACGACACTCGTTGGCCCGGGCTCGGTCGCGGTTCCAGGTACGCTCGCGGCGATGGAGGACGCCTGGAAGCACTATGGGCAGGTGTCCTGGAGGACGATCTTCGAACCGACCATCCGGGCCTGCCGCGACGGCTTCCCGCTGTCGGCTGCGTGCCGTTACTACCTCGGCTACTCGGGCAACATCATCTTCGGGCGGAGCCCCGACGGGCATCGCGCCCTGCATCACGACGACGGCACCCTGATCGACGCTGGCGATACCGTCATTGTCCCGCACCTTGCGGACTCGTTGCGCGCCATCGCCGATGAAGGCGCAAGGGTTTTCTACGAAGGAGAGATCGCCCGGGCAATCAGCGACCATTGCCGCGCCGGTGAAGGCATGCTGACGTACGAAGATCTCACCAGTTACCGCGCCATCGAACGGCCACCGCTCGTGAACCGCATAGGCGAATGGCAGCTCGCCACCAACCCGCCACCCGCGGTCGGCGGCTCAGTGCTGACGGCAATGCTCCTGGCCCTGTCCGATATAGATATTGAGGCCTGGGACTCGGACGCCCTGCTCCAGCTCATCAACGCGCAGCGGGCTTGCCTCGATTTTCGCCAACGCAACCTCGATCTCGCAGACGACGTCGGCCCCGCGGCTGCGCAGCTGGTCGAGGCGGCGCGTGACGGCAGCCTGCTGGCGCGCTGGACCTCGGCGTCGACTGTGCACACGTCCGTCGTCGACGACAACGGCAGCGGCTGTGCGATCACTGCCTCGTCGGGCTATGGCTCCGGCGAGATGCCCGCCGGTACCGGCTTGTGGCTGAACAACTGTGTCGGCGAAATCGAGCTCAACCGGCGTGGTCTCAACGCCGGCCCCCCGGGAGCAAGACTGCCATCCAACATGGCGCCCAGCGTGGCGCGTCGTGATGGTGCAGTCATCGCCGTCGGCTCACCGGGAGCAGATCGCATAACGACCGCGCTCCAGCAGTTCCTGATCAATTACCTGCAGCTCGGCATGCCTCTCGAGGACGCTATCGCGCACCCGCGAGTTCACGTCGACACCAGCGGGGAAATTATCAACCTGAAAGCGGAACCCGGGCTGGACCTGCCGGAGCTGGATCTCCCCGTATCGGTCTTCCCGGAACTTGTCATGTACTTCGGCGGCGTCGGCGCAGCCGTATTTGATTCCGTAACCGGTTTCGATGTGGGCGCCGACCCACGCCGTGAAGGCGGAGTCTTCATTCCCGACGCATGACGACCCGGCGCGCCATTATTCCTCTTTGGTGTCTGATCGCTGCGGCCGCAAGTCCGGCGGAAGAAGTCGTTACGCGCGGGAGCAATCTTGCCGTGGACTCAAACCCCGACGCGCGGCTGCTCATAGATCTTTCAGGCGCGCTATGGTTGATTCCTGCCGGCGGCGGCGAAGCCGAACGTCTCGCGGAAAACCACGGCGAGGTGCGGCGGCCCCGCTGGTCGCCCGATGGCGCCCGCGTCGTGTACGCCGCGAATGCCAACGGCGCGCGCGGACTGCGACTCCACGATATCAGCACCGGGGCTGCGCAGCCGCTGGGCGAAAATGCCTGGCTCGACTTCCATCCGGCATGGCATCCGGGCGGGGAACGCATCGTGTTTGCCTCGGACCGGCGGGATACGGGACTCGACATCTGGGAAGTGGATGTGAAGACCGGACTCGAATGGCGCCTCACCCATCGGCCGGGCGACGAGACCGAGCCGGCATGGTCTGCCAGCGGGCGCGATCTCGTCTATGTGCATCGTGTGCAGGACAGCTGGTCCCTGGTGTTGCGGCGGCACGGGCAGGCCGAAGAGGTACTCGTCACCGGTAACGAGCGACTTGCCGGCCCGTCGTGGCGGCCGGACGGTAGCCTCGTGGTTTTCTGGCGCGAGACCGAGGAAGGCCTGGCTCTCGACATGGTGATCCTCTCTGAGCCGCGCCTCGTACGCCGTTACATGGACGGCGAAGACTACACGGCGGCACCGGTTAGCTGGCTCGACCGCCACCGGATGTTCTACTCCGCCGGCGGACTCATTCGGCAACGCCTGTTCAACGCGTGGTCTTCGAAAACCGTGCCGTTTCGAGCCACGCTGGAGACGGAGGCCGAAGTGGTCGTCGAACCAGTGCGGCGCAACCTGCCGCGCATCGACGAGCCGACAGGCATACGGGTGATTCGCGCGCAGCGGCTGTTCGACGGAATCGGCGGCGGCTACCTGGAGAACCTCGATATCCTGATCGACGGTGGTCGCATCCTGGCGGTCGGGCCCCGAGCCGAGCATCCCGGCGCAATCGTTATCGATATGGGCGATCTCACGATCCTGCCCGGGCTTGTCGACGTCAGCACGAGACTCCCCGAAAACGCCGATGAAGCAATCGGGCCGCTGTTGCTCGCCGCGGGCGTTACGACGATGGTTGCAGATAACGAGCAGGCGGAGCACCTGAACGCCGTGTGGTCCGGTAAGGAGTTGCCGGGCCCGAGATTGCTGCCGGCCGGCGACTGGCCGGTCCCGTCCTTCTCCGGGCTCGCCGACAGTCAGACGCCGGGACTCGACACCTTGCTCGCCTCACGTGCCGCCGGCCTGACCGGATTCGACCAGCCTGTTGCTCGCCGCTTCGCCGAGCCGCCGACAATCGAACATGGCGTCACCGACATGGTGCTCGGCAGTCTCGGCAACGGCTTGCCCGCGGGTATCGCAAGCCATGCGGAGTTGCGCGCGCTGCAGGCGGCCGGGCTGAAACCGGAGCAGGCCCTGCGTGCCGCTGGCGTCAACGCGGCCGCCGCACTCGGCGTGGACCCGCAGCTCGGTCGCATCGCCACGGGCGCGGTTGCCGACCTGATCCTGGTCGACGGCGACCCGCTGATGTCGGTCGACGACGCGCTGCAGGTGGTCGCTGTGGTTCGAAACGGGCGCTTCTATAGCGTCGCCGGCCTCATAGAGCGCGCCTCACGCAGCCAAAACGTCGATTAATTTGACAATATGCAGGGCTCTGACTCTTCTCCGGACGCTTATCACTGAATTATCAAGCAATTACAATCCAGACTTAGATGAGCACCTGACCAAACAGCTCTAAAATCGTCGACTTCTTTTACAGAATAGTCATTTCAGACGTAACGGATTCCATTGAGCGATCGCTAAATCATTGAATTTGTGCCGCCATCGGAGCGGTTGGCACAGGACTTGCTTTTAATCCTCTGCCCAAGCGAAGTGTAACTGTGTTCGGGTACTCAGTACCGGTCAGAAACAGGGTTTAGACGCCAGAAGAACAATAACTACAAAAACAACAAGATCCAGATCCATAATAATAATAATGCATCTGTCTCCGGTGACTCGATTCATAGTTACCTCTTTTGAAAAAAAGAGAATCTGGCCCCGCCGCTAACGCCGCGGGGCTTTTTCTTTGTCTAGAATTGGGTCAGGCGAAGGAGAGTCAGACATGAGAAAGACGATGCATACGATTCTCGCCCTGCTGCTCGCCTGCTGTTCCCAGGCGGCACTGGCACAAGGATCCATCTACGACGATGCCGTGGCAAGCACGGCGCGGCCCGAGGCCGACCGGGCACGCGATGCGGGACGTAAGCCTGCTGAGGTACTCGAGTTTCTGGGCATTACACCGGGTATGACCGTGCTCGACATGTTCTCGGGCGGTGGTTACTACACGGAGATCCTGTCCTACGTCGTCCGCCCTGGCGGCCGGGTCGTCGCGCATTCCAATCGTGCCTACGTCAACTACGCAGGCGATGAATTCCGGGAGCGCTACCTCGACCATCGCCTCGCCAATACCGAGGTGCTGATGGCAGAAAACAACGAGCTGACGCTCGCGCCCGCGACGTTCGATGCCGTGATGCTCGTTTTGTCGTTCCACGATCTCTACTACGTTGCACCCGATGCGGGCTGGCCGGCTATCGACGTCGAGAAGTTTCTGGCCGAATTGCACAAGGGCCTGAAGGACGACGGTATCGTCGGCATCATCGATCACCGTGCCGCCGCGGGTGCCCCGAGCGACTCCGGCAACACCGTCCATCGCATCGACCCGGCCATCGTCATCGAGCAGATGAACGCGGCCGGATTCGTCCTCGATGGCGAGAGCGACCTGCTAAGCAATGCTGCTGACGACTACGCCAGGAGCGTGTTCGACCCCGAGATCAGGGGCCGGACCGATCGCTTCGTCATGCGCTTCCACAAGGCCCGGTAATCAATGAGACTGACCACGACCATCACGGCCCTGATCCTGCTCGGCGCCTGCACGACCGGTGAACAGGACTTCTCGGAGGTCGGCGTTGCCGAGCTGCACGACCGTATGCAGCGCGGTGAAATTTCATCCGCACAACTCGTCGACTGGTACATCGATCGTGTAACCGAGCTGGACAGGACGGGTCCGGCACTCCATGCGATTGTCGAGATCAACCCGAACGCGCGTGACATCGCGCGAGCGCTGGATGAAGAATGGCGCACTTCGGGGCCTCGAGGACCGTTGCACGGGATACCGGTAATCCTCAAGGCCAACATCGATTCGGCGGATGGCATGCGCACCAGCGCAGGATCGCTCGCGCTGTCGGAACATGTAGCCAACCAGGACGCGTTCATCGTCCAGCGCATACGTGACGCGGGCGGCGTCATCCTGGGCAAGGCAAATCTCAGCGAATGGGCGAACTTCCGTTCGACACGTTCGTCGAGCGGCTGGAGCAGTATCGGCGGGCAAACGCGCAACCCATACGACACCGCCCGGTCACCCTGCGGTTCCTCGAGCGGCTCCGCGGTCGCCGTGGCGGCCAACCTGGCCAGCGTTGCAGTCGGCACCGAGACTGACGGCTCTATCGTCTGCCCGTCGGGTACCAACGGCATCGTCGGCATCAAGCCGACGCTGGGCCTGCTCAGCCGCAGCGGCATCATTCCGCTCGCCCACAGCCAGGACACGGCGGGCCCGATGGCGCGTTCGGTGCGGGACGCAGCCATCCTGCTGACCGTTATGGCAGGACCAGACGCTGCGGACCCGGTTACCGCCGACGCACCGACACAACTGGATTACGCGGCCGGTCTCGCGGCCGATGCGCTGGCGGGCAAACGTATCGGCGTGTTGCGCTCGTATTCCGGCGCCGACTCGAACCCCCACGTCGAAGAGATCTACGAGGCCACCCTCGAAACGATCCGGGCAAAGGGGGCAGTGGTTATCGACGAGATCGAGATTGAGACGTCGGGCATGGGCGACGCCGAATACGAGGTGCTGCTCTACGAGTTCAAGGCGGACCTCGAGGATTACCTGCAGAAGTCCGGGGTATCTCTTCGTTCGCTGGCGGAACTCATCGAGTGGAACGAAGCCAATGCGCAAACAGTAATGCCAATCTTCGGGCAGGAAATCTTTGTCGCGGCGAATGACAAGGGACCGCTGACGGACGATGCTTACCTCGAGGCTTTGGCAACGAGTAAACGTATCGCGCAGGAAGGAATCGATACGGCGATGCAGGAACACGATCTCGATGCCCTGGTCGCGCCGACCAACGGGCCGGCGTGGATGATCGATCACGTCAACGGCGATGCATTTCATATTGGCAGCTCGTCGCTGGCGGCCGTATCGGGCTACCCGAACATCACGGTCCCGGCCGGTTTTGTCTCGGGATTGCCAATCGGGCTTTCTTTCATCGGCAAACCCTGGAATGAGAAACAGCTCATAGAGATTGCGTTCGCTTTCGAACAAGCTACACAGGCAAGACGTAAACCCGACCTGTAACCGGCAGCCCGACTGCCCGAGGCAAGTACATGTTCAGGGCAGTCAGAATCGCGATATTGCTGTTTATCCTGTTCTTCGTGTCCGTCAATGCCTACCTGACGCAGGCGCGCAGCACGGACTGGAACAGCAGCCTGTGGGTCAAGGTCTACCCGATCAATGCCGACGGGAGCCAGCTCGTTGCAACATACATCGACGACCTGGAGCTGCGCGACTTCGGGGGCATCGAGTCCTTCCTGCAGCGCGAGACCGAGCGCTACCGGCCCGGCCTGGACCGCCCGGTCCGCATGGAACTGGGTAATCCTGTGCGCGAGCAACCGCCGGCATTCCCCGATTCCCCGCACATGTTCTCGATCATGCTCTGGTCGCTCCGGATGCGCTGGTGGTCGAGCACGGTAACGGGCGACCACGACGAGATCGAACCGGATGTGCGTATCTTCGTTCGCTATCACACGCCTGATTCATTCATCCGGCTCGAGAACTCGGTGGGCCTGCAGAAAGGCATGGTCGGGATCGTCAACGGCTATGCAAGTCGCCGTCATCGCGGCGCCAACAATGTGATCATCGCGCACGAATTCCTGCACACGCTCGGCGCGACCGACAAGTACAGCCCGGAAACCGGCCATCCGATCGGCCCCGACGGCATCGCCGAACCGGATCGCAAGCCGCTTTACCCGCAGCGCTACGCCGAGATCATGGGCGGTCGCATCGCGCTTGCCGCGGACGACTCGGAGATGCCAGCAAGCCTGGGCAAAGCCGTCATCGGGCGCCTGACGGCGAGCGAGATCAACCTGATCGACTAGCACCCGACCCGTGCGCTACGCTGTCGGCATGGACGGCGGCACCACTTCCTTGTTTTCGTGTCACGATCTCCGGGTCGAGGTGCCGTCGCGCGTGCTCGTCGAAGGCCTGACTTTCGAAACAAGGCCGGGCGAGTTGCTGGCCGTCCTCGGTCAGAACGGCTCGGGAAAGACCCTGACGATGCATACGCTGGCCGGCCTCCGCCCCGCTGCCGCTGGGCGGGTCACGCTCGATGGGCAGGATCTCGCCTCCGCCGATCGCGGCGCAATTGCGCGCCGCCTCGCGCTGATGCCGCAGCACGTGGATGACATCTTTCCCGCGACCGTGCTCGACACCGCGATGATCGGCCGCCATCCGCATATCGGCAGGTTCCAGTGGGAGTCACCACAAGACCGGGCGATCGCACACGCCACGCTTGGCGCCGTCGACCTCGACGGGCTGGCGCATCGCGACGTCCTGACGTTGTCGGGCGGTGAACGCCGCCGACTCGCCGTCGCGCAGATCCTGGCGCAGGAACCCGAGGTCTACCTCCTCGACGAACCAACCAACCATCTCGACCCGCAACACCAGATCGACGCGCTGCGCCTGTTCCGCGAGAAAGCGGACGCCGGGGCCGCCGTTATCGCCAGCCTGCACGACGTGAATCTCGCCGTCCGCTACGCCGATCGCTGCCTGCTGTTGTACGGGGACGGACGCTGGGACCTTGGCGAGACCGCGGATGTGCTCGACGAGGAGCGATTGTCGGAGTTGTTCGCGACGCGCATGGAGGCCCTGCACTGGCGCGCGACGCGCCTCTTCATCGCCTCAGGTGACGTAGCCCCGTAAGCGCTCGAGGTATTTGGCGTGCAGCGACGGGTTGGCCGCGAGCACGGACCGGATATCGAGATCCACAGGCTCGCCGTTGAGGTTGGTAAAGACCCCGCCTGCCTCCGTCACGATGATCGACAGCGCCGCGATATCGAGGATATTGACGTCCGATTCGATGACCGCCTCGATCTTGCCCGCCGCCAGCAGGTGGTAGTGATAAAAGTCGCCATACCCGCGAATCCGGTCCGCACGCTCGACCACTTCGCCGAGCCGGGACCAGCCCTCGGTGCCCGCCAGTGATTTCAGGTTACCCGTCGACACGGCGGCCCGGTCCGGGTTGTCGATGCGACTGATCTTGAGCGGCTTGCCGTTGAGCCATGCGCCCTGGCCCTTCTCGGCCCAGGCCAGCTCATCCATCATCGTGCCACTCGACACGCCGAGGACGATCTCGCCGTGGTGCATCAGGGCAATCTGCGTGGAGAAGAACGGGTACTGGCGGACGAAACCCTTGGTGCCGTCGATCGGGTCGACGAGCCACAGGTAATCGGCATCCTCCTGCGTCCGGCCGGTCTCTTCTCCATAGAAACCGTGGTCGGGGAACTCGGCGAGGATGATGTCGCGGATGGCCTGCTCGCACTCGACGTCGGCCTGGGTGACCGGCGTCCGGTCGTCCTTGGTCGTCACCGTGAAGTTGCCGGCGTAGTAGGAGCGGCTGATGTCGGCCGCCCTGCGCGCGGCCGCGATCGCGACGCGCAGGTACGCGGACGCCGAGTTTTCGTCGTATTCAGTCACCGTCTGAACTATGGCCGGATCAACGAGCCGACACAAGCACGTTTCTTGACAGTGTTCCTGCCCCTACCTATGGTCGCGCCATGGGTAATCGACTGAGCAAGATCTACACGCGTACCGGCGACGATGGCACCACCGGACTGGGCGACGGCAGCCGCATCTCGAAGGATGCAATGCGCGTCGAGGCCTACGGAACGGTGGACGAGGCCAACAGCCTCATCGGTCTCGTCCTGGCCGGTGAGGCCGTACCGCCTGGCATCGCCGATTGCCTGACCGAGGTCCAGCACGACCTGTTCGAACTCGGCGGCGAGCTGTGCATCCCGGGTCACAGTGCCGTTACGCAGGACTTCATCGACCGGCTCGAACACGAGCTCGATGCGCTGAATGCGAACCTGCCGCGCCTCAAGGAATTCATCCTCCCGGGCGGCGGTCCCTCAGCCGCCGCCTGCCACGTCGCGCGTTCGGTCGTACGCCGCGCCGAGCGGCGCGTGATCAGCCTGTCCGCGACCGAAGACGTACGGCCGGAGGCCATCATGTACCTCAATCGCCTGTCCGACCTGCTGTTCGTGATGGCACGCGTCATCGCGCGGGCGGAGAGCGGCCAGGAAGTGCTCTGGAACCGGGAGCGCTGATCCGGATCGGAACTGCGGCAACTACGAATTGACGCCTTTGGACGCGTTGCTCACGGTGAATAAACTAGGGGGCGCTGCCGTCCGCCTCATCGCGCGCGCGAATGACTCCTGTATTTGCCGCGATCCGTGCCTTCGACCTCGCCCCCGAGCCACCGGGTGCGCCATTCAGGCCACCCATTGTTGGGGAATAGGCCATGTTGAATCGAAGCGGATTTGCGCCACTCTTATCGTGTATCGCTGCGTTGGTCGGTCTTGCCTTCGCCTTGCCGGCGACGGCACAGGACGAGGAACGGACCGCCGAGTCCGACGAGGTCATCGAGGAAATCGTAACGACCGGCTCGCGCATCAAGCGCACCAACTTCGATGGGCCACAGCCCATCGCCGTGTTCGACCGTGTCTTCCTGGAGGCGACCGGCTTCAAGGATATCGGCGACTTCGGCCGCTACCTGCCGCAGAGCCACCAGACGCTGAACGAGTCCTGGGGCCAGTATGCCTCTGGCGTTCCGGAAGCGTCCCAGTTCAACCTGCGGGGCCTCGGCGCCGATTCCACGCTGACGCTCGTCAATGGCCTGCGGGTTGCGCCCTACGGCCAGTCGATGTGGGGCGACCCGTTCGCGGACGTCAGCGCCATCCCGATGTCGGCCATCGAGCGCATCGAGGTACTGAAAGACGGGGCATCGGCGATCTACGGGGCCGACGCCGTAGCCGGCGTCGTCAACATCATCCTGCGCAAGGACTTCGTCGGTACCGAAGCCTCGGCTGGCTACCAGGTGACCTCGCGCGGCGATAACGCCGAATGGAACGTCGACCTGTTCCACGGCGGCCAGCGCGGCGATCTCTACTACATGCTCGGCATGTTCTACCAGGACCGCGAGCCGCTGTATAACCGCGACCGATGGCACTCCGCAGACCCGGACTTCAGCTCCGTCGGTGGCTACAACTTCCGCTCGGGCAACAGTTCGCCGGGCAGCCTCCTGCGTTACGACACGTTTACGATGCACGCCGATCCCGCCTGTGGCACCGACCCGCTGATCACGAATCTCCGGACATGGCCGGAATGGCCCGATGAATCGCAGTGCATATACAACTACAACCAGTTCGACATGATGTACCTCGACCGGCAGCGCGCGAGCGTCAGCGCCAAGGCCGGTTACGAGTTCAGCAACGGCATGCACCTGTTCACGGACATCCTGTACAGCCACAAAGACAGTTTCAACGAAATCGCACAGACACCGATCGCAGGGGCCTGGCTCGATACCTGGTTCGGCCGCCCTTATGTGCCGGCCGACCACCCCAACAATCCCTGGGGTGCCGGTGGGGAGATCTGGTACCGGGCGACGGACGCGGGTCCGCGTCAAACAGACAAGGATGCCGACCAGCACCGGGTTACGCTCGGGCTCGAAGGAGACCTGGGCGAATGGACCTGGAACGCGAGCGTGCTCGACAGCGCCAACAAGGTCAGGGCACTGCACCTTAACAGCGTGCTGCTGCCGGCCTTCCAGGACGCCCTCCTCGGGCAGGGCGGGCCCAACGGCGACCAGTATTACAACCCGTTCGGCGCGATACCCGACAACGATCCGGCCGTGATCGAGGGTTTCACGATGACGGCGGAGTCAGGCAGCGATTCGATCGAGAGGGCTGCGGATATCACGGCGAGCAGGACGATAGGCAACCTGCCCGGCGGTCCGATCGGCATCGCGATCGGCGGACAGTGGCGCTACCAGGAACTCGAGGAATTCGCCGACGAGGCGAGCGCACAGGGCTTGATCGCCGGCCGCAGCGCCGACTTTTTGCTGGATCATGCAGACCGGTCTATCCGGGCCGCTTATGCGGAAATGAGTCTGCCCGTTGTCGATCGCCTCGAGCTGCAGCTGGCGGCGCGCTACGAGAACTACAGTGACTTCGGTGACACGACCAACCCCAAGATCGCGCTGCGCTGGGAACCCCTGGAGCAACTCGCATTGCGGGCTTCCTGGGGCACGTCCTTCCATTCCCCGGATTTCCAGGATCTCTATCAGAATCCCGTCGAGTACCTCGGCCGCTTCATCGACCGGCCACGCTGCGAGGCGACCGGCCTCGATGCCGATTGCAACCCGGGGATCTACGATGTGCTGGACCAGGGAAACCCGAACCTGCAGCCCGAAACCGGGGAATCCTGGTACGCGAGCCTGGTGTGGAAACCGACGTTCGCGAAGGGCCTCGAGATGGACGTCGGTTACTGGCGTATCGACTACGACGACAGGATCTTCTGGGTTGGCGGCCAGTTCGTGCTGGATAACCTGCCGACCGACAACCCCTATGTCGAACGCGCTCCGCAAACGCCCGAGGAAGCCGCCGCCGGCATACCTGGCCAGATCATTCGTGTTCACTACACGACGCAGAACCTGGCGCAACAATTCAGCGACGGCTGGGACGTCGACATCGCGTTCCGTCGGCAGACGGAAAGCGGCAACGAGTTCGGTCTGCGTTTCGATTACACCTACACGGCGACGTGGGAAGCGGTCCTGCCGGAAAATTTCGGATATGAGGAATACTCAAGAGCCGGCTGGTACTGGGACGGACCGATTCCGCGCAACCGCGGCAACCTGCATCTCAGCTGGCGCACGGAACGTCACGACTTCAGCGGCACCATTCACCATTCCGGGCACTACCGGAACTGGATGGACTTTCTGCCCGTCGACGGCGTGGAATCAGACATCCCGTTCATCGTCGACAGCCACACCACGCTGGATCTGCAGTACGCACTTCACATCGCGCTGTGGGAGGAGGCAATACTTCGGATCGGCTGCCAGAACTGCACCGACAAGGATCCGCCGTTCACGCACGATACGGGCGGCGAAAACATTCACGACCGTCGCGGCCTGATCTGGTACGCCAACTGGACCCAGACCTTCTGAAGACGGCGCGGCGAGCTACAAACGCTCGAAGGAGTTCGTGCCAGTCTGAGCAACGAACAGAAAAGTACCGGTTTCAACCAAGCTTTTTCGACATCAGCGTTGCGTTGTCCGGACACAGCTCGGCAAACTCGGCCGTGTTCCGTATCGCGTCGGGCGCATCGCCGCGGTCGCGCGTAACGTACCCCAGCTTCTCGAAGTAGGCGTCAGCATCGATCGTCAACAGCCAGATCTCGGCAACGCCCTGTTCGCGCGCCCTGCCTTCAAGGGCTTCGACAAGTTCACGTCCCAGCCCCTTGACGCGTGCGCTATCGGCAACGACCAGCGAGCGCAGCAATCCGATGGTTTCGTAGCGCTCGAAGCCGATGGCGCCGACTGGGTTGCCCTCGTCGTCGGCGATGAATACGAGGTGCTCGGGCGCGAAGTCTTCGGTGGGCAAATTGGCGTCCGCGAGCATTTCCCTGACTTTCTGAAAGTCCTGCGCCTTTGGCGACCTGATGATCATGACGCCGCATCCCGGTTCTTCCGCGCGCGCTCGAGCGCCTCGCATACAGACGCGACCGCAAGCGTCAGTCGTGGCGACGGGCGGCCGATCGTCTCGTCGGGCAACAGGAACTGGTTGCCGTAGCGGCTGGCCGTCAGCTCCGGCCAGCGACTCCATTCGGCGAACGCATCGTCGCCGAGATTCGCACCTGCCAGCATGACCTCGGGGTCACGATCGAGTACCGCTTCGACGTCGACCGACGGCGCAAACCCGTCGAGATCGTCGAAGATATTCCGGCCGCCGCAGACGGTGATGATCTCGCTGATGAAATGCTCGCGATTGACCGTGTACAACGGGCGCGTCGAGATCTGGAAGAACACGTCGATCGGGTCGGCACGCCGATACTGCTCATACAGGCCCTCGAACACGGCGACGAATTCGTCTGCTGCCCGGTTCGCAGTCTCCTCGCGCCCGGTCAGCTCGCCGATGCGCCGCATCGCCGCCACCACGTCGTTCAGCCCGCGTGTCCGGATCGACTCGACGCGATAACCGCGCTGGCGGAGCTCGTCGACCGTGTGCGCCGGCATGCCGCTCTCCCAGACCAGCAGGAGGTCGGGCCGCAGCAGGGCGAGCTGTTCCTGGTCCACGGAAAAGGCATCGCCGACCTCGGGCAGCTCCAGGACCTGTTCGGGGTAGTCGGACCAGGCGCTTGCACCGACGAGCAGTTCTCCGGCGCCCACCGCGAACATCATTTCGGCGAGATGCGGCGCAAACGTGACGACCCGCTGCGCGGGCCCGGTCTTGGTGTCCGGCGCGCCCTCAGGCGCGCATCCACCGGATAGCGCACACAGGATCAGTAAAGCAAACAGACGCCTCACTGGGTAAGGCCGTACAACGTCATCGCGGCGATGACGACGGCCCAGATCAGGAGCAGTTTGAATACCAGGTGATTGGCGGCCTCCGCGCCACGAACGGCGCGCTCCGTCGGCGTCTCGTCGGCGCGATCCTGCAATGCAAGGGCCGCGACGCCGACGCGTGCCAGAAGATGCTCGCTGCGCTCCGATGTCGATAGCTCACGATCCTCGGTCGGTGCGCGCAGTGCGGCAATGGCGTCGTCCATGTGACCCGCGGCCGCATAACCCACGGCCGTCAGGCGTGCCGGGATCCAGGCCAGCCAGCCGTGCAGCATCTCGGCCGCATCACGCATACGGGCGGCGTTGCCATCCGCGTCCTCATCGCGCGCGGCCGTGAACACGGCACGACGCCGAATCAGGTCGGTGACGCGATACGTCCAGGCCGCGAGTGGACCGAGAGTGCCGAAAACCACGAACCAGAAGATAACGGCAAACAAGCGGTTGTTCGCCTGCACACAGACCGCCTCTTCCACGCAGCTGGTGCGCTCCGCGGGGTCGTCGGGGAAGTCACTCTCGACGATCGCCTTCGCCGCATTATGGATTTCGTCCTCGTCGTCAGCCTCGAGCGCGCGGCAATAGCGTCCGACTTCCTCGCCGATGTCACGCGGCCCCAGTGAGAAGAACAGCACGACGATGGCCAGCAACAGGTAAGTGAACCCGGCCAGTGTGTCGCCGAGGAACCAGATAACCGCGAAGACCGGCAACGCGAGAACGATGCCGATGATGATGACCGGGATCAGGGCGGGCCAGTTGGGCAGGCGTGCCGCCTGGCTAAAGCCGAAATCGATGATGCGATCCAGCCAGCGCATGCGCCGCCAGTGGAATAACTGCGTCGCAAGACGCTCGATGACGAGCCCGATGAGCAATGCGATGAGGTTCATGACGCGCCTTTTCCTGTCCCGAGCCCATCATACAATCTGAACCAGTCGAAAGCAGGACCCGGATCGGTCTTTCGGCCGGGTGCGATGTCACTGTGCGCGGCGATTTCGCGCGGTGAGATTGCTGGATAAGCCTGGCACAGCGCATCGACGACGCCCTGCAGCACCGGGTACTGCCGCTCGTCGTACGGGGTGTCGTCCTCGCCCTCGAGTTCGATCCCAATGGAGTAATCATTGCAGCGCTGCTTGCCCCGAAACGCGGATTCACCCGCATGCCAGGCACGCTCGGAGAACGGCACGAACTGCACGACGCTGCCGTCCCGCCGGATCAGCAGGTGTGTCGAAACTTCGAGGCCGCGGATCTCGTCGAAGTAAGGGTGCGCGTCCCAGTCCAGCGTGTTGGTGAACAGGGCCTCGATCTCGGGGCCGCCGAACTCGCCCGGCGGCAGGCTGATGCCGTGCACGACGATCAGGGTCGGCTCACAACCGTCGGGGCGCGCATCCTTGTTGGGGCTCTCGCAATAGCGCGCCGGGTCCAGCAAGGCGGTGGCTTTGTCTACGGTGAAGAGGCATGATTTCGAGGCCATGAAGACGAGGCTATTTGTTTCGGCGGACTTGATCAACGGTGCGGAGGTTTTGCTCGAAGGCGACCGCGTCCGTTACCTCGGCCGCGTGCTGCGCCTGCATGTCGATGACGAGATCACCGTGTTCAATGGCACCGGGCCCGAGTGGTCTGCAACGATCACCGGGATGACGAAGAGCACCGCGACACTTGCGATCGGGGACAGCTTCGAGCCCCGCACCGAATCGCCGCTCAAATTCCACCTCGTGCAGGGCATCTCGCGCGGCGAGCGCATGGACTACGTCGTGCAGAAGGCGACTGAGCTCGGGGTCAAGCGGATCACCCCGGTCTTCACCGAGTACGGCGTCGTCAAACTCGACGCCAAGCGGGCGGAGAAGCGGCGCGAGCACTGGGAAGGCGTGGCGGCGAGCGCCTGCGAACAGTCCGGGCGCACGCGCCCGCCGTTGATCGATGCACCACTGACGCTGAAAGAGTGGTTCGGCGCGAAACCCGCCGATGCCGATGTCGACCTCGTCCTCGCGCCCGGCGCAACGACACCCCTGGCATCGGTGCAGGCACCGGCAACCAAGGCATGCATCCTGATCGGGCCCGAGGGAGGCTTCAGCCAGACCGAGTACGAGGACGCCGAAGTGTCGGGTTTTACGGCCGTGTCCCTGGGACCGCGGATTCTGCGCACCGAAACGGCCGCAGCCGCCGCATTGGCCGTCATGCAGGCCGCCTGGGGTGACCTGGCTTAGGCCTGCAGCGACTCCCTGGCGAGCATCGCTTCGAGTTTCTCGAGATCGGGGATCAGCGGAAACTCGTTGATCATCTTGACGCGGCAGAGTACGGGCGCGCCCTTCGGCCAGCCCTCGGTCGTGTGCAGCTGCAGCACGTCTTCATTGACGCGCACCAGCTGCGGGAAGCCCTGTGTCAGCACGCCGAAGTAGCCCTGCTTGAGCTGGCCCGTACTCGCGTAGAACACGACGATACGGGTGCGGCCGGTGGCGATCGGCTTGTCCTTGCCGAGCACGCCTTCGAACGAGACGACAGGCAACACGCGACCGTTCCAGTTGACGGTGCCCATCATCCACTCATGCGCCCCGACTTCCTGTTCGGGCTTCGAAAAGCGCACGACCTCGGCCACGCAGGCGCGCGGCACGATCAGGCGTTCGTCCGCCAGCGGTACGAGCAGGCTGTATAGCTCTTCGTTTTCACTGCTCACGGCAGTTCAATCCCTTTCTCTTCGAGTTGCCGTCGAATGGCGTCGAGCAGCTGGGCGTCCTGGTAGGGCTTGCCGAGATAGTCGTTGACGCCGAGTTCGATGGCGCGCGCGCGGTGCTTGTCGCCTACACGCGAGGTAATCATGATGATGGGCACGTTCGCGACGCGCGCATCGTTGCGTACGTGCGAGGCGAATTCGTAACCGTCCATGCGCGGCATTTCAATGTCGAGCAGGATGACGTCAGGCTTGTGATCCTGCATGACGCTGATGGCATCG
>JBFFOM010000021.1:0-42060 GCA_041574455.1 Woeseiaceae bacterium | reverse complement strand
TAGAATCGCGCCTCTATTCGATTCACTGACTTTTACGAGGGTAATCGTGAGCAACGCAGAACAACTCGCCAAGATCAAGAACGCACCGGGATTCATCGCCGCACTCGACCAGAGTGGTGGCAGCACGCCGAAGGCGCTGGGCCTCTATGGCGTCACTGAAGACGCGTGGTCGAACGACGACGAAATGTTCGATGTCGTGCATGCGATGCGCACCCGGATCATGACGAGTCCCGCTTTTGGCGGCGACCGCATCCTGGGCGCAATTTTGTTCGAGAACACGATGGACCGCGAGGTCGAAGGCCAGTCCACGGCCGACTACCTGTGGAACGTCAAGAATGTCGTGCCGTTCCTCAAGGTGGATAAGGGCCTTGCCGAGGTCGTCGATGGCGCCCAGGTCATGAAGCCGATGCCGGGTCTCGCTGAGTTGCTGGAAAAGGCCAAGGCGGCCAATATCTTCGGCACCAAGATGCGTTCGGTGATCAAGGAAGCCAACGCCGCCGGTATCAAGGCCGTGGTCGACCAGCAGTTCGAGATCGGCCGGCAGATCGTGGCCGCGGGTCTCGTGCCGATCATCGAGCCCGAAGTGGATATCCACTGCCCGGACAAGGAGGGTGCCGAGGAGATCCTGCACGCGGCCATTATCGACCAGCTCAACAGCCTGGGCGAAGACGAGATCGTCATGCTCAAGCTGACGCTGCCCGAGAAGGACAATCTCTACGCCGATTGCGTCGCGCACCCGAATGTCGCGCGTGTCGTGGCGCTCTCGGGCGGCTATTCGCGCGAGGAGGCCAATGAGCGCCTGTCCCGCCAGAACGGCATGGTGGCGAGCTTCTCGCGCGCGCTGGCAGAAGGGCTCACCGCCCAGCAGACCGACGACGAGTTCAACGCAACAATGGATGCGTCGATCGCTGCGATTGCCGCCGCATCGGCAACCTGATCGCGCTGAGTGCTGCGGTTGTGCCGCCGCCGCGTTGCGGAGATAATCGCCGCCGGTCCGCGTCGGCTTTCCCGCGACGGTCAGCCGTGAACCCCGCCAGGCCCGGAAGGGAGCAACGGTAGCGGTGATACCGGGTGCCGGGAAGCGGCTGGCGCGGGCCACTTACGCTACACTTAGCCGTTCGGAACCACGCCCGCAGGCAGCTGATCACCTATGAGCTATCTCGTCCTGGCCCGCAAATGGCGGCCCAAAGACTTCGCAGATACCGTCGGCCAGGAGCATGTTCTCCAGGCCCTGATCAATGCTCTCGATTCCGGACGCCTGCACCATGCCTACCTGTTCACGGGCACGCGCGGCGTCGGCAAGACCACGATCGCGCGTATCCTGGCCAAGGCGCTCAATTGTGAGAAGGGCGTAACGTCGCAGCCTTGTGGCGAGTGCAGCGCCTGCATCGAAATCGACGAAGGCCGATTCGTCGACCTGATCGAGGTCGATGCAGCCTCGAAGACCAAGGTCGATGACACGCGCGACCTGCTGGACAATGTCCAATACGCGCCCGCTCGCGGCCGCTACAAGGTGTATCTCATTGATGAGGTGCATATGCTGTCGAAAAGCTCGTTCAATGCGTTGCTGAAAACGCTCGAAGAGCCGCCGCCGCACGTGAAGTTCCTGCTGGCGACGACGGATCCCCAGAAGCTCCCGGTCACGGTCCTGTCGCGCTGCCTGCAGTTCAATCTCAAACGCATGACGCCGCGCCTGATCACGGACCGGCTCGCACATATCTGTGAAGCCGAATCGATCGAGACCGACGCGACGGCGCTCGCAACCATTGCCAGGGCTGCCGATGGCAGCATGCGTGACGCGCTGAGCCTGTTGGACCAGGCGATCGCCTATTGTGGCGGCAAGCTCGAGGAACCCCAGGTAGCAAAGATGCTTGGTACCATCGATCGCGATCACGTCATGCGTCTGTTGCGCCTGCTGGCAGCAGGTGATGCCAGGGGCATCATCGACGCGATCCGCGAAATCGATGAGCAGTTCCCGAACTACGGGCGCCTTCTCGAAGACCTGGCGCGGGACCTGCAACGCATCGCGGTCTACCAGGTGGTTGGCACCTGCGATGCAGAGGACGACCTCAAGGAAGAGGAATACGCGGAGCTTGCGGATGCGTTGGATACCGGGGATGTCCAGCTGTATTACCAGGTCGCTGTCATGGGCCGGCGCGACTTGCATCTCGCTCCCGATCCTCGCAGCGGGGCGGAAATGACGCTGTTACGGATGCTTGCATTTCGTCCTGCCGAAGCCGCAGGCAGCGGAGGCGCTGCAGGCAGTGATACGTCGAAAGCGCCTGCCAAACATGCTTCGGCATCCAGGCCCGCGCCGCAGGTCATGCAAGCTGCCGAGACGTCAGCGGCAGCCTGGTCGGAGCCCGACTGGAATGCACTCGTGCCGCAGCTTGGTGTCGGTGGCGCGGTTCGACTGCTGGCCAGCAATTGTATCTATCGCGAACGTTCCGGTAATACGATTCATCTCGGCCTCGATCCGCGATCCGAGTCGATGTTGACGAAAAAGCGCAAAGATGAGCTGGCAAAGAGGCTGTCCGCGTTTTTTGGCGAAAGGCTCAGTGTTGAGATTGAACTCGGTGCCGAAACCGGCGAAACCCCGGTGCAGGAGGAGTCCCGGCTAGCCGACGAACGCATGGAAGCCGCGCGACAATCGCTGGAAGCTGATCCCAATGTCCAGGCGCTGAAGAACATGTTTGGCGCGGAACTCAAGGCGGACACGATCGAGCTGATCAACCCGCCGCAATCTGACTGAAGGAACCAAGTATGAAAGGTGGCATCGGCCAGCTCATGAAGCAGGCGCAGCAGATGCAGGCCAATATGCAGAAGGCGCAGGAGGAGATGGCGTCGCTCATGGTCACGGGCGAGTCCGGGGCCGGTATGGTGCGCGTGACGATGAACTGCAAACACCAGGTACAGAAAGTCGAGATTGACGACTCGATGATCGGTGACGACAAGGAAATGCTCGAGGACCTGACTGTCGCGGCGTTTAATGATGCCGTGCGCAAGGTCGAGCAGACCGTGCAAGAGAAATTCGCCGGCATGGCATCCGGGCTTAATCTGCCTCCCGGAATGAAGCTGCCGTTCTAGATGTCCTATTCCCCGTTGCTCATGCGTCTGATCGACGGCCTGCGCTGCATGCCCGGCGTCGGGCAGAAGTCGGCACAACGCATCGCGTTTCACCTGCTCGAACGCGATCGGGAAGGGGCCGGAAATCTCTCGAAAGCCATCGCAGAAGCCGTGGCCGGGATCGGGCACTGCCAACGCTGCCGCATGTTCACCGAACATGAACTCTGCTCGATCTGCTCGGCTGCCGGCAGGGACGCAACACAGCTGTGCGTCGTGGAGTCGCCGGCGGACGTCATGGCCCTGGAGGACGCCACGGGGTTTCGGGGGCTGTATTTCGTGCTCATGGGCCACCTGTCGCCGCTGGACGGCATTGGACCGGACGAACTCGGACTCAGCACACTCGATGACTGGCTCGCGGCGGGCGAGGTCCAGGAACTCATTATTGCGACCAACCCTACCGTCGAAGGCGACGCAACCGCGCACTACCTGGCCGACCTGGCGACGCGGAGGGGCGTCAAGGCCAGCCGCATCGCCCATGGCGTGCCGCTCGGCGGGGAACTCGAATACGTCGACGGCGGTACCCTGTCACACGCGTTCTATGGCCGTCGCGCAGTAGACTGAAGGAGTTGCCATGGATTGCCTGTTCTGCAAAATCCTGGCCGGTGAGATTCCGGCAGAACTCGTGTACGAGTCCGACACCGCGGTCGCGTTTCGGGACATCAATCCCCAGGCGCCGACCCATGTGCTCGTGATCCCGCGCAAGCACATTGCGACGATCAACGACCTCGAGGACGACGACCACGCGCTTATCGGCAGCCTGTACGCAGCGGCAAAGGAAATCGCTGCACAGGAAGGTATTGCCGAGGACGGCTATCGCGCGGTCATGAACTGTAACGAGGGGGCCGGGCAGACGGTCTTCCACCTGCATCTGCACGTACTCGGCGGCAGGTCCCTGGGATGGCCACCGGGTTAGGCTAACGGCCCTGGTATCGACCGGTCGAGAGCTTCTCGGTCAGGTTGACAATGCGCTTGTAGCTCTCGTAACGGCGGGGACTGATCGCACCCGTTTCGACGTCTTCTTTGACGGCACAGCCGGGCTCGCGCAGGTGCTGGCAATTGGCAAAGCGGCAGCGGACACCCGACTTACGGATTTCCGGGAATCCCTGTGACGCGACTGTCGAAGACTCCAGTGCCGGGGCGTAGTCGCGCACGCCCGGCGAGTCGATAATGGCGCCGCCATCCGGCAGCTGGATCATCGCCGAATTGACTGTCGTGTGCCGGCCCTCCCCGGATTTTTCCGAGATCTCGAAGGTTTTCTGCAAGTTCTGGCCGGTAAGGCGATTGATGATGCTCGATTTGCCGACGCCTGATTGCCCCACGATGATCGCGCAATGCGCGTCGAGCAGGCCGCGTATACGGTCGACATCGTCACCGGTCTCCGCGCTGCACGTCACCACGTCATACCCGGCACGTCGATATGCGCGAAGTTCAGTTTCGGGCAGCTCGTCAACAAGGTCGGTCTTGTTGAACACGATACCTGCATTGATATCCATCAGTTCGGCCGCGCACAGGTATCGATCCACGACGAACCAGTCCGGTTTCGGCTCGGCTGCGGCGACGACCAGCAGGTAGTCCAGGTTGGCAGCGAGCACCTCCACCTGGCCACGCAGGTTCGGGCGCGAGAGCTCGTTGGCGCGATCCCGCACGCCCGTGATTAGCCAGTCGGTTTCATCAGGTAAGGATTTGGCATCAACCCGATCCCCACAGACCGGTTTAAGGCGCTTCCCCTTGATGCGCGCGTCCACTTCAGAGCCGTCGTCGAGGCGCAGCCGCATGCGACGACTGAAGGTGGCGATGACCGTGGCACGTTGCATGATGGGAGTATAGACTGCGGGCATCATGACATCAGCTAGCGATAGTTCGACCAACCTGATCTGGATCGATCTCGAAATGACGGGTTTGTGCACGCAGAATGACACCATCATCGAGATCGCAACCATTGTCACTGACAAGGACCTCAACGAACTCGCCGAAGGCCCGGTGCTCGCCATTCACCAGTCAGGCGAAACGATGGACGGGATGGATGACTGGAACACCCGGCAGCACGGGGAGTCGGGACTGACCAGGCGAGTCCTGGAAAGTGCAATCAACGCGCGCGAGGCAGAGGTCGCGACACTCGAGTTTCTGCGTCAGTGGGTCGATGAACGCGCATCGCCGATGTGCGGTAACAGTATCTGTCAGGATCGCCGATTCCTGGCGCGGGAGATGCCGGAACTCGAGGCCTTCTTTCACTACCGCAATCTCGATGTCAGTACGCTGAAGATTCTTGTCGGGCTGTGGGCGCCAACGATTGCGAACGGTTTTGTCAAGGACTCGAAACATCTCGCCCTTTCCGACATCCGCGATTCGATCGCGGAACTCGGCTGGTACCGCAACAACCTGTTTCCGGCCACCAATGGCTGAGAGGCCGTTTGCCGGATCCGCGGTACGTAACGCGCCGCCACTGCTTGAAGTACTGCAACGCGAGTTTCGTGATTGTCACGAGGTTCTCGAAATAGGCTCGGGAACGGGACAACATGCGGTGGCGTTTGCGGCGGCCATGCCACATCTCGAATGGCAAACCAGCGACCTCGAGGAGCATCACGCAGGCATGCGGTCCTGGATCGGCGACGCTGGTATCGACAACGTCCGTGCGCCTCTCGCGCTCGATGTGCGGAGCGCCTCGGTTATGCCGGCGTCGGTCGACGCGGTATTCTCGGCTAACACGGCGCACATCATGGGTATCGACGCCGTGCGCGCCATGTTTTCCCTGGTTGGCGATGCTCTGCGAACTACAGGCGTGTTCTGCCTGTACGGGCCATTTCGTATCGGCGGGTCATTCAATACCGCGAGTAATGAACAGTTCGACATGAGCCTCCGTCAGCGGGATCCTGTCATGGGTGTACGAGACATCGAGATCCTCGACGAGTTTGGCGAATCTTGCGGACTTGTGCGGCGCCGGCTTTATGCGGTTCCGTCAAACAACCATGTTGCCGTGTGGGTGAGGAGGGGAGGTTGATGACCGTTCACCACGGAGGTTGTCACTGCGGTCGTGTGCGGTACGAGGTCGAAGCACCGGTGAAAATCGAGGTGACGCTCTGCAATTGCAGTATCTGTGACATGACGGGTTTCATGCACCTGGTAGTGCCGAAATCGGATTTCCGGCTGCTGCAGGGCGCCGACGACCTTACGACCTATACCTTCAACACGGGGGTTGCGAAGCATCTTTTCTGCCGGCACTGTGGCGTCAAGTCGTTCTACGTACCGCGCTCGCACCCGGACGGCATCAGCGTCAATGTCCGATGTCTCGACGAAGGCACCGTCGAGGCGGTAGAGTCGACGACGTTCGACGGCCGGAACTGGGAGCAGAATATCTCGAAGCTGTCGCCGATAAACGACTGATTTCCCAAGATATTGGCTGGCGAGATTCGTGGCGTTCGCTTATAGTTGCGCATCATGAAAGCACTCAACATATTTTGCGGCCTGGTTTTGCTTCTATGTGCATCGCCTGCGCTCGCGCAGTCCGCCTGGGTAAGCGACGAATTCGAAATCACGCTGCGCACCGGACCGAGTACCAGCAACAACATCCTGCTCATGGTCGGCAGCGGCACCCAACTCGAAGTCGTCGAGCGCGATGCGGAAGCCGGCTATACGCTGGTGCGGACCGCTGGTGGCACCGAGGGGTGGGTTCTTTCCCGGTACCTGATGAGCGAACCGAGCGCGCGGGAACAACTCGAGACCCTGACCAGACAGCTGACCAATGCCAATTCGCAAGGCAGTTCACTCAATTCTCAATTGACCGCGATTCGCGCCGAGTACGACACGGCCAATCGGCGTATACGTGATCTCGAGCGAGAAAAAGCGGCGGTCGAGGAGGAACTCGCCGAGATCAAGCGCACGGCTGCCAACGTGCTGTCAATCAATGAACAGAACAAGTCGCTGATGGACGAGCTTACTGCTGCCCAGATTCGGGCTGACACGCTGGAGCAGGAGAACCGCGCGCTAGCGAGCCAGACGACGCGCTACTGGTTCATGGCCGGGGCGCTCGTGCTGCTCTTCGGTATCCTGCTCGGCATCTGGCTGCCAAGAATCCGCTGGCAGCGCCGGTCCCGGTACGACAGGTTCTAGGGCCTGGTCAGACGGTCTCGCCAGCGAGGAATAACCACGTCTCGATGACAGTATCGGGATTGAGAGACATACTCTCGATCCCCTGATCGAGCAACCAGCGTGCCAGGTCGGCATGATCTGACGGTCCCTGCCCGCAGATTCCGACGTACTTTCCCTGGGCTTTGCAGGCCTTTATGGTCATGCTGAGCAGCGCTTTGACGGCGTCGTCACGCTCGTCGAAGTACTCGGCCACGAGCGCCGAGTCACGATCGAGGCCAAGCGTAAGCTGGGTCATGTCATTGGAACCGATCGACATACCATCGAAATACTCGAGGTACTGGTCGGCCAACAAGGCATTGGTTGGCAGCTCCGACATCATGATGATGCGCAGATCGTTGACGCCGCGCTCGAGCCCGTTCACAGCCATGAGTTCGATGACATCCTTCGCCTGCTGCACCGTGCGTACGAAGGGGATCATGATCTCGACGTTGGTCAGGCCCATCTCCTCCCGCACGCGCCGCAGCGCCCTGCATTCGAGTTCAAAGCACGGCTTGAAGGAGTCGGCCACGTAACGTCCGGCACCGCGGAAGCCGATCATCGGGTTTTCTTCATCAGGCTCGTATTTTTCTCCGCCAATCAGATTGGCGTACTCGTTGGACTTGAAGTCGGACATACGGACGATAACGGGTTCCGGTGCAAACGCGGCCGCGATCGTCGCGACACCCTCGGCGAGTTTGTCAACGAAAAACTCCACCGGGTCCGGATACCCGGCCATCTGCTGGTCGACCGCAGCCCTGGTGTCGGCGTCGAGCGATTCGTAGTCAAGTAGCGCCTGCGGATGGACGCCGATCATGCGGTTGATGATGAATTCAAGGCGCGCCAGGCCAACGCCGCGATTTGGAATATTGGCAAAATCGAAAGCGCGGTCGGGATTGCCCACGTTCATCATGATCTTGACCGGGATTTCCGGCAGGGCGTCGAGTTCGATCTCCTTTTTCTCGAAGTCGAGGCGGCCTTCGTAAACGAAGCCCTCGTCGCCCTCGGCACAGCTGACCGTGACGTCGGTGCCGTCCCTGATGACCGCGGTTGCGTCACCGCAGCCGACTACTGCCGGGATGCCGAGTTCACGCGCGATGATGGCGGCATGACAGGTACGGCCACCACGGTTCGTGACGATCGCTGATGCCCGCTTCATGACCGGTTCCCAGTCGGGGTCGGTCATGTCGGATACCAGGACATCTCCAGCCTGCACGCGACTCATCTCGTGCACCGAACTGATAACCTTGGCTTCACCAGAGCCGATCTTCTGGCCAATGCTGCGGCCACTGATGATGACCTTGCCCTTGTCCTTCAGCGTGTAACGCTGGATCGACCTGCCCGAGCGGCTCTGCACGGTCTCGGGCCTCGCCTGCAGGATATAGAGCTTGCCGTCGTTGCCGTCCTTGCCCCACTCGATGTCCATCGGGCGGCCATAGTGGTTCTCGATCGTGACGGCCATCCTGGCGAGTTCGATGATGTCCTCGTCGGTGATCGAAAACGACATGCTGTCGGCCTCGTCCACGTCGACGGTCTCGACGGTCTTGCCCGGCTTCGGGTCGTTGCTGTAGATCATCTTGATGGCTTTGCTGCCGAGGTTCTTGCGCAGGATCGGCCGCTGACCGTTTGCCAGGGCGGGCTTGTAGACGTAGAACTCGTCGGGATTGACGGCACCCTGGACCACGGTCTCTCCGAGGCCCCAGCTCGAGGTGATGAACACCGCGTTGCGAAAACCCGTCTCCGTGTCTAACGTGAAGATGACACCCGAGGAGCCAACGTCACTGCGTACCATGGTCTGAATGCCCGCCGACAGGGCGACCTCGCTGTGATTGAAGCCCTGGTGAACACGGTATGCGATGGCACGATCATTGAAGAGCGAGGCAAATACGTGATGCATGGCTTCGACCATGTTGTCGAAACCGCGAATATTGAGGAAGGTCTCCTGCTGGCCTGCAAATGAGGCATCGGGCAGATCTTCGGCCGTTGCCGAGGAGCGGACAGCGACCGTAATGTCAGCACCGGCGGACATTTCGTCCCATGCCGCGCGCACGGCCTGCATCAGGTCGTCCGGCAGCGGTGTCTCGAGTATCCAGTTGCGAATCGTGGCACCGGCCTGTGTCAGCGCTTCAATATCGTCGACGTCAAGGTCAGCGAGCAATTCGTGGATGCGCTTGTCAAGATCGTCTGCGGCGAGGAACTTCCGGTAGGCAGCAGCGGTAGTGGCAAACCCCCCGGGCACGGTTACGCCAAGATTCGAGAGCTTACTGATCATTTCGCCCAGCGACGCATTCTTGCCGCCAACGATCTCAACATCGTCCATGCCAAGCTCGGAGAGCTTGATTACGAATGACTCCAACTGTGACTCCCTTGTGTTCCTGGGCTGGAAATGGACAATCCTACCGATGGTTGAGCGTGTTGTATTCTTTGTCTCGGATCAGACTGGTGTGACTGCGGAAACGTTGGGACACAGCCTGATCACGCAATTTGCCGGTCAGAATTTTCGCCAAGTGACTTTGCCATTTATAGATTCTGAAGACAAGGCAATCGGCGCCGTGAAGGCGATCGACGCAACGGCCAGCGACGGCAAGCTGCAACCTATCGTCTTCTCCACGATGGTGCAGCCGGAATTACGTGAAATCGTGAAGCGCTCGAAGGGCCTGCATCTCGACATTTTCGATGCCTTCCTCGAACCCCTGGCCACCGAGCTGGGAGCGCAGCCCAAGTATGTGCCGGGTCTCGCGCATGGTGTGGCCGACGTGGATGCGTACATGAAACGCATCGAAGCAACCAATTTCGCGCTCGCCAATGATGATGGCGGTATCAGCCAGAATTACGACGCCGCCGACGTGATCCTCATCGGCGTGTCGCGTTCGGGCAAAACGCCGACCTGCCTCTACCTGGCAATGCAATACGGAGTCTACGCGGCCAACTTCCCACTGACGGATGACGAACTCGAAAGTGGCAAGCTTCCGGACTTCCTGGCCCGGCAACAAGACAAGCTTTTCGGGCTCACGATCGATCCGGACAGGCTGCAGGAAATTCGCAAGGAAAGGCGCGCGATCGGACGATACGCGACCGCCCAGCAGGTGCGCTTCGAACTACGTGAATCCGAGAAGATCTTTCGCCGCTACGGCATTCCGTACGTGAACACGACACGGTTTTCGATCGAGGAGATATCGAGCAGAATCCTAGATAGTACAGGGGTAGAGCGCAGAGTTCGACCCTGAAAATCCTCGCCGCGTGCTGCTATATTGGCTGCATGTTTCTTGACTCACACCTGGTCCCGGAGACGATCGCGAAGCCGCGTAGCTTCGTCGGTCTCATGGCCGTGTATGAGAGCAATTACATCAGGCTCCTGGGACTGATTCCCGAACTCGAGCGCCTCGACGGATGTTTCCGGTCACGAGTGGCCGGAGACTGTGACCTGCATGTCGAAATCCTCGAACGCTCCCGTTACACGGTCACCCTGTCGCTGACCTATCACTTCGAAACGGATGATGGACTCCTCGTGGACCCTGACATGACCGTCCGCGCCTACCTCGATGGCCGGCTTGCCGAGGTGCTGGGGATTGGCAAGCACCAGCGGCACCCGGCTTTGCGCAGGCTGGTTCGTGAGCATCGCGAGGAACTCGATCGTCGCTGGCGGCGCAACATGGTCCTCAATAAATGGCTCGACTACCTGGCCGAGCAGGGGCACCTGGTCCTCGAACGCTAGAAGGCACTCTCAAAATTGTCGATTGGGTCAGCGTTTTCGGCTTGATCCATTGTCATCATTACGTTCAATAGGAGCCCCCGGGACGCCGGGACGCCCGTGTTATGTAAAGAGAACGGCAGTGGCAGGACTGACAGGAATCTTCAAGGCGATCGATGCGCCACCCCCGGAACAGGAAACGGACAAGCTCAAGGACCTGTTTCGAAATCGTGCGGAGCTCAAAAAGGAATTTGCAGCCCTTCGCAACGAGAAATACGAGCTCGAAGACCGCGTCAAGGAGCATCGTGCATCTATTGAGAGAGTGAAGCAAAAGCTGAGCCACCTCGAGTCCCTGTTGCTGGATCCTGAATGGGTGCACAACGTCGTGACCTTTTACCAGCTCCGTCGTCTTGGCGCACACTGCGAGTCACGCCTGGCGCGCTTCGCGGAGCAACTCAAGCGGCAACGGGAAAAGCGTATCGAGGACCGGCTCATGGCGGAGTTCCGTGAGATCCATGAACAGAAGCGGGCCGAGGTCGAGGCGCGCATCGGCGAACACCGCATGCGTGTGCAGCTGCTCGAGGACCGGCTACAGGGAGAGCGCCACAAGCTGCAGACGATGGGTGGCCTGTCCAAAATCATGAAAGGCAAAGCCCTGGAAGAGTCGGTGGAAGAGATCGAAGCGGCGGTTGCCGAGGCTCAGGCCGGGGAAGCTGAGCTACTGCGGGAACTCGACGAGATCGAGCAGATGTCGCCCCCGCCACACGAGGGATTGCAGCTTGCCGACAAGCGTTCTATCAACTTCATGATCCTGTCTTACGCACAGCAGATGTATCTTGACTATTTCGAAGACGATCTCGCAAGAATGGCCAAGGAAGCAAGTGACAAGAGCGTCGGTGCTGTCAACTACGGCGACAAAGCCGACTGCGACGAGATTCTCGAGCGCCTCTGGAAGCGCAAAGACGAGGTCGAACGGAAGGAGAACTCAACCGAACTCCTGCAAAAGCGGGCCAAACTGATCTCGCAACATGCGATATTCCGCAATGCCGACGATGCCGCGCCGAAACCCGATTCGGTTGCAACCGTGTTCGACGTCAACCTGAATGGCGTCGTGTCGAAGTTGGACGGGAACGTGTTGGGGGAAAACTACTTCGGTGTTGCAAAGGTTCTGAGCCGCTAGGATAGCCCGGGCCGCTGCCGCACATCGCTATGTTCCGCGGCACAGGACGGTCCGGTCCTGGTCAGATATCGCGGCGATACATCTGCCGCTTGAAGGGAGAGGGCTCGCGACCGAATGCGCTCGGCGTGACCGGTTTCTGGTCCAGAACATCGCCTTCTTCTTCGCGGGCCTCTGGCTCGGATTCCTTGATCTCCTTCGGGTCGTCAGCAAATGCACTGCGCAAAGCCGATTCAGCACGAGGTCTCAGAAGATGCTCGTTGAGCAGGTATTCGCTGTTGTTGACCGGGGCTACCGAAAGTTCCGTGGCGAAAACACCGAGCGTGGGCTCACTGGCCTCGCAGAGGACGTCTCGGTCGGGGGCGGCATGTACCGGTGCTGAGATCCAGGCGAGCAGCACGATGGCCGCTGTGCCTGCAGCGGTCCAGCCTTGCGCGGATTGTCTGGGCCACAATGCCATAGCAACCCCCATGCCGTGAGACACCGCGCGATCGCCGCGGTGTTATAGTCGAGTATAACACCTGACCTGGATCGGTCAAGGTCCTGTCAGAGGCTGGCCGTCGGCTCCACGAAGTTGACTTCACGCATCTGTGCCAGGTCCGTCACGATCCCGGCGGCCTGGTCCAGCGAGACGTCGGGAATGTCGTCATCCTCGATGTCATCAAGGCTGGCGAGCGCCTCCAGCCCAAGCGCAGCACGGCGTTCGTTTTCGCGTTCCAGCCGGCGCTGCAGTTCGTCTTCTCGCTCCTGGCGCCGTGCCTCCATGCTCAGCGATACAGTCTTGCGGGCCGTTATTTCCTCAGCGGCCTCGATCATATCAACCTGGTAACGGTAATTCGGGTCGTCTTTGGAGCGCTTCTGATGCGACGAGGTCAATGTCGCAATCGTGCCGTCAAGCGGCTTGCCGGCACGGAAGCGAGCCGTAGGAATCGTGTCCCAGGGCAGGGCGCTGTCGCGGACACTCTCGCCGATCAGTTCGGCGTTGATGTGCGAGGGCAGCTCGATGTCCGGATCGACGCCGCGATGCTGGGTGCTCTCGCCGGTGACACGGTAATACTTGCCGATCGTCAGGGTCAGTTGGCCGAATCCCTTGTCGCCTTCGCCCCTCAGGTACTGGTCCAGCGAGTAAAGATTCTGCACCGTGCCCTTGCCAAAGGTTTGCTGGCCGATGATGACGCCACGGGCATAGTCCTGTATCGCTGCGGCAAAGATCTCGGATGCCGAGGCGCTGTAGCGGTCCACCAGCACTGCGAGAGGGCCGGCGTAAGCTACCCTCGCAACCGGATCCGGGTCGTCCAGACGGCTGATGCGGCCATTGCCATTGCGCAGTTGCACGACGGGCCCGTTGTCGATGAACAGGCCGGAGAGGGCCGTCGCCTCTGTGAGATGACCGCCGCCATTGCCCCGCAGGTCGATGACCAGTCCGTCGATGCCCTGTTTCTCGAGCGATTCGATCAGGCGCTTGACGTCCTTGGTCGTGCTCGTGAAATCCTTGTCTCCACGACTCAATGCCGGGTAATCACGATAGAAACTGGGTACTTCGATCACACCGATGCGCCATTCGCGACCGTCGCGCGGCACCGTAACGACGTCGCTCTTGGCCGCCTGCTCTTCGAGTTTGACCTGGCCGCGTGTCAGATCGATGAATTTCTTGGGGCTGCCGGGTATGGAATTGGCCGGGATGATCTCCAGGCGCACGACCGAGTCGGCGGGCCCCCGGATCAACTCGACCACGTCGTCAAGCCGCCAGCCAATGACGTCAACGACTTCACCCTCGGTACCCTGGGCCACGCCCGTAATGCGGTCCTCAGGCTTCAGTCGCCCGTCAGCGGCTGCCGGGCCGCCGGGAATAATGCCGGCAATCTTGACGAAGTCGTCTTCGGTCTGCAGCGATGCGCCGATGCCGAAATACGACAGGCTCATCTGGATGCGGTATTCCTCGGAAGTGCGTGGTGACAGGTAGCTCGAATGCGGGTCGAGTGTGCGCGCGAACGCATTCATGAAACGCTCGAAGACGTCGTCGTTATTCACCTGGTCAAGGCGCCTCAGGTAACCCTTATAGCGCTTCTGCAGGGTTTCCTGCGTCTTTTCCCAGGGCTCTTCTTCGATGGCAAGATTCAGGGCATCGTTCTTCACCCGCCGGCGCCAGATCTCGTCGAGTTCCGCCGAGGTCTGCGCCCAAGGCTCCTCCGCACGGTCGAACTGGTAGCTCTCGTCCACGGAAAAATCGGGTTCGGAATCAAGCTGGCTCAGCGCAAACGTCAGTCGTTCCCGGACGCGGGTCTGGTAGAGCTGATACAGATCGAAGACAGGATCGAGCGGCCTGCTGCGCACCATGTCGTCGAGCTTGTAACGGTAGGTCTCGAAGAACTCTATATCAGCGGCCAGCAGATACATGCGATTGCGATCGAGGGACTCGATGAACTGATCGAGAACTCTCGATGACAATTCATCGTCAACCGCAATGCGGTTGTAGTGGGATTTCTCGATGAACTGGGTTACGAGTTCACCGACATTCTCGTGGCGCGGCTCGGGGTAGAGAAAGCTCGTCTGCTCGACAGCCGTGGTGGCACTGAGTGCAGACCAGGTGACCAGCGCGACGGCCATACCGGCAAACCAGTGCAAGCGGCGTGGGCGATTATTTCTCAATGCTTTCTCCATACGGATTTTCACAATATTTCAGTCGAGCGCGCGTTCGGCTAGGCTAGTGCGCCTGCGACCTTCGATCAAGGGCGTGTTCGTCATAATAATCAATGAATCGCAGCACATTTACCGCATCGGAAACTTAACATGCGACCACTGAGCGTCATTACCCTGATCATCCTCGGCTCATCCTTCGCGATTACGTTCAGTCTGGCCGCCGTCATCCTCGTCGTCCTGATACTCGGCGACGACTACCCGCGCTTGCAGAACGAGTTCGAGCCGCTGCTTGCGAGCCTCATGCTGTTTCTCGTTTTGACCGCGATTGCTGCAGCAAGTTTCTACTCGCTGCTGAAAGAGCATGCATTGCGTTACTGGTTGCAGGCGGCGATGTGGCTCAGTCTGTTTATGGTCGGCCTCTACTACTGGCCCTGATTGGTTTATCGAAGCAGGCGCATGCCGCGTCCGCGCCGACGGCGCATCCGGGCCTGCAGTTCCTTGCGACGTGTATCGAGCCAGCCCTGACGACTGGCGGAACCGCCATCCCCCTGCGCCTTGAGACGATCGCGATAGTCGCAAAAATCCTGGTAGGCCTCGATCTCGTGTTTCAGTTCGCGCACGACGAGTTCGATCATGATTGCGTCGTCGAGAAGACCGAGACCGGGAATGTGATCCGGAATCAGGTCCTCGGGTTCGGCGAAATAGGCGAGGGCATTGAGTACCCGCGTTGCCTCCTGGTGGGGCAGGCGCCACTCGATGTCCGACAACATGCCGATCATGAGACGCAGGCGTTCCAGTCGTTCGACGATAAAACCCGGCGCGCCGGACTCCGGGACCTTGTTGAGGGTTTCCTCGGCCGCAGCAACGATGTCTTCGGGCGCGATGCGCCGTGCTGCCTGCCGCGCCTCATCCATAATGAGACGGAAGTGCCGGAGGTCGTTGTCGTCGAGTTCGAAAGATATGCGCATGGCCACATGCGGATGTTACTAGATTTGCCGCGTAACGGGTCAGGCCTACTTGCCGAAGCGCTTGTCCCAGTTTCGCGACCGGTCGAAGCCGCCCGTGTTGTAGGGATCGATACCGGTCTCCTCGCCCGAATCCACCAGTGAGTCGTCGAGAATCTTGAGGGTTTCGTGTGTACCCGTGTCTTCGCGGACGTACTTATTGCGAATCAGGACATTCTTGCCCGGTCCCAGGCTATCTATGTCACCTGCCAGCTCGTCGTCGGCTTCGACAAATTCCGGGTTCTTGCGAGGTACTTGCTTGGCGGCCGGGCGAGGAGAGGCATGAGCGCCGGACTTGCGCACATCGGGTACAGCCTCGGGCTCGTTTGCCGAGAATTGTGTCTTGATCCAGTTTCGTAGCCGGTCCAGCATCGGTGGTCCTAACGTAGGAGAAATCCTGTTACATCACGTGGCACTTCAGAATGCCGCATCAGGTCCCTATTTTCATCCGCCTCTCGCGCATAGCGCAGTCTGTCGATGCAAAACTGTGAGAGAGTTCACAGTTTCCCGGCGAATCGCCAGCCGGCGACGGTCAGCCTGATGATCTGCAAGGCCAGCCAGGGCGACAGAACGAGAAACCAGGCCCCGAGGTCCCCGGAACGGAATCTGTTACTCAGAGTACCGAAAAAATCGGCGAATCCGTGGCCGCCGTAGGTCCCGAATACCGCTTTGCCGACGAACCATACCAGCAATGGCAACAGCACCAGACCCACGAAAAGCATGACCACGAATAACGCAGCTTCTCTCTTCAGAATTTTCTGTAGGGATGACTTTAGATCGCTCAAGGTCTGGCCGGGTCAGGAACGGGCCGATATCGTTGCCCAGTGACACAGTGAGGTCAAGTATCCGGCAGTGACCGGCGCCGCCGGCGGTATATGAGCAGGCCGAGGTGTACGCAGCCGACAGAGAACAGCAGGTAATGCGGCAGGACCCAGAACCATTCACTGATGTACAGCGTTGCGGCGAATGCGGCTAGCCCGGAAACGACATAGAACCAGGGCAGCGCATCATACGCGAGCTTGGGCAACCAGATTTTCCGGGCGACGAGATGCTCCGAGTTACGGGCTTTTACCCCTGTTTCGATGAAGTTTGCCGGCTTCCCTGCAGCAGTTGTGAGCATCGTCCCGTCTCCCTGGATCCGGAGACATAATAGAGCGGTTGGAAAGAAATGAGCGTGATAACGCTCACAATTCAAACGTCGCGTTTGGGACGCTCGTCGTAGCGGAAATGGGCGTTGCCGATCGTGACAATGTCACCGTTGGCGAGAAAGTGCTCCGTTATCCGTTTGGAATTCACGAACACGCCGTTCCTGCTGCCCCAGTCAATAACGCGCGTCGTCTCGCCGTCGGTTGTGACAACGGCATGGCGGCGACTGATATACGGTGCATCGAGCTGAATGTCGTTCTCGCTGGTGCGGCCGATCGTCAGCTTGTCCTTGAATAGCGGGAATCGCAGCAGCTTGTCGCCAACCTTGCCCAGCAATACGCGGGTAACGCGGTCCTGGGCACGGACTGACGGTGGCGGAGTACCCCCGGGCTCTTCAAATTGCTCCGTGATTCGATCATCGATTTCCGAGATGACGTCGCCGATTTCGCCAATCGACTCGAGTTGCTCTGTCTTCTTGGCCAGTTCGCCAAGCAGAACATTGATCGCTTCGCTGCGAGCATCGAGCTTGTCGCCGAGTTCCGCATTGCTGCGGGACAGGCGCGCGACTTCGGCCTCGAGAGCGTCGATACGATGGCGGGACTGCTCGTCGTTGTTGCACAGCATACGCTCGAGCTCCTCCTTGAAGCCCCGTGTGTCGACGAGGTCGGAGGCGAGCTGCGAGTTCAGCTCCTCGGTCTGGGCGACCGTTTCCTGGGCCTCGCCGAGTTCGAAGCGCAGCATGCGTATCTCGTCAGCATGCCGTGCGGCGATGCCCGCTAGCTGTTCCTCCAGTTCCTGCTTCTCACTGGTCAGGGCGATGAGGTCCGCCTCGACCGCACGTGCTCGTTCATCGGCACGCGCGAGCGCGGCGTTCAGGCGACTGTTCTCTTTTTCGACAACGTCCTGACGGGCCAGCAGGTCCTGCATCTTGCGCCGCAGGATGTCTGCATACTCCTCGGTGCGTGCAAGCCTGGATTTGTCCTCCGGCGATTCATGGCCTGCGCCTTTGCTGTCGGGCGGCGCCGGGATGTCCCGCATGGATTTTCTGGCCACGTCCAGTTGCTGCTGGAGGTCAGCCGTCGACGCGCGGTGATGCTCCTCGCGGTCGCGAATCTCGGCTTTGAGTGCCTTGAGTTTGTGATCGCGTGTCTTCAGGAGTTTGTCTTTGCGGGCCAGGGACGCACGAACGTCTGCCAGTTCCGCATTAAGCGTTTCCGTGATCTCCTCGCGTGCAACCAGTTCGGCCTCGAGCCCAATCCATTTCGACCGCAGCCGCTCGATGTCGTAACGCAGCTTGCGAATCGTCTGTGACTCGCGAGTGGGATGGTCGTCAAAGTCGAACGTATTGTCGTCGGACTCCGCCGGCAGGTCGGTGTCAGGGTGACCCTGCCGGAACGTAACGGCTTCGAGTTCGGCGGTATCGTCTGCGACTAACTCGTTCGTATTCTTGTTGTCATTAGCCATCCGCGAAGTCTAGCACGCAGACGCGAATACGCGTGGTATGACAAGGGCGTCTTAAGTTAAGTCTGGGGTGGTTTCTAGTCGCAGGGAACGGTTCGTCCGGCAGCCCATTGCCGCAGTGCGTCGATGCGCTCCGCCATGACGACGGATAAAGGCCGTGTGCGCGCAATTTCGTCGGCGATATGGCCGGTCGAAAGAGGCTCCTGTTTGGCATGCGCTGCATATAATGACGACACGACCGCCTGCTCGATCTCGGCGCCCGAGAAGCCCCTGGTCGCGGTCGCGAGCCTTTCGATATCGAAGTTTTTGAGCGACTGGTTACGGCTCGACAGGTGAATTGCGAAGATCGAGGCGCGGATCCGGGCATCCGGCAGATCCACGAAGAAGATCTCGTCGAAACGTCCCTTGCGGATGAGTTCCGGTGGTAGTGTCGCGATGTCGTTCGCCGTTGCGACAACGAATACCTGTGATTGGCGCTCCGCCATCCAGGTCAGGAAACTGCCGAGGACGCGTTGCGTCGTGCCGGTTTCTCCACCGCGTCCCGCGATGCCTTTTTCGATTTCATCAATCCAGAGTACGCATGGCGACATGACGTCCGCGGTCCGCAGTGATTCGCGCAGCTTTCTCTCGGTTTCACCGTGATACTTGTCGTAGATGGCACCAAAGTCCAGGCGCAGCAGCGGTGCGCCGAACACACCGGCTGTTGCTTTCGCCACCAGGCTCTTGCCACAGCCCTGTACGCCGAGCAGCAGGATGCCTTTCGGCGCGTCGAGATGTGCAGCGGTCTCATCACCACGGAACGCCGCGCGGCGCTGGCTGAGCCAGGATTTGAGACGCTCGAGCCCGCCGACCTCATTGAAGCGGGTCGTATCGTATTCGAATTGCAGGGCACCACCGCGATTCAGCAGCTCGTACTTTGCCTGCATGACATCGGGCAGATCGCTGTGTGTAATCGCACCGTCATGATAGACGGCATTGCGTGCCAGCCTTTCGGTATCGGCCCAGGTCAGCCCGGCAAGATTCTTGATCAAGAGTTCATGCGCCTTCGGGTCGACCTGGACATGCGCTCCCGGGTTGTCCCTCGTGTACTCGCTGGCGACCTGCCTGACGATTCGCGAACGGTCCTCAACCGAGGGCAGCGCCATGTCGAAGCGTGCTGAAAAACTCTCGAGTTCGCTCGGGACCTTGACTTCGTGACTGATCAACACGATCTGGCGGTGAGCTTCCTGTGAACGGATGCAGATGTCTTTCAGCAGGCGCACATGAACGGGATCCTCGAGGAATGGATGAAAGTCGAGAAGCACGTAGATGCCCGGCTTGGAGACAGCCCGGATATGCTTGAGAACGTCCGTCGGCTCCGCGTTCATGGCCTGTGGCTCGAGCGAAATGTCGAGGCGCTGCAGGCCATCGGTAATCGTCCATCGGAACAGTGGCGTGTAGGCCTCACTCGCTCTCGCAAGCACGATCGACTGCAACAGCTCGAGCATGCGTTGCTCGTCCTGAGATTCGATGACAATGAGGGGTGTGCGCGATCGCAGGATCAGTTCGAGGTCGTGACGGTCGTCCATCAGGAGATATTAAGGCAACCGGGTAGTTTGTCGATGTGAAGCACGTCCGGTGTTGTGCCCGATAGCTGGGTCGCCATTCGCTGCAGCAGCTCGAGATCCACGTCCTGCCCGGCGAGTGGAGGTAACAGGTCATCGAGCCCGAACTCTTCGTCAGTCGCCTCAGACAGTTCCCGGTCGAGTGTGGCGAAGACGGTTACTGCCAGCGCCGTCGTTGCACCGGTCGACGCATTGCCACACAAACCCTTCGCCTTGGTGCCCCATTCCTGCTGCTCTTCCATCGCGGTGATGGCGCGTCTCTGGGTAATCGCCTTGCCACGTCGCAACAGTTCGATGCTGTAGTACTCGGCGATGCCCTCCGCGATCCAGTCGTAACCCGGTCGGGGCCGGATACCGAGCGCCGTATGCATGACCTCATGGAGCAGGGCGCTGGTCGCGTTCTCGCTAACCAGTGGGCGGTCGGCATGGATGTAGAACGAGGCAGGCCCGGAGAGTCCGCCGCGCCACATTGGCGCTCCCGCACTGACGATGGTCAGGCGCGGAAGCGATTCCGGCAGAATGGTTGCCAGTTCCGGCAGCGTCCAGTTGAGCAGTGCCAGGATATCCATGCGACGCACACCGTGGCCATCCGGTCCGGCAACGATCACATTGGTATCAGCAATGCGCTCTCGGCGCACACCCAGTTTGCCGACGGCGACCCATCCCGCGGGCTCGTCAAAACGCCGTGTCGGACGATCGACGACAATGGGTTTCTCGATGGCCGCGTACTCCGTGACGGCAGACCACCCGGTCGGCAGGTCGAAGTCGAATGTCGTTCTCGAATATGCGCCTTTGAGAGTCCTCGCCCGGGCGCGAGGTATGGCGTCTTCCATGCGAAATACGCCCCAGTCGGTGTCGAGCAAGGCGTCGAAGGTGCGATCGCCTCGTTCGCTGTGAAGCGTGGCGCGCCATCGCAGCGTGCCGCCGTTTGCGGGCGGCTGCCAGTGGACTCGTCCGTCGAACGTGGTCAGCGCGCCGCTGCCTGCGAGGACCTCGATATCCTCCGATGTCGGGAAAGAAACCTCCCTGAGCAAGGAGCGTGGTTGCTGCAGGCGCAGTTCGACAAATATGGCCGAACCTCCCGGATCTGGACGCAGCTGATAGTGCAGGCCGTATTCAAGCGACGAGTCGCTGTCGGCAGAATCAGAAACGCCGCAGGCCGCGACCAGGAACAGCACGAAAAATACCCAGACACGCCGCAAACGAGTATGGCGGGCTGAGAAGTAGTTCATTCCGAATTCAGGTGTTCGCACGTATCCTGATCGCTCGCATTGATCGGAGTGAGGCAGATGATAGCGCAGCCGGCTCGCAGGAATACCGCTTTTGCCATGATTTTCATGGTGCTGGTGGCGTGCGGGTCGCAGCCGACGGCCGTCAGGACAGAGTATGGAAAGTCTGTCGGCGCGCAGGCGGCTGCCATTGCGCTCGACCAGGTGGGGGCGCCGTATCGTTACGGCGGGAACTCACCGACCGGCTTCGATTGCAGCGGACTGGTCCAGTATTCGTTCCTGCAGGCTGGCGTGAGCACCCCGCGAACGACCGGGCAACTGTGGTCGGCTGCCCAGCCGGTCAGTAACACCGATTTGCGCAAAGGCGACCTGCGGTTCTTTCGCATAGACGGGAAGATGTCGCACGTGGGTATGTACGTGGGAGGAAGGCGCTTCGTTCATGCGCCACAATCCGGCCGGTCCGTGTCGGTCGTGTCCCTCGACGTGCCGTACTATCGACACGCGTTCATTGGTGCGGGACGTATCTACTGAGTGATGAACGAGCGCAGCTGCGACGCCAGGCCCTTGCAGGCCTTCGTCTGCGTGCGCGCAATCAAAGGAATCGGCACGACGAGAGCAGGCAGGAATGACGTCCCACTGACATCCGCCGTTACGCTGCCCGCCGCTTCGTAGTCGTCCAGGTCCCATACGGTCGCAACGTAGTCGGCGTCGTTCTGCCACCAGGCAAAACCGAAGCAGCCGCCGCCGCCTGGCCCGGCTGCACATGACAGGCTGCCGCCTTCCGCAACGCGCTCCGTGTCGCCATCAAGCCAGACGATATAGCGGACTCCCATATCGGATACCGCCCGTTTGACGCCCGGTCGTTGCATGAGATTCGGCAATCCCTTGGTCTCTGCCGGGACCGTGCGTGGCTCAAACCAGGGAAACAGCTCATCGACAAACTGCTGGTGCGGGATGACATTGATGCCCTTGGAACCGCCGCGCAGCGACTTTTCAATGCAGCTTACATAGTCGGATTCCGTCTCGTTCCCCTGGTGGTAGCTCTTTGCCATGATGACAACGGTCTCACCGTCATTGAGTCCTGTGCCCGTTTCGCGGGCATCTTCCACGTGCGATGTGACGCAGCCACTCAGGCAGAGGAAAGTGAGTGCCAACAGGTAGTTACTCGGCTGCATCGTCTATACCTCCAATGGCAAATATGCCAAGCACGCTTGCCGGTGCCTCGTCCTTGGCGGGACTTGCCTCGGCAAGACTGGTTTCGGGTTCGAGCGACGCGGGATCCAGCGACCCGTCGGCAAGTTCGCGAATCTTCGACACCTTGTCCGTCTGCATGATCATTAGCGCAGCCGCGTCGCGCATGGCGAGAATCGCGGCGCGTTTGAGCGAATCGGATCCGCCGATGCCTTCCTTCTGGCTCTTGCCATAGGCGCTGATCGTGAAACTCGAGGCGCGGTTACCAAGCTGGTCGAACACGTTCATGCGGTAGCGGATCCAGACCGAGAACGCCGCCGCCTGCGTCTGGTTCGGAACCGAAAACTCGAAGCCCTCGATCGACGGTTCGATCAGCGCATCGAAGGTGTAATCGCGCGGATCGTCTTCAGCGTCGAGGATTGTGACGGAGTCGAACATGTAACCGAACAGCTGGGTGAAGAAGCGCGCGTTTGAATTGCCGAGTTGGATCGTCCACTTGTCCTTGCCCAGGACATCCTCGGTATGCACGAAGTTGTAGAAGTTCTCGGGCAAGCGAACCGCAACATCGGCTGGAATCTTGTCGACGCGGGGCTCCGGGATCGTCGGCATCTCCATGGACACGGTCGAAGAACAGCCCGCCAGCAGGACTGTGCTGATGCCGAGAAGCGTTGCGAGGCGGAATGTTCTGGTCAAGTTGCTGGAATCCGTACCACTACGAGATTGTTTTATAGGAGCGATTGCCGGGTTAAGAGTTCCCGGAAATGTCGCCGTTCCATGCCCTGTCAACTTTAGAGATACTGGGTGCGCAGCGCAAATGACAGGTAAGAGACAGGCCCATGGCCAGACCCAAGGTGCTGGTATTCCAGCACGTCCCCTTCGAACCTCTTGGCACCCTGGATCCGCTCCTCAAGGAAGCGGGTTTTCGTATCCGTTACGTGAATTTCGGGCGCGAGCCGAAGCAACGCCCGGAGCTCAATCGCTACGAAGCGCTGATCATTCTCGGTGGGCCGATGAATTCCGACCAGATCCACACCTACCCGAACCTGCTCACCGAGATCGAGATCATTCGCGAGGCTGTCGAGCGTGACATGGGCGTGCTCGGCATCTGCCTCGGTGCCCAGCTAATGGCCACGGCACTCGGCGGGGAGGTGTCACGCAACGAAATTCGGGAGATCGGCTGGTATGAGGTCGAGATGACCGCTGCCGGGCTCGAGGATCCGGTGCTGTCGGCGTTTATGCCGCGCCAGGAGGTTTTCCAATGGCACGAAGACGGGATCACGCTGCCACCTGGTGCTGAGCTGTTGGCGGGATCTCCGGCGAGCCCGGTACAGGCCTTCCGGTATGGCGAGCATGCGTACGGATTCCAGTTCCACCTGGAAGTGAACCGGCCGCTGATCGAGCGCTGGCTCACGGTACCGGCCCACCAGGACGCGCTGGCCGAGGAGGTCGGGACCATTGACCCCGACGAGATCCGCAGGCGTACGGAATCGGCCATCGGGCCGCTCGAACAGCTCAGCCGGGAGACATTTTCGCGCTGGATCGATCGTTTCGAGATCAGGCCCAGGCGGCAGCAACTGCCATCGCGCTAGCAGTCAGAAATCCCGCCACTCGAGCGGCGGTTCCTGCATCAGTGCCACCTGCTCGCGCAGGGCGAGTACGTGTTCGTCCCAGTAACGGCGGCTGTCAAACCACGGGAACGCTGAACTGAACGCCGGGTCATCCCAGCGTCGTGCCAGCCAGGCCGCGTAATGCATGATACGCAGGCTGCGCAGTGCCTCGATGAGGTGTAACTCGCGAGCGTCAAACGACCGGAATGCCGTATAGCCTTCCAGCAGTGCGTTGAGCTGCGGCGTTTGCTCGTCCCGATCGCCGGACAGGAACATCCACAGGTCCTGCACCCCCGGACCATGCCGGCAGTCGTCGAGATCAACGATGTGCAGCGCGTCGCCGCGCACGAGCACATTTCCCGGGTGAAAGTCGCCGTGCAGCCTGATGTCCCGCGTGTTGCCGGCGCGCTCGTAGCAGGCCTCGACCCCGTCGAGCACGAGTTCGGCGATACGCTCGTAGGCATCCCGGTTATCGTCGGGGATGAAGTCGTGCTCGAGCAGGAACTCGATTGAATTCGTACCATAGCTCTCGATATCGATGCCGGGCCGGTGTGCGAAAGCCGTGATTTCACCCTCCATGTGAATGCGTGCCACCAGTCGGCCAAGCTGCTTCTGGAGCTCGAGGTCGTCAAGTTCCGGCGCGCGTCCGCCATGGCACGGGTACACGGCGAGGCGGTGGTGGCCGGCGTGGTGCAGGGTAGCGCCATCGTGCACGAGGGGCGGTACGACCGGGATCTCCTGTGCCGCGAGGTCGGCGGCGAACGCGTGTTCTTCCAGAATCGCGTCGTCCGACCAGCGGTTGGGTCGATAGAACTTCGTGACGATCGGCGGGCCGTCCTCGATCCCGACCTGGTAGACGCGGTTCTCGTAGCTGTTGAGCGCCAGGAAGCGGCCGTCGCAGTGAAAACCGAGTTCCCCCAGCGCAGCGAGTATATGCTCGGGTTGCAGGTCAGCAAACGCCAGCCTGGCTGCTTCGCTCACGACGCCTTCCTGGACTCGCGCTTGCGATCCGATTCCTTGAGCAGTTTCTTGCGCAGGCGGAGGGCGCCGGGTGTGACTTCGAGCAGCTCATCGTCGTCGAGGAACTCGAGCGCCTGTTCGAGCGAGTACCGGATCGGGGGCGTCAACACGAGGTTCTCGTCGCTGCCGGCGGCGCGGATGTTGGTCAGCTGCTTCGCTTTGGTCGGGTTGACGATCAGGTCGTTGGCTCGTTGGTGAATGCCGACGATCATGCCCTCGTAGACAGGGGTGCCGTGCTCGATGAAGAGACGACCGCGGTCCTGCAGGTTGAAGAGCGCGTAGGCCAGCGCCTTGCCGGGCACGTTGGAGACGAGTGCACCATTGTTGCGCTGCGCGATGGTGCCGGCGACGCGCGGCGCGTAGTCGTCCAGCACGTGATAGATGAGACCGGTTCCCGAGGTTGCCGTCAGGTATTCGGTCCTGAAACCGATCAGGCCGCGGGTCGGAATGCGGTAGTCGAGCCGGATACGGCCTTTGCCGTCCGGCAGCATGTCGACGAGTTCTCCCTTGCGGCCGGCGAGACGCGTCATAACGGCGCCCTGGTAGTCCTCGTCGAAGTCTACTGTCAGCTGCTCCCAGGGCTCGTGTTCGACGCCGTCGACGTCGTGCATGATGACTTCGGGTCGCGATACTGCGAGCTCAAATCCTTCCCGGCGCATGGTCTCGACGAGCACCGAGAGGTGCAGTTCGCCGCGCCCGGATACCCGGAACTTGTCCGGATCATTGGTGTTGTCGACGCGCAGCGCGACATTGTGCTTGAGTTCCTGGTCGAGCCGTTCGCGGATCTGGCGGCTCGTCAGGTACTTGCCGTCCTGGCCGGCAAACGGCGACTTGTTGACCTGGAACGTCATGCTCACGGTGGGCTCATCGACGGTCAGGGCGGGCAGGGGTTCCTCCTGGTCCGGCGTGCACAGCGTGTCCGAAATGCCGAGTTGCTCGATGCCACTGAAAACGACGATGTCACCGGCCGTGGCCGAGGCGACCTTGTGCCGCTGCAGCCCGTGAAAACCATAGAGTTCCAGCACGCGGGCGCGCCGCGCGCTGCCGTCGGGTTTGACGACGCTCACCGGCGCATTGGCGTCGAGCGTGCCGCGGCGGATGCGGCCGATTCCCAGTACCCCGACGTAGGTGTCGTAATCGAGGCTCGATACCTGCAGTTGCAGGGGGCCGTCGGCGTCGACGTCGGGCGGCGGCACGTGATCGACGATCGTCTGGAACAACGGCGTCATGTCCCCGCTGCGTATGTCCGGGTCGGCGCTCGCGTAACCTTCGAGTGCCGATGCATGGATGATCGGAAAGTCGAGTTGTTCCTCGGTTGCCCCGAGGCGATCGAACAGGTCGAATGTCTGGTTGATGACCCAGTCAGGCCGGGCGCCGTCGCGGTCGATCTTGTTGACGACCACAATGGGGACCAGGCCCTGGGCAAACGCTTTCTGGGTCACGAAGCGCGTCTGCGGCATCGGGCCTTCGACCGCGTCGACGAGCAGCAGGACGCTGTCCACCATCGAGAGCACACGCTCGACCTCGCCACCAAAATCTGCGTGACCGGGCGTGTCGACGATGTTGATCCGGTAGTCATTCCAGTTGACTGCCGTGTTCTTCGACAGGATAGTGATGCCGCGCTCGCGTTCCAGGTCGCTGGAATCCATGACACGATCGGGTACCGCCGCGCGTGGGCCGAGCGTGCCGGACTGTTGCAGCATCTGGTCGACCAGGGTGGTTTTTCCGTGATCGACATGCGCAATGATCGCAATGTTGCGGAGTCTGGAAATATCGGACATTTGGGCGCCGCCGGGTGAACTGGCGGCGGATTATAGTGACCCACAACGGGAATTGATACGGCATTCGCATGAACAAACTAATGCACATTGCGACTGGGCTCGCAGCCGCGCTGACCATCCAGGCCTGTGGTTCGGCGGACGCGGACATCGACCCGGCAGCCCACGAGGCGGAGGTGCTGGAATGGCGCGCGGGGAGGCTGGCCAGACTGCTGGCGCCGAACGGTTACCTGACGCAGGTCGGGCTGTTCTGGATCGAGGACGGTACCTACTCGGTGGGTTCGGCGGCGGACAGCGATATTCGCCTGCCCGCGACGGCGGCAGCCTATGTCGGCAGCCTTGCAGTCACCGGATCCGGGGTTCGCATGCGTGTCGAGGAGGGGGTCGAGGTTCTCAGCGCCGAGGAGGCCGTGACTGAGATCGTGTTGCCCCCCGACACCTCTGGCGAGGTCGTCATGTTGTTGCATGGTTCGATCGCCTGGAGCGTTATCGAACGCGGCGGCAAGCTGGCGGTTCGGGTGCGCGACTACGAGCATCCGTGGGTCGAGTCGTTCGGCCCGCTGCCGTACTACGATATCGATCCCTCGCTGCGTGTTCAGGGTCTCCTGCATCGCTATGACGAGCCGCGCGAAGTTGCCGTCGACACGGTTATCGAAGGCTTCCAGCAATTCCCGCAGGCACCGGGCATCGTGACCTTCGAGATTGACGGACAGCAGTTCGAACTCGAGCCGACCATCTCTGGTGAGAGCCTGTTCTTCGTATTTGGCGATGAGACCAACCGCGACGATACCTACGGCGCCGGCCGGTTCGTTTACACCGATATTCCCGGTAACGACGGCAAGCTGGTGCTCGACTTCAATAAGTCCTATAGCCCGCCGTGTGCATTCAATGATTTCTCGACCTGCCCGGTTGCCTCACCGCGGAACAGGCTCGCGGTTCGCATCGAGGCAGGAGAGAAATTCGAGGACCATCTGCATTACCCGGGAATCGGGGCGCACTAGGGCCTACTCGCGCACATCGAACGTCAGCCCGGCATTCGCCCGCAGGCGTTCGAGCAGGTGATCACCCATCGCAAATGCAGGCGTCAGGACACCGCCTGGCGACGCCAGCTTGTCTTTGGCCAGGCAGACGGCCGCCTCTGCCAGCATCTTGCTGGTCGAGCCGTAGCCGGGGTCGCGGTCGCCCGTGATCCGGGTGCGTATGATCTCGCCGTCGGGAAGCTTGCCAACCTGCATCAGGTTGAAAAAACCTGCTTCGCGCGCTTTCTCATCGGGTCCTTCGCCAGGCTTCGGCAGGACGAAGCGCCGCAACAGGTGGCGCGTGGGCCTGAAGTAGATACCGGTTGCGAGGGCGCCGAGCGCGACAGCCATCATATTGCCCTTGAGCCAGCCCCCGGCCCCTGTACCCGTCATGACAGCCTCGCGATAGCGAAAGTCCGTTCCCCAGGGATAGCCGGCAAGGGCGTGGCTACGACGCACTACGCGCGTGTTGACTCCGGCCATGATGAACGGCGCCGTCCAGCCGCCCGCCACGTCATCGCGCAGTACCTTCTGCTGGTCGCGGCCGTCAGGCCCATGGCGCTCGCCCTCGGGGTTCAGCGCGTACGGATCGCTCAGCAGCCTCAAAACGTCGCGGTTCTCGCGGGCCTCTTTCACAAGGTTCATCATGCTGGCGAGCGTCCCGCCGCTGGCCGACCCGCTCATTGCCTTGACGAACAGGGCAATCTCGCTGCAGCAGGAACCCCGCCGTCGCATGGCCTCCTGCTGCAGGAAGTACACGCCCATGTCCATCGGGATAGAGTCGAAGCCGCAGCAGTGCACGATGCGCGCGCCCGAAGCGGCGGCGCGCTCGTGGTGTTTGTCGATCATCTGGCGAATCCACTGGACTTCTCCAGCCAGGTCGCAATAGTGCGTGCCCGCATTGACACAGGCGGCGACCAGCTTCGAGCCGTAGAGTGCGTAGGGTCCGACCGTGGTCAGCACGACGCGGGTGCGCCCGGCGAGGGTAGCCAGCGCTGCGTCGTCCTGGCTGTCAGCGACGATTGTCATGATGGCCGAGGCATCCTCTCCAAGGCTGCTTTTGAGCGCGTTTAGCCTGGTCGCACTGCGACCTGCAATTGCCCAGCGCACCTCGCCGCGGCAGCCGTAACGTGCGGCCAGGTACTCGGCAACCAGTGACCCGGTAAAGCCGGTCGCACCGAATACGACCACATCAAATTCCCGTTCGCTCAAAGTCGTTTTTCCATTAGTGCCACTTCTTTTTTCCCACCTTCCGTTTCCTGCGTCGCGACGCACTTGAAACCGTGCCTTCCATGATAGGCCATTGACGATTGATTCGGCGGTCTGATATTGACTTCACAGGTCATGAAAGGCACGTAGCTCCGCAGCGTGGCCGCATAGTCATCATATAGCTGCGAGGCGACGCCCCTGCGGCGTGCCCCTGCCGCGACGACGACGCGGTCGACATAGCCGAACGTGTCGTGGCGGCGACAGAAGTAACGATAATTGGGGCTCGCATAGTCCAGTCCGGGGCCGAGGCCGATCAAAAAGCCGGCAATCTCGTCGTTAATGCGAGCCACACGGAAATAACTCGCGTGGTCTGCAAACCACGCTATATCACTGAGTACCAAGCTGCTTACGTGCGGAACCGACGCCTGGTTCAGGGCGAGAATAGCCTCGAATTCCGTTTTGCGTACGTCTGTGACTTGCATTGTCTCAGTTTACATTGATATTGTTGATTACAAGACGGCACGCAATCATTGCGACCCACCAGACCGTCAGGCATTACTGCCTTACTCGCCTTCGAGATGGATTTCGGCCCGCAGCCCCTGGCCTGCGGGGTCCGTTGTATTGCAACGCAAGGATCGATGACCATGAAAACGCTTGCCCGAATCGCTGCAGTAGCCGGCGCCTTACTTGTCCTGCTCGCCGCTGGTGCGGCAGATGCTGCACGCAAGTCCAAAGACATTCTCCAGTACATACCGGCCGATACGCCGTATGTCCTCGCCTTTACCAAGCCGCTGCCGGAAGACCTCCTCGACAAGATGGAGCCGGCGATGGACGAGACGCTCGCCGCGTACCGCAAGATGATCGAATTCATGATTGCGGATGCCCGGAAGAAGATGGCCGACGAAGAGGACGGCGCCGGGAAGGCGGAGCAGTTCGAGGGTCTCATGCAGGAGGTTTTGAGCCTGCTGAGCACCCAGGGCCTGAAGGACGCCGGTATGGGCCGCGATGCGCTGTTCGCCCTGTACGGCGATGGTTTGCTGCCGGTCATGCGTTTCGCGCTGTCCGATGGCGAGAAATTCCAGGCGGCCATCACCCGCTTCGAAGACAGGGCCGGGACGAAACTGCAGGTCGGCGAACTGGACGGTGTGCCGTATCGCTACCAGGACTTCGATGGCAAGGCGAAGCTGATCATCGCGACCCCGAAGGACGACGCGATCATTACCCTCGTGCCGGCGGCGTACGACGACGAGCGACTGGCACGGACGCTGGGCATCAGGAAGCCGAGGAACAGCCTGTACCGCTCCAAAACGCTGAAAGGAATCGCCAGGGAATACGACTTCACCGATCACATCACGAGCTTTGTGGATGTCGAACGCGTTGCGCAGTCGTTCTTTGGGGATCCGAGTGGCCTCAATAAAGAGCTGTTCGAGATCGCGGAGTACGACAGCTCCAAACTCGACGCGACCTGTCGTGAAGAATTCTCCGCAATCGCGGCAATCGCGCCGCGTATCGTACTCGGCTACACCGAAGTCAGCGACGAGCGCCTCGACGCCCTGATGGTCGTGGAGCTGCGCGAAGATCTCGCCAAAGGGCTGGCGACCCTGCCCGCTGTGGTGCCGGGCCTTGGCGCCGACCTCGGTGGCCTGTTCACCTTCGGTTTCAGCATGGACCTCTTGGCGTTGCGCAACTTCTACGAGTCGCGCCTCGATGCCATGGAGGCCGATCCGTACGAATGTGAAGCGCTGGCCGAATTGCAGGCAGGCACGGCCAAGGGTCGTGAGGTACTGATGCAGCCCGTACCGCCGATCGTCTACAGCTTCCGTGGCTTTCTGGCGAACGTGACGGACATCGCCGGCTTCGACCTGGCGACACAGAAGCCGCCCGAGTCGATCGACGGCAGCCTTCTCATCGCCATGAAAAATGCACAGGATCTCGTGAACGTGGCAGCGCTCATGAGCCCGCAGGTGGCGGCGCTCAACCTGCTCCCTGACGGCGATGCGAGGCTGATTGACCTGCCCGAGCTGGCCGAACTGCCGGGGCAGCTGTTCGCGGCGCTGTCGGGTGACGGGCTGGCCGTGGCCCTCGGTGAGGGTGGAGCAAAGCAGGCCGAGGCCATGCTCGAGGGCGATGTCGATGAGCCGATGCCCCTGATGACGTTCAGCATGGACGCGAAGCGTTACTACGAGTTTGTGGGTGAGGCCGTCATGCAGGCTGACGACTCGGAAGAAGGCGAGCCGATGCCCCAGGAGATGAAAGCGGTCATCCGGGACATCATGGTGTCGTCCGGTTCGGTTTATGATCGCATGTCCACGAATCTGCATCTGACCGAGCGCGGTATCGAGCTCGGGACGAGCATCACCTTGGCCGACTGAGGAATACTCCCGGAGGAACCCGTTATGCGCCATGCCGTTGTACTGCTAGTACTGATCTTGTCCGTTGCCACTGCCGGCGAACCCGCCGAGTCGCCGCTCAAAGTCGATCTCGACAAGGTGGTCGAGCAGGGCGTGGTTGCGCCCGTGGATGGCATTACTGCGGCCGGCCAACCGGACGAGGCGGCCTTCAAGGTGTTTGCCGACAGTGGCTACGTCGCGGTCATCGACATGCGCACGGCAGGCGAAGACAGGGGCCTCGATGAGGTCCCCGTTGTCGAGGGCCTGGGCATGGAGTACGTCGCATTCCCGATCGGCAAGGAAGACATCACCATCGACAAGGCTGCCGAGCTTGACGCACTGCTGGAACAGTACGACGGGCCGGTCCTGCTGCACTGCGGCAGCGCTAATCGTGTCGGGGCCCTGCTGGCATTGCGTGAATTTCAGGCAACGGGTGATGTCGAAACGGCCCTCGAAGCAGGCCGCGAAGGGGGCATGACCCGGCTGGAAGGAACGGTCATCGAGGTACTGAAAGAGGCGGAGTCCGCTGCCTCGAATTAGATTGCGAGTATGAGATGACGGGGTCGCCTGCGACGGCGGAATCGAACTGACGCGGGCCAACCCTGGCCCGCGCCCTGCGGGCGCCTTTCGGGCGTCCAAATCGGCTGTCCTGCCGATATGTCGCTACGCTCGTTCGCTTCTCTCCCAGGAACAAAAAAATCCGGCCACCCCGTGGGCGACCGGATTATCTTGTTGGTGGAGGTGGCGAGAATCGAACTCGCGTCCGCAAGTCCTCCGCTACGAGGTCTACATGCTTATTCCGTCTTTAATCTTACTGCGAGCTACCCGACGGACAGGGAAGACTCACAGCCAGTTCAGTAAGGATTTAACGGGTCAGGCCCTGAACATGCCCTCACCGCGGTCCTGTGTCGGTGACTCCCGGGATCCGGACGCACAGGCACGGTCCGGGCGGAAGGCGCTAGGCTGGGTTTTAAGCAGCTAGTGCGTAGTTGTCGTCGTTGGCAACTATGAGTTTTACAGTTGGATTTACGAGGTACTCTGTCCCTCGGCATGCACTCGGAGTTTCGCGACCCACGTCGAAGCCATGTCACCCCCGTGTGCTACGTAGTGTAGGGCCAATCTCCGCGAAAACAATGGGCAGAGGCCACGTTTTGGCTACCGGGTTAGTGATAATTAACTTCAAAAATAAGCAATAACTAACTGTTTTTTAATGCTTAAGAATGCGTTCCTTCTGGCGCTGCCAGTCGCGGTCCTTGCGATCTGCGCGCTTGTCGTGCTGCTTCTTGCCCTTGCCGAGGCCCATCGCGAGCTTCGCGCGGCCCTTGTGCCAGTGCAGGTCGAGGGGCACGAGCGCATACCCCTTGCGTTCGACGGCACCGGTCAGGCGATCGAGCTCGTGCCGGTGCATCAACAGCTTGCGGTCCCGGGTCGGATTCGCGCTGATATGCGTCGACACTGTCTTGAGGGGCGCGAAATGGGCACCCACGAGCCATGCCTCACCCTGTCTCAGGTGGACGTAGGCTTCGGTCAACTGGGCATTGCCCGCACGCAGGCTCTTCACCTCCCAGCCCTCGAGGGCGAGGCCCGCCTCGAAGCGGTCCTCGATGAAGTAGTCGTGGCGTGCTCGCCGATTGACGGCGATCGTATTGCCAGCTGGTTTCTGTGCCTTTTTCTTGCCCATAATGCGGCGCGATTATACGGGGTTGGCGTTGTATGGCACGGGCTTTTGTATAAGAATCGCCGGAACTTTGCGCTGTAGAGATCGAGCATGCTCAGCAACCAGGCCGGCGACGGCAAACGCAAGTCCCTCCACGGCAACTGGTCGTCGCGGATGGCATTCGTCCTCGCTGTCACGGGTTCCGCGGTTGGCCTCGGCAATATCTGGCGCTTCCCGTATGTTGTCGGCGAGAGCGGGGGTGGCGCGTTCGTGCTGGTTTATTTGTTGTGCGTCGTCGCGATCGGCATGCCGGTCATGATGTCCGAAATCCTCATCGGCCGTCGCGGGCGCCGCAACCCGGTAGCGACCATGGAACTCCTGGGCCAGGAGGAGGGCAGCTCGCGCAACTGGCGGATCATCGGGCTGATGGGCGTGATTGCGGGCATCCTGATACTTTCTTACTACAGTGTCATCGCGGGCTGGACCCTCGCTTACATCGTCAAGAGCGTGACCGGGACGTTCGTCGATATCTCGGCCACACAGGTCGTCGCAGAGCTCGACGCATTCAAGGCAAGTACGGGCACGGTCGCTTTCGTACACACCCTGTTCATGGCGCTGACGGTCTTTGTCGTGGCGCGTGGCGTGGAGCGCGGCCTGGAACAGGCGGTGCGTTTCATGGTGCCGGCCCTGTTACTCATGATGCTCGTTCTTCTCGGCTATTCGATTACGTCGGGATCGTTCGCCCACGGCATCGAGTTCCTGTTCACGCCGGACTTCAGCAAGCTGACCTGGGAAGTCGTGCTCGTCGCGATGGGCCAGGCCTTTTTTACGTTGAGCATCGGCATGGGCGCCATCATGGCCTACGGTGCCTACCTGCCCGAGGAGACCTCGATCATGGGCGCCTCCGCTACGGTGGTTGCGGCCGATACGTCCATCGCGATCCTCGCCGGTCTGGTGATCTTCCCGCTGGTGTTCGCCAACGGCCTGCAGCCCGATGCGGGGCCGGGGCTCGTATTCCAGACTTTGCCGCTTGCGCTCGGACAGATGCCCGCGGGTGCGTTCTTCTCGACCGTGTTCTTTGTCCTGCTGTCCTTTGCCGCCTGGACCTCGGCCATCGGCCTCATGGAGCCGGCTGTCGCGTGGGTGGTCGAGACCTACAACAAGACGCGGGCCCAGGCAGCCATTGCTGTCGGTGGTTTGATCTGGTTGGTCGGCTTCGCGAGCGTGTTCTCGTTCAATCTCTGGAGCGACGTCACGTTCTTCCGGGGCACGATCTTCGAGAACCTCGGGTTCCTGACCAACGACATCATGCTGCCGCTTGGCGGTATGCTCATCGCGATTTTTGCGGGCTGGGTGATGTGCCGTAATTCGACGGCTGAGGAACTCGGCGGTGCCGGAACTGCCTACAAGGCCTGGCGCTTTGGCGTTCGTTTCATCGCCCCGGTTGGTATATTCCTGGTGCTGTTCTTCGCCATCAAGGGCGTTGTTACCTAGGCCGGCATGCGCAAAGTCCATCGCAGCGCGCTGGTGCCGCATTCGGCGGCGCAGATGTTTGCGCTCATCAAGGACGTCGAGGCCTACCCGACATTCCTGCCCTGGTGTAACGATGCCGAGGTCCATATCCGCGGTGAGGACTTCATCGAGGCCTCGCTCGAGCTGCATCGCGGTCGGATCAGCAAGCGCTTTCGGACCCGCAATCGGTTCACCGAGAACGAATTCCTGGGCATCGAACTGGTCGGCGGACCATTCCGTCACATGTCGGGTGGCTGGCAGTTCGAGCAGCTCGGTGATACGGGCAGCAAGGTCAGCCTGGAACTCGAATTCGAGTTCGAGAGCCGCGCAACCGACGTGATTCTTGGTCGCTTCTTCGAACATACCTGCAATGCGCTCGTCGATTCGTTCACGCAGCAGGCGGCGAGAATCTATGCAGGTTGAGGTCGTCTTCGCGGTCCCCGACCGCCAGCTGCTCGAAGTCGTCCAGGTTCCGGCCGACGCCACGGTGGCGGACGCGATTCGCCGCAGCGGCATCGGCCGCGCGTTCCCCGACGTCGACGTCGAGGCGCTCCAGGCGGGCATCTGGGGAAAACCGGTCGCTCGCGACCAGCTGCTCAAGGATGGCGACCGGGTGGAGCTCTACCGGCCGCTGGCAATGGATCCGCGTGATGCTCGGCGCCTAAAGGCCGGGGTTTAGTTCCTGGTCCTTGCGAATCTCGCTGACGATGCCTTCTTCGTCGAAGAACACGGAAACCCAGCGTTGCGCGATGGCGTCACGACGTCCGAGCTTCAGGTAGTAAACGTAGTCCCAGCGATCGCGGTGGAACGGATCGTCAATCATCGGCGTGCCGAGCAGGAACCGCACCTGGTTACGCGTCATGCCGACCTCGAGCTGGGTCAGGTTCTCTTCCTTGATCAGGTTTCCCTGGGCGATATTGGCCCGATACACGCAGCCGCCGCCGAGCGCCAGCGCGATCGCCATCACCAGGAAAAGGGTCCATTTACGGTTTGTCATAGAGTCCGGTCGCTACCTGCGTCATAATAGGCGCGCATCATACCTTGAATGAGTTTGTTCATGCAGCAACGAAAAGAACTGCGCAATGCGGGCCTGAAAATCACCCTGCCGAGACTGAAGATCCTCGAGATTCTCGGTGCTGCAGGGGATCGGCATATGAGTGCGGAAGACATCTACAAGCAGTTGCTGAATTCCGGGGAGGACATCGGCCTCGCCACCGTGTACCGGGTGCTGACCCAGTTCGAGACCGCGGGTCTCGTCACGCGGCACAATTTCGAAGGCGGCCATTCCGTCTTCGAACTCGATGACGGGGATCACCACGATCACATGGTCTGCGTGGATACGGGCGAGGTAACGGAGTTCGTCAGCGAGGAAATCGAGCGCTTACAGCACGAGATTGCCGAACAGTACGGCTATGAGCTGATCGACCATAGCCTGGTGCTTTACGTCAAGAACAGTAAGGAAGACTAGGCCCGCTTCCTGGCAGCGCCGGCCAGCATTTCGGCGGCATGCTCGAGCGTCTTGCGCGTGATCTCGACGCCGCCAAGCATCCGTGCCAGCTCTTCGATGCGTTCTTCCCTGGCAAGCGCGTGGACCTGTGTGCGCGTCGACTTGCCGTCGGTAACCTTGCTGATTCGAAAATGCTGGTCGGCCAGGCTCGCGACCTGCGGCAGGTGTGTGACACACAGCACCTGGCGATTAGTCCCGAGATCCTGCAGGCAGCGGCCCACCATTTCCGCCACGCCGCCGCCCACGCCGCTGTCGACCTCGTCGAACACCATCGTCGGAATTGCGCTGCCGTCGCTGGCGATGACCTGGATGGCGAGACTCATGCGGGATAACTCGCCACCTGATGCGATTTTCGCCAGCGACTGCGGCGCCTGCCCCGGGTTGGCGCTGATCAGGAACTCGACTTGATCGAGACCCCAGGGCCTCGCCACGTTCATCTCGAGACTCGCCAGTGCAACCTCGAACACCCCGCTTGGCATACCCAGGCCGTGCATGGCGTCGCCGACGGCTGTGGAGAATTTCTTCGCGGCGGCATGCCGCGCTTTTGACAGTGCCCGCGACAGAACTTCGTATTCGTTCCGGGCCGCGTCGGCCTGCTGCTCGAGCTCGCGGCCGCGTTCCTCGGCATGACTCAGTTCGTCATGCTCGTTGCGCAGCCTGTCGGCCAGTGCGGGCAGGTCGTCAGGCTCGACCCGGTGCTTCCTGGCGAGCGTCTGGATGGCGTCGAGGCGTTCTTCGACCGCGTCCCGCCGCGCCGGGTCCATATCGATCGTATCGGTATAGCGACGCAGGGCGTCGGCTGCCTCGGCAACCTGGATGCTGGCCGAGTTGAGCAGTTCGACGACCGGTTCGAGCGCCGCGTCGTATTCAAGCAGGGGGTCGATCGAGCGCTGTGCCTCGGCGACGAGACTATTGGCGCTGCCGTCATCGTCGTACAGGCGACTCAGCGCAATGCCGACGCCTTCCGCCAGCCGTCCGCTGTGGTGGAGCTTCTGGCGCTCACCGGTGAGCTCATCGTATTCGCCGGGCTCGATCGCCAGTGCGTCCAGTTCCTGCAACTGGAAAGTCAGCAGGTCGAGCCGCGAGGCCCGTTCGGACTCCGCATCCAGCAGTTTCTCCAGGCGCTCGGCCAGCGTCTGCCACTCGATGTAATGCGTCGCTACAACAGCCCGGTCGTCGAGTAATCCGCCATAGTAATCGAGCAGGTCGCGCTGGATGTCGCGCCGACCGAGCGACTGGTGGAAGTGCTGCCCATGGATGTCGAGCAGCATCTCGCCGAGCGCCTTGAGCTGCGACAGCGGCACGGCGTTGCCGTTAATGAACGCGCGCGAACGGCCATCCGCGCCAATGACGCGCCGCAACAGGCAGTCCCCGTCCAGGTCGAGCGCCTGTTCCTCGAGCCACGCCCTTACCGCCGGCAGGGCGGTCACGTCAAAACCGGCTGCGAATTCCGCCCGCTTGGCGCCGTCACGGACGAGCTGTGCGCTGCCGCGTTCGCCGAGCACGAGACCGAGCGCATCGACGAGGATGGACTTGCCTGCGCCGGTTTCGCCGGTCAGTACGGTCATGCCCGCATCGAATTCGATATCGATACGATCGACGATGGCGAAATCGCGGACCTGCAGGTTCATCAACATGTCAGTCCTCCGGCGCGCCGCTACCGCGCTTGCGGCTGTCCCGACCCCAGTAGAGCTTGGACCGGAGAATGCCGTAGAAGTCATGACCCGGCGGGTGCAGCATCGTGATGCGTTTGTCCGACGCCGCGATGCTCAGGTCGTCCCCGGGACGCAAGGTGCCGAGGTGAGTACCGTCGACGGTGACCTCGGCGCGCGCCCCTTCGCGATGCAGCAAGTGAATGTCAATCGCCTGGCTGGCGGGGACGACGATAGGACGGTCGGTCAGTGTATGCGGGCAGATGGGCACGAGGGCAACTGCCTCGATGTGCGGCTCGAGGATCGGTCCGCCGCAACTCAGTGCGTAGGCCGTAGAACCGGTCGGCGTCGCAACGATCAGGCCGTCGCCGGAATGCGTGTTTACGTAGACGCCTGCGACATGCGTCGAAAAGTCGACCATGCCGCCCTTGGCGACCCGCTGGACAACGACGTCATTGAGCCCGAGTTCGACCAGTTGGTCGCCATCCGCCGAAGTGAGTCGAGCCTCCAGTAACAGGCGCGAGTCCCTCTGGTAGTTGCCGGCCAGCACCTGGTCTACGCTCGCGATCATTTCGTCGGGCGTGATATCCGCAAGAAAACCCAGACGACCGCGATTTACGCCCAGGATCGGGGTGCCGGTGTCACGGGCCAGCCGGCTGGCATACAGGATTGTGCCGTCGCCGCCGAGGGCGATCGCAAGGTCGGCAGCGGCGCAAAGCTCGGTTTCCGGCAGTCGCTGGGCCTCGAAATCGAGTCCGAGCGTGCCGGCCACGAGCACGTCGTAGCCGGTTTTCGTCAAATGATCGGCCAGCGCCTGCATGGGAGCCGTCACGCGGGAATCCGTGTGACGGCCAAGCAAGGCAACGCGCCTGAATTCGGCAGTCATGCGCCGATTGTTACAGACCCTTGACCGACCGCCAAGGCGTTGTTAGCTTTTTTGACGAATGTCGGCAGAAGCACGCAAATCTATTCCCAATGATCGTGGCCAGCACCTGCTGAAGGTCCTGATCCAGCGGTATATTCGAGACGGCCAGCCGGTCGGCTCCAGGACGTTGTCGAGAGACTCGGGCCTCGACCTCAGCCCGGCAACGATCCGCAACGTCATGTCCGATCTCGAGCACATGGGGCTCGTGGCAGCACCACATACCTCGGCGGGTCGGATTCCAACACCCCAGGGTTACCGCATGTTCGTCGACACACTGGTGCGGTATCGGCAGCCCGGCAACACCGATATCGAGAAGATTCGCATGAAGCTGCGCGGTCAATTCGACAGCCCGGCATCGCTGATCGGCACGGTTTCCAGCATGCTGTCGGAATTCACGAGCATGGCCGGCGTCGTGTCGGTGCCACGCGCGCCCAGGGTGTCGCTGCGGCAGATCGAATTCCTGCCGCTCTCGGAAAAACGTGTGCTCGTCATCCTCGTCGTCAACGACACGGAAGTACAAAACCGGATCCTGCACACGGACCGCGACTACACGGCCGATGAATTGCTGCAGGCGCAAAACTTCATCAACCAGCACTACGCAGGCACCGACCTGCACGCGGTGCGCGAGGGTCTCGTCGAGGACCTCGACAGGACGCGGGACTCGATGAACCAGGCGATGCGGGACATCATCACGATGGCGCAGGATGCTATGGATGAAGCCGGGCATGCGGATGAGGAATACATCCTGGCCGGCGAAACCAATCTTATGGATTTCGCCGAGCTTTCGGACGTCGAGAAATTGCGCCAGCTGTTCGATGCGTTCTCGCACAAACGCCTGATTCTCGACCTGCTGGACCGCAGCATCAACGCCAACGGCGTGCGGATCTTCATCGGTGAGGAATCCGGCTACCGTATTCTCGACAATTGCAGCGTCGTGACAGCACCGTACCATGTCGACAAGGACACGATCGGTGTCCTTGGTGTGATCGGGCCGACGCGCATGGCCTATGACCGGGTCGTCCCGATCGTCGACGTGACGGCGCGCCTGCTCGAATCCGCGTTGAGCCACAGCCAGACCTCCTGAGCGACAAAAATCGCCTTAAGCACTTGATTTTCATGCCGCGGTCCCCACACTGCGCACATCGTTAGGTTCGCCGGCCCCCAAAATGGCCGGCCATTCACTGATCTGGAGTCTGAAATGAACGCGGAGCGCCCCGAAGAGACGGTCGAGGAGACAGCCGAGGACGCGCAGCCGACCGAGGAAGCGGCAGCTGAAGAGGGCGCGGCCAGGGATGCTGCCGAGGTGCCGGCAGAGCCCGAGGACGAGCTCGCGGCCGCCGAGGTGAAAGCCGCAGAACACTGGGACCGCTACCTGAGAGCGGTGGCGGAACTCGAGAATGTCCGCAAGCGCGCCACGCGCGACGTGGAGAACGCCCGCAAGTACGCGCTGGAGCGTTTCGGCAAGGAACTGCTGGCCGTGCGTGACACGCTCGAGATTGGCCTGGCCGCAGCCGAGAATGCCACGGTCGAAAGCCTGATCGAGGGCAAGAACGCGACGCTGAAACTGCTGACCACGGTGCTGGCGCAGTTCGGTATCGAGGAGGTCGATCCAGTCGGCGAGCCGTTTGATCCTGAGTTTCACGAGGCAATCAGTGTGCAGCCGTCGGACGACGTCGAGCCGGGATCGGTCATGACAGTCGTCCAGAAAGGCTACACGCTGAACGGCCGGCTGCTCAGGCCCGCGATGGTCATTGTCGCGGCTGACGCTTGAAAGGCCGGAATCCGGCCCCACGTAACAGCCAGTTTTAGAGAAATTCAAAGATTTCGGAGCGTTAGAACATGGGTAAAGTAATCGGAATCGACCTGGGTACCACCAACTCCTGCGTTGCCGTCATGGAAGGTGGCGTGCCCAAGGTCATCGAAAACTCGGAGGGCGATCGCACGACGCCGTCGATCGTTGCCTTTGCGAAGGATGACCAGGTCCTCGTCGGCCAGTCGGCGAAGCGCCAGGCGGTCACGAACCCGAACAACACGTTGTTCGCGATCAAGCGCCTTATCGGCCGTCGTTTCGACGACGACGTCGTCCAGCGCGACATCAAGATGGTGCCGTACACGATCTGCAAGGCCGACAACGGCGATGCCTGGGTCGAGGCCAACGGCAAGAAGATGGCCCCGCCCGAGATTTCGGCGCGTGTTCTCATGAAGATGAAGAAGACGGCCGAGGATTATCTCGGTCACGAGGTCAAGGAAGCCGTCGTGACGGTTCCTGCTTACTTCAACGACTCGCAGCGCCAGGCGACGAAAGACGCCGGCAGGATTGCGGGTCTCGAGGTCAAGCGCATCATCAACGAGCCAACCGCGGCAGCGCTGGCCTATGGCATGGATAAAAAGCGTGGCGACGCCAAGATCGCGGTGTTCGATCTCGGTGGCGGTACCTTCGACGTCTCGATCATCGAGATCGCCGAAGTCGATGGCGAGCACCAGTTCGAAGTACTGGCGACGAACGGCGACACCTTCCTGGGCGGTGAGGACTTCGACATGCGGGTCATCGAGTACCTGACGTCCGAGTTCGAGCGCGAGAGCGGCGTAAACATCACGTCGGACCCGCTGGCCATGCAGCGCCTCAAGGAAGCTGCAGAAAAAGCCAAGATCGAGCTCAGCTCGCAGCAGCAGACTGAAGTCAACTTGCCGTATATCACGGCTGACGCCACAGGACCCAAGCACCTCAATATCAAGCTGACACGCGCCAAGCTCGAGTCGCTCGTCGAGGAGCTGATCTCCCGGACGATCGCGCCCTGCAAGATCGCGCTTAACGATGCGGGCCTCAAAGTCAATGAAATTGACGACGTGATCCTCGTCGGTGGCCAGACACGTATGCCGAAGGTTCAGGAAGAAGTGCAGAACTTCTTCGGCAAGGAGCCGCGCAAGGACGTCAACCCGGACGAAGCGGTTTCCATGGGCGCGGCGATCCAGGGTGGTGTCCTGGCCGGCGACGTCAAGGACGTCCTGCTGCTCGACGTGACACCCCTGTCGCTCGGTATCGAGACGCTCGGCGGTGTCATGACCAAGCTGATCGACAAGAACACCACGATCCCGGCCAACGCCGAGCAGGTGTTCTCGACGGCCGACGACAACCAGACGGCCGTGACGATCCACGTCCTGCAGGGTGAGCGCGAGCGCGCCATGGATAACAAGTCGCTGGGCCGCTTCGACCTGGCCGACATCCCGCCGGCGCCGCGCGGTCTGCCGCAGATCGAAGTCACCTTCGACATAGACGCAAACGGTATCCTTAATGTGTCGGCCAAGGACAAGGCGACGGGCAAGAGCCAGAACATCGTTATCAAGGCATCGAGTGGTCTCTCGGACGACGAGATCGAAAAGATGGTCGCCGAC